>CAIZEI010000046.1 GCA_903931945.1 uncultured Hyphomicrobiales bacterium | reverse complement strand
CCGCGAACAGCCGGTTCATGGCATCGGCGAGTCCGCGCTTCGCGACGCCCTGAGCGCGGGAGTCTTTGGAGAAAACTGCCGGCGCATAAGTCGGCCCGGAAACGGCGGTGACGTTTCGTCCTTCGGTTTCATAAGTGGCGAGCAATTCCAGAAAGATCGAGTCCGCCCTATCCTGCGCGGCGATCATCGCGAACGATCCGCCAGCGGCGGGAGCCGGGTCAGTTGCGACGAACACGCCATGCGTCCAGCGCAGCTTTATCTCCGCGCCGGTTCGTCCGTAGTTCGCCTTGACGATCCTAAGCACACGGGAATCGGGGTTGTTTTCGTTTCCATCGCCGTCTTTGACACGATCAAGGTACAGGCGCGAACGAACCGAATTATTCCAGGCGGTCGAACCGGATGTTCCAGTTTTCGTTGACATGCCGGATTGCGATGGATGCGCGAGCAATAGGACGGCGCAATTGTTCTGAATCGCCATGCCGCGAAGCAATCCGATGAATTGCCGGGCTTGGACGCGCTTGATTTCATCGCCGCCGAAAAGATCGGCAAGCGTGTCGAGCACAACAAGCGCGGGTTTGATGCGGGCAACCGCCGCGTTTAGAGCCGCGTACAGGGGCGTTGCGCGCAATACGCCGCCAGCCCCATCGGGCACAGCCAACAGCGCGTCCTCCCCCGCCAGCGACACGATATGTAGGCGGTCCATTCGCTCAATGCTTTCGCCGGTTTCGCGCGCGATATCCTCGATGCGGCGATGCACCTCGGCGCGGTCGTCTTCCGCCGTCAAAAAAAGGCAACGCCCTTCCACCACGGGCAGGCCAATCCATTTCGAGCCGAGCGCGGTGGAAATCGACAATTGCAAGGCGAGCAAGCTTTTGCCTGCGCCCCCGTCGCCATTCAACAATGTGACGGCGCCGTCCGGAATAATATTCTCGACATGCCAGCATCGCGCCGGGACAGCCCGCCCTGCAAGTGAATCCGCAGTGAATATTGGCAATACAACAGGCTTCGCCTGCTGGCGGGGATGATCTGTAATTGGCAGAATCGCGGCCTGTTCGCTCACGCCGCTCTCCTGCTGTTGACGGGCGCAAGAATGCGGCGCGGTTCGAAATATCCATGCATGGCACGTGCTATTTGCCAGCCGTGATCGCGATCTTCGGCGAGCAAATTTCCCGGCGCGCATGACAGCCATCGCGGGGCAGACGCCAGATTCAGAGGCACGACGCCGCAACATCCCGCGCGAAACCACGCATCGGCAGTACGATGAATTCGAAGCGCAGCGCCTCCGAAATAGGTCGCAGGATTCTCAACTTGCCAAAATCCAAGCGCATCGCCGTAACCCGTGACGGTCGCAATCTTTTCGGGGCGGTGGAGCGGCCACGCCGCGAGGTCAACCGTGGTTTCGCCGTCTGTATCCAGCACCTCGCAGATTGCAGATAAAATACCGTCCTCATCGACAAAATCGAACGTGCGATTGGCAAAATATTGCAGCGGCAACACACAGAGGACGCCAGCGTGGGCGGCGATTGTGTCGTGATCGATACCGAGGGCGCGCTTGTATTCCAGCCATTCGCGCGACGGCGGCGCCCCGCGCTCGTAAAGCTCCAAGCGCATTGCATCAAGGTTCGAAATGACAGAAGGGTCGATATCATCGATCATCGTCTCCTCCGAATTCGAAGGCGTCCGCAGAATCGATAAGTTGCAGAATATCCGGCCCGAATGGCGGTTCCGCCGCGTTGGCGACCGACTCGGTGCGGGCGCGCAAGTTGACGATTTCTGCCCCGGCAATGAAATCGAGTAGCTTGCCCAACGGGCCAGCCGCTGCGCCAGTATGCGTACGCGTCAATGCGTGCCGAATGTTTGCGACCGGCGCGCCAAATTGCAAAGCAATCGATGCCGTGACGGCGAGGTCGCGGCACAGATCGTCCAACGCGCCGCCGGGCTTTTCCAGGCCCAAAAAAACCTCGGCAATCTCACCGGATTCATTGCGGGAATAGCTCGCATGATAGCGCGCGCCGTTTTGTTCGAAGGCGAGCGATTCGGAGCGGCGACGGTTGGGGAGTGTCAGGCGCTTCATGGGCGCACCGCTGCGAAAAACGCCAACTCGGCAATCACGCCGGCCATCGCGGGGTCGATGCGAAAACGTCGCGCGAGCCGCGAGGCTTGCAACACATAATGAATGGGCTTATTTTGCAGATTGATCACGCCGCCAGCATGATCAATTGGAAGCCGGTTTCCCGTCGCCACGGGAGCCGGCTTCGCCGCAATAGAACCGCTCAACTACCCGGCCCGCGCTTGAGAAGCCGCGCGACGATTATCCCGCCATTCAATTGCATCTGGCCCAGCGACTACGGGTTTGCGCCCAATTTTCGTGATTTTCAGGTTGCCGCGCTTCGCCTCGGCATATGCGGTGACGCGACAAACGCCAGCCCAAGGGCAGAACTCATCGGCAAGGTCGAGATTTCCGCCAGCTGCAATCTTGTCGGCAACTGTCATCATGGGGGGCTTAATGCGCATTTGCGACCACCTTTTGCTATGGTGGATCGCCTGAGCGGACCACCGTTGAAGATGGTTCGCTAGAATATACGTGCTTCGAACCCTGTCTTTTCCCAAATGACTTGGGAATAGCTTTTTCTATTCCCATGCACCGTGGGATTAGCCGTTCAATTTTTGAGACTGAATGAAAGGTCGGCTAGAGGTAGAATTAAAGTTGTCGGCATACGAATGCTCTCGTCGGCATTTAGAAGCGTGGCAGTCGGCGATCTTGGGGTATGCAGTCGTTCCGCGCATTTCCTGAATTCATCAGCGGTCGCAAGGAATGTCGATAGTTGGGCCACAGTGCATGGAAATGCTCTGTTCTGCGTGCCATCTTCATAATTGTACAGATATAAACATGCCGCCCAAAATGGAGAAACCGACCGGAATTTACGCCAAATTCGATTATCGATCGTTTTCTCGGAAAAGCGGAATGGTTTCGGCCCGGTTGCAAATTTGCGTTTGATCGCGGACATTTTGACCCGCTGAACATCGATGCTGGCCATGCCTACAGCCTCGAGTAAAACGGCTCCGGCTACTACCCCTTGCGTGAAAAGTTCGCGGCAAGCGTCGATTAGCTCTTCCTGTCGCGGCAAACTGTCCAGCAATTCCACAAGGTTTTTTAGCTCGTTGCTGTTCGACGGGACCGCCATAGAGCCGCTTGCGATAGCGTGCCGCAGAGAAATCGACTGCAAGGCGCGGGTGCGCTGTTCATCGTCGGCGGGCCAAAGCATCAATGTCTCAAAAAAAGCGACGCTAAGCCGAGTTGGATTTTTCAAGAAATCAGACGGTAATTCTAGTACGCGTGGCGCCATTGTAATATACCTCTCATCAGAACGACGGTGTCGCCCGCGCCCGCGCAGCAGCGTCACTGATTGCCACTGCCCAAGCCTCAAGCGCGGCGCGCATCGGTTCAAGTCGCGCGGCGCGATCATAATGTCGGCCCAGTACATGACGCGGGACATGCCCGGCGATCCGCTCGGCAACAGATTCGTGACCAAGCTCGATTAAGCCGGATAGGCAGGTTCGGCGAAGGTCATGCGTCGAGGCACCTTCGATTCCTAAGCGTTCGCAGCAACGCGCGAATGCGCGCGACAGCGATTCAGGGTGTAGGTGTTTTCTCCGCTTCGCCCCGTCATCGGATGGAAAAACGAATTCCGCCTTTGACGCTGCCGCCGACCGAAGTTCGACAAAAATCTCAATGGCAGATTGCGGCAATGGCAGAGTTCGAAGCCCGGCAGACGTTTTCGAGGTCGTAATGGTGACCGATGGCGCCGCGCCTTCAATATCGACCGCACGCCATTCCAGCGACGACGTTTCGAGCGCGCGAAGCCCCAATATTAATGCAAGCCGGATAGCAAGCCGCGTCTCGCGAGTCGCGGGGACCGGCGACGGGTCCGCCGCCAACGCGGCCACGAGCCGTCCAAGCTCGTTCACACTGGCGTTGGCGCCAACGAGCACCTTGCCATCGAATAGAATTCGGTCGCGCGGCGATTCCTTTGCCGGTTTGGTTAGGCCAGCCGTGGGATCGGCACCCTCAACGATTCCCCAGCCCCGCGCCTGCTTGAACATGCGGCGCGCCACCGCCAAAAGCTTGTTGGCATTCGTCCCGTTTGACCGCCCTTCTCTTTTCAAACGGCCAGCATAATCGGCTACGGCCTTGCCGAAATCCATTGGCGCGAGGTCCGAAAGCAGTCGGTCGCCCAAAACTGGCGAAAGCACCCCAACCAAAAGATCGCGCTCTATTTTGTGCGTCTTGAACGCGATCTGCCCGTCCCGGCGGCGAAGGTATTCACCGATCAAGTCGGTAAGAGTGCGCAGCTTGGCGACCCCTGCCCTCGCCCGCCGCGCCTCAAGCGCAGGGTCACGGCCTTCCTTTGCAACCGACTTCATTTCGGCGAGCTTCCTGCGCGCGTCGGCGAGTGACACGGCGGGGAATGAGCCAATACGGACCCGGCGCGGGTTGGATTCACCTTGACGCCGCAATCGTGCCTGGAAGGTTTTTGCCCCGCTCGGTTCAAGGCAAATAGTTAGGCCAGCGCCAAGGGAAATCCATTCCCGGCCACCTGGGGGACGGACGTTCGCCAAATAGGCTTGCAAGCCCTTGTCCGTCTTGGGGAGGTCGCGCTCGATAGTCGCCATGGTCAATTCCGAGGCACGCTGCGAGACACATAATATCCGAACGGGCGTGTCTCACCACTACTTAAAGCGTATCATGACGAACGATCTTGTGCAAGCTTCGATGAGACACGAATGCGAGTAATCTACAATGAAAATCGCGATTTTTCCTTATTTTTATAGGGTTATTAGTGGCGACCCCGGCAGGATTCGAACCTGCGACCTGCCGCTTAGAAGGCGGCTGCTCTATCCAGCTGAGCTACGGGATCGAAACCGGACCTGCCTGATTGTCAGTGGGTCCACTGACCAAGGCGCGTGGATTTGAAATTGTCAGAATAGGATATTGACTTGTGTGTGGCGTTGGCGGGATCGGTCACGCGAGCGACAATGCCATTACGCGCGGCATAAGCCACCGCCTCCTCCTTGGTGTCGAACCAGAGGTGGATTTGCGACTTCATATCGCCCGAGCTGGTCCAGCCCATCAGGGGCTCGATTTCACGGGGCTGCTCGGGTTCATATTCGAGAACCCATCGCCGGGCCCGCGCCGCGCCGGACTGGGTAGCGGATTTTGCGGGGCGGTAAATGCGTGCTGTCATGATCCCACTCGCCTGAAGGACTGGTCGGGGTAGCAGGATTCGAACCTACGACCTGTAGTACCCAAAACTACCGCTCTACCAGGCTGAGCTATACCCCGAAATCGCACCCCGATTAACACGCAAGGAGGCCAGCGCCAACCCTGAATGCACGTTTCCCGTTATTTCTGGAACATTGCATGTTCGGCCTGATCGCCAACCTTGAGGCCAGCCTTTCTGGCGGCGCCGCCATTGATCTCCAGCACCGCATAGGTCGGCGCGCCCGAGGGAATGATGCGCTCCGAAAGCGGTTCTGTGTTTTCGGCAATCGAAACCACGCTCCCGGTTCGCGACATGAAAACCATGTCCAGCGGGATATACGTGTTCTTCATCCACATCATCACGGATTGTTCGGCTTTGAAGTCGAACAACATGCCACGATCCGCCGGGAGAAACCGCCGGAACATCAACCCGCGCTCCCGCTCGGCGTCAGTGCGCATGACTTCCACGTTGAAAGCCACTGGCCCGGAAGCCGTTTTGAACGTCAGCGTCTCCAGACGCGATTCGGCGGGCGCAGCCGCCTGCGCAATAGCCGCCGAAGATAAAAAAGCAAATGGTCTGATTTGCGCGCAAGCGCCGAATGCTGCGACACCCAGAACGAGAAGCAGATTTCGAAAAGTCATCATGGAAGCCAATGTGCCGCCGTGCGCCGGTCAAAGCAAGCGCCAATAAGGCGCCAGGAGAACAAACGCCGGCGCCCGATCAATGCGAGGTCGGCAACCGTGTTTCCAGCGGACGCACTTCGGCCGCCATCAGGCCTTTTGAAACCGGCCCGAACCGCACGAGCAAACTATCGCCGGGCTTCAAATCGATAATGCCATATTTGCGCAAGGTTTCCATATGGACGAAAATATCTTCGGTGCCCTCGCCCCGCGTGACAAAGCCAAAACCCTTCACGCGATTGAACCATTTCACGACGGCGATTTCAAAACCGCCAACAGCCACAACTTGCGCATGGGTGCGCGGCGCCGGCAATTGCGCCGGGTGAATGGCTGTGGATTCATCGAGAGAAACGACGCGGAACGCCTGATAACCACGCGCGCGCTGATGCGCCTCGACGACGATGCGCGCGCCTTCAGGCGCTGTCTGGAAGCCGTCGCGTCTCAGGACCGTGACATGCAGCAAGACGTCTGCGCCACCCTGATCCGGGACAATGAACCCAAAACCTTTCGACACATCGAACCACTTGATCCGTCCGGCGATCTCGATCAGATCGCCCGGACGCTCCACGTCTGATGCGCGGCTGGCCTCCGCAGCGAATTCAGAAACCAATGGATCCTTGCTGTCCACGTCTTGCCCCCGCTCGCCAAACAACGAAATCGCATTCGAATCTGGCGTATCACGTCGCGAATCACATGCGACTCACGAATCTCGCAACAAGCTTATCATCCGGTTGTTTGTGGCCAAGTCGAAAACGAAAGAAACTGTGGATGAAAATGTCAAAATTTAGTTTAGCCCCGGGTGGAGATTCAATTCACGGTTCGCGCCAGGACATCGCCGATGTCATCGCGCAGCACAAGATCGGCATGGGAATCGAGCGGCGTCGGATCGCGATTGAGAATCGCAAGGCGCGCGCCGTTTTCTTTCGCCAGCAGGGGAAATCCGGCAGCGGGATAAACGACAAGCGTAGAGCCGATCGCGATCAGCGCATCGCAGGCGAGCGCCAGCTCGCGCGCGCGCTTCATCGGCCCCGCAGGCATGGTCTGACCAAATGAAATCGTCGCCGTCTTGACGAGTCCGCCGCAGGCGCAGACGGGGGCGTGTCGATCGCGCTCAAAACGCGCGCGAATGGACGCAAGATCCTGCCTTGCGTCGCAAGTCAGACAAACCGCATATGTTCCGTTGCCATGCAATTCAACGATACAGTCGTCCGGCGTTCCGGCGGCCCTATGCAATCCGTCGATGTTTTGCGTGATAATGCCGGCGAGTTTTCCACGCGCCGCGAGCCGCACAAGCGCAAAATGCCCGCGTCCAGGCTGCACGGCGCCCAGAAGATCGTCCATTGCGAATTTGCGCCGCCACGCCTCTTTGCGATTGTCTTCGCTCGCCAGAAAATCCGCAAAGGGCATGGGCGGGGTTCGCCGCCAGCTGAATTTTTCCGGATGTGAGTCCCTTGATCGAAAATCGGGAATGCCGCATTCGGTCGAAATGCCTGCCCCCGTAAAAGCGACCAGCCTGCGCGCGCCGGCGATAAACGCGGCAAGGCGCTGCGCGTGGTCTGCAAGTGGCGAGACTTCCATTGACATGAGTTCGATGGCCATGCCGCCCCCGCGCGGACTGCCAGAAACGCAGTCGCTCCCGGCAGTCTATGCCGGGAGCGATCTGGCGCAACTCAAAAGCCGATATGGCGAACCCCGCCATCCCGAAGCGGCGTTATTCCTCGCCGAACACCATCACGCATCCGCCGCAGGGCGCAGCCTTGCCAACGGGAATGAAGACGCGATGGTTCTTCTCGCTCACCGCCACAGAATGGGCGCCAGGGCCGGTCGGAACCATTTCCTTCAACGTGTTGGTCTTTGCGTCGATGACAGTCAGTGTCGGACCGGCGGGAAAATTGCCGAGCGCGGAATAATACGTGTCGTTCTTGTTATCGGCGGCTGATTCATCGGAGCCGCCAGGACCCGCGATTGTGGCGATCACCTTGCCCTGATGCGCGTCGACGACCGACATCTGCGGCGGCAACCCATTCTTTGCTGTCCCCGCGTTGCAGCCAAGGAAAATCTTGCCGGCCTTGCCCTGCGCCTGACCATGCGGAATGCAGTTATCGACCGGGATGATCTTGACGAGTTTCGCGGTTTTCGGATCGATCACCGCCAGGCCCCCCTTGGTCTTGTCCTTGTCGATTTCGGGAACGTCCGTATAGAACATGCCGTCTTCGGGATTGTATTGGGTCTGCTCGATCCCATCAGTGGCGTGCTCGAACACGATCTTGCCCAGAATTTTGTGTCCAGGCTTGGTTGAGATCAGGGTGATGAAGGGCGGCTGGTCCGCATCGTTGGCGACCGCAAACACGCCATCCTTGGGGTCGACGCCAACTTCGTCGGCGCGTTTCGTGCCGCCGGTCGCAATCGTATCGACGATTTTCATGGTCTTCAGGTCGATCACCTTGACCGTGCTGTCGCCATCGCCCGCCCACACCTCAGTCCCGTGGTTGGCGGTGGCGACGCCATTGGGTCCGGCGTTGCCATTCGAGCCGGTGAAACCCACCAGCCCGGCGACACGACCGATATAGGTTGAGGTCAAGACATCGAAAATATCGATGGATTTATTGCTGCGATCAGCGATGAACAGCTTGTTCGTGGCCTGATCGACAAATGAAATATCGAAGGAGTCGAAAGTCTCGCCGGGAATGGCGATCGTTCCGATCAACCGCATTTTCGCTTCCGCACATCCTGCGGCGCCCAATACAGCCAAAGCCGCTGCGAAAGCTGTCGTCATCATACGCTTGGCCACGATCGTCCTCCCATGAATGTGTTGCTGGCGCAGCTGCGATGCGCTTTTACGGACTTCTTCGGGACCAGCCAGGACAGCTGGTCTCAAACGGAATCCGCCCCCGGCGAATAAACGCAGGGGGCGGGCTTTATGAAATCAAAACTTGCGGGAGACCTGGCCGAGGAAGTTCCACTGCGACGGGCTCGGCTTGGCGGCCGCCATCATCGCCGCGTTACAAGCGCCATTGGCCGTCCCGTAGCAGGACGGTCCGGCCGAACCGGCGTCCGCAGTCAACTTCGACCACAGGTTGGTGTGCATGGCTTCCGCTGTCATTTCCAGGCCCTTCAGCGGCGACCAGACGAGGTTCGCGCCAAGATTGAGCTCAGTCGCCTTGCTCAGACCGCCGGCAAGCCAGTCGGTATTCTGTGTTTGCTTGCCCGGTGTGACAACGACGTAGTTGGCAAACAGATTGCCGCGCAGAATATCGGGAATGAAATAGTGATGGAAGGCGATGAGGCCCGAGAACGCCGTCTCTCTTTCCAGAGAGAACGTGCCGTTGTTATTATAGACCAGAATGGCGTCCTGATCGTTGCGGAACAGCCCGCGCATATTGAACGGATTGGCGCCATAGGAGAGATTGCCCTGCTTGCCGCCGATGCCGACGGCTTCGAGCGCGCCGACGCCATAGGCGGCCTGCAACCAGAGCTGATCGCCAGCAGCGATCATCGGCAGGTTGAACTTCACGCCGCCCATCACCGCATAGCCGGTGCCGCGCACATTGACTGCCGGCGCGCCCAAGGTAGCGCCCGTAAACGCCGCGGCGCCCGTTCCATTGAGAACCGACTGAGAGATCTGGTGCAGCGTGGCGCCGACCATGACCGATCCCCAAGACTGATCGACGCGCGCGACCAGGTCAAGGTCGGGGACTGTGACGGCGCCGATAAACGCGCCAACGCCCAGGTGGTTGGCGTTGGAGTCAAGACCCGCGCAGCAGCCGCCGCCGTTGGTGCCGCCAGCGGCAAGCGTATCTTTCATATCGGCGAAAGCTGCGGTGATCGAATAGCCGTTGCCAAATGTGGCGGTGTAGGCGCCACCGACGATGCTGCCATGCGACTCGATCATCTGGGTCTGGTCATCGTCTTCATAATAGAATGTGAAGGGATCGGCGAAGAAACCGGCGGTGAAGCCGAGATACTGCACATAGGCTTTATCAATGGAGATCTTGTTCTCGGACCCGCCGCCGCCGGTGATTGAATAGGACGGCCCGTTGCCGGAGATAACGCCGGAGTTGAACTTGAAACGAAGACCAATCGCTGTGCGCAAGGTGCCATAGGCCGTCGGCGTCCGCGAATCCATGCCCATGCGAATGTCGGCCTGACTGCCCGTTGTGTCCTCGGTTGAAGCAGCCTGCAACGTCCCCGTGTAGGTGGCGTTCTTGCCGGCCCCGGCCACGGCCGTGTTGTTGACGCCGCTCTTGCCCGCCGAATTCGGCTGGGCGACCGTGAACATGTCGCCGGCCGGCAGACCCCAATAGGTGATCTGGTTGCTCTGGGTGAAGCGCGCGCAGGTGTCAGTGCCCGGAATGACGAAGAAGCCCGCGCCGTAGGCGTCGCAAATCCGCACATAACTGGCAGGCTCCGCCTTCCGTGAGGGCAAATCAGCGGCCTGAGCAGCGCTGAATGTCAGCAATGCCGCGGCGCCCAAAAGCGTAGTCGCAAGCGCTGAATGAACCGTATTTTTCATTAATACCCCCCGGAGTGAGTCGATAGAACCTGACATCCTTGTCGATATTACCGATTATTAATCCACAGGGAAGCCCCATGGACGCTTTTCTGCTGATTTTTAAGGCGAATGTCTCTTTATTGACACAGACCTGCCTCATTCCCTTTCACCATCCCTCCGGGCGAGCCCGGAGCTTCAACGCGATGGCGATAGATTTCTATGTTAATTCAATGCCTTAGCGGCCAATGATGACCATCTCATAGGTGCCGTCCTTTGGCGTCGGGCGGCCACCGCCGCCCAGCGGCTTGGAAGGATCGGGCTGCGCCGCCATCACATAGAGCCGACCCTGGGGATCGATTGCGCCAGTGCGCGCCAGCGGCGGCATTTTGACAGTCTGGATCTTGGTCACTTTGGCGGCGTTCGAGACGTCAATCACTTCGAGATCGCCGCTGGCGCCGCAAGGCACGAAGGCCACATCGTTCTTCGGATCGTAAACAACCGAGTCCGGGCCCTTGCCGATCGGAATGGTTGTGATTTCCTTGCCGCTGGAAGCGTCGAGCACATGCGCCGCGCCATTGCCACATGCCGCAATCAGCAGGTTGGCTTTGGCCGCATAGGCAAGGCCGGATGCGTTCTGGCAACCCGGCATTTTCCAGTTCGCTGTTTTGGCGTTCGTCTTCACGTCAATAACGGCGATTTCGCCGAGTTCCTGGACGTTGACGAACATATGGCCCTTGCCGTCGGAGGCCGGAAACTCAAGCTTGCCGCCGCCAATCGCAACCGTCGCAACAATTTTCTTGCCGACGGGATCGACGACGGTAATGTCGGAACTGTTGTGGTTGACGGAATAGACATTCTTCGAGAACGGGTCGTAAGCAGCGCCGTCGGGACCATCGCCGCCGGGCACGTCCATCACCACAGCGTCTTTCGACGCATCGACGATGCGATTGGTTTTCTCGGGCGCGCGCAGCGGCACCACGACCAGCGAAGAGCCCTCAACGACAACCGCCATATGGCCATTGCCCGTGCTCTTGAGGATCGTCAGTTTTCCGGTGGCCGCCTCGATCACATCGGTATGGTCATTGCGCACCCAGTACACGAGGCCTTTGGA
Source organism: uncultured Hyphomicrobiales bacterium (assembly GCA_903931945.1). Taxonomy (GTDB): domain Bacteria; phylum Pseudomonadota; class Alphaproteobacteria; order Rhizobiales; family Beijerinckiaceae; genus Terripilifer. The sequence goes on along the minus strand of CAIZEI010000046.1, from coordinate 12,300 downwards.
AAGGTCGGATGTCGCATAATCCCAGCCGCCGTCCGGCATCTTGAAGCGATCCACGATCTTGTAGTCGTCCGCCGCAAAAGCCGGGACAGAGACCATCGCTGACAGCATTGCAGTGGCGAGCAGGGTGCGTTTCATAAAAATCCTCCCATCGAGTGTTTTGCAGGCAGGCGCGGGTCGCGCTTGTTTTATGAGGCCGTTCCGGGGCGCAATCAAGCCCCGGAACCAGATCGTGAAGCGCGTCCGTTGTTACTCTGCAGGCTGCAGTTTATCGGCGCTCTTGTGTTTCCAGAACATGACGATCGAAGCCAGCAGCAGGGCCGTCAGCGCGGTGCTGGCCCACAAACCCATGGGCCGGGTCGGCGTCACAGACCGGAGCAGACCCACCAGCGCGTCGCCAAGATCGGTTCCAAGCGTGCGGCAGGCGACGATCGCCAGCCAATACCAGGGCTTGCCCAGTTTGCCGACGGTGTAGGCGAGATAAAGCGCGCCGATGAAGAACGGAACGCATATGAGAGACGCCCAGTAAGGGCCGAAATCCAGGTTGTCCTTTTCGGCGAGCCAGTCGCCGAGGACCGTTCCAAGCGTCCCTGCGGCGAGCATGGTGATCCAGTAGTTCCAGTTGGTCGCCGGCAGGCCGCGCCAGACGCCATCCCTGCCAAGAACGCCGGAAACCTCGGTGCCGGCTGCTTTGTCGAGCCAGATCATGACTGCCATGAAGGCGGACAGAATCACGATGAAGGCGGGATAGGACAGCTTCATGTCATGCCCGCCAAAATCGGCCAGATTGGTCGCCATGGTTCGCAGCACGATGATCGCCAGCCAGTAGAAGGCGACGGTCGTCCATTTCAGGCTCTTCTCGGCGAAAACAATCACGAGAAAAATGATCGCCATGGGCAAGAGGCCCTTGACATGGCCAAGGCCCAACGGTCCGGCGGCCAGATCGCCCGAATTGGCGCCACACATGCTGGCGGCGACAATCGCGGTCCAATAACCGGCGTCAATTGTAGGCAAATTTCTGGTATGCATTCTGTACCCCCCCAAAGCGCAATCGGTTTAATTCATTCAAGCGACCTTGCCGATTTTGCGGTCGCTCGCCCTGCCGCCCTCCCGGGCGGCTTCGGGTTCCGCCAACGTGAACCAGGCGGCTTCGTTATTCATTAACGAATCACCGGACATGGCGCAAGCGGACGCCGGACCAGTTCGCAAATATATGTCCCAGCGTCGCGACGCCGCCGAAATCATGAGATTTCAGCGGCGTGCGCCAATATCTGGAAGATCAGGCTTTTGCTGATTTCGAAGGCAGGAACACGCCCAGGATCAGCGACAGCAGGCCAAGCGCCAGACAACCGACGCCGATATCGGTGCAGAGCACAACGAGCCAATGTTCATGCGCAGCGCGCGAACCAATCAAGGGCGCCTCGAAAAACATCACATACCAGGCCATGGGATAGAAAATAGACAGACCGATCAGCGCCGCCGTCCATTGCTTGCGCGCCGCAGACATGCCCGAAAGCGCCGTGACAATCACCAGACCCAGCGAGAATGCGCCAACGCCGCCGGCGTGAAAATGCGCGCGCTGGACAAGGCGCCAGATGCCGTCCTGACTGGTCGGCCTGAAGAGTTCGGGATGAGCGGCGATGCCAGCCTTGATATAGTTCTGGAACATGTCCTCATTGACGCCGAACAGGACGCCAAGGCCAATGTTCATCAACAGAGTCAGAATCACCAGTCCCAGTCCCACTTTGACGTAATCGAGCTGATTCGGCATGCTTTGGTTCCCCTTGGTTTGTTTTCGCTTTGGAGCCGCAGCACAACGCTGACTGCCTCAAAAATACGCAACGCTATCTGCGGGACCCGTGAGCGCCCTGTCAATGACAAAGCCGGTCATGCCCAGGGCAATCGCGTGAAGGACAAAACTCCACTTCCTCATCCTGAGGGGCGCCTGAAAGGCGCGTCTCGAAGGACGGAAAGAGGAGATTTCCAGGTTAAACTGGCCACGTCAGGCTTTCCTCGTCCTTCAAGACGGCTGCTTCGCAGCCTCCTCAGGATGATAAAATCCTTCACCCGATTGCCCTGCGGTCATGCCGAAAAAAGCCCGCAAATCCAGTCCTCCCCCGGGGCGCCGCCGCCAGCTTTCGCGCCCGTTTGGCGCGATTTGACGAAAAAAATGGCCCTGTGGCGCAAAAGACACTGGTTTTCCAGACATTGCCCATGTAATAATCACCGGTGTTTTGCTCTTGGGGAGGACCGGGATGAAGTCTATTTTTGTGATCGCTGCGGCGATGGGAATGATGGTTTCGAGCGCTGCGTTTGCCGTTCAGGGCCCGCCCTCAATGAGCCCCGCGCAGGCCGCCGCCTATGCGGCGTGCGTTAAAAAAACCAATGCCCAGATACCTGACTTTAGCGACAATCAGGTTCCGGCCAAGGCTTATTTCAGGGAACGCTGCTATCAGGAATCGAACGGCAAATAAATTCGCCGAAGATCGAGTTCTGATCTGAATTCCAACGCCCCGGCGAAGCGACTGGCTTCGACGGGGCATTTTTTGTTTCCCGGGCCCATGGCAAAAAGCGAAAGGCGATGGCGCCGCCTTGCCCAAACGCCCCCGGCGCGCTAACCCCGCCCTGCACAGGGGATACTTATGCCAGAACAGGGCGCAAACGGGCTGACCTACGCCGCCGCCGGGGTGGATATCGACGCCGGCAATGAAATGGTGGACCGCATCAAGCCCATGGTGCGCTCAACGCGCAGGCCGGGCGCAGACGCCGAAATCGGCGGCTTTGGCGGCCTTTTCGATTTGAAGGCGGCAGGATTTCACGATCCCATCCTCGTTGCCGCCAATGATGGCGTCGGCACCAAGGTCAAGATCGCTATCGAATCGGGCATTCACGGAACGGTCGGGATCGATCTTGTCGCGATGTGCGTCAACGATCTGATTGTGCAGGGCGCCGAACCCCTGTTTTTCCTCGACTATTACGCCACAGGGAAACTCGATCCCAAGGCTGGCGCGGACATCGTATCGGGCATCGCTCAGGGCTGCCGCGAATCCGGCTGCGCGCTGATCGGCGGGGAAACCGCCGAAATGCCGGGGCTCTATGCGGGCGGCGATTACGATCTGGCGGGCTTTGCCGTCGGCGCCGCCGAACGCGGGCGATTGCTGCCGCGCGGCGATGTGGCGCCCGGCGATGTCGTATTCGGGCTCCCCTCCTCCGGCGTACATTCCAATGGCTTTTCGCTTGTGCGGCGGATCGTCGCCGGGACCGGGCTGGCATGGGATGCGCCCGCGCCCTTCGCGCCTGCAAAAACGCTCGCGGAGGCGCTGCTGACGCCAACGCGCCTCTACGTGAAAAGCCTGCTGGCCGCGCTGAAAGCCGCGCCGACGATCAAGGCGCTGGCGCATATCACCGGCGGCGGATTTCCTGACAATATCCCGCGTGTTTTGCCCGAGGGCGTTGGCGTCGAGATCGACCTTGCCTGCATACCCGTATTGCCGGTGTTTCAATGGCTGGCGAAAACCGGCGGCGTGGCGGAACGCGAGATGCTGCGCACGTTCAACTGCGGAATCGGCATGATTGTGGTCGCTTCTGAAGCGGGCGCGGCGGCGGCTGAGGCTGCGCTCATGGCGGCGGGCGAAAAGCCTGTGCGCCTGGGCCAGGCGATCGCTGCGCCGGACGGCGAGCGCGTGCGCTATCGCGGGCGGCTCGGGCTGTGAGCAATGAGCCGAAAAAAAAGCGCGTCGCGGCCCTGATTTCCGGGCGCGGCTCGAACATGGCCAGCCTCATTGAGGCCGCGCGAGCGCCTGATTATCCAGCTGAAATCGCACTCGTCCTGTCAAACCGTCCTGACGCCGCCGGCCTTGCCTTCGCGCGCGCGCAGGAGATCAAATCTGTCGCTCTGGACCACAAAGCCTATGTCAATCGGGCGGACTTTGAACGCGCGATGCAAGCTGTTCTTGTCGAAGAGCGGATCGACCTCGTTTGCCTGGCCGGTTTCATGCGGCTTCTAACGGCCGAATTCGTCGAGGCGTGGCAGGGAAAAATGCTCAACATCCACCCTGCCCTGCTCCCGTCCTACAAGGGTCTGCACACGCATGAGCGCGCGCTGGCCGACGGCGTGAAAATTCATGGCTGCACGGTGCATTACGTCGCAACAGATATGGACGCGGGCCCCATCATAGCGCAGGCGGCTGTGCCGGTGCTTGACGCCGATACGCCCGATACGCTCGGCGCGCGCGTGCTGGCGCGCGAACATGCCATCTATCCTCATGCATTGCGGCTTGCGGCGGAGGGCGCGCTGCGCATTGAAAACGGCCGCGTGCTTGGCGGCGGGGATAGCGAGGGCTTTTTAATGGCGCCCGCGATCTGAACCGCGCGGGAGCCGCTATCCCCCACCCTGCTTGAACGCAACCCATTTTGAAAATGAGGGCTCGTTGATAAAGGCCGCTGCAGCCTTTGCCCCGGACGTCGGAAACGCGCCTGATTTCACCGCCATCGCGACAAAGGCGTTGCAATCGCGCCCGCCTGCCAGCGACAGAACTTTTTCCTGCAGAGCGGAGGTCGCATCATAAAGCCGGATGCGGCCATTCATGCCCGCAAGACTCTCCGGTTCGCTCGGCGCCAGTGGTTTGAAATCAGGCGCGACAAGATAAACATCGCCCACCCGGTCGATTTCGTCGTCATCGCTGACGCCGCGCGTGCAATCGCAAAAGCCGTTCTTCGTGCGGGCGTAAAGCGAAAGTCCATCGCCGCAGTCGCCGCCAATGCAGAAAAACGCCCGCCCGTTCGGCCAGGCGTCGCGCAGGAAGGGCCATGCGACTTCTTTCCACACGGGCCTGTCCTGCGCATGCGCGGCGCCGCCCGCATTCGCAAGAACAAGCCCCGCCAGCGCAGCGCCAAACGCCCTAAGCATAGGTCTTCATCACATGGCGCGCGATGACCGAACGCATGACTTCGCTCGCGCCTTCGGTGATGCGATAGGAACGTTGCTGGCGCCACATCCGCTCGATCGGAAAATCCGTGGTGAGGCCAATGCCGCCATGCACCTGCATACAGCGATCGACGGCCTGAAAAGCCATCTCATCGGCAAAATATTTGCAATGATAGGCTTCAACCCTGGCCTCGTGGCCCTCTTCAATCAGCGAGGCCGCGCGGCGCACCAGCATGGTGGCGCGGTCGAGATCCATCCAGATATCGGCAAGCTGCCATTGAATGCCTTGCCGCTCGGCAAGGGGTTTGCCAAATGTCGAGCGTTGATGCGCATATTTGACCGCCATTTCAAGCGCGCGTTCCGCGACGCCCAAAGCGCGCGAGCCATGTTTGACGCGCCCTGCGCCAAGCCATTTTTGCGCGAGACCGAAGCCCTTGCCTTCCTCGCCAACGCGGTGGCTGACCGGCACGCGCACATTGTCGAGTACGATTTCCCAGGGCTTGTCGCCCATCATCGTGCGATATTCCGCAGCCAGCTTCACACCGGGCGTATTCATATCGACAATGAAGCAGGATATGCCGCCGCGCGAACCCTTGGCGCGATCGGTTGCAGCCATCAATTGCATATAGTCCGATTTGCTGGCGCCGGTGATAAAACGCTTGGTGCCATTGATGATGTAATGATCTCCATCGCGCACCGCCGTTGTGCGCATCCCGCCGGGGTCCGATCCCGCATCAGGCTCCGTCTGCGCAAAGCAGGCGCGCTTTTCGCCGCGCAATGTCGGCATCAGATATTTCTCGCGCATTTCGCCGGTGAGCTGGAACAGAATGTTGCGCACCACTGGTCCGCTGATGCCATCCTCGCGCGCCGGCAGCGCGATCGTGCGACCGAGCTCCTGCCAGACTATCGATTTTTGCAATAGCGTCAGGCCGGCGCCGCCAAATTCCTCCGGCGTGTCCATCATCCACAGGCCGAGTTTTTTCATGCCCGCCTGAAATTTCTCGCGCCATTCCGGTTTCAGTTCGCCGTCATCGAGCGTGTCCATTTCATACGGGATCATTTCCGTATCGACATAGCGGCGCAAGTTGTCTCGCAGCATCTGCAATTCTTCGGGTAGCGAAAAGCTCATCATGTCAGAATTCTCCCTTTTGACTTTCACTCCGCCGCTGCCTTCGCGGGCTCGAAGCCCCGGTACTCCCGGTCGCTCAGGGCCTTGATCGCGGGCAAAACCTCGCGTGCGAAACGGCGGATATTCTTCTCGCAAAGATCGCCCGGCATGGAGCCGAACTGCAACATGCACATGAATTCGGAAAAGCCCATGCGCTCATGCATGTCCGTGATTTTTTTTCGCACCGTATCGGGACTTCCACACACAAGAATGCCGCGCTCGATCAGCGTTTCAATCGTGGCGTTGCCGCGATTGCCTTTCTTGGCGCTCAGCACCGCCATCAGCGATTGCGCCGAAACATAGCCCGGCGGCAGGAACATCAGTTCCGACACGCGCGGCAGAAGCACATTGAACATCATCTCGATATGCGGACGCGCTTCATCAATGGCTTGCTGGTCGGTTTCCCCGACATAGACCGGCGCGCACCAGCCGATCTGGTCCGATGTCGCTTCATAGCCAAAATCATGCGCTGTCTGCCGGTACATATCGAGAAAGCGGCTGATGACGTCAGCGGGCGAGTAGGTCTGAACGTAAACATATTTGCGCGAGGGATGCGCCGCCCATTCGATGGTCTCGCGACTGCCCTGCGAAGGACACCAGATCGGAGGATGCGGCTGCTGGAACGGTCGCGGCCACACATTCACATATTCGAAATGGTAATGCTTGCCCTCGAACGCGAAGGGGCCGGGTTTCGTCCATGCCTGCACAACGAGTTCGGCGGCCTCCTTGTGCCGTTCCAGCGAATGCACCGGATTCGTTCCGAAGGAAAAATATTCCGATCCGACGCCGCGCACCATGCCGGTGATCAGACGTCCGCCGGTGATGACATCAATCATCGCGTGTTCTTCAGCAAGCGTCAGCGGGTTTTCGCGCAGGCAAAACGCATTGCCCAGAATTGCGATCCGGCATTTGCTGGTGCGGCGCGACAGCGCCGAAGCCGTCACCACAGGCGATGGCATCAGCCCGTAGGCTGTTTGATGATGCTCGTTAATGACGACGCCATCAAACCCCAGTTCCTCAGCCAGCTCGAGTTCATCGAGATAGCGATTGTAAAGCCGATGGCCGACCTTTGGATCGAAATTGGTGTTGGGCAGCACCACCCATGCGCTGCGATATTCCCTTGCGGCGCTCTGGTCGAGTTCGGCATAGGGCATCAGGTGAAAGCTCATCACCTTCATGGCGTTCCTCCGGGGGTTTTTAACCCTTTTGCGAGGGATAGATGTGTTTGCCAAGAATGAACGAGATCGGCGCTACGCGCAAGGAAAGGCGGGGCGTTTTTTGGCGGGATCAATTCTTGTTTGCTCCGCAAACCGCTGGTTTCGATACGTCCGCTTCGATACGTTTGACGTATAACGCAGTACGATATATCATCGTTCCTGATGATAAGATCGTTTCGTGATCGCGCCACCGAACGGCTCTGGATGGGGGCTTTTGTGAAGCCATTCAGCGGCATCGAAAAGCAGGCGTTGCGAAAACTCGATATGTTGCATCAAGCGCAGAACCTCACGGATTTGCGCGCGCCGCCGGCGAACCGGCTCGAAGCGCTTTCGGAAGAACGCCACGGACAGCATTCAATCCGAATCAATGATCAGTGGCGCATTTGTTTTACCTGGACCAAGGAGGGCCCTGCCCATGTCGAAATCGTCGACTATCACTAAAGGGGTCGCGACGCCCCATCGCATCACCACGCATCCAGGCGAGGTGCTGGCCGAAGAGTTCCTGCGACCCTTGGGAATGTCAGCCAACGCGCTCGCGATGTCGCTGCGCGTGCCGGCCACCCGGATCGGCGCTATCATAAAGGGCGAACGTTCCGTGAGCGCCGATACAGCCCTGCGTCTGGCGCGATTTTTCGGGACCAGCGCGGAGTTCTGGATCAATTTGCAGGCCATGCATGATCTGACCAAGGCGCGGCTGGAGGCCGGCGGCGCGATCGAGCGCGAGGTTCACCCGCGCGCCGCTTGAAGCAGCGAACGCGACGGTCAAAGGATCACCCCGCAGTGGGGTCCAGAACAATCTTGCCCATGCCCGGATCATTTTCCATCATCCGATGCGCATCTGCAGCCCGCGACAGCGGCAACACATGCGCAATGCGCACCTTGATCTTGCCATCGGCCGCCGCCTGAAAGCACAGCGGCAGATCGGATGGTTTTGAACCGGGCATGCCCCGGATGGTAATGCGTTTGTCGTAAAGGTGGAAAAAATCAATCGGCACGACCGGCCCGCCATGCGCGCCGGCGGTCACCAGACGCCCGCCCTCGCCAAGCGACATAAAAGCCTGTGGCAGCGCCCTGGGGTTGGCGATATTGTCATAGAGCACGTCGACGCCCTTGCCGCCGGTCGCCTTCAGGACTTCAGAAAGGATGTCTTGCGTCGAATAATCGATAGCGTATTCCGCGCCAAGCTCAAGACCGACATCGGCCCGCGCGCGCGACCCAGCCGCGCATATCACCCGCGCGCCACAAATATTTTTGGCAATCTGGATGCCGACAGCCCCGAGATTGCCCGAGGCGCCCATGATCAAGACCCATTCGCCGGGTTTTGTCTGCGCAATGTTGACGAGCAGGTTCCACGCTGTGGGACAATGACGCATGACGACCGCCGCTTCGTGAAAATCAAGGTTTTCGGGCAGGCGGTGCGTCTTGAAAGAGGGTACGCAGACAAGTTCGGCAAAACCGCCGGGTCGCTTGACGCCCATCATCCCCTGCGGGCCGGCATAGCCCGCGCCATCCTCGGCGCAGGGATCGAGCGGCATTCCGCCGGCAGCAGCGACGTGATCGCCCGGTCTGAATTTCGTGACGCCTTCCCCCACCGCATCGACAATCCCCGCGCAATCGACGCCCGGGATCAGCGGCAACACGGGTTTGCGGTGCGCCTGCGTCCCCGCCCGCACCGCGACATCGAGCACGCGGTTGACCGTCGCGGCATGGACGCGGATCCGCACATCGCCAAAACGGGGAACGGGATCGGCGACGGTTTCGTATTTCAGAACGTCCGGCGGGCCGAATTCGTGAATAACGATGGCTTTCATGTCAGGCGCGCCCTCCCGCTCCGATCAGCTCCAGAGCCGCGCGGCCGAGCACGCCATAGGGATTGGCGAGGGTTTCGGCGATCTCGAAGTGATTGTAACCCTGCGCCACCAGAAGTTTGACCGGCTTGCCGGATTTCTCGACCGCCGCCGCAAATTCGCGATTCTGACGCTGGAATTCCGGCGATTCGCGATCGCCATAAGCCACAACGATTGGACAATGCAGGCGGTCAATGTGCCGGATCGAGGAGAGGTCATCGATCATCTCCCCGGTAAAGCGCACATATTTCGAGCGGGCGGACAGCGCGACCGGCGCAAGCTCGTACATGCCCGAGGTCACCATGCCGCCTTTCAGGATCGTAAAAGGAACGCCATAGGCTTTCGGCCAGTCCGTGGTCAGAATATTGCCAGTCAGATGCGCGCCTGAGGAATGGCCGAAAACATAGAGTTTTTCGGGATCAATGCCGATGCCGGCGCCATTCTTGTAGAGCCACGCCACGGCGCGTCTGACCTGATCGATCATCGGATAGAGCGAACCCTGGGCCTCATCGACATTGCAAAAATCGACCGCGACAAAATTGATTCCGGCGTGGACGAACATTTCCGCCGCCGTATGACAGCGGCTCGATGAGCCCGAACGCCAGGCGCCGCCATGCACATAGATCAGGGTCGGGGCGCCCATGGTCTTGGCCCTGAAAAGATCGAATTTTTCAATGTCCTGCGCGCCATAGGCGATGCGCTCGCAGCCGCCCAAAGCCTCGCGGGCGCGGGCGCTGTTGATATCCGAGCGCTCATGCACGACCGACTGGTTGGGCGCCCAGTTTGACTGATCGTAGCAACGGTCGAGTTCGACCTGATCGTAATCGAGAAAAACGCGCGGACCTTTTTCGCGCGGCGTGGCGTCTGACATGGGGCCTCCTGTTTGACAGGAGGTTTGCAACGGCAGGCGTCGGGATGCAAGAGCGGGCCGATATCAATCCGCCTCATCTTTCAATTTCGAAGGGAAATCCCTGCGTTCGTGCAACGCCCGCACGATCTCCGCCCGCGTATCCACGACCCTGAAAAATATCGTATGAGGATGCGCCAACAATGATCGCAGTCCCTGCCGGAATTCGTCGCGCGTGCGCCCTGGGCTAGGTTTTCGACACAACCTCTGGGTCGCCGACGCGATCTCCCGAAAAATCCGGTCCGCTGTATCGGGCGAAGCAATCCGTGCGTAATATTGTCAGATATCCTGCAAATCCCGCTTTGCCAGCGGCGACCAAATGACGGTCCTAGCGGACGACACATCCGGCGTGCGCTTGTGCAATCGCTTCGTGGACATCCAAAGGCGTTCCCAAGCCCCTGTCCAGTTCGTCGAGACCGCAGTCGATCTCGGCGCGCAATCGCGACAATGCGTCGATGTGTTCAAACACGTCGCGAGAAATCCGTTCCTGCGCAGGAACCGGCAAAGCCGCAGCCTTCGAAAAGGCCAGATCGAGGGTCGCACTCATTCGCAAAGACTTTCACATTCCCTGCGGCGCGAAATGCGGCGATGCTAGTCCTCAACCAACGCGAAAACCTCGCCATCCCTGACCTCGACCATGTAGGTCCGGATATCGATCGAACAGGGCGCGAAAACAGCCTTGCCGGTTGGCACATGGAAACCGCCAAAATGCAGGTTGCATTCGATATTCTCGCCATCGAGTTCGCCCTCGGAGAGACTGGCGAGACCGTGCGTGCAGCAATCGTCGGTCGCGTAGAAAGTCCCTTCGATGTTGTAGACAGCGATGGCGGGCGCATCCCCGCGATCGACACGACGGATTTCGCCCGGGGAAAGGTCTGTGGTTTTGCATAGCAACTGATGTTTTGCCGACATGGGAGCTCCGGGCGCGTGTGAGTGCTCATATGCGTCAAAACAGGCGTAAATTCCAGCGCGCGATAAAATCCAGCGCTCCAGCGCGTCGAAATGCCCTATTGCGGGCCATTGGGTTCGCACCCATTGTGCGGCGGAGCGTATAAATGCGCCCAACGGGTGTTGCACATGGTCGCCATCTCCGTTCCGCCAGACGCCTCGGCCTCGGGCGTTCTGCCCGGCGCTCAATTCGCCGACGCCTTTCGCCTGACCGTGCGCGACTCCGACCTTGACGCAATCGCCGCGTCGAAGCGTGTTTTTGAGCGCGCGCCCGCTTGGGTTGCTGCGCTCCTGCGGCTTCGGAACACAATCGTCGCGCCACTCGGCCTCAGGGGCACTGACGACCCCATCGGGCAGTCCGCGCCCCGGAGGATCGGCTGGTTCCCGGTTGTGAGCGAGACCCCGGACCGGGTTGTCCTTGGATTCAACGACAAGCATCTCGACTTTCGCATTGTCGTTGATTCCGCCGCTGATAGCGAAGGTGGACGCCAGATCACTGCAACGACCCTGGTGCGCCGACACAACGTCTTTGGCCGCGCCTATCTGGCCGCCGTGATGCCGTTTCACAAGGTCATCGTGCCCACGATGCTGATGGCTGCCAATAGGCGCTAGCGCTAATTTGACACCCCCTCCCCCCAATTCTAAGGATGCGCCAACTTCATCCACAGCCGGGGAATGGCCATGGGCGCGCATAGCTCCTACGTGATCGACGACCATGAGAAGGGACTGTTCCTTCTTGATCGTTCCGTCCATGTCAGCGAAGACATTCTTCGCCAGGAAATGACCGATATTTTCGCCAAATGCTGGATTTACGTCGGGCACGCGTCCGAAGTGAAAAAGCCCGGCGATTTCCATTCCCGCCGCGTCGCCGGGCGTCCGGTGATTTTCACCCGCGACCAGAAGGGTGAGGTGCGCTGCTTTTTCAACACCTGTCGCCATCGCGGCGCCATCGTTTGTACGCAACGCGATGGCAATTCCAAGCGTTTCATGTGCGTTTACCATGGCTGGATTTACAATAACGATGGCACGCTGGCCCGCGTGCCAGGCGAGGACGCCTATACCGAGGCGTTCGACAAGACCACGCTCGGGTTGAAAAGCCCCGCGCGGTTTGAAAGCTACAAGGATTTCTGGTTCCTGAATCTGGACGCCAACGCCCCATCCCTCCGCGATTACCTCGGCAAAGCCACCGAATACATCGATCTGGTCGTTGACCAGTCTCCCTCCGGCACAATGGAGATCCTGCCCGGCACGCAGGAATATGACGTCAACGCCAACTGGAAGCTGATGGT
>CAIZEI010000045.1 GCA_903931945.1 uncultured Hyphomicrobiales bacterium | reverse complement strand
TCGCCTTAAACGCTGCATCGTGCTTCTTCCGTGTCTTCGACATGTTTTTCTCCCGTATTTGCTACTTTTACGGGCAAAACTGTCTCTTAGCTACTGTCTCAAATTACGGGGCCAGCATAAACTACTCCGAGTCAAAATCACCGCGAGTTCCGGATCGACCGAGCGCGGAGGCAAGCGGGTACCATAAAGTTGCTGAATCGAGCAAGCCTGTCTCGCGATATTAGGACGGCGAAATTTTAACCAATTGTGTGACGCAATCCATTCTGAGAAAATGCGCGATCCAGCAACCCGCCGAGCGAATCCGTTGCGCTCGACTTCGGGGTCAGGTATACGTCGCACAGTTTTGCCGTGCCTCGATAAGTTGGTTTGGCGGGATGAAAGGGATAATGGTGTCCGGTGTTTGCCAAACGAGAATCATCGCTAATTGGGTGTCTGTGCAATTGTTTTATTTTCCAATTAGTGACGAGGTTTGATAGGTGAGTATTCGTGCGAACACAGCTTACAATTTGCTGGGCGTGGTGCTTCCAATGGGATTGTCACTCATTACGATCCCTATATACATCCGTTTGATTGGCGACGCGCGATACGGGGTCCTGGCGGTCGTATGGGCTTTTCTCGGCTATTTCAGTCTGTTTGACCTCGGTCTTGGCAGCGCGACCGCGCAACGAATAGCTTCGATGCACAAATCCGATCCGGGTGAAGTTGGCCGAACATTCTGGACAGCGTTGGTGATGAATGGAGCTTTGGGTGCCTTCGGTGGCCTATTGGTTTGGCCTCTTTCCGTTTATTTTTTTGGCAATTTTATTGTTATGGATGAACACCTCAATTCGGAGCTTCGGTCGGCTCTCCCATACTTGGTGTTTGCTGTGCCGTTAATGACGCTTTCGGGAGTGGTCGTAGGGGCGCTCCAGGGAGTATCGAAGTTTCGGGAACTGAACGTGATTTCTGTCGCAAGTTCTGTGCTGTTGCAGGCATTGCCCCTCTGCGTCGCCTGGTTATACGGTCCCGACCTAGCATGGTTGCTCCCGGCCGTCGTCTTTTCGAGGCTCGCCTCCTTGGTTGCGCTTTTTTGCGTCTGCAAGATTCATGTTTTCAGAAATAGCCCTCCATCCTTTTCGCGTCATCAGGCAAGAGGCCTACTTGTATTTGGTGGCTGGGTGACGATCTCATCGATTTTCGGTCCCTTAACCGTCATAGTCGATCGCTTTGTTATTGGGGCTACGCTGGGAGCAAAAGCCGTCACCTATTACGCAGTTCCATTTCAACTTGCGGAGCGTTCGACTGTGGTGCCCGTTGCTTTGATGTCGGCGCTTTCACCGCGGCTTACAATGGCGAGCGAGGTGGAGGCGCGGGATTTGGCGACGCGCGCGGTTCGCTCGCTCGCCGCCGTTATGACGCCCGTCATGCTGTTGGCGATACTTCTGGTCGAGCCTTTTTTTCAATTATGGATCGGTGCAGAGTTCGCAGCAAACGTAAATATTACTGCGCAGATTTTGTTGCTCACATATTGGATCAACGGATTTGCCAGAGTGCCATATGCTCAACTCCAATCCACAGGTCGACCTGACACGCTGGCCAAATACCACCTCGTTGAGGTCGCTCCGTACCTGTTTTTTCTTTTTATTGGCCTGCATTTCTGGGGATTGCCAGGCGCTGCCACCGCATATTGCCTTAAGGCGATAGGGGACTGCCTGTTCCTGCTATATTTCGCCCATAACCTGACGGATTCGATTGCAATCATCAAGTTTCCCACCATTTTGATGGCCGGATCATTGATCGTATCGGCCTTTGTCGTGGTTGGCGGGCCGGTGTGGTGGCTTATGGTCTGCCTCCTGCTGGCAATCTCATTGGTTTGGTCCTTGAAGAACGCCCCCGATGAAATGCGGGAAATGGTGCTTGCTTCGACGAAGCGGCTGTCCCTTGGTATGCGAGCGGTTTTACGATGAATGCGAACGAGCAAGCCTTGTCGAATTTTAATCCGGGCCAACCATGGAACACCCCTTGGCCGGAGAATGAGCTTGAGTCCGTTCCCAATTGTCCGGTTTGCGCAAACGCCTCCCGCTCTCTGGTTTATAAGGAACTTGTCGATCGGGTCTTTTATTGCGCGGCAGGCAAATGGACTTCATGGCGTTGCGCAGGATGCCATTCCACTTACCTTGATCCGCGGCCATCGCCCGCGTCGATCCATTTGGCCTATGAGGCGTATTATACGCACGGTGGCGGCGCCGAAAAAATCAAATACGCGGATTTGAGCTGGTTGCGTCGGTTGCGGCGGCGGTTGGTCAATGGGTACACTAACTGGCGATTTGGAACGAAGGAGTTTCCGGCCTCCTCCTTCGGCATCATCATCATGGCCTGCGCGATTCCATTTAAGTCCGACACCGATGGGAGATTCCGGCATCTCCCCGGGCTTCCGGCTGGCGGCGGCGCGGTGCTAGATATTGGATGCGGCGGTGGATCCTTTCTAAGGATTGCTCAAGAATGTGGATGGGATGTCACCGGCATTGACCCGGATCCAAAAGCTGTTGCGAATTGTCGCAGCCAGGGGCTGAACGTTCAGCATGGCGGCCTCGAGCTTTTCGACGGCAAAGAATGTTTGTTTGACGTTATCACGATGAGCCATGTGATCGAACATGTTCATCATCCTGTCGAGGTGATGAAGGTCTGCCATCGTCTATTGAAACCGGGGGGCCGCTTCTGGATTGAGACGCCAAATGTCGAAAGCCTTGAGCATCGGCTTTTTGGGCGGAACTGGCTTGGCTATGATCCACCGCGTCACTTGGTGCTTTTTAATCCCGGATCGATGACCGCAGCCCTCTCCAGCGTCGGGTTCAGCCGGCAAGTATTTGGTCCTGGGCCTACGGCTATGCGCAGCACGCCAACCATGGCGAGCGAAGCGGTGAGGCAGGGGCTGCCGGTAGATAGCCACGTCCCATTTTCGTTATCGCTAAAGTGTAAAGTCATCGGGATTTCATTCTTGCAGCTTTTCAATTCAGGATTGCGTGGGAACATCAATGTCATTGCCTTCAAGACAGAGGACTGACTGAAGTATGCCGTCAGCGATTTCCGTCGCTATCGCCTCATTCAATGGCGCCCGGTTCATTCTCGAACAACTGGAAAGCATCGCTGCGCAAACGATGCCGCCTTGCGAGATCGTCATTTGCGACGATGGTTCGAGCGACGGAACGATTGAATTGATCGAAAAGTTTGCAAGCGGCGCGGCATTTCCGGTTCGCCTGTTCCGCAACGAGAGAAACCTCGGCTATCCCGATAATTTTCTGAAAGCCGCATCGCTCTGCCGTGGCGAGTGGATAGCGTTTTGCGATCAGGATGATTTCTGGGCGCCCATCAAGATTGAGCGGGTTCTGGAAACGATTGAAAAATACGATGACGACAAACTGCTGCTGGTCGGGCACAGTTCGCTGGTCGCAGATGAGCAGCTGCAGCCGACCGGCCGCCGGACGCCCGATTTCAAAAAAGATCGAATGGTCCGGCGCGGAGGCCACTTTGGACTCTATTCTGTCGAAGGCTTTTCAATGGTGTGCCGCGCTGATCTACTGGCGGGCGTCGATGCGGACTTGCGGCCAAAGATCACGCCGTCAAATCCGTTGCCGATGGCGCACGATCAATGGATCAGTACGCTCGCCAACGCGGCCGGTGATTTGGCCTATATCAGCGAGCCCCTTGTGATCTGGCGCAGACATGGGAAATCAGTCAGCGCGATTTCTCTGGAAGAGGAGGTCACCCAAAATTCTATGCAGCATCAGTTGGGCATTGGCGCCGCAAGCTATCGTGCGCTCGCGCTCGGGACAGCCAATTTTGCAATATCGCTGGAAGCCATTTCCACAAAAAAGGTCGGGTTCATGAAGGACAATTTCCTTCAATCCGCCAGCAAGTTTCGGAAAATGTCCCAAATATATTCCGCAAGAGGCAAACTCTACGAGTCCTGTGGATTTGGCGGCAGGCTTGCCAGCTTCCTGTCCATGATCGCCATGAATGCCTATTTCGGCGACCCCTACTATAAAATTGGCTGGCGCTCGTTTGCGAAAGACCTCATCTTTGTGACTGGGCTGATCGCAGATCAAAAATGAATTTTATTGGCGTCGCGCAACACGCCTGAACAGGAACAATTTGCCTTTGGGGGGCGGTTTGTTGTGTCACGGCAACGCATTGCTGCCGATCTGATCTTTCTGCCGGACGGCAAAAGCGCCGGCCTTGCATTGCGCCGCAAGTTGCCCTCATAACCCCCTATATCGCCAAGCACATTTCAGGCCGGAAGCCGGAGAAAGCCGCCCATGCCAACTGGCCAGACGCAAAACGAAAATGCTAGGGGCAACAATTTCAGCATCCTTCGATTGCTTTTTGCCGGCCTGGTTATTGTTTCACATTCGCCAGAACTCATCGACGGAAACCGTTCGCGTGAGATTCTGACCCGGATTTTTGGCACGCTGTCCTTTGGCGAGGTCGGCGTCGATGGTTTTTTTCTTATCAGCGGCTACCTGATTGCAAAAAGCTACACGCAAAGCCGCAGCTTCGCAAATTTTCTGTACAAGCGATTTTTGCTTATTTTTCCTGGCTATCTGGTCAATTTTCTCATCTGTCTATTCATCCTGGCGCCAGTTCTTGGCTACGCAGCGTCGGATGTGTTCTCGGCGCACGCGGTCGCCTATAATCTGTCCTCAATCGTCCGGCTGCTGCCGCCCGAAGTGCCGGGACCTGTCGGCCCCTCCCATCCCATGTGGCTCAATGGCCATTACCTTTCGCTCAATGGATCGATGTGGTCGATTTCCTATGAATTCAGATGTTACATCGTTGCCGGACTTCTGGGAGCGCTGGGGTGTTACAAATCCGGCGTTTTCAGGCGCATTTTCGCCGGATGTCTTGTTGTCCTGACGGCATTGAATCTCAGCGGGTTTCTCGTCGACATGCCGGGGGTCATACCGACGATCATCGGCGATCCATGGGGCGACGCCCGTTTGTTTGCCCTGTTCTGGATGGGGTCAATCTTCTATGTTTTCAGGGACCGGATTCCGCTCACGCATGGCGGCGCCGCCATTGCCGCATTGGGCCTCGCCCTGCTGATGTTCGTAAACCGGTCAGTAGCGGAATCCGCTTTCATGCTCCTTGGCGGCTATCTCGTGTTCTGGTTCGCGTTGCAGGTCCCGGCGTTCAGAGTCAGCGCCTGCACCGATAAAACCGATATTTCCTATGGATTGTATCTTTACGCATGGCCTTTGCAGGCTTTGATGATCAAAATGGACAGTGCTGTGAACCCCTGGATGCTTTGCACGCTTACGATTCTGGGGGCTGCGACGGCGGGGTTTGTCAGCTGGAAATTGATCGAGAAACCTTGTCTCCGATTCAAAGGGAAACCGTCGATTTTCGCCGTTTCGGCTCAGGGCGTGGCGTCTTGAGCCGGAATGGATTCGATGATTCCTGCGGGCGCGGGAGCTGCTTTTGACTGGAAACAGATCCCTCGCCATTCTCCAGTTCGATCTGGGCGCGGGCGGCGCCGAGCGTGTGTGCATCAACATCGCCAATGAGATGGCGCGGCGGGGCTATCAGGTCACCCTGCTTCTGGTGACTGCGGGGGGGCCGGGCTTGAAACTGCTCGATCCCCGCATCAGGGTTGTCGATCTCAATCTCAGGCGCATGCGCAGCGCGCTATGGCCGCTGGTGCGCTTTCTGCGGCGTGAAAAACCGGACGCATTGCTGGCGGCGATGTGGCCATTGACGGTGATGGCGGTCGCCGCGCGGCGCTTCGCTCTGGCGCGCACCCGCGTCTATGTCGCCGAACACACCACCTGGTCGCAATCGCCGATCGTGCGGGCCTGGCCGGCCCGGACGCTGATCCGCAGCAGCATGCGGCTGCTGTTTCCGGGCGCCGATCGCGTCATCACGGTTTCCAAGGGCGCGGCCGGCGATCTGGCCGTATTCGCGAGCTTCGACCGCGCCAGAATCGAGGTCATCTACAATCCTGTGGTCAGGGATGCGGCCCCGGTTGCGCCGGCTGCGGACTTGCCGCCTCAGGGATGGTCCAACGGCCCGCACAAAAAAATTCTCGCCGTTGGCACGCTGAAACCTGTGAAAGATTACGCGACCCTGCTCGCTGCTTTCGCCATCCTGCGCCAGACGCTGGACGCCCGCCTGCTGATCCTTGGCGAGGGGCAGACGCGCGCGGCGCTGGAGGCGCAGGCGCAGGCGCTCGGAATAGCTGGCGACGTTGACATGCCGGGGTTTGTCGATGATCCCGCGCCCTACTATCGGCAGGCCGATCTGCATGTGCTGTCTTCGACTTATGAGGGTCTGCCAACCGTCGTGATCGAGGCGCTGGCCGCCGGAACGCCCGTGGTCAGCACCGATTGTCCGCATGGCCCGCGTGAAATTCTGATGGATGGCGCATTCGGGCGCCTGACGCCGGTCGGGGATGCGCCGGCCATGGCCGCCGCGATGCTTGAGGCGCTGGCCGCGCCCCGCGACCGGGCGGCGCTGATGGCGCGGGCGCAGGATTTCAGTGTAACATCGGCGGTCAGCCGGTATGAGAACTTGATGTTTCCAGCCGGCGTTTGAAGCTGCGGAACATGGCTTCCGTCGAAAGGACCTTTCGTTGAACAGAATAGCCGGCCTTGATGCATTGAGAGGGTATGCGGCACTGGTTGTGCTCATGACCCATGTGGGCGATCGCCTCGGAATTCCCTATATCCATGGAGGGAATCTCGCGGTTGATGTGTTTTTTCTTATCAGCGGCTATGTCATTTCCCACGCATATGATTCGCGTCTCTTGACGCTCGGGCTCGCAGGGTTTTGCCGCGTGAGACTTATCCGGTTCTATTCCTTGTATCTTGTTGGCACTTTGCTGGGGTTTCTGATCTTTTTTGCTTACGCAACAATGGGGCGAAGTTCGCCTTTTACGATCTCCCAGTTGCTGTTTGATGGAATTCTGCCAAATCTATTCTTTATCCCAATACTTCCTGATTCAAATAGCCTGTTTGGCGAAAAATTATTTATTGATATTCCTGCATGGTCACTTTTGTTTGAACTGATTATCAATATATTCTACGCTCTGTTTTTCAATTGGCTAAGTCGGCGGGTCCTGCTTTCCGTCATTGCTATTTGTGGTGTCTGCGTGGCCTTGCTCATGATTCGATTCAACGGCATTCAGACCGATACAAATGGCGTCATGCTGCTTTTTGGTTTTGCGCGCGTCGGATTTTCTTTCCCGCTTGGCGTTCTCCTTTTTCGCGAGCGGGACCGATTGCCACGCATAGGCGCGCTGGGCCCATTGGTTCCGGTCGCGATGGTTATTGTTTTCTGGCCACCGAATTCGTGGTGGCGCGACATTATCGCGGTGCTCATTGCATCGCCAATTTTTGTGATCGCTGCGCGTGACGCTCAACCCGTTTGGCCGCGCTTGGGGAGTTTTCTTGCGACGATTTCCTATTGCGTATATGTAATTCACGCACCAATACTCGATATTTCCAGCGCTATAGCCAGTAAATTTAGAATTCCTGAGCCTTTCGTATTTTCTTTAACTATCGTTGGCTTGCTGATCGGCTCATGGTTGCTTGACCGATATTATGACCGTCCCTTGCGAAAATGGCTCAATTCCCGCCTCGGACCGCCGAAAAACGCCTACGCGCTTTCAACAACACAATGATGTCTGGCGCCCGGGCGTGAAGCTCCCGGGCGCAGGCAAGCCGATTGCGCCTGCGCGCGCCTCGTGGCATCAGAACGCCTGATCGCGTCATTCGCCGGTTTCGGCTTTTTCTGTTTGCCGCCTTCAGGAGGCTCACGTTGGATCAATCCGCTATCCTTGCCCGCATAACCGACGTTGTTCGCGATGAACTCGACGACGATGCGCTGGCCCTGACGCCCGCCACACGGGCCAGCGACGTTGCGGGCTGGGACAGCCTTGCTCATGTCCGGATTGTTGTTGGCGTGGAGCAGGCCTTCAAGGTTCGTTTCGCCACCAGCGATATCGCCCGGCTCAAAACAGTGGGCGATCTGGTGGGGCTGGTTCAGCGCGGGTTGGCCTGATCCGGCGTTCGTGGCATTCCCAACCAAAGCTTTTTTGACGGATACGCTGCGATGAGCATCAATCATCTGGAACTTCCCTGGCTGGTCGGCGCGCCGCCCGATTTCAGGAAAGCTTGCGCCGCGCTGTCGCCGGGCGACGCCGACGTTGGCGCGCGGGTTCAGGAGCTTGCGAGCTTCAGGCTCACCAACACGGAAGCCGGGGCGCTCGGCAGGGCGATCGAGCGCCTGCGATCAGGCGGCGCGAGTCTCAAACCGCTCCAGCCCTTCAAACTGGCGATCCTGCCCGGCGCGACCTTCGATATGGTTGCCCAAAGCCTCCCCGCCGCCGCCGCGCGTTCCGGCGTGCTGCTGGATGTGGTTCTGGCGCAGATGGATCAGGTCGAGCAGCAGGCGCTCGATCCGCAATCGCAGGTCTGCCGCTCCGGGGCCGATGCAGTGTTGCTGGCTGTGGACCATAACTGGCTGGCGCTCGCCGCGCCCGCCCACAGCGCGGAGGACGCGCAGGCGCGGGTAGCTGGCGCCCTTGCCCGGCTGAAAAATGCGATGGCCGCGCTTTCCGCTCATTGCGGCGCGCCTTCCGTCGTCCTGTCGCTGGCGGTCCCGCCCTTGCCGTTGTTCGGCAGTTACGATCGTCAATTGGCCTTTACGCCGCGCCGCATGATCGAGACGTTCAACGTCGCGCTGCCGGAGCTCTGCGAGGCGACAGGCGCGATCCTGTTTGACGCAGCCACGCTGGCGAACATGATCGGAACTGCGGCGTGGTTCGATCCCAGGCTGCATCATCTCTACAAGGTTCCATTCTCGACGCAGGCGATTCCTCTGTTCTGCGACGCCTTCGGGCGCCTGCTGGGCGCGATCCGCGGACGTTCGCGCAAATGCCTTGTGCTCGATCTCGACAACACCTGCTGGGGCGGCGTGATCGGCGACGATGGCGTCGAAAATATCCGCATTGGTCAGGGCAACCCCGAGGGTGAAGCCTTTCTGGCGATTCAGCGCTATGCGCTGGAGTTGAAGGCGCGTGGAATTGTGCTGGCGGTGTCCTCGAAAAACGACGACCAAGTCGCGCGTCAGCCCTTTCGCGAACATCCCGACATGTTGCTGAAAGAAAGCGATATAGCGGTCTTTCAGGCCAATTGGCAGGATAAGCCAAGCAATCTGGAAGCCATCGCCAAAGCGCTGAATTTTGGCCTCGACGCGCTGGTGTTCCTCGACGACAACAGCGCCGAGCGGGCGATGGTGCGACGGGCCCTCCCGGCGGTGGCCGTGCCTGAACTGCCCGAAGACCCGGCGGACTATCCTGCGACACTCGCCGCAGCCGGTTATTTTGAGGCGGTTTCCTTCTCCGATGAAGACCGCACGCGCGCCGACAGCTACGCGGCCAATGCGTTGCGCGCGGAAGTGTTGAGCCGCTCGCGCGATCTTGGCGATTATCTCAACGCGCTCGAGATGCAGATTCATTTTTCCCGCTTTGACGCCATGAATCGTGGGCGCATCGGGCAACTCATCAACAAATCGAACCAGTTCAATCTGACCACAAGGCGCTATTCAGAAGCCGGGATTGCGCGCTTCGAGCAAGGCGACGCCGCTTTCACCCTGCAGGTGCGACTGCGCGACCGGTTCAGCGATTTTGGCATGATTGGCGTGGCGATCTGCTGTGCCGACAGCGAGGCGGCCGAGCCAACGTGGCTCATCGACACCTGGGTGATGAGTTGTCGCGTTCTTGGACGCAAGGTGGAGGAGGCGATGCTGGCGGCGATTGCGCAAACAGCCAGGCGCGCCGGGGTCGCCATCCTCAAGGCGTTGTATATTCCGACCAGCAAGAATGGCATGGTGTCGGAGCATTTCGACAAGCTGGGTTTTGCACGGGTGAGCGAAACGGGCGAGGGCGAGCGGCATTACCGGCTCGAGATTGCTGATTATCGCGCTCCTGCATTGCCGATCCAGAATCTTGCAGAAGAATGCGAGAAACTGTCCGGGGCGTTGTTGAATGCAAATTGAGCAAACCCGCCCGAACATCGGCGTCGAATCGCAGCGCGGACGATCCCGGCGATTTACCATGGATGACCAGATTCGGTTCGCGGCAGTGTCCGGCGACTGGAATCCGTTGCACGTTGATCCCCTGATCGCGCGGCGCACGCAGTTTGGCAGGCCGCTCGTTCACGGCGTCCACCTGCTGATGTGGGCGCTTGAGACGTGTCTGGAAGCGAGCGCGCCGGCAAGTATTGTCAAGCTCGTTTGTTCCTTCCGTGCGCCGGTCGGCTTGGATGAGCCGTCGCATTGCGCAATCGTTCGGGCTGCGGATGGATCGCTGCGCCTCTCCGTCACGAGCCGGAACGTACTGTGCGTGAGCGCGCGCGTGAGTTTGGGGCCAGGCCGGCAACCCAGCGCCGTGATCGATCGCAATCCGGTTCGCACGCCGTGCGAAGTCGTCACAGCGCAAACCATCTCGACAGCTTCGGGAAAGGTGTCCGCAGACTGTTTCGCGCAGGATACCGCCGCGCTGTTTCCCAATCTGTGCAGGCTCCTGCCGCAAGACCAGCTGGCGTTCCTGTTCGCGGCAACGCGCATTGTGGGCATGAAATGTCCAGGCCTGCATTCGGTGTTTTCCGAACTCACGATGGAAGAAACGCCCGGCGCGGAAAATCTCGGTTCAGATCTCGTGTGGAGCGTTGCCGATTTCGATGTGCGATTTGGCAGGGCGTCGATTTCCGTCGCCGGCGCGCGCGCGAAAGCGGTTATCGCAGCGGCGATCCGACCGGCGCCGCAGGCGCAACCCGCCTTGGCGGATATTGCAAAATACATCGCCAAAGGCGCCTTTGCCGGTCGCAGGGCGCTTGTCATTGGAGGCTCGCGCGGACTTGGCGAGGTCTGCGCAAAACTTCTTGCGGCAGGCGGCGCCGATGTGCGCTTCACCTATCACAGTGGCGCGGAAGACGCTGAAATTGTGGAGCGCGATATTCGAGCGAATGGCGGAGCCGTCGCGGCATTCGCCTATGACGTTCTGTCGCCGCCCGACAGTCTTGCCGGGGTTCTTGGCGACTGGGTTCCGACGCATCTTTATTATTTTGCGACGCCGCCCATCGTTCCAGGCGCCCGCAACGCCTTTTCACACGACTTGTTCGCCGGGTTCTGTCGTTATTACGTCGAAGGTTTTTATGCCTGCTGGTCGCGTGTGCGGGCGCTCTCGAAGCAACCGATTGCGGCCTTCTATCCCTCCACGGTCTATGTCGAGGATATCCCGCCAAACCTTGGAGAATATGCGGCCGCCAAATCCGCTGGCGAAAGCGTCTGTCGACTGATCGAGACATCGGATGCGCAAACCAGCGTGTTGATCGCGCGGCTGCCAAAACTCCCGACAGACCAGACACTGAGCCTGTTGCAAAGCGACGACGCCAGCGATCCCGCAGACGTCCTGAGCGGCTTTCTGTGCCTCACCGCCTGTTGAGAGTTGGATCGAGGCACGTGTAGCCGATGTGGCAGGCTGGGTTGTTATTCGTTGGAACGAAAGCGTCTTCGGTGACTTGCTCGGGATAGCAAAACAACGCGCTGCGGACATAGCGATCGAATTCGGTCCGGTCTGTATAGAGGATGACCGCGCCTTTCGTCTGGACAAATGCATTCGTCGCCGCGCAGCTCATCGAACGGGATGAGAGGCGACTTGCGTCCGTAAACTCCCACGGACGACCCGCCGCATGCGCAGACGCCGACGTGAAAATCAGCGCCAACAAAAACGGGATGATTGGCATCAGTTCCTCCTCATTCCTGCTTTCATTACCAGAAGCGTTCCGAACCGCCGTGATTTATATCACCGTCTGTCAAAGTCTTGAACCTGTTCACTGCGAGCGTCCGCGCCGGCTTGAGCGCTGGATTGGAGTTGCGAGCGGTCGCCAGGACGCTCAAAGGCCCGAATCGCGATTTTCCCTTCCTCACCCCCTGGCCGTCGCGGGGGGCAGGATTTTGACGCCATCTGCATCTCCTGTTCACTCTGTACGTCTGGAACGCGGGCGATTTGGCGCAGGAACTGCAGCCGCCGCAATGCACGTCGAGCGGTTCAAAAGTTCGTTTTGTCACTCGGTCTTTGAAACATTCGGAAAAGGCCTGTCTTGCTAAAGACGACTCAAATCCTTTGGGCAGGCGGCCCGGCAGCAATCAGTCGGAGTCCAATCCACGGCCTGTTTGGCGCAGATTGAAAAGGGCTTGCAAAAAGCGGTTAGTCAGATCAAATTTCAGATTAAATCGACGAGCATTCGGAAGATCAGTCCGAATTGCGCGCAAATTGGGACGGGAGCGCTGCATTCATGTCTGCGATGTCTTCCTTGTTGATCAGGGGCGCGGGAGCGCTCTTTATCGCTGGATTTGCAGCGTTTTCAGGCGCGAAGGCGCAAGAGGCCTTCTTCAAGGGCAAGACCATAACCATCATCTGTTTTTCGGGGCCGGGCGGACCCTATGACACCTACTCGCGATTGCTCTCACGCCACTTGTCGCGTTACATTGAAGGCAATCCTCAGGTGATTGTGAAGTATCTGACCGGCGCGGGCGGGCTGCTCGCGGCGCGGAATCTGGCGGAAGCCGCGCCGCGCGACGGCACGACGATCGGCAGCATCAGCCGCACGATGATCTATGAGCCGCTGATCGGCGCAAACGCCGCGAAGATCGACTATTCCAAATTCGGATGGCTCGGCAGTATGGCGCAGTCGACGGCGATCTACGTCTCATGGCGCACATCGAAGGTGAAGACCGCGCAGGATTTACTCGAACACGAGATGCTCGTCGCGGGCACCGGCGCGGCATCGGAAACGACGATCGTATCGAGCGCGCTGAACGGCATTCTTGGCACGAGGATCAAACTGATTAACGGATACTCAGGAGGTCCTGCAGCGATGCTTGCGCTGGAAGCGGGAGAAGTCGATGGCGGCTTTCCGACGCTCGAAGCGCTGAAGACCGATCGACCCGACTGGATTGGCTCCGGCAAGATCAATCTCCTGTTCCAGGCGCGGCAGATCGCCAATCCGGAATTGCCCGGGGTGCCGGTCGCCTCGGTGCTCGCGAAGACCGATTTGCAGAGGCAGTCCCTTGATTTCCTGTTTCCACGCGACGTCATCGGCAGGCCGTTCATTACGCCGCCAGGTCTGCCGCCTGAGCGATTGAAAATTTTGCAGGATGCGTTCAATGCGACGACGCGCGATCGCGAGCTGCTTGCGGAAGCCGCCTCCATGCAGCAACCGATCAAGCTGACGCGCGGAGAAGAATTGGCTGCGGTCGTGGGCGAGGCCTATGCGACGCCAACTTCGATCGTGGATTATGTGAAGCAATTCGTGCCGAAGGAACAATAGAATCATGGGAGCACGGGCGGTCTACGACTACGTCATCGTCGGCGCGGGCTCGGCAGGCTGCGTGCTTGCCAACAGGCTCACTGAGGACGCAAACGTGCGCGTGCTACTGCTTGAAGCGGGCGGTCGCGATCTCGATCCGCTGATCCACATTCCCATTGGCATCGGCAAGATCGGGCTCGGCAATCGCAAGGGCGGGCCGGTGCACGACTGGGGCTATGCGACGGAGCCCGAGCCCTGCGCGAATGGGCGTCGCATTCAGACCAGGCGCGGCAAGGTGCTCGGCGGCTCCTCGTCGATCAACGTCATGGCCTATGTGCGCGGTCACCCCGACGACTACGACCGCTGGTCTCGCAACGGCGCCAAAGGCTGGTCCTATGCAGAGGCGCTGCCGTACTTCCGGCGCTGCGAGACTTTTGAGGGCGGCGCAAGCGAATGGCGCGGCGGCGAGGGGCCGCTCGGCGTGACTTTCGCCAGAACGCCCGATCCATTGTTCCCCGCCATGATCGCGGCGGGGCGCGCGGCGGGGTTTCCGGTGACGACCGATTACAACGGCGCCGAGCCCGAGGGCTTTGGCCGCAGTCAGATGACAATCTGGAACGGGCGGCGATCGAGCGCCGCGACGGCTTTCCTGAAGCCGGCGATGCGGCGGCCCAATCTGACTGTCCTGACGCGCGCGCTGGCGGTGAGCGTGATCCTCGAACGCGAGCGCGCCGTCGGCGTGACATATGCGTGCAATGGAAATGTCACGACCGCGCACGCCGAGCGCGAGGTGATTCTCTGCGGCGGCGTCTTCAATTCGCCGCATCTTCTCATGTTGTCGGGCATCGGCGATGCGGATGAACTGCGGCGTGCGGGCGTGGAGCCGCGCTTGCATCTGCCGGGCGTCGGCAAGAATTTACAGGACCATCCGGCGGTCAGCATTAAATGGGCGCGCAAGACGCCAGGGCCGTTTCATGGCCAGATGCGCGCTGACAGGATGGTCTTCAATCTGGCGCGTGCGTATTTCTTCGGCGCAGGGCCAGCAACCTATCTGCCGGGCGGAACATTCGCCTTTATCAGGACCCGCCCAGAACTTTCGATGCCGGACATCCAGTTCCTGTGTCCCGCCTCGCCCGATGAGCCGCATCTCTGGTTCCCGGGAATCGTCGCCCCCTATCAGGACGGATTCGGCATGCGGCCGTGCCTGTTGCGGCCGAAGTCCCGCGGGCGGCTGGCGCTACGCTCAGCCAATCCGAACGACTCCATCAGCATATTCCAGAATTTTTTCGCCGAGCGCGAGGATCTCCAGGTTCTGCGCGAAGCCTGCAAGATCGCGCGCGAAATTGTGGCGCAGGCGCCGCTCGATCCTTATCGAGCCGAAGAGCAAACACCGGGGCCACAGGTCCGGAGCGACGAGGCGATTGAAGCCTGGATTCGCAAAACCGTGACCACTTCGAGCCACCCGTGCGCCACCTGCGCCATGGGTGAGGGCGAGGACAGCGTGCTCGATCCACAGATGCGCGTGCGCGGTCTAGAAGCGCTGCGCGTCGTCGACGCAGCGGCGATGCCAGATGTCATATCCGGCAATCTCAACGCCTGCGTGATGATGATGGCTGAGAAGGCCTCCGATATGATTCGCGGCCGGGCGCCGCTGCCTGCTGCGACGGCAACGAAACGCCCGCTTGTGGCGACCGTCAGCTAAACGTAGGATGCGCTTATGCAGTTCGGTCTTTATACACCTGCACAGGTGACGACAGTCGGCTCGCCAGAGATCGCGCAGTCGATCGAAGAAGCGCTGTTTCCACTGCCGGAAGGTCGCAAGGACGCCGCGTTCGGTTTTGCCGAAGACATTGTGATGGCGGCGGACGCCAGCGGTTTTTCGCTCGCGCTGTTCGCCGAACGTCACATGGGAAGCGATCTTGGCGCGTGGGTGCTCGCGGGCGCGATCGCCTCGCGTATGCGCAATATGCGGGCGCTGGTCGCTGTGCATCCGGGATTGTGGAGCCCCGCAATGATCGCCAAGCTCGCCGCAACGGTCGATCGGATGTGTGAAAAGCGCATGGCGATCAACATCGTCAACGGCTGGTATGAGGAAGAATTTCGCACTTTTGGCGGCGCCGTTCTCGATGGCGCGGATCGTTATCGCCGTTCGTCTGAATTCGTCGAACTGCTGCGGCGGCTCTGGCGCGAGGAGAGCGTCACACATCACGGCGATTTCTACGATCTCGATGAAGCGCGGCTGTTGCTGAAGCCGGCATCGCCCGTGCCGCCGATCTATTCGGTCAGCAATACAGACGAAGGACGCGAATTCATCGCCCAGCATTGCGATTGGTGGTTCGTCAGCGCAAAGTCGGGGCCGGACGCCACCCCAGACTCGATTCTGCGCGACGTTGAGGCGTCTATTGCAAGTATGCGAGCGCGCTGCAAGGAGCTCGGGCGCACGATGCATTTCGCGCTCAATCCCTTTGTCGCGATCGCGGACAGCGTTGAAGTCGCGTTCGAGCGGTCGCTCGAGAGCATATTCGCCTATGATAAGGATCCGGCCAATCGGTCGCCCGATCGCGTCCGCCAGATCGAGCGTCGCATGTTGCCGGCGACAAAGACCGGGTGTATGGGCCCCGCGCGTGAAATCAGACGGCAGATCGAACGCTTCGAAAACATTGGCGTCGAGCTGCTGCTCATAAAGTTCATTCCGACTGTTGAGAATGTCAGGCGGATTGGCGCCGAGGTGATCGGTCGCGCATGACGCCTTTGGTTGCCACTGTTCGTTCCGGATGGGACGGGCAACCTTGCGTATCGCACATATTTGCTCAGCCGCTGACACAAGATGATTCCCGCCCTGCGGTTTCCTTCGCTGGATGCTATCGAGCGCCGGCCCAAAGCCAGCGTGGTGACGCTCGACACGATGCGGCGCCGCCATTCGAAACCCTTCGCAATATTCCGGACGCGGATGACTGTTGCGGCAATGCCTGAAGGCGGCGGGAACGGCGCCTGCGGCGGGCGGGCGGATGATGCGCGCGGGCGCCTTATCCAGTCATGATAGAGGTCCGCGTGCGGCAAGGCGTTGCAGACACCAGCCTTGCTGACGCGCTTCACGGGCGTCAGTGGAAAGCGAGCTCCTCGGTCAGCCTCTCGAGTGCGGATAGGCCCTATTTTGCTCCGGAGACGCCGGATTCGAGCAACAAGCCGGCATAGAGCGGCGTTAAGTTTTCTGAGCCATCAATGCGGCGGCGAGATGACCGCGTCCGAACGTCTCGAAAGGTCGATGCAAGCGCGCGACGCAACGTTGGGCGTTACGGCGAGCATTCACCCGCGCCTGTCCAATATCATCGAGCCGTGAACGCCAAATTTAGCTCGTGCGCGACCGAAGTTTATCGACTTTCGACAAGTTGGACTTCGCCTGGCGGCAAGCATGCCTTGTATAATTCAATCGATAGACTATATAGGAAAAAATATTTAGGAACGGGCATGCTGACGAACAAAGGAAAATACGGCCTCAAGGCCATGGTGCATCTGGCGGGGCTCGTGCCGGGCAAGCCGGCTTTGGTGACGGATATCGCCAACGCAAACAATATTCCAAAAAAATTCCTCGACGCCATCCTGTCCGAATTGAGAAACGCCGGGATGGTCCGGTCTCGCAAGGGGCGCGGAGGCGGCTACATACTTTCACGTCCGCCCAGCGAGATCATGGTTGGTCAGATTATCCGCGCGCTTGACGGGCCGCTTGCGCCGATCCGTTGCGCCAGCCCGAATTATTATCAGCGCTGCGACGACTGTCCGGACGAGAAGCAATGTTCGGTGCATCTGATGATGTTCGAGGTGCGCAACGCGATCGCGCGGGTTCTCGACAACCGATCTCTGGCGGAAATGTGGGCGCTGACCAATAGCGTCAACGACGACATCATGTACAGCATTTAAACTTCGCCTCCCGGCGTCAGCGGAAGACAGGCGGCTAACATTCTCAAGCCGCTCGTCGCCGCGAACCATCATACGCCCCCATCGCGATCAAAACGCGTTGCCGGATATTCGTGAATTCCTGGCTTGCCCGATCGCGCGGGTAAGGCAGATCGATGGAGAAGTCGTCAGCGATACGACCCGGAGCCGGATGCATCACAATGACGCGGTCGCCGAGGTAAACGGCCTCCTCGACGTCGTGCGTAACGAGGATCATCGTGATGCGCTCGATCTCCCAAATATGCAGCAATTCATCCTGGAGCCGAACGCGGGTCAGCGCGTCAAGGGCGCCGAGCGGTTCATCGAGCAGCAAGACTCTGGGTTTTGTCACCAATCCTCTGGCGATGGCCGCCCGCTGCGCCATTCCGCCCGACAGTTGATGCGGAAACACGGTTTCAAATCCGCGCAACCCAACAAGATTGATCAAATCCGCCACGCGTTCCTTGCGCTCGCTTTGTCCGAGAGTCGAATTCAACAGCGCAAGGCCAACATTCTGTTCCAGGGTCATCCATGGAAGGAGGCGATGATCCTGAAAAACGATTCCACGATCGAGGCTGGTGCCGACAACGGTCTCTCCGCCGAGCGAAATCACGCCATCATATTGACTATCAAGACCTACAATCAGCCGCAGAAGCGTTGACTTGCCGCAACCGCTGGGCCCCACAATTCCAATGAACGAGCCACCCGCGATGTCCAGCGAGATCTCGTCGAGAACGCACAGGTCCTGTCCATCGATTTGATAGGTCTTGCCGATATTGCGAAGCGAAAGCGTTTCTGACCGCGACATGAAATTCCCCGATGGCTGTCGTTTTGTGTGGTTTCAATTGGCGACCGGCGGCGCCGCCTATCCCTGAAAACCATGTTTCCAGCGCAACAGATGTCGCTGCAAGATGCCGACGGAGCGATCGATGGCGAATCCAACAACGCCGATGACGACCATGCACACGAGCAATTGATCGGTGAGCAGAAGCGATTGAGCCCGGAAAATGAGGAATCCAAGCCCCTCCTGGCCACTTAGGCCCTCGGCGACGACAACGAGCGCCCACGCGAGGCTTGCGCCATACCTGACGCCCACGAGTATGCTCGGCATGGCGCCGGGAATGACAATTTTGCGGATCTGTTGTCCGCGCGTGAGCTTCAGCACATTTCCGAGTTCGATATAATTCCGATCGATGCTTCTGATGCCTTGCAGGGTATTCAGAAAGACCGGAAAGAAAACCGATTTTGCAATGACCAGTATTTTCGCGGGCGCTCCAATGCCGATCCAAAGAACGATCAACGGCAGCCAGGCAATGCCCGGAATATGCCGGAGCCCGTCAAGCGTCGGCCCGAAAACGCGCTCCACGGTTCTGGAAAATCCCGCGGCGACGCCGAACAAGACGCCCACGACACTTCCATAGAAGAACGCTTGCCCCACGATTCTGATGCTCGCCAGGAAATCGTGGGAGAAATCCTGCTTCTCCACCATTGTCACGAAAGCCCATGCTGTTTTGGACGGCAGCGGCAGAAAAACGTCGGAAACCCAGCGCTGTTGCGCCGCGATCTGCCAGAACAGCAGAACCGACGCGGGGAAGATGAGACCGAGGGCGATGTATCGCCACGAATGATCGCCAGCCTTCCGGCTTACGCGGCGCCCGGTTGGTTTGGGCGGAGCCACGAAAGCGATATCAGCGTCGACAATGCTCATGATTCTGCTTCACGATGGAGAAAAGGCCGACAGTGCGTCCCGGACTGGTTCAGTAGATCGAGTAGGCGCCGCCGGCGAAAAAGCGGTCGTCCACGAAAGCATCGATCTGTTCGTCATCCAGATGGTGCTCGGTCAGAATGTCGTCGCCATGCTCGATGTAATATTTCTGGAACGTTCGGATCGAATTTTTTGCCGCCGGCGCAAGCGGTTCTCCGTCCATGAACTCGAATGAGGAAGCATCGGTGATCTGGAATTTGACGATTGAAACAGGCAGTCGCAATTCCTTGGCTATGATCTCGGCTGCTTCATCCGTGTGTCCGTGAATCCAGACACGGGCGCGATCTCGCACGACGAGAAAAGCGTGGACAGCCGCCGGGTATTTTTCGGCGAAGTCGCGCATGGCGAAGTAGGAAACACGACCGGCTGCATTGACGTAAACGCCGTCGCTCGGACTGCGACCGATCACCTTGACCTGACCGGAAGCCCACAGAGCCGCGGCTGCGGGGATCGCAAGATGCGTCGCCGTCGCAGCGATCCGGCCACTCAGCAGCGCGCTGTTGACTGTCGCCGAACTGGTGATGGTTTCATGCCGCACCGATCCCTGGCTGATACGGGTCGAAAGCGGAACGCCAGCGGTATCCAGAATTTCCTTCGGCGATGTCCATCCGCAACCGACGCGGCTGGACCCGAGCGCCTGCCCGGCAAGGTCTTTGACCGATTCGTAGGGCGAGTCTTTCAACGCAAGAATCGGCGTGCGATTGGGGTCTGATGCGACCGATTGCCAAATGACGACTGCGTCGAGGCCATTCGCGCGATGGACCGTCGCCGGGTACATCATCCGCTGCGCGAAGGCGAGCCCGCCACGGTCCAGCATGGCGGCTTCCGCGCCAGAGAGTTCCGAG
Organism: uncultured Hyphomicrobiales bacterium; assembly: GCA_903931945.1. GTDB lineage: Bacteria > Pseudomonadota > Alphaproteobacteria > Rhizobiales > Beijerinckiaceae > Terripilifer. Next base: position 10,157 of record CAIZEI010000045.1, on the reverse strand, counting down.
GTGCCGGGGTTCAGCAGCTGAATCTGGGTCGTGCCAATTTTGTCGAACTCTTCTTTCAGAATTCTTGTTTTCAACGCAACGACCGTCCAGCTCTCCATTGGCAAGTTGATGCTGGGCGGGCCGCCCTGCTGCGCCAGAGCGCCCTGAGCCCCATAGGGAAGCGCGAGCACGGCAAGAAGCGCCCACCGCGCATGTGCGATGAATCCGGTTCGTGTCACTTTCATTCGGGACTCCTGTTTTCAAGCGACGGAGAGGACTTGCATGCTATAAATATTTAGTCTATCTTTTTTATATACAAATGGATTGGACTGCGAATGTCAAGCCACGCGTTCCTGAATTTGCCCGGGGCCTGGAGCCGCAGCGGGTTCGCGCTTGCCACGGGACTGAGCGCGCTGGTCGCGCTGACCATCGCTCTTGGGCCGCCAGTCTGGCGGGAGCGGCCAGTCCAATCCGTGTCGCCATTCAAGGCCGCGCTGTCGCGGGGATTGGTCAGGATGGGCGTGGAGCGTCCGCCACACGAGATTGGGCCGGCCGATTACCAGATCCGCCGCGCGGAGGGATTTGTTCCCGAGATCGGACAGACGATCGCGGCGGCGCTGTCGACGCGTGTCCAGTTCGTGCGAATCGACACCGGATCAGAAGCCGACGCTCTGGCGAATGGAAGCATTGACCTCGCGCTCGTTTCCAAACCGCGAGATTCGGTTTGGACCAACGACACCGAAATTCCGGTTGGCCATGTGACACGATTGGCGCCTGTGATGCGCGAGGACACATCAATTCGAAGCTGGGAGGATCTCGCCGGCAGGACGATTTGTTTCTCTGACGATGATGCTGCGGCGAACCGACTGATCGATCGACTGGGCGGTGTTCCAGTCGCCGCATCCGCGCCAGCCAAAGCGCTGGCGGCCATGCGGTCTGGCGAATGTGATGCATCGCTGCACGACGCGGATCTGGTGAATGGACTGGCGCAATTGCCGAACGCTCGCTGGGCCAAATACTCGGCGACGTTGCCGCCGCGCCAGGCCAGTCAGTTGATGTTTGTCTTCGGCGAAAACGACGACTTCGCTCGTCGAAAATTGCGAGACGCAACAGCGCGCTGGGGGCGGCGATTCTGGAACCCCCTGGTCGCGCAATGGATCGCCGATGTCGATTTCGAAGTCTATCTCGAACAGGACGCGCCCGATTGCCACTAATGACCGAAATCCATTTTGACGAAGCCGACACAGCAAGCAGGAGAGCACAAATGTCAATATCATCGAATCCGCGAACCGCCGACCATCCGGTCGCGGATATATTCGTGAAGCGCTGGTCGCCACGCGCGTTCACTGGAGAGCGGATTTCCGATGCAAACCTCAACATTTTGTTCGAGGCGGCGCGATGGGCGCCGTCGTCGAACAATTCGCAGCCATGGCGGCTGCTTTACGGGCATCGCGGCGCTGTGGCCTTTGACACCATCCTCGGACTGATCAATGCGCGCAACCAGCGCTGGGCGCAGAACGCTTCCGTATTGGCCATCCTCGCATCAAAGCGCCTGCATCAGGGCGTCGGTCAGGAAAGACCGACACTGGCGCGCAACCATTCGCTCGATGCCGGCGCCGCCTGGGCGTATCTCGCCTTGCAGGCAAGCCTATCGGGTTGGGCGGCCCACGCCATCGGCGGTTTCGATCACGACGCTGCGCGACATACGCTGCACGTACCGGAGGAATTCAACATCGACGTCGCGATCGCGATTGGCAAACCCACCGACGCCTCGGTTCTGCCGGAGGATTTGCGTGCGCGTGAAGCGCCCAACGGACGCGAAAAGATTGCGGCGTTCGCGCATGAGGGGTGGTTTCCCGCATCCTGAATAGCGCAATTGGCATTGTCGATCATCGAGGGTTAACGCATGAAACAGGAAGCGACAGCGAATGCCCGATGTCCCAGGCTCGTCTGGAGCCGGGCAGCGGTTCAGGACAACGACCGTTCCGTGTGGCTAAGTCTGCGACGAGAGGCGCGAAAGTCGATCACGCGTGGCGCCGAGCTTGCCACGCTCATGACAGCATCGATTCTGATCTGGCCTTCGCTCACGACCGCCATCTGCCACCGAATCACTATTCGCTTGAATCTGAGGACCGTTTCCGGCGGAATCGTCGCAAACGCATTCCATGACGCTTGCAGATCGGACCAAGGGTTCGCCAAAGCAATGGCGTGCGATTTCGAACGCATTGCCTCGGAGGCGTCCGCTCCAGATGGACTGGTGGCGTTGCTTCTATATCACGATGGATATCACGCACGGCAGACGCATCGCCTCTGCCACTGGCTTTGGTTGCGCGGCCAAATTGACCTCGCGATGCTTATCCAATGCCGTGCGTCCGAGGTCTTTCGGGAGGATATCTGTCCTGCGGAACCTGTGGACGAGCGAGCTGTTCCAGGTTCGAGCCGAAATCTCGCAGAGGAGCTGCGGGCCGGCGCCGCTTTTGAAGCATTGAATCGAGGCTCGCCGCTCACGCTTGTAGCTGGCGCATAAAAAGACTGACGCCAGCGGAAGCGTAAAAGCCGACAGGTCCTGAAACAGCGCGTTGAACGCGTCAGAGCCCCTCGAACAGCGCGGTCGAGAGATAGCGCTCGGCAAAGGAGGGAATGATGATGACGATGTTCTTGCCTTCCATCCCTGTCCTTGAGCCGATTTCGATCGCCGCCGCCACTGCCGCGCCCGAGGAAATGCCGACCGGAATCCCCTCGATCCGCGCCAGACGCCGCGCGGTCTCAAACGCACTCTGGTTGCCGATCGTAACCACCTCATCGATGATGTTTCGATCAAGAATTGCCGGCACGAAGCCCGCGCCAATGCCCTGAATTTTGTGCGGGCCCGCCGGACCGCCCGATAGAACCGGCGAATCCTCGGGTTCGACGGCGATCATTTTCACCGACGCTTTCTTTTGCTTCAGCGCCTGTCCTACTCCGGTGATCGTGCCGCCCGTGCCGACGCCTGAAATCACGTAATCGACGTCGCCATTGGTGTCGTTCCAGATTTCAATCGCCGTTGTGTTGCGATGAATTTCCGGGTTGGCGGGATTTTCGAATTGTTGCGGAATGATGGCGCCGGGGGTCTCGGCGACGATTTCGTTCGCCCTGGCGATGGCCCCCTTCATGCCCGCGGGGCCAGGCGTGAGCACAAGCTCTGCGCCGAGCAGCGCCAGCATTTTGCGCCGCTCCAGCGACATTGTCTCGGGCATCACCAGTTTGAGTTTGTACCCGCGCGCCGCAGCGACAAAGGCAAGCGCGATGCCGGTGTTGCCCGACGTTGGCTCGACCAGCACCGTTTTGCCCGGAATGATCTTGCCCGCCTCCTCCAATGCGTCGATCATCGCGACGCCAATGCGATCCTTGACGCTTGCAATCGGGTTAAAAAATTCGAGCTTGGCAAGCAGGTTGGCCTTGACGCCTTTTTCCTTTGCCAGTCGGCTCAGCCGCACAAGCGGCGTGTCGCCGATCGTGTCAGTGACGCTGTCATAGATGCGACCGCGACCGTGAGTTTTACGCAGTGACATTTTTGGTCTCCGATTTGAATGGGCAGGAATGGAATATTCGCGATGGCGCGTCGGGCGGCGCTAATCGCGGCGAAGCCCCGATTCCGAGAAGGGGTCGATCAGCGCAAGCACAAAAGGATCTTCCGGGGCATTGAAGAGGTCGTCGGGGCCGCCCAGGGCCGAGCAGAAGACGAAACCGCCGGACGACATCGTAAACGCATCGGTCCACGCGGAAAAAGCTTCCAATCCTCGATGAAAAAGTGCCGAGACCAGCGCCATGATATTTTCTCCATTCAGCCAGCGTGACCGGGTCTCGTCGGAGTCATGGGAGGCCAGACCAAGCACGCATATAATAATTTAGAATATCATTTTTATATTCTGATGCAAGCCCCTACCGCCCATTGACAGACTTATTCCGACTTTGTAGATCGGATTACTGTATTTAAGGAAGGGCTGACCCATGAGCGAGCACATCAGCGGCGCTGGCGCAACATTCCAACAGGCTGTCGGCGTTTTGACATCCGCCCATGGCTCGCAAGCCTTGCTCAGCCCGGATGGCGGCGAGGACTTTAGCGCGGGACTGACGGTCACGCCCTCGACCGCATTCGCTGCGCTTGAGGATGGCCAGGCGATCCTGGTCGATGTCCGCACACATGAAGAGCGAAAGGCCGGCGGGTACCCGGCCCAAAGCATCCACATCCCCTGGCGCATCGGCCCCGCACTGCTCCGAAATCCCCGCTTCACCCGAGAACTTTCGAGCAAGGCTGCGCCAGGGGCCATTTTGTTTCTGATCTGCCGATCCGGCGCGCGGTCGCTGGAGGCCGCCGCCGCAGCCCGCAAGGCCGGTCTTGCGGAAGTCTGGAGCGTCAGCGGGGGATGCGAAGGCGAGGCTTCCACCGTGGAGGGGTGGCGTCCGCTCGGCCTCCCATGGAGCCAGGGCTAGATGTCAGCGCGCAGGAGGCGCACTATGGCGAAGGATTTAGAAGATCAGGGGGCCGCTCCCGATTGGGGCCTGAGCAATCTTGTCTCTGAATTGCGCGAGGCTCGTATTCGCTGGCGATCCACCCACCATCCCCAACTGGACGTTGGAGCCAGACGCTTTCCCTCCCGCGCGGCGATCGAAAAAATCATCGACGAGCTCAAGGCCGCACTCTTTCCCATGCGTCTGGCGACCGGCAATATCAGCGAAGGCAGCGAGGATTTTTTTGTTGGCCACACATTAAATATCGCGCTGACCTCCCTGACCGATCAGATCGCGCTTGAGCTCGACTACGTCGCCCGCCAGGATGACGGCGACCATTCGAAACCGGCGCAACCCGCGCGAGACATCGCACGCGACTTTGCCAAATCGCTGCCGCATATTCGCGCGCTTCTCGACAGCGATGTGGAAGCCGCCTTTCTCGGCGATCCGGCTGCGCGCAGCGTCGATGAAGTCCTGCTTTGCTATCCCGGTCTTGTGGCGATCACGCATCATCGGATCGCGCATCGACTTTACCAGCTTGGCGCAGGCCTCGTGGCCCGGCTCATCTCCGAAATCGCGCATTCGCAAACCGGAATTGATATCCACCCGGGAGCGGAGATCGGCAATTCTTTCTTCATTGATCACGGCACGGGGGTCGTCATTGGCGAAACCGCGATCATTGGCGATCGGGTGCGGCTTTATCAGGCGGTCACCCTTGGCGCCCGCAGCTTCCCTCTCGATGGCAATGGCTGGCTGAAAAAAGATCTCCCCCGCCATCCTATTCTTGAGGACGAGGTCATCGTTTACGCAGGAGCGACAATCCTGGGGCGAGTACGGATTGGCGCGGGCTCGACCATTGGCGGCAACGTATGGCTGACTGAAAGCGTCCCTCCGGGCAGTCGCGTCAATCAAGCACATTCGCGGCATGACGCGGACCATCCGCAAATCTTGCCAGTCCCCCCGCTTCAGGCGGCCAACGCTCCAAACTGAGCTTTTTATGAAAAGGAACCCGATCCATGGTTGATATTCCGGACGCGCGGCAAGCGCTGGGCGACAATGCTGCAAGACAGTTGGCGAACGCGACAAAGACCGTTCCCCAATTATCGGCCATCACACCGCGATGGCTCGTGCATCTCTTGCAGTGGGTTCCCGTCGAAGCCGGCATCTATCGGCTGAACAAGGTAAAAAACGCCAACGATATCCGCGTCGCCTGCAAGCAGCGCGACGAATCCGAGCTGCCCCAGACTTTCGTGGACTACGACGATCCCGCGCGCGAGTATTTCCTCAACGCGGTTACAACGATCCTCGATGTGCATACGCGCGTCTCGGACCTCTACAGTCGTCCGCACGACCAGATTCGCGAACAGCTCCGCCTGACAATCGAAATCATCAAGGAGCGTCAGGAAGATCAGCTCATCAACAACTCCGAGTATGGCCTTCTCGCCAGCGCTGACGCCGCCCAGAGAATTTCGACGCTCTCCGGGGCGCCGACGCCGGATGACTTCGATGAACTGATCGCGCGGGTGTGGAAGGAGCCAGGCTTCTTTCTGACCCATCCGTTGGGCATCGCCGCCTTCGGGCGCGAATGCACGCGCCGGGGCGTGCCGCCGCCGACCGTCAACCTGTTCGGATCGCCGTTCATCACATGGCGCGGGATTCCGCTGATCCCTTCGGACAAGGTGCCGATTGTCGACGGCAAAACAAAAGTGTTGCTCATTCGCACCGGAGAAAAGCGCCAGGGCGTCGTCGGCCTGTTCCAGCCGGGCCTCGTCGGCGAGCAAAGCCCCTGCCTGTCGGTGCGCTTCATGGGCATCAACCGCAACGCGATTTCATCCTACCTGATCTCCCTCTACTGCTCGTTGGCCGTTCTGACCGAGGACGCGCTCGCTGTTCTCGATAATGTCGAGATTGACAAATATCATGACTACAAAGACGCCTACCGCTGACATGGCCACCGCCCCGAATGGATCGGACGTCCCACGCGGCGCGCCCGATCTCGTGGATCTCGCGCGTATGGCCAATGAGTTTTTCTCAGCCGTTCCCGGCCTTGACGGGCTTGGGCGGGGTCCGTCTCTGTACGGCGTGGACAGTGGCGCCGCAGCAGCGCGACAGGCTGCGACACTGGGTGTCGCGACGCCGCCCCCGGTCTCCTTCGCCGGCGCAGGCTTTTCGCCGACGGGTGTTGATCCGGAATCTTTCGGATTGAACAGCGTTCCGGCCGCCGAACGCGTCGGCTTCGGGTCGCCAGGAGCAGCCATCCCCCCCGCTGGCGTTTCCAGTTTTGGACCGGGGAATTTACAGACGTCGGCGGACTTCGCGCCGCCCGGTTTCGACGTGACGCACGCCTTGCCGTCGTTCGCATCGACGATCCCGGGCCTTGTCAAGGCGCCCGACATGACGACGACGAACGGGGACGCGCCAATCGCCGGGAATGAGTTGTATATTCTCGCCGAATCGCGCTCTCGGGCGAAGGCGACGACTCCGCCGAATGGCGACCTCCCATCGGTGGAACACTGGTCCCTTGACCATGGGCAGGATATGGCGCGTCCAGCGCCGTCGCCGATTGCGACGCCGACGCTCGTCGACCCCGCCATTCCGTCTGCTTCATCGGGCGCTCGTCATCCCGCGCGCGGCGCTGCATTCGACGTCAACGCGGTGCGACGGGAATTTCCGATCCTGTCGGAAAAAGTGCACGGGCGGCCGCTGATCTGGCTCGACAATGGCGCGACGACGCAAAAACCCCAGGCGGTCATTGACCGACTGAGCTATTTCTACGAACACGAAAATTCCAATGTTCATCGGGCCGCGCACACGCTCGCGGCGCGCGCCACCGACGCTTACGAGAACGCCCGGAAAATCGTGGCGCGGTTCATCGGCGCGGGCTCTCCGGATGAAATCGTTTTTACGCGCGGCGCCACCGAGGCAATCAATCTCGTGGCGTCATCCTGGGGACGCGCAAACATTGGAGCCGGCGACGACATTATTATTTCGCATCTCGAACATCACGCCAATATCGTGCCGTGGCAGCAACTCGCGATCGAAAAATCCGCCAATCTGAAAATCATCCCGGTCGATGACAGCGGGCAAGTCCGGCTCGACGAATATGAAAAGCTCCTGTCCGACCGGACAAAAATCGTCGCGGTGACGCATGTCTCCAACGCGCTCGGGACCGTCGTACCCATCAAGGCGATCATCGATCGCGCGCATGCGGCGGGCGCGAAGGCGCTGATTGACGGCGCGCAGTCGATCGCGCATGAGCGCGTCAACATGCAATGGCTCGACGCCGACTTCTTCGTGTTTTCGGGTCACAAGATTTTTGCTCCGACGGGAATCGGGGCGCTCTATGGCAAGAAGGCGCTTCTTGATGCCATGCCGCCCTGGCAGACCGGCGGCAACATGATCGCCGATGTCACGTTCGAAAAGACCCGTTTTCAGCCTGCGCCGGCGCGTTTCGAGGCCGGCACCGGCAATCTGGCGGACGCCGTTGGCCTTGGCGAGGCGCTTGAATTCATCGAACGCATCGGACTTGAGAGTATCGCGGCCTATGAGCACGAACTCCATGCCTATGCGACGCAGCAACTGAAAAGCGTTCCTACGCTGCGCCTGCTTGGTTCGGCGCCCGGGAAAGTCAGCGTGCTCTCGTTCCTTCTCGGAGATATTCCGCCCGAGCACGTCGGTCGCGCGCTTGATGGATATGGGATCGCTGTGCGCGCCGGCCACCATTGCGCCCAGCCCATTCTTCGCCGCTTTGGCGTGGAGGGCACGGTGCGCGCCTCGCTCGCTCTCTACAACACCCATGACGAAATAGACTGCCTCGTCACGGCGTTGAGGCAAATCGTCGCCGACGCCTATCGCCGCAACTGAGTTTCGCGCGCCACTGAACAATGGGATCCTTGCGAACAAAAAGGCCACCAGCTCGCGCTGGTGGCCAAGTCGCGGGAGGAAGCCGCTTAAATCAAATCGCGTTCTCACGCCGCCTTGGCGGGAGCCTTCTCGACCAGAACAGAGTGCGCCGTTTTCCCAACAGCGCTTTGCTCTCGCTCCACGACCGAGAGCGCTTCGGTCAAAATCTCCGGCGCCGCGAACTCCGTGATGCTGAAATCGTTCGGAATGAATCCTTCTTCCAGAAGGAAGTTCTTCTGGACATCGAGGTATCGCAGCAAGTCGGCTCCAAGGCTTGGCTCAAGCCGGGACGCGACGCCGGGCGAATAGCGGGTCGCAACCGAATCCTCGGTGATGCCGGAGTCCCTCGCAATGAAGCGGTTCGCCTCTATCGCATTCTTCCCCGCCCATCGCGCGGTCCTGATCGCCTCCGCGAGCACGCCAACGGCGATATCCGGACGTTGCTCGACAAGTTCGCCTCGAACCGTGAAAGCAATCGGCGTTGCATTGCTGATACGGTCGACAGGGTTGAGGGCCTGGGACGCGTCATAAAGAATTCGCGCGTCGAGCAATTCTGACAGATCCGCCTCGCGAGACGTGAGATAAACGGCGTCAACATGCCCCTCCAGAAGCGCCTTCAGGACAATGCCATCGCGTTTGCGCATCCCCGCCGAACTGAAGGCCGAACCGCTCAGCACGCCGGGCGGCGGCGGAGCGGCGACAAGCGGTTCGGTCAGGACGATATCGACAAATGTAACCGCGGATCGATCTATTCCGCCGGCTTTCAATGCGATCAGGCTACCGCGAAGCGCGGTCGCCCTCGCATAGTCGATTCGGTCGTTCGGCCGTTGGAACAGCCCGATGCGTTTGCCACGCAAGTCTGAGGGATGCCGGATGTTGGCGGATTTCAGGGTTACGAGCGAGGAGAAATGTTCGATCCACGTCAACCCGAGCAAGCGCAAATTCACCCCCACCGACTTCGCCCAAAGCGGGGGGATATTGCCGCCTTCCCGGAAAAGATTTTCCTTGCGCTGATCGTAGTGCGCCTCGCGAACGTCGCGATCGCGGTGGGTTCTGACTGAAGTGAACGTCACGCCCGAGCCGCCAAATGCGTTTGAAAGCGTGTTGCGCGCGATCGAAATGCTCAATGCTGATGGCACCGGGCAAACCGTGTACCAAACGTCAGCCAGTCGATAGTCTGCGTCCTTTGAATGCGTCATTGCCGTCCCCCTCAACCAACTGAGCAGACAGAATATAAAAAACATAATCTTTATCAACTTAAAATCGACGTAAATCGCATAAAATGTTGGGCGCGTCTGGAAAATGCGATCGCCACGCGCTGCCGGCGCATTGCCTGCAATTGCGCTACAGGACTGGAACGCTGGCGTGCGGGCGTTCAGCAGCGCGCGCTGACCTTTATCGAGACGATCGCCGGGCGCGATTTCCGCGGCGGAAAATGGCGCCAATGATTCCGAACTCGACGATCTGTTTGGCTGGCGCGGCGGCAAGACGAGCAAGACCTACACCCGCCGCGCCTGAAGAAAATGAGTTTCAGGGCCAACGAAGCCGGCGCTGGATGTTCATGCAGGCGCCGTCCATAGCATCGCGGCGGCTTTTCCAAAAACCGGCGACGTCCCTCCAGGTTTTCGAGAAAGCGAGGCGACAGACCCCTGCATCGATGTGAACCGGTTCCCGCCGGAATGGCTGGGTGGGTTGATTTCTCGCGCGCGGCTCTGCATCTTGCGTGCGAACGGGGGAAGGGGGAGCTATTCCGATCTTTCCCTCGCGTTCGTTTCGGCATTCGG
>CAIZEI010000044.1 GCA_903931945.1 uncultured Hyphomicrobiales bacterium | reverse complement strand
ATCAAGGCGAATTTCCCGACCCGCATTTCCTTTCAGGTGACGTCGAAAATCGACAGCCGGACCATTCTTGGCGAGCAGGGCGCAGAGCAGCTGCTGGGGCAGGGCGATATGCTCTATATGGCGGGGGGCGGCAGAATTTCGCGCGTGCATGGCCCCTTCGTTTCCGATGGCGAGGTCGAACGAATCGTCGCCTATCTCAAGACCCAGGGGCAGCCAGCCTATCTGGACGCCATCACCGTCGATGACGAAGAGGCGGAAACAGGCGGCGGCGCAGCGCCGGACCCGGGCTCGATGGATGGCGAAGAGGCGGGCGGCCTTTATGACCGGGCCGTGGCGATCGTGTTGCGCGACCGGAAATGCTCGACGAGTTATATCCAGCGGCGTCTGTCGGTTGGATACAACAAGGCCGCCTCGCTGGTGGAAAAAATGGAGACAGAGGGCGTCGTGGGCGCCCCCAATCACTCCGGCAAACGAGAAATTCTTGTTGGCGGCGGCGTCGATCGCGGCGCTTTCGAATTGACGGATTAGAATTCTGTCAAGATGTGCGCGAAACGGGTTTGCGCTTGACGCGGGGCGGTCTCCCGGCATGCCGGCGATGCGAAAAACTCGCGCGATCAGGCCGCAGATTCGTCTATCGCCTCTTGCAGACAATCAGGGCATATCGGATAAGCGGCCTTTCCATCTGCGGCTCCGCACCGGGGCCTGACGAATTCGAGGGGCCCCGAAAATGCGTCGCTTCAGCCTGTCAGTCGCCCTTGCCTCAGCCGCCCTTTTGGCGGCTCTCGCGCCGGTCGCCGCCTTCGAGGTCGATATGATCGACCCGGCCACGCATATGCCCCTCCTGCCGCATCCTGAACTGCTGCGCGGCGGTTCCGCTCAACCGCATGAAAGCGCAATTCCGAAAGAAACAGTTGGCTATAATGGCCCCTTTGGGCCTGGCACAATCGTCATCTCGACGTCTGAGCGCCGGCTTTATTTTGTTCTGCCCGGCGGCCAGGCCATCAAATATGGCGTTGGCGTCGGACGCCCCGGTTTCGAATGGGCGGGCGCCAAGACGATCACCCGCAAGGCCGAATGGCCGTCGTGGACCCCGCCGTCCCAAATGTTGCGTCGCCGGCCCGATTTGCCGCGCCACATGGCGGGCGGGATCGACAATCCGCTGGGCGCGCGCGCCATGTATCTGGGTTCCTCGCTCTATCGCATCCATGGCTCGAACGAGCCTGACACGATCGGGCAGGCGGTGTCCTCGGGCTGCATCCGCATGACCAATAATGATGTGACTGACCTTTACGAGCGCGCACAGGTTGGCGCGAAAGTGGTTGTCATACGTTAGATCGGCCTGCGCGACGCTATTTCAGCGTCGCCGCCACCGCTTGCGGAAAGCCGGCGCCCGGCAATTCCACCTCGATTGCAAAGCGCCGGTCGGGCGCGGCGATTGCGGCTGTGAACGGGCCAAAGGCGCGCAATCGTTCAAGGCGCAGACGCAACATCGCGCCCGCATTGAGGGCGTTGATGTCCGCGCCGGAAATCGACCAGATCGCAAGGCATCCGCGATCGTCGCAACCGACAAAACCGAGCTTTCGTTCGACGGGTTGTGGCGGCTTTTTTCCAGCCGGCGGTTGCGCAAGAACGACAGAAATTCGCACGCCTGCGCCAATGAATGCGTCTGGCGCGACCCGTATCAGCGCCGCAGGCTTGCCGTTGTCCCCTGTCGAGACAATCATGTCCGCGACAGATTGATCTTGCGGACCTCGAAACGATGCCAGCAGGCTGCAAAACCGCTGATGCAAACGCGGCACCTCGTCGCAGACAGCCGTCCAGGCGCCGAACGCAGCCTGTCCCCGCTTGACTTCTCCCTCCCGAAATAACTCGGGGTCGATCGCTGGACTTGTCAACGCCGCCTGCCTGCCCCCTGCAATCGCTGTCAACGCCCCGCAAACGCACGTCAGCGCAGGAATGATGACGAGCAAAGCCCATCGGGCGGATCCGGGTGCGACGCGGCGGATTAAATTTCGCATGTCGGCGTCTTTTTGATTGTGTTATAACAGTTAAGCAACTTATAGTTGTATATACCCGATTCGGATGGAATGAAATGGCTTCGTCCGTCCGGGCGCTCATGGGAGTTCCAGATGACTGTCCGCATTCGCTCAAAGCGTGCGCTTTCGTGGCCCTCGCAGCGCTCGCTGCTGCTGGCTTCCGTTTTGCTCTCCAGCATGGCGGCGAGCCTCACCATCATCACCATGTCGCAAGGCGACGCCGATACCCTGGTCAAGCCAGCTCCAAAACCGGCGCCAAAATCCCCAGCGGCTCCAAAAATTGCCGACAAGGTCGCTGCCGACGCCGTTGCCCTTGTGGAATCGCAGCCGGTCATTCACGCCCGGTCGGCGTCCGTGACGGCCTGTCTGCCAGCCATATCGGAACTGTCGCGGTTGACGCTGGACGCGCCGCATATGGCGATGTCGACCTGGGATAAATCCGACGCCAACGATCACATGTTTTCTTCCATTGCCGGGCTGAAATACGACAACCAGATCGCGCCGCGCGCGATTGCCGTCATCGCGGCCTCGCCCAATCCGACTCATGCCTGCGATGGAGAGGCGATTCAGATCCAGCCTTCGAGCCTGTCCTGCGATGCGATCCAGAAGAACATCTCGAATGCGACTCTGAAAGCGCAGGACCTCAATGGCGTCACGCTGATCCAGGGCGCGGGACCTCTGCGTTTCGCCCTGCTGCCAACGAGCGGCAATGGTTGCACGGTTGTGGCGATCGGTGCGTATTTTGCAAAATGAACGAGCGCGGGCCGGTGACGCCGATGCCGGCCCGCCAACTCTTTGCCGGATTCCGGCGCGGTTCGCTCAACCGGAGGAACGTCATGAAAACACATGTTGCTTGCACGTGGGCCCTCATTCTCATGTCAGGATTGGGCGCGCGCGAAGGTTGGGCAGGCGTTGCGGACGACCGCGCAGTCTGCGAGGCGCGCGACTCCGCGACAACAGCGTTCGATCGTGAAATCGCTTGCACCGCGATACTGGCGGAGCCGGGCCTGTCTCCATCCTCCGCTGCAATGACGCTCGTGCACAGGGCCTGGTCCCGCACGCAGATGTCGCGTCAGACGGACGCGATGGCTGATTACGATCGGGCCATCAGCCTGTCGCCCGGGTCCTACATTGCCTTGAATGAACGGGCCTTGTTGCTATTGCGCGAGGGCAGGCTCGACGCCGCGCTCGCCGATTACAACGCCGCCCTGAAAATCGCGCCGGGCGAAGCCTATCCACACTTCGGGCGCGGACTGACCTATTTACGCAAGGGAAACAAAAGAAATGGCGAAGCGGATTTGAAAATGGCGCGGATCACCGACCCGGGGGTTGACGACGTCTTCCGGAAAATCGGTCTTTCTCGATGATTTCGAACAATGTTTGCGCCGGCGTCGCAGCCAGTGCGCCGCAAAAAGCCGTCGCGCACGGGCAATGGCGAACGTGTTTGGTCGGCCTTAACCAACACGGCAAATCAATCTTGGCGACGCAACGGCATGATGTTAAAGGTAAAAAAAGCGTTGGTGGTTTTCAGCGAGTTTGTTGCAATGTTTGCGAGCGCCGATCGTAATACTGCTGGCCTGAAAAGGCGGGACGCGCTTCAAGCCGCCGGGTCCGTATTTCAGGCTGATGCAGCAAGGCCTCGGTCCTTTCGAGGCGTTCTGCTGGGCGCGCTCGTTTCGGTTGCGGCATGGGGTCTCATTCTGGGTTCATTTTTCTATTTCCACTGAGCCCGGTTTTCAGCATTCCTGTTCGCCGTAAGCGGGTCTGGCGAAGAAAACCTGCGGCGGTTGGCGACGCCGGTTTTTTCAACTTGCAGGCGCGCCATGCGCCTCCAGTATGTATTTCCCGTATTCGACCGCCGAACCTTCCCAATAGAGCGCGTGATGCGATGTTGCGCCCAGCAGGTTGCGATATTGCCGCTGCAGCGCGCCATCCAGAAACAGGGCCCGCCCGCCTGCCGCATTAAACATGCGCGTTGCCGCCGTTACACAGAATTGCGCTGCGAGCGCTACATTGCGCTTTGCCGTGGCGCGATCGCCTGGTGTGAAATCTTCGCCGCGCGCGACCTGCGCCAGGGCGTTGCGCAGGGTGGAAAGATAAAGAACTTCAGCGGCGGCGATTTCACCCGACGAACGGGCTGCTATTTCCTGCGTTGTGGGTTGACTGGCGATTTGCAAACCGCGTGATTTCCGCGTCGCGGTCAGATCGAGCCATTCCCTCAGAACGCCCTGCGCCATACCGACCGCGAGCGCGGTGAACCCTGAGGTCGTAATCCCCGATCCCCTTGGAATGCGATAGACGAATGACGTGTTCACCTGCGTGCCAGGCCCGGCGCCCTTGTTGGCGAGCGCGCCGTCGAGAAAGCGGTGTTCTGGCACGAAGGCGCGTTTGAGTTCGAAACTTTTTGAACCTGTTCCCGAAAGCGCCATTGTATGCCAGTCGTCAATGATGGCTCCATCGCGCTTCGGCACAAGAAAGAAATGCGGACCGTCCCGTTTCTCCCCTTCCACAATGTACCCGCCGCACACCAGCCAATGCGCATGATCGACGCCGCTGCAAAAGGCATGACGACCGGTCAACAGAAATCCGCCGTCAACCCGTTCTGCGCGGCCCACCGGATCGAAGGACGCGGAGATCAGCGCGTCATTCTGCCTGGCCCAGACATCCTCCTGCGCCTGCGCGGGAAAGGTTGCGACCATTTGCGCGTGATCGGCCATGATGCGTTGTATCCACGCCTGCGAACCGCATTCGGCAGAGAGTATCTGGCTGATTTCACACAGCACATCCCAGCCGATTTCCGATCCTCCAAAGCGCGCTGGCTGCGTTGCGCGGATCAACCCGGCCTGCACGTAGTCGGCGACCGTCTCTTCGGGCACGCGGCGCAATTGCTCGCAATGGGCCGCGCGTTCGCGCAAAACCGGCGCCAGCGCGCGGGCGCGGCGCAACAACTCCTCACGCTGGGGCGCGCGATGCAGCGCCGGCGAAGCATCCATGACTGCAAGGCTCATAATCTGGTTGCCCCCTCGAAAACCCTTCGACGCCGGCCGGCGCCGATTTTGAAAGGAAATTACACAAGTGCAGCGCTGTGCGCCAGCCGGGGCGCCGCAGCCATCAAAAAACGTTTGATCCCCGTCGTTCAATTTGAAATGATGCAGGATCACAACGCGCCTTTAGGCGCGAATTACGGGGAAACGCAATGGCGACCAAAACGACGCATGTCGGGATTCCATGGGATGGGCGCACAGCCTACGAAAAGTGGGTCGAGGACGATCTTAAACTCGATCTGCACAGGGGCTATGCGGCCACCGGTCTGAGCAAAACGCCCGTACGGCCCTGGGACGCGCGGGGAATAAATGCCGCCTTTTTCGACATTATCGGGGCCGAATCGCTCGCCGGCATGTATGTCGCTGAACTTGCGCCCGGAAAGTCCAGCAATCCCGCGCGCCAGCTTTGCGATGAGGTAATTTACGTGATTTCAGGGCGGGGCAGCGCGACAGTGGAGACGCCCACCCGCACGCTCAGCTTCGAATGGGGCCCGCGCAGCCTGTTCGCTATTCCGCTGAATTGCAAATACCGCTTGCACAATGGTTCGGGCCAGGAACCCGTGCGCTACGTCAGCATCAACACCATCCCGATTGTCTACAATCTTTTCCGCGATCCAAAATTCCTGTTCGAATGCGACTGGAATTTCGACCGTATCGCCGCCAGCGCGGAGCCCGCCGACGCCATTGTCTATCAGCCGGACGCCAGTCACACGCGGACGGCGGTCGATCTGCATGAGACCATGTTTGTGCGCGACATCTATGAAACCCAACGCACCGCCTTTGTCGAGCGCGGCGCGGGGCGCACCGTCTATCTTGAACTCGCCAACAGCGTCATCTCGGCGCATGTCGCCGAGAACCCTGGCCTGCATGTCAATAATCCGCATCGCCATGGGCCTTCGGCCTTCGTCTTCACCCTGCAAGGGCAGGGCTACACGATCATGTGGCGCGATGGTGGCGATGAGGTGCGCTACGACTGGCCGCAGGACGACATTGGCGTTGTTGTGCCGCCGAACATGTGGTGGCACGGGCATTTTTTCACCGGCCCCAAAGCGATGCAGCTTGCCGTCAAACTGCGCAGCCGCAAGAATCCGCTCAATCATCTCTACGACAAAAGTCACAAGCGCGTGTCCGAAGGCGGCAGCGTCCTGCGCTATTCCGATCTCGATCCGGCGTTGCGCGAGCGCATCTGGGGCGATTACGTGGCCGAAGTCAGGCGCAATGGCTACGAGCCCAATCCGCCGAAGGGGTAATCAACCGATGCGCTGGCTTCAGTGTATTCTGGTCGCGGCGCTGGCCTGCGGGGAGTGCTCCGCAGCGCGCGCCGACGATTTTTACCGGGGGAGGTCGCTCACGATCGCCATCGGCGCGCCGGCGGGCGGCATCTACGATCTCTACGCGCGTTTATTTGGCAGGCATCTGCCGGATTTCATCCCGGGCGCGCCGACGATTGTCATGCAGAATATGCCGGGCGCCGCTGGCATCAGGGCCGCCAATTACCTCTATAACGCCGCGCCCAAAGACGGTTCGTATATTGCGCTGGCGCTCGACAATCTGCCGCTCAACGCTTTTCTGGCGCCGGGGGAAGTCAAATACCGGATCGACATGTTTAACTGGATCGGCCGCGGCGATGCGCCGGTGCATCTGCTGTTTTCCTGGGGCGCGTCCGGCATTCAAACATTCGAGGACGCAAAAAGGCGCGACGTGCTCACAGCCATGATGGCGCCCGGCACGTCGAGCGAAATGTATCCGGCGCTGGCCAACAATCTGGCCGGCGCGCGATTCAAGTTGATCAGCGGTTACGAGGGGTCGGGCGGCGTCAATCTTGCGCTTGAACGCGGCGAGGTCGAGGCCGTCGGCGCCAATTCCTGGATCAACATCAGCGTCACCAAGCCGGACTGGATCGCCGGCAACAAGATCAGGCCGCTGTTCCAGATTGGCGCAAAACGCGATCCCGTATTGCCCGATACGCCAACGCTGCTCGAACTTGTATCGGGCGAGGAGGCCAAGCAAATCGTCGAATTTCTTGCGCGCGGCGAAGAAGTTGGCCTCTACCTGATCGCGCCGCCCGGAGCGCCTGCCGATCGGGTCGCGATTCTGCGCAAGGCGT
>CAIZEI010000043.1 GCA_903931945.1 uncultured Hyphomicrobiales bacterium | reverse complement strand
TCGATCCGGCGGGGCTGGTCCTCGTTATCCCTCGACATGTGCATACGCTCTGTGATCGTCACATGCCCAAGCGGCAAGCAGACCTCAGCATCCAACTTCATCAGACAATTTGGTAGGTGGGTGCAAAACAGCGCTTACGTTGTAATAGCGTTTCTAGAAGGTTAGGATTTATAAATTCGTCAGGACGCCCGACAATGCCCCTGCAATCGCGGCTGTGAACAGCGTGAAATCGTGCACGGCGAGAAGGCTCCTCTTCGGGATTGCCCCTTGAAGCATGTTGGCTGCGCCAAGCATCGCGAATGACCAACCCGCGCCAGACAGCGTCGTGAGCGCCACAAAGGTTGCTGGACTTTCTGCAAACTGAAAAATGGCCAGAGCGGCGAAAATCAGGACGAGCCCGATATTTGTGATTGTCCTGGCTTGCATTCGCCAAGCGATAGGCGATGCAAGCGCTGCGGCCGCGTACATCCAGATGAAATGATTGGCGATGAGCCCTGATGCGGCGCCTTCGCCAATGCCGCAGAAAAACATTGCGGGCGCTGCGCCGGCCATCAACCGCGCCATGACGAACCATGCTGCGGCGGCCGCCAATGTGGCGAAAACGAATTGCGAGCGGGGTAAGTATGGTGTCACCGTCTGAGCGCGCGGCTTGGCGGTCGTGTCGACGGAATCAGGGATTATCGCCACTGCGAAATGAGCGACCAGAAGCGTTCCGGCGACCATGACGTCTACCGCTGGCGCCAATGGACCCGCGAGATTTTGCGCAAAAATCGTCACCGCGGGCGCGATAAGCGCTGCGACACACCCCGCGCCAAGCACTATTCCGGCAGCATGCCGCTTTTCCATCACATTCGACGATGCGCCGTGGCGGTGGAAAAAACCGAACCCCTGAGCGGCGCCGAGCCAAAAAGCGCCGAGCGCCAGCTCCGGAAAACGGCCCACCGCAAATCCATGTGCAGCGATGACGCCACCGGCAAGCCCCAGACTCGCGCCAAGGGCCGCTACGGCGCGGCGGCCAAAGGAATCGGTCAACGCGGCGGCGGGGAAAGCCGCGATAGCCGCGCCAAGAAACGTCAGGGCATAGGGCCAGGCCGCCTCGAAACGGGTGGGCGCGAGGATGCCGGCAGCGAGCGGCAAGATTGCCGTCGTGAGCGCCTGCGACAAGACCGTTAGACCGAACATGCTTGCAACAACTGCGAGGCTCGGACTGGCGGACGCTGCTAAGCCTTCCTCTGGCGCTCCGGCTTCGCAAGCACAACCAAGGCGTCCAGCGCGCGCGCCAGCTGGCGAAAACGCTATCCAGCTCATCGCGGCGAACCCCGCCCGGAAATATCATCGTCCGATAGAACTCGGACTGCGGCTCCTTCGAGGTCGTCGTACTGACCGCTGCGCAGCGACCACATAAAGGCCACAAGGCCAAGAGCGCCCAAAGCCAGAGCCAACGGCACAAGGATGACGAGGATAGTCATGCAGACGCCTTCCTCAATGAGTGCAGCGAGCGGGCGCGCAGGGCGTTCGCTGTCACCAGGATCGAAGAACCTGACATGGCCGCAGCGGCGATAAGCGGAGTCACATGCCCGGTTATCGCAAGCGGAACCGCTATGCAATTGTAGATGCCGGCGAGCCAGAGATTTTGCCACATGATGGCGCGCGCGCGCCGGCTGATGGTGAGGGCCTCGAAAGTCGGCGCAAGGCTATCGCCCAAAAAAACAGTGTCGGCGGCGGCTTGGGCAATTTGGGAGCCAGTTATCGGCGAAATCGATGCATATGCCGCAGCCAGCGCCGGCGCATCGTTCAGGCCATCGCCAACCATCACGGCCTTGTGGCCCGCGATCTTGAGTTCTTCCAGGAACGCGATCTTGCCGGCAGGCTTCATAGCGCCACGCCATTGCGCAACGCCCAGAACGCGCGCGCAATGTTCAACTGCGTCCGGTCTGTCGCCAGACAGAATCCAGATCGAGAACCCAAGCGCTCGCGCTGCGTCGATAACAACGCTTGCGTCCGCGCGCAATGCCTGACGAACCTCAAAAATTGCAGTGACCTCGCCGTGTCTGAAACCCATCAGGGAAACCTCTGGATCCTCGCCGCGAACACGGCCAAAGTCATCGGCCAACGCGCAGAAGTCAGCGCTCCCCAGTCGCGCTTCGACACCATTTATCTCGGCGCGAACGCCCTGACCGGGCGTTTCCTGTGCGCCGTCAGCTACGGTCGAACCTGGCGTCGCGGCAGCGATTGCGCGCGCGAGCGGATGATGACTGGCGAGCGCGAGCCTGGCCGCCAAAAGGCGCGTTGACGGATCGATCATGGATATGTTGGCAATGCTTGGCTCAGGCATTGTCAAAGTCCCGGTCTTGTCGAAGACGATGGTGTCAACCTCCGCGAGACGTTCGATCGCATCGGCAGAATTCAATAGCACGCCTGACCGGAACAACGCGCCCGCCGCCACAACTTGCACAGCAGGTATAGCCAGCGCGAGCGCGCAGGGACAGGTTATGATGAGCACCGCAATGGCGGTGACAATCGAATCGTGAAGGCTTGCGCCAGACAATAGCCAGCCCGCCGCAGTCATCAGTGCAGTCACATGAACAATTGGCGCATACAAACGCGCTGCGCGGTCGGCGAGCCGCTGATAGCGCGCCTTCTGGTTGATTGCGAGTTCCACCAAGCGCTCGATCCCATCGAGCAATGTTGACCCGGCGACCGCGCACACTCTTACGCGCAGAGCGCCATCAAAATTCATGCTACCCGCGTGAATTTCGCCACCCGGATCGACTGAGCGGCGCATGGTTTCGCCAGTGATCAAGCTATCATCGATCTCGGAGTGACCCAAAATCACGATGCCATCGGCGGGCGCTCTCTCGCCCGGGCGCACGAGAATGACGTCTCCTGCCGCTAAAGCTGTTGCAGTGACCATGGTCGCATTGCCCGCAACATCGAGCCGCATCGCTACCGGCGCGCGAAACGCCGCCAGATTGCTAGCGAACGCCCGGGTCTTGCGTCGCATAGCCAGATCGCAATAACGCCCCAGCAACAGGAAGAACATCAACATGACAGCGGAATCAAAATAGGCGTGTTCCGCGTGCCGGACAGTTTCGATCACCGACATGGTCAACGCCAGAACAATGCCAAGCGAAATTGGGACATCCATGTTGACGCTTCGCAGGCGCAATGCGCGTCCGGCGCTTCGGAAAAACGGTTGCCCTGCAAAAGCTGCCGCTGGCAGAACGATGAGAGCTGACAGCCAGTGGAAGAAATCCCGCGTTTCCGGCGTGATATCGCTCGCGTTTCCCGCCCAAACCGATATCGATAACAGCATTACATTCGTGGCGGCAAAACCGGCGACAGCAAGGCAACGTAGTAACCAGCGCGCTTGTCGCGCGTCTATGTCCTCGCTATCGTCAATTGCAAAGGGATAAGCGCGATAGCCAATACATGACAGGCGTTCTATAACGCCGGCGGGATCGAATGCGCCTTTCGACCACTCGACGGTGAGGCGATGCGTGGTATAATTCAGCCGCGCGCGCGCGAGCCCTGGCAAGCGCCCCAATGCGTTTTCGATATCGCCAATGCAGGCTGCACAATCCACCCCGTCCACTGCAAGTTCGAGATGCGCCGTTCCATCGTCATGATAGCGCACGTATGTGGAAAGATCGACGTTCAGCGCCATTGCGTGATTCCGATTTTGCTAGGGCAAATCGAGCCGGTTGCGGGAGCGGAATAAAAGTTTGTCGCCACGACTTCCATTGACCTCAACGTCCCACTGGCCAGGACGCAATGGCGCTTCGCCGCCATATTCGCCGGTCGAACGTTCACTCAAATCAATGTGTTGGTCGAATTTCTTGTCCGTGGGAAAATCCATGGTCGTCGACACGCGGAGGCCTTCCAGAGGCCGCCCCTCAGCATCGCGCGCGCTAACTGTGACAAACGCGGGGCCGCCTGCCTGAAGCCGACTGGCGCCAACGGTGACACGCCATCGACGCGCGTCTTGAGCGTGGGCTGCCTCGATATCGTTGTCGTAAGCCAGTCCATGCTCATACGGGCTCGCATCTTCCTCGCCCGAAAATGTCGACAGAGCGTAATAGACGAGAGCGCCATTTGCGATGAAAACTGCACCAAAGCTAACCAGGACAGCTGCAAGCGCCATCGCCCCCGTAAAGCCTCGATTGCCGGTTGATCGGATTGCCGGGACTGATTGGGATCGAACACTCATTGCTCATCACCTCAAGTTCATGTTTCATGGTCCATCGAAGCGATCTTGCGCTTCAACGGTCTCGCCGCTGCCCTGATCCGAAATGCGGAACTGAATATTTGTTGACGCTTGAACGTTAGCGTTCGATGGAAGGGTTACAGTGACACGCGCTTCGCGGGTCTGATCTGGACCAATTTCTGCTATCAAAACATTATCGGACTGTCGCTCAAGACCGATCGCATCCAGGCGTTGATTGGTCAGGCCCTCCATCGAAATCAAGAATCGGCGCGGTGTAGGCAAACGATTGACGATGCGAATGGTGTAGGCGTTTCGGATCGACCCATCCGCAGTCCGCACGTACATGGGGTTGCGATCATGAATAATGCTGACGCCAAGATCGAGACGGGTGACCAACGCATCCATCATCACTCCGCCTACCAACGCTATGACGAAAGCGTATAAAATTGTTCGAGGACGAATTAGTTTGAATTCATTGGGCTTGCCGGCGCGTCGATTGCCGATGTTGATTTCGGTATCGTATGCGATAAGTCGTAGCGGACGACCTATTCTGGCCATCACGTTATCGCAGGCGTCGATGCACAGGCCGCACTGAATGCATCCCAGTTGCGAGCCTTCCCGAATATCGACGCCAGTCGGGCACACAGCGACGCACTGACCGCAGTCGATACAATCGCCTGCGGATTCTCCGCGCGCCCGCGTCGCCTCAGCCTTTTTTAGCGACATGCGTTGTTCGCCACGATCGAGACGATAGGTTACGTTGAGGGCGTTTTCGTCGGTCATCGCCGCCTGAATGCGCGGCCATGGACACATATAGAGACACACCTGTTCGCGCATGACGCCGGCCAGAACATAGGTGGTGAACGTTAATATGGCTATCCAGATCCATGCGACCGCCGGCGCGTGAAAATTGGCCAAGCTTAGCACCAGCGTAGGCGCATCTGCGAAATATAGAACCCACGCGCCGCCAGTCCACCACGCAATGATGAGCCATAGCGTGTGCTTGAGCATTTTCTCGCGAATGCGTTGCGCCGTCCACGGCCCGGCATCCTTTCGCATACGCTCGCGGCGATCTCCCTCAACGCAACGTTCAACGAGAACGAAGAGATCCGTCCATACCGTTTGCGGGCAGAGATACCCGCACCACACACGGCCGGCAAGCGCATTCATCAGGAACAGCGCCATCGCGGCGATGATCAGCAAGCCCGTGAGGTAGTAGACCTCCTGCGGCCAGATCTCGATGAAGAAGAAATAGAATTTCCGGTTCACAAGATCGACGAGCACTGCCTGGCCGGGCTCAGCCGAGCCACGGTTCCAGCGAATAAACGGAAGCAGATAATAGACCGCAAGCGTCAGACAAAGGATGAGCCATTTCAAGCGCCGATAGAAACCGTCGACAGTTTGCGGATAAATGCGCTTGGCTGAAGCATAGAGCGCGCCTTCAGGAAACTCTTCATCGTCCTGCGCAAGGAAATTGGTCACTGACCGCCGCCAAGACTGTGCACGAAGACCGCAAGCGTCTTGATTGTTGGCGCATCAAGCTTGGCGCCCCACGCCGGCATGGTCCCGCCGCCACCCACATCGACACGATGAGCAATATCCGCTTTGGTCGATCCATAAAGCCAGACCTGGGTCGTCAGATTGGGGGCGCCAACCTGTTTCGAGCCCTTGCCATCCTCGCCGTGGCAGACCGCGCAATTGTCCGAGTAGACTTTCTTGCCCTTCGCCAGATCGACGCCGTTCGTCGTATCGGCGCCCGACAATGAACGAACGTAATCGGCCACATCCGAAATCTGGTCTGCGTTCAAAATCTCGTCACGCCCAAAGGACGGCATCATTGAGGAATGCGTCTTGGGGTCGTCTTGCGAGCGCGCTCCGTGAGCGATGGTCGTGGCGATTTCATCGAGCGAACCGCCCCAGATCCAGCGATCGGCGTTGAGGTTGGGATAGCCGGTCGAGCCCTGCCCGCCCGAGCCGTGGCATGGCGCGCAGTTGATTGCAAAAGCTGCGCCGCCCTCAGCCCGCGCAAAGGCAAGCAACTCGGGCGTCTTCTCGATATCAGCAAGCGAGGCGCTGGCGATCTTGGCGTTCATCGGCCCGCGCAACGCCCCAAGTTCAGCAAGATCGCTGACAACGGCGGCGCGCGATTGCCAGCCAAACGCTCCATGCGTATAGCCTGTCAGCAGCGGCCAAGCCGGATAAACGAACCAATAGCCCACAGCCCAAACGATGCAGGCGTAGAAAGTGTAGAGCCACCAAGCGGGCAGGGGCGTGTTGAGTTCACATATCCCATCCCATTCGTGGCCGGTCGTGGTCATTCCGGAATGCGAGTCGGTCGGTGGCGTTTTAGCGTCGTTGGCTGCCTCAGGCATCGGTTAATCCTCCCGCAGGGGAATGCGCGCGGCTTCGTCGAAAGCATCGCTCTTTGACGGCAATAGCGCGTAAACAGTCGCGATCACCGCAATCAGTCCGAACCACGCGAGGCCAAACGATGCGGCAAATCGCTGCATGATTTCATAGGTGGACATTAAAGGGCTCCTAACGAATGTTGGCCTTGTCGTCATAAATCTTGAAATCGACTTGCGTGCCAAGGAGTTGAAGGTAGGCAATCAGCGCGTCGGCCTCCGTCATCTGTCCCTTGTTGCCGCCAAGATCCCTCACGATGGCTTTCGGATACCGCTTCAGAAAGTCCGGGCTCGCGTCGTCGCCGCTGCCCTGCGCCCAAGCGTCTGCAACTGCGTCGTCGATCATGTCCTTGGTGTAAGGCACGCCCTCAAGCGCAAGCGTCGCAAGATGCTCACCTATATGCGTGGGATCGAGAGGCTTTTTTTCCATCCAGGGATAACCTGGCATAATCGAAGCGGGCACAACTGCGCGCGGATTGCGCAAGTGATCGCGTTGCCAGTCGTCGGAATATTTACCGCCGACACGCGCGAGGTCTGGACCGTTGCGTTTCGAGCCCCACTGGAAGGGATGATCGTACATGCTTTCCGCAGCAAGGGAGTAATGGCCGTAGCGTTCGACCTCATCGCGCAACGGACGGATCATTTGGGAATGACAGAGGTAGCAGCCCTCGCGAACGTAAATGTTGAACCCCATCAATTCGAGCGGCGAATAGGGCCTGATGCTATCCACTTTTTCGATTGTGCTCTTGAGATAAAAGAGCGGCAGCACCTCGACGAGACCGCCGATGGAAACGGCAATCAGAATTCCGATCAACAAAAGGATGGAGTTCTTCTCAATGATCTGGTGGCGCTGCCAAAGCGAACGACCGGGAGTAGAAGCTGTCATGGACGTTCCCCTATTCAGCAGGCGCGAGCGCGGGAGCAGGTGTGGCGATCTCATCCGCCCGCGGTGCGGCCACAATCGTCATGATGAGATTGTAGGCCATGATCACAGCGCCAATCAGGAACATCCCGCCTCCTAGCGCCCGGATGATGTACATCGGGTGCATCGCCTCGGTGGTTTCAACAAATGAGTATTGGAGAAAACCCTGGCTTGTGTAGGCGCGCCACATCAGGCCTTGCATGATGCCAGCAACCCACATGGCAGTGATGTAAAAGACGATGCCAATAGTTGCGATCCAGAAATGCCAGTTCACCAGCTTGAGCGAATAAAGCTCTCGTCGATTCCACAGCCACGGCACGAGGCAATAGAGCGCTCCGAATGACACAAAACCAACCCATCCAAGGCTCCCGGAATGCACATGGCCTATACCCCAGTCCGTGTAATGGCTAAGCGCATTGACCGACTTGATCGACATGACAGGCCCCTCGAATGTCGCCATGCCGTAAAAAGCGACAGAGACGACGAGCATGCGCAATACTGGATCGGTGCGCAGCTTGTCCCATGCGCCCGATAGCGTCATCAAGCCGTTGATCATGCCGCCCCATGAAGGCATCCACAGCATGATTGAAAAGGTCATGCCTAGCGTCTGCGCCCAATCCGGCAACGCCGTGTAATGGAGGTGGTGCGGACCAGCCCAGATATAGAGGAAAATCAACGCCCAGAAATGCACGATTGACAGCCGGTAAGAATAGATCGGTCTATTGGCGCGCTTGGGAATGAAATAATACATGATGCCGAGAAAACCTGCGGTCAGGAAAAACCCGACCGCGTTGTGCCCATACCACCACTGAATCATCGCATCCTGCACGCCGGACCAGACGATGTAGGATTTTGGGGAATAGATCGACACCGGGATCGAGGCGTTATTGCCGAGCACCAGCACCGCAATCGTCACGATGAACGCCAGAAAAAACCAGTTCGCAACGTAAATATGAGGTTCCGCGCGCTTCCATAAAGTGCCAAGAAAAACCAGAAGATAGGTGACCCAAACGCAAACCAGCAGGATATCTGCATACCATTCCGGCTCGGCATATTCTTTCGAGTGCGTAATGCCGAGCAGATAGCCTGTACCCGCTATGACGATGAAAAAATTATAGCCGAGCGCGATAAACCAGGGCGCAAGATCGCCCGCCAGCCGGGCGCGGCACGTGCGCTGAACGACGTAGAACGACGTCGCCAGCAAGACATTGCCACCAAATGCGAATATAACCGCCGAGGTATGCAGCGGCCTCAATCGCCCGAAAGCAATCCATGGCAGATCGAAGTTCAAGACCGGGAACGCCATCTCGCAAGCAAGATAAAGACCCACGGAAAAGCCCGCGATACCCCAGAACATCGCTGCGAGCGACATGAATTTGACCGGGGCAAAATTGTAATTGGGTTTCCCGTCAATCGATTGCGGGGGCGGTTCGGCAGGCCGATCATGATAACGATTGAAAATGGCGAATATCGCCACACAGCTTGCCGCGGCAAAAAGCCATGCGTGAAAAGCATAACCGGGATCGTAGGCTTTCGAGGCGACGAGCAGCGAAAAGCACGCCAAGGCGATAAAGACAATGATAAGGCCGATCTCGCCTAATGTCATGGCTTTGGTTCGCATCGAAATATCGCTCATGCCTTCGCCCCTCGCTTTCGCGCCCTTGCTCGCGCGAATCGCCACGCCAACTGGAATTTCCGAGCAGTGCCGCAACACCCTGTCGCCGGCATTGATTCAGCTCAAGTTAGGCTCGGCTCGGTATGGAGCCGTCGGGAATGCCGAGCAATATCCGATTTATACGGGCTTATTGATCCAACTCAAGGCGGCCCGTCGAGAATTCAGGCTCTTCACATATTGTTTCGATATACGGAACTCTGTTCCCTATGAAGGAACAAATTACAGGCTCAGTGGCAGGCTAGCACCTGCTCATGAATCGAGGAGAACGCTATGCTGTCCAAGGAACAAAATGAATTTGTTACACGCACCGGGCCCGGGACTGCGATGGGAAATTTATTCCGGTGTTATTGGCTGCCAGCGCTGCTGGCCGAGGAATTGCCAGAAAACGATTGCCCGCCCGTCCGGGTCAAAATTCTATCCGAGCGTTTGATCGCCTTTCGCGACAGCGAAGGTCGGCTCGGCCTGATCGATGAGTTCTGCCCGCATCGCGGCGCCTCGCTATGGTTCGGGCGTAACGAAGAATGCGGCCTGCGCTGCCCATATCATGGATGGAAATTCGATTTCACCGGGCAATGTGTGGATGTGCCCTCTGAAGCAGTCGAATCTGGCTACGCAAAAAAAATCAAATTGACATCCTATCCGCTCGTCGAGCGTGGCGGCGTGTTGTGGACTTATATGGGTCCACCGGAGCGGCAGCCTGCTTTGCCGGAGTTCGAATTCTGTGTTGTGCCCCGGGAACAAAGTTACATTTCAAAACGTATTCAGGAGTGCAACTGGCTGCAAGCCATGGAAGGCGGCATCGATTCCAGCCACGTGTCTTGGCTGCATCGCGGCAACGTCAATTCCGATCCACTGTTCAAAGGCGCAGGCGGGAATAAATACAATTTCGGCGATCTCGCGCCTGTCTTTGAGGTTGTTGAGTCAGCAGGCGGACTCTTCATCGGCGCGCGTCGTAATGCGGAGGACAATCAATACTATTGGCGCATTACACCATGGGTCATGCCCTGTTTCACCGCAGTTCCGCCACGCGGCGACTACCCGATGCACGGTCATTTCTGGGTCCCCGTCGACGACGAAAATTGCTACGCTTGGAGTTACGACTATCATCCGGTGCGCGCGCTGACAGCCGACGAACGCGCCAACATGAAAAAAGGATATGGCGTGCACTCCGCCAATATTCCCGGCACCTATCGACCGGTCGCCAACAAGGATAACGATTACCTCATGGACCGTGAGGCGCAGCGTTCAGGCGCCGAATACAGCGGAATTAAAGGTATTGCGATCCAGGATGGGTCATTGCAGGAAAGCATGGGGCCAATCATCGACCGGACGAAAGAAAATCTGGTGGGTTGCGACAACGGCATCATCATGGCGCGGCACAGACTGATGCGCGCAGCCAAAGCGCTGGCGGAAAAGGGAACACTACCGCCAGGTGTCGATACCGAACACCACAAAATTCGGCAGGCCGCATTGCTGCTGCCTCGCGATGTCGCCTACCAGAAGGGGGCTGCGGAGGCGCTCAAGCAAAAACGTGGTAAGCCACAGGTCTCCGTCTGACAGTAGACAAAGTCAGTCAAAAACGTGGATCGGGTCCTGACCCGATCCATTTTTATCTATATCCTTTCCATTTGCATTTTGTAGCGAGCGGACACACGCATGTATCACGAAAAAATGGGCGCATCCTGAAACAGGAAGCGCCCCTCTATCAGATGCCAAATCGCGGGATGAGTGCTATTCGGCCGCCAGACTTACAGATTGAGAACCGTTGGAAAGCAGCATCACGGCGCCGCCGGTGTTCGAAATCGGCGCGTGATAAAGACTTGTTACTTTACGTACATCACCATTCAAGGCTCCGCGCATCGTAATCCATGTCATCAATTCAACGCCCTGCGACCCGGCGCGTTCAATGATTTCGCGATTCGAAAGAGCCGCCAGCGCCGCCGGATCGCTAACAATTTTCTCCATACAAAACAGATCAAACGCCTTATTGATAAGTCCCGCACGTTCACCATCGAGCTGGTGCGATAGACCACCCGTGCCAACCACAACCACTTTCATATCTTTTGGAAAACTATTGACAGCGCGCCCAATGGCCTGGCCCAGCTTCCAGCATCGCATCGCACTTGGCAGCGGATGCTGAATTGAGTTGATGGTGATGGGAATAGTTCGCACCGGCCACTGCCCTCCGGAATCAGGGTACATCAATTTGATTGGGAGCGTAAATGCATGATCGACCAGCATTTCCTGACATATTGTGAGATCGAATTCATCGGCGACCAGATGCTCGATCAAATGCCATGACAAATCCACGTCGCCCTCGAATGAAGGCAGAATGGGAATGCCCCACCCTTCATCAGCGTTATCATATCGAGCTGCCGCGCCAACAGAAAACGTTGGCATTTTATCGAGAAAAAAATTAAGCCCATGATCGTTATAAATAACGATCGCAACATCGGGACGTTCGCGATTCAACCATTCATGGACAGGCGTAAATGCGTCGAAAAATGGCTTCCAGTAAGGTGTGCGCTCCTCGCCGCGCGCCATTGCCCCAGCGATCGAGGGCACATGAGAAGTTGTCAAACCGCCAATAATTCTCGCCATTCTATTCCCCTTGCGCCAGGAGATGCGCCTTGAAAGCATCGACGGACATTCCGGTCTGCTGGGCGCCTATGTCTTGCACGCTAAGGCCGAAAATGCCGGCAAATTTGGCAAGGTAATAAACATTGCCACCCGCCTCGATAAGTTGTGCAACATTGCGTGCGCGAATCGCGGCCTTTTGCGCGTCATTCAGTCCGAAGCGCGCCATATAGCCTTCCTCATCGCGCACAAACGCTTCGCGGCTCTCGCGATCATTGAACGAATAGCACATCTTGTTAAGAGCCAAGCCCCGACTCGCGCTAAACCCGGTAAACACGGGTGTGCCTGGAATATCTGTCAGGCTTTCCAATGCGCTCATCGCGCTCTCCCTTCAACTCGGCACGTCAAAGTGTCATGCGCTAGCGCACCCAGTCCTTGATCGAAATCAAGAACTCACTGCGCCGCATACTCTATCCTGAGCGATCGATCGCATGTGACGTCGTGGCATGCAGTTTGGGAGCCTAATCATGAACGAACATAACCATGCTGTCGTGTGGATCGATCATCGCGAAGCGAAGGTCTTCCACTTCAGTCCGGAAGATGTCAGAAAACTCGTCGTCCACCCAAATGATCGGCATGTTCATATCCACCACAAGGCCAACACTTTGGGTTCTGGCCACGCCAGGGAAGATCACAATTTTTTGACGGCAGTGATCGAAGCCATCGGCGGCGCGCACGCCGTGCTGATTGTCGGACCGGGCCGGGAGAAAACCGAACTCATGAAGCATATTGCCCAACACGCGCCGCGTCAGTTGAGCTCTGTCCTAGGAGTCGAAACCGTCGATCACCCAACCGACGGACAACTTGTTGCTCACGCGCGAAAATACTTCCTGATGGCTGATCGCACGACTCCACAAGTTGCGTCCGGAGACAAGTCATGAATTTGCGTTTCAGTGCAAGGCTCGCGCTGATTGTCGCGATATCAGCTTTCGCAAGCGGCGTTAAAGCGCAAACACCGGATCCGTCCGGAGGACGCAAGCTGGCGTTCGACTTTTGCGCCGGCTGCCATCAGGTGCAGCAAAAAACCACTGAACCTAGCCCCAATCCCGACGCGCCACCCTTCGCCCTTGTGGCTGCAACGCCTTCGCTAACCGACCTTGCAATCCGCGTCTTTCTGCGTTCGCCACATTCCAGCATGCCAAATTTTTTGTTGAGCGATACCGATATTGATGGGATTATTGCGTATCTTAGAACCTTTCATCCTGAATAGCTTATAGTCTTCACGTCACCGAAGTCGCAACGTCGATTGTATCGTATAATGGTATTCGACATCGTCAATGTTCAGCAATCAACCCATTACGCCACTGTCAAAATAGTTGATTGCC
The DNA here is from genome assembly GCA_903931945.1 of uncultured Hyphomicrobiales bacterium. Lineage (GTDB taxonomy): Bacteria > Pseudomonadota > Alphaproteobacteria > Rhizobiales > Beijerinckiaceae > Terripilifer. The sequence continues at coordinate 54,837 of CAIZEI010000043.1, read as the reverse complement.
GTATCGAAATTTATCACAACTCCGGCGGCCAGATCATCAATAGCCCTTTGCCCGCCTGATTGTTGCGTTGCAAATATTGTTGAGTTTCAAATATTGTCTATATCGTTGCGACAGCGGCTGACAGCTTCAATCAAACGCCCCAGCGGTTTCGCGCGGATCAAAGTTTCGGCGCGGACTGCGCCAATTCATGTGCGTGAGGAGCTGCGACGGTCTGCTCCCTTTTTTTGGCGCAATTGATGCTTGCGATCCATCGCGCGCTGGGCGAGACTTCGTGCAGGCTCGTAGCCGCACGCGTGGTGGATTCAGGGCGTTGGGGGCAGGGGGAATCATGATCGCAGAAATGGCCGATCCACGCACACGACCCCATTCACTATGGTTGAGGGGGATTCTCGGACTCTTGATCGCGGCCTTCCAGGGTCCGGTATACGCGCAGGCCCTCTCTTCTTCTGTCGAGGCGATTTACCGAGAGCTTGACGCTCTGCCTGCGGCTGAGAGAGCCGCGCGTGTGGAAAGTGGCGCGCGAAAGGAAGCCCGGATTACAATTCTCCAGACTCTGCATGGAGAACTGGGTGACGGGCAAATCGACCTCTTTCGCAAGCGTTACCCGTTTATCGCCGTCGACTCGTCTTCACAGCTGAGCTCTCCCGAAGCTGCTGAGCGGGTTTATGCGGAAGAGGTTTCGGACCGCCACCTGACCGATGCAATCAATGTTGCAATAATCGACATGCCCGAATTGCTGGCGCATGATTTTCTCGCACGATACCGCAGCCCCGCGATTGCTAACGTGCTTCCGGCCTTCCGGAAATACGCCGACCCCGAAGGTCGCTGGACTCTTTCGTTCTGGAGCGACCGGGGCATATCATACAACACCGAACTCGTCCCCGCCGAACTGGCGCCGCATGTCTGGCAGGACCTTTGCCGACCATTTTTCAAGGGAAACGTCTCGTTTGAATCGATGCAAATCCGGTTTCTCGCCGGGCTATACTCTGCTTTCGGCGATAAGATATATGATTATTTTCGCTGCCTCGGCGACAATGACCCGATCATTCAGGGCAGCCCCAGCGAACGCGTGGCGCTGATGCTGGCAGGCGACCATATGGTGGTCGGCGACAGCTATCTATACGCCGGCATCGCCGAAAAGCGCCGCAATCCCTCTGCGCCGGACGGCTTCGCTCTGCCCGGACCGTTGCTCGCCAGTTTTGGCGGCGTCGGCATCAACCGCAATGCGCCACATCCTTTCGCCGCGGCTTTGTTTGCAGACTGGATGCTGACAGAAGAAGCGCAAAGCTACCTTGCCAGGCGTCTGCGCGGCCCCGTCACGCTCAAACATCCCTACCTCCCCGACGACGCGCAACTGGTTGTCACGCCCCTCAGTCTGCCAGATGGAGTCAGCGCGCGTTTGATTGAGGCCTGGAAGCGCGATGTCGAGAAAAAGCGCTAACCGGAGCGCGGGAGCCCCGCTGGAGATGCGGACCACATGGCTTTCATAAGCGCGCGCGCCCGTTTCAAATCCCCTGACGCACGCAGATCCTGGCTTCCGGGTGTAAAGCCGTTGGTCTTTGCGATCCTGCTGGCCGGGCTGTGTTACCAGGTTCTTCTGCCTTTTGCGATGATCGTGTGGACGAGCCTGAAGGCGGTGCGCCCCGGCGATCCCGGTTTTCTCACGCTCGAATTCACATTCGCCAATTATTCCCGCGCCCTCGCGTCACAGTCGTTCTGGCAATCGGCCTGGAATACGCTCGAATTTGCAGGCGCGGCGACCTCGATCGCCTTTGTCATTGGCGCCACGACCGCATGGGTTGTGGAGCGGACAGATATGCCGCTACGCCGTTTTGTCGGATTGATGATGGTGGCGCGGATTATCATTCCTGGCATCCTTATCACCGCGTCCTGGATACTGCTCGCAAGCCCGAATATCGGCTTTTTCAATCAGCTGGCGCGCGATGTCGCCGGCCTGCGCAATCCCTTCAATATTTACTCGTTCGGCGGCATGGTGTGGGTGCAATCGATCGAGATGGCGCCATTGGCCTTCCTTCTGTTGTCGGCCTCGTTCAAATCAATGGACCCCAGACTTGAGGAAGCCGCCGCCATGGCTGGCGCGAATACGACGCGCGCGCTCTGGCGGATTGCGCTGCCGCTTTCAATGCCGGCGATTGCAGCCGCGTTCCTGCTGATCTTTGTCACAACGGTGGAAACGTTCGAGGCGCCGCTATTGATCGGCACGCGCGCCAAAATCAGCGTTTTTACAACAGAGATTTATCAAGCGACGACGCAAACCCCCGTGAACTGGGGCAGATCGGCGGCCTATTCCGTTACCCTGCTGATCCTGTCGATTGTCCTTTTGCTCGCCTATTCGACGCTGGTGCGCAACAGTCGCCGCTACCAGACCATATCGGGCAAGGATTTCCGACCGCGACGTATTGAACTGGGGCGGTGGCGTTATGCTGCCTGCGCGCTGTCGCTGGCCGTTGTGGCGACCACAACAGGCGCCCCCCTCGCTGTAATGATCTACGCGTCGTTGCTCCGAACCATTCAGGGCAATGGCGTCCCGTTTCTGGCGCGCGTGTCGCTGACAAATTACCAGCAGCTGATTGAAAGCGGGCGCGTCTGGACTTCGTTGCTCAATTCTACCCTGCTTGGCGTGGGAACGGCGACTTTTGTCGTCCTGCTTGTCGCACTGATCGCCTATTTCATTCATCGGACCCGGCTGCCAGGTCGCAAATGGCTTGAATTTCTGGCTTTTGCGCCGATCGCGATTCCGGGCGTGGTGCTCGGCGCGACCTTCGTATGGCTCTACCTTTTAATCCCCGCGCCTATCCTCGGCACGCTGTTCATTATCGGCCTGGCCTTTGTGACCAAATACATGCCATTTGCGCTGCGCTTTGTCTCCAATTCTCTGCTCCAGATCAACCCCGAACTGGAGGAAGCAGCTGAGGTCGCTGGCGTTCCGTTTCTATGGACGTTCTTCAGATTGATACTGCCGCTGATGAAGCCCGGGCTGGTGGCGGCATGGTTCTGGGTGCTCGTGCACGCCTATCGGGAACTCACCGTCGCACTTTTGCTTTCGCGTGGCGGCAACAGAACTGCCGCCGTCGTCATTCTGGACCTCTGGCAGGAAGGTTCTTTCCTGAAGTTAAGCGCCTTTGGAGTCATACTCTTCGCCATCCTGCTGACGATCGTACTGCTCTCGAACGCGCTGCAAAAACGCTACGGCCTTCGTGAGCAATACTAAATCTGCATCACGCCGCTTTAACCGGACGGTGCAGTCTCGAAACCATAACGCAGCGCCGCCCGCATCAACGAGAATTCGCCAGTCACAACGGGTGGGTAGCGCGGGGGATTTTCAGGCCCCGAGCAATTTGGCAAACAATCCACAAGCGTGTCGTAATTCGTCTGACAAAAACAGGCGATGGACAGGCGGCGGTCCGAACGTCCGTTGACCACAGGCGGATTGGCGACGCGATGCAGGGTCGATACCCATTTGTCATTGGTCCACCGCGACATGAGGTCGCCAATATTGATGATAAAAGTTCCAGGAACCTTGTTGATGTCGATCCATTGGCCGCCGCGTGTTCGCACTTGCAGGCTTTGCGGGGTATCGTCAATATGAAGTATGGTCAACGTTCCGGAATCCGTGTGCTCGCCGGAGCGGTATTCGCCCTCTTCCGGCTCGCGGTCCAGAGCGGGATAGTGAATCAATCGCAGCGTGCTGCTGTGCCGCGCGACCTTGTCGTCAAAAAACGTCTCCGGAAGCTCAAGAGCGTTGGCGAACAATTGCATGATTTTCCGGAACAGTTGGTCCATCCCGGCGTAGTAGGCGCGCATGGTGGGTTGAAAATCCGAAGGCGCATCCGGCCAGATGTTGGGAGCAAAACTGCGGCCGGCCTCTTTGGTATGAAAATAGGGATCGTCCGGCACATCCATCATGCCCATGGCGAAACCTTCCTGAAGGGATCGTTTCAGGGACGGATTCAGGACAAGCCCGACGGTCCGCCCGCGCATGGCGTTGTAGCCGCGTGTGATCTTGTTGCTTATGGGAGCGAATCTTTCTTTCTCGGCTTCGGGGCGGTCAAAGAATTCCAGCGACGCGCTCATGGCGCGATCAATCACCGGCTGCGGCACGCCGTGGCCCGAAACCATAAAAAACCCGACATGTTCAAGCGCCGTCCGCACTTCGCCGATAACGCCTGCGCGCTCGGCAGGATTGGCGCTCGAAAATTTTTGTAAATCGATGATCGGCACATCCGTCGACATGGGAAATCTCCTGCGTAATAATCCAACGCCAAGGTCAGGCGCACAAACCAGCATGGACGAAGACTTTACCCGCTGCGCCAAAAATGCAAGCACCCCGCCTTGCGAATATCAGTCATCCTGACGCTGCGGCGTTGGAACGCCCAGATGATCCCGCAAGGTCGCGCCGGTATATTCCCTGCGAAAGAGACCCCGGCGCTGGAGTTCAGGAACAACGCCATCGACAAAAGAATGCGCTGGCCCGGGCGCATAGGGAAAGAACAGAGTGAAACCGTCGGCGGCGCCATGGGTAAACCACTCCTCCATATCGTCGGCAATCGAGCGCGGCGTCCCCACGACAATGCGGTGCCCGGAACCCGCGCAGAAATACCGGCCGAGTTCGCGAATGGACATTCCGCTGCGCCCCATTTCAATGAGCAATTCCTGGCGGCCCTTGGCGGAATTGCTTTGACCCAGCGGCGGCAGAGGGCCATCGATCGGAAAGGCCGTGAGATCGACCCCGCCGGCGTGACGCTTCAACGAGGCCAGCGCCATATCGTCGGAAATCAAGTCCTGCATCTCACCGAATTTGTCCTGCGCCTCCTGCACGGTCTGTCCAATGATCGGGATGAAACCGGGCAGAACCTTGATATGGGCGGGCGCGCGATTGTATTGGCCGGCGCGCGACTTCAAATCGTCAATGAAGGAGCGCGAACGCGATTTGTCGACCTGCGCGGTAAAGACCATGTCGGCGCTGCGCGCGGCCAGATCGCGGCCCACCGGCGACGAACCCGCCTGCGCGACAACAGGCCTGCCCTGCGGACAACGGGCGATATTCAAAGGACCGCGCACTCGGAAGAATTTGCCTTCATGCCTGATCAGGCGCGCTTTGGCCGGATCGAAATAGATCCCCGATTCCTTGTTTCGCACAAAGGCGTCCCCGTCCCAACTATCCCAAAGGCCGCATACAACATCGTAGAATTCATTGGCGCGCTCGTATCGAAGCGCGTGTTCGACGTGTTTGTCGTAGCCAAAGTTTCCGGCCTCGTCTTCACTTTGGGTCGTTACGAGGTTCCAGCCCGCGCGTCCGCCACTGATGTGGTCCAAGGTCGCGAAATGGCGCGCCACCTGATAGGGTTCATTGTAGGTCGTTGTCTGTGTCGCAATCAGGCCGATGCGTTTCGTATAGGCCGCGAGCGCAGGCAGAACCATCAACGGTTCTAGCACCACTGCGCGGGGATGGCGGGCGCGCACGGGATCGCGCCTCGCGATGGCTTCGCTTTGCGCGCTGGCGTTGGAATCCTGAAAGAAAACGGCGTCCATCTTGCCACGTTCAGCAGCAAGCGTGATATCGAGATAATGCTTGAAATTCATGTCGGAATCCGCGGCGGCTTCCGGCAGCCGCCAGCCAGCGAAATGGGCGCCGGGCGGGAAGAAAAACGCCGCAAGATGCATTTGCCTGGGAGTGGCTGTCATCAAATCCCCTTTGACGAAACTCAACTGCCGAAATTGGTTTCCCGTGAACCGGAGACGTTTCTCACCGCCTCAATTACATGCAAGTCGGAGCATAACAGCACATCCCAGCCGGCAAGCCAATCCGGCGAAGACGCCGCCAGCGCCCGTTTACGGTTGCGCTACGGACAGCACTGGCTAAACTGGAAGCGAGCATCGTGCGGGTGGACCCAACGCTCCCGGAGGCGCCTGTGACATCAAAGCCATGCATGAAATCCGGCGCCAGAGCAGGCCTTGCATCAATTCTTGTCGCCTGTTTGTGCGGTCTTGCGCCCGCAGTTCGCGCACAGGAAGAATTTGCATTGTCAGCGGCGGAGAAATCGCTTCAGGAACTTAACGCAGCGCCGGCGGCGGAGCGAACGCGCCGCCTTGAGGAGGGCGCCCGCGCTGAAGGGCGCCTGTCAATCATTCAAACCATCCGGGGCGAACTCGGAAATGGCCAGATTGAGCTTTTCCGCAGGCGCTACCCTTTTATTGCCGTCGACTCTACCTCGGACATCGGGTCGCCGGAAGCAACCGAGCGCATGTATGCCGAGGAATTATCCGGCAGGCACCTGACCGATGTCATCAATGTCGCCATTGTCGATCTGCCCGAACTTCTCCAGCATGATTTTCTGGCCCGTTACGCGAGCCCCGCCACAGCAGCAATCCTTCCAGGATACAAACCTTTTGGCGATCCGAAAAATCGCTGGACCCTGTCATTCTGGAGCGATCGCGGCATGTCCTATAATCCGGACCTTGTCCCGCCCGATCACGCGCCGCATGGCTGGATGGATCTGTGCAAGCCCTTTTTCCGGGGCAATGTGTCCTTCGAGGGCGCCCAGTCCCGATTTCTTCTGGGGCTTCACGCTATTATGGGCGAAGGCGTATTCGATTTCTTCAGATGCATTGGCGCCAACGAGCCAATCGTTCAGCGCGGCCTTCCCGAACGTGTGCAAATGATGCTCAACGGCGACCACATGGTTGTCGCTGATAGTTACCTCTACCAGGGGCTGGCGGAGCAGCGAAAAAATCCTGCGGCCCATTACGCCATCGCCTATCCAGGACCTATCATTGCGACTTATGGCGGAGTTTCAATAAACCGCAACACGCCGCATCCCTACGCATCGGCGCTGTTTGTCGACTGGATGCTCGGCAATGAAGAACAGCAGTATCTTTCGCGACGGCTGCGTGGCCCTGTGACCCTGAAACATCCCTATTTGCAAGATGACGCAGTGCTCGTCGCCACACCTGCCCAAGCGCCGGCGGGGCTAGCTGACCGGCTTGTAAATGCGTGGCTTCGCGACGCCGAACATAAGCTTTGATTTCGACTATCGTCAGGTTTTATCGAACCACAGCCCACAACCCTTATTTTACCCGCATCATGTGCCTCTTCTGACACGCGCAATCGGCTAGAAATGTATGGAAATTGCGAAGCGGATTTCAGCAACATGCGCAAGCTGGCCTACCTGGCCATCCGAGACGCCTCGATAACCAACTGTCCATCTGTTTGCCTATGTGGGGCCAAGATTTGGGTGCGAGCAAAACGCCGCAGGGCCTGTGAGTTGAAATCTTCAGACTTGACGGTTAGGACCGCCGTAGTGCTTGGCTATTCCGGAATCGGCCGGAAACTATCCCAGAGACGCTCCGCATGGCTGAAGTTTGTACACAGGGCATTGATACCGGGTTTGTGGCGCTCGGATATGGCAAAGTCGCCTTCCTCGGGGTGGTTCAGGGCATTACCGAGCTATTGCCGATTTCATCGACCGCGCACATGCGAATCATTCCCGCCGTGCTTGGCTGGCAGGATCCGGGTTCGGCCTTTTCCGCCGCAATGCAGATGGCCGCTCTGTTTGCTGTCATCAGCTACTTCTGGGGCGATATGCGCGATATCGTATTTGGCTCGGCCAAGGCGGTCATGCGACGTGATTTTACGAATTGGCATTTCCGCTTTGCCGCGTGGATTGTTCTGGCGACAATGCCGATAGTGATTTGTGGTTTGTTATTGTCCGGCATCCTCAACCAATGCGGTTCGCCCTTGCGCAGCCTTTTGGTGATTGGGCTGTCAAGCCTGTTAATGGCAGTGCTTCTGGCAATTGCCGAAATGCGCGCTCGCCATACGCGCACGATTGATCATGTCAGCCTGTTTGACGCGATGTGCGTTGGTTGCGCACAGGTCGGCGCGCTCATTGCTGGCGTCTCGCGATCAGGCTCGACACTAACAGCAGCCCTGTTTCTGGGTTTGAAACGCGAGGAAGCCGCACGCTTTTCATTTCTGCTTGGGGTGCCAGCGATTGCGCTGGCTGGACTGAAGGAGTTTTTCGAACTTTGGAAGGCGCATCTTGATGGCCATGGATGGTCTGTTCTCGCGCTTGGTCTGGCGATGGGAACTGTTTCATCTTTTGCCGCGATATGGGGGTTGATGCGGTTCCTGGAACGCTTTTCCTCCTGGCCATTCGTGATCTACCGTGCAATCATGGGCCTGAGCTTGATCGTGGCGTTCTCGCTGGGTTGGTTAACCTGAGCAATGACGCGGCGGCAAGGACCGCCGCGTCCACTTTGGAAACGGCGCGGCTATGCGCCTTTCGGGAAACTTACCACGGTCGCACTCGATTGACGCGGCGCATCCGCTTCAGCAACCGCTGTCGGTTTACCCGCGATGGTCAGCACATTCTTTTCAACCGACAGGTTGACGCTGTCGCCGTCGCGAATCGCGCCGGAAAGTATCATTTCAGCCAAGGGATTCTGCACGTACTTTTGAATGACGCGTTTCAGCGGACGCGCGCCATAAGCAGGGTCATACCCCTTGTCGGCCAGCCACTGCCGCGCCTTTGCATCAAGGGTCAGGGCGATCTTGCGATCTTCCAACAATGCCAGCAGCCGCTTGATCTGGATATCGACAATCGTCGCCATATCTTCGCGGCGTAGACGATGGAAGAGGATGATTTCATCGATCCGGTTCAGAAACTCTGGCCTGAACCGACCACGCACGACCTGCATCACCTCATCGTGTACGGTTCCAGAATCTTCGCCATCTTTTTGCATGACCAGAAACTCGGCGCCGAGATTGGACGTCATTATGATCAGAACATTTTTGAAGTCGATCGTGCGGCCTTGACCGTCCGTCAGTCGTCCGTCGTCGAGCACCTGAAGCAGAACGTTGAATACATCGGGATGCGCTTTTTCAATCTCGTCAAACAGGATGACTTGATACGGACGCCGCCTTACGGCCTCCGTCAGGGCGCCGCCTTCCTCATAACCAATATAGCCAGGAGGAGCTCCAATCAGTCGCGCAACCGAATGCTTCTCCATATATTCGGACATATCGATGCGGACCATGGCGGTTTCATCGTCGAAAAGAAATCCCGCCAATGCGCGCGTGAGCTCCGTCTTGCCAACGCCCGTCGGCCCAAGGAACATAAACGATCCGATTGGACGGTTGGGATCCTGCAAGCCCGCTCGGGCGCGCCTTACTGCGGTTGATACTGCTTCAACGGCCTCTTTTTGCCCGACGACGCGTTTGGCAAGCTCCTGCTCCATCTTGAGCAACTTGTCTTTCTCGCCCTCCAGCATTTTGTCGACGGGGACTCCCGTCCACCGCGAAACAACCTGAGCGACATGGTTGGCCGTGACAGCCTCTTCAACCAGGGCATTGCCCGCCTTGGATTCCATGATAGCAAGTTGCTTTTCAATTTCCGGCGCGACAGCATAGGTCAACCGGCCAGCTTCGGCGTAGTCCCCGCGGCGCTGCGCATTGGCGAGATCTGTCTTGGCCTGCTCCAGTTGCTCTTTCAGTTTCTGTGCAGTCCCGAGTTTGCTCTTCTCGGCGCGCCAGCGCGCGGTCAGTGCCGTCGAACTTTCTTCAAGATCGGCGAGTTCGGTTTCAAGTTTGATCAGCCGGCTTTTCGAGGCGGAGTCCGTTTCTTTTTTCAGAGCTTCCTGCTCAATTTTGAGCTGGACAATACGACGGTCCAACTCGTCGAGTTCCTCCGGCTTGGAATCGACTTGCATTCTGAGGCGCGCCGCCGCCTCATCGATCAGGTCAATCGCCTTGTCCGGCAAAAAGCGGTCTGTAATATAACGATTTGACAGCGTCGCGGCGGAAACGAGGGCTGAATCGGTTATCCGCACGCCATGGTGCATTTCATATTTGTCTTTCAGGCCGCGTAGAATTGAAATCGTATCCGCAACGTTCGGCTCGGTCACAAAAACCGGCTGGAAGCGCCGCGCGAGCGCCGCGTCCTTTTCAACATGCTTGCGATATTCATCAAGCGTTGTCGCGCCAATGCAATGCAGTTCCCCGCGCGCCAGGGCGGGCTTCAGAAGGTTCGACGCATCCATCGCGCCCTCGCCTTTGCCCGCGCCGACAAGCGTGTGCATCTCGTCGATGAAGAGAATGATGCCCCCTTCGGCAGCCGTAACTTCATTGAGTACGGCCTTCAGCCGTTCCTCGAATTCGCCGCGATACTTGGCGCCTGCAATCAATGCGCCCATATCCAGCGCCAGGAGTTTCTTGTCCTTCAGCGACTCGGGCACGTCGCCATTGACGATACGAAGCGCAAGTCCCTCGACTATGGCCGTTTTCCCCACGCCCGGTTCGCCGATCAAAACCGGATTATTCTTGGTGCGGCGCGACAGGACCTGCATAGCGCGTCGGATTTCCTCGTCACGACCGATCACCGGATCGAGTTTGCCATTGCGGGCGGCCTCGGTCAGGTCGCGTGCATATTTTTTGAGGGCGTCGTAGGAGTTTTCTGCAGTTGCGTTGTCCGCTGTGCGGCCTTTGCGAAGCTCATTGATGGCCGCATTGAGAGCTTGCGGATTGACCCCGGCATTGGCGAGAATCCTGGCCGACTCACCGGATTTCTCCATCGCAAGCGCTAACAGCAGCCTTTCGACTGTAACAAAGGAATCGCCGGATTTTTCAGCGATCTTTTCGGCGCTGTCAAAAATTCGAACGGTTGTGGGCGCCAGATAGAGCTGTCCAGCCCCCGTTCCTTGCACCTTTGGCAATTTTCCAAGCGCCAAGTCCGTTTGCACGAGCGCATCGCGCGAACGACCTCCAGCCCGATCGATCAGACCACTGGCAAGGCCTTCCTCGTCATCCAGCAGCGCCTTGAGAATGTGCTCCGGCGTAAATTGCTGATGACCATCGCGAATCGCATTGGATTGTGCAGACTGAATGAAGCCCCGTGCACGTTCAGTGTATTTTTCAAGATTCATGGCCGATCTCCTGACCCGCCGATTGCGCCCCGACTGGCAGCGCATACAGCGTTCCTTATCGCTGATTCGGTCTAACTTGGACCGTCGCGATTTATGTAGGTCGCCACAAGCGTTTTCAAAAGAGGCGCCGGAGAATATTGCCCGTCGCCTTGATGTAAATCATACGCTGCGATCAGATAATCAATTTTCGCCAAAAAGACTGGGTTCGTGTGCACTTGCCGGAGTTTCCGAGACTCCTAGCTCCTCTGAACCTTGCACCTGATCTGGCCGTGAGCGCCGACGCCGAGGACGCAGATGATAACCGCCGGCCCGCGGCTCTTCCTGCGCATGGTCCGCACCGCCATTGTGTTCGGCCTCGGCGGGCGCCGGGACAGCGGCAGGAACAGGGCGTAACGGTGTCGTTATGAACGACGGCAATCCCACTTCCTCTGCAACAGCGGGCGGGACTTCGACACGAGGCTGGGGATCATTGCGAAATTCGCGTTGGGGCCTGTTGTCGCGCGGTCCTCGATTTTGATTGAAACGATTCTGGTTGTTGCGATCCTGATTGTGCGGCCGGTCACCCCTGCCTTGCTGCGAGCGATCCTGATGCTGTTGTCGATCTTGTTGTTGGCCCCGGTCCTGATTGTAAGGACGGTCGCCATTATAGGCGCCACGCTCCTGATAAGGCTGTGGCTGTGGCTGCTGTTGTGGCTGACTGGGCAACATTGCCTGTGGCTGGCCGGCGTAGGGCTGCGGCGGCGGAGTGAAACGCTCTGGCGGCGAAGCGAAACGATCCGGCAGGCCACCGAAATCGTCATCGTCATCGTCGTCATCCAGCACAGGGTCGTTGGGTGAGCGCTGATATCCGGTTTGAGCCTGCTGCTGGGCGGCCTGCGCAGCGGCGATCAGGCGAAAATAATGCTCAGCGTGTTGCAGATAGCTTTCCGCCATTACGGGATCGCCGGAAGATTGCGCATCACGCGCCAATTGCAGATATTTCTCCGCCACATGATGGGCCGTTCCACGGATTTTTACATCCGGACCATTGGATTCGTAACTGCGTGTCAGCGGATTGGGGCTTTTCCGATTGTTTCGACCACGCATTCGTTTGTTGTTCTGGCCAGGTCTCATCTAGTTTCCTTGAGAGTTTATGCTCGATCCAGGATCCAAAGGATCAGCATTTGCCGCCCCGGTTCAAGTTTTTTCGATGCAAAGGAGCGCTAACAAGCGCTAATCAGCCCTAGAGGCGCTGCGACTTTGTGCAAACTGGTTTTCCATTACGCTGGATCACGATATCCACAATCCGGGACAATAATAAGACAAAACCTGATGGTGTCTGGCGAGCTCCAGACAGACCCCGGTAGCTTGAAACCATCCCGCGCCTGAACTCCCAAATTCACTGCGCGTCTGCTCAAAAGCGGTGTGAATTAAAACACCAAACCCGAACAGGCCTTCGCTTCAATGGAGTTCTGAAACTGCTTCTAGCCCAAATTCGGCGGTTCGCCAAGGGGGACCGCTCGAAATTGTTAATGACGCCCGGGATATCTGCGTCTGTTGCCACGAAGTTCAACGGACAGTTGTAATTCGACGGTCAAACGCCCCGACCCGTAATCGAAATCGAGAGAAACATGGAAGCGCCACAAAAGGAATTCGATGCTGCAAGCAATCCGAAGCAGAGCAGTGTCGCCAGATATGCCGGCACAGTTCACACCGGGAGAGCCGCTGGCGCCAAGATATTTTCTCTGGCGGAAATAGTGCTTTTACGCTTAATTGCTCGGACATTCATTTTTCCATGGGAATATCGGGAGGGTACGAATTGGGTGGGAGCGCACGAATGGCGGTCTCGCTCCCAACAACTCCCGGCGCTCGTGGGAGCGATTCGATTCAGCATTGATCATCGAGAATCAAAATTGCAGAATCTCCAGGTCACATCCCGCAACTCGCTAATCAAAAAGGGCCATCCGAAATGATACGGACATTCAACCGGATTGGGGCTCTCGCGGCTGCGTTGCTGTTTCCAGCAATGGCGACTGGACAATCGCCAGCAAAGTTTCCGGCCGGCAATATTACTATCGTTGTTCCGTATGCGGCTGGTGGCCCACCGGACCTGATTGCACGCATGATTGCCCCGGTGATGGGACAGACATTGGGAACGTCAGTCATTGTGGAAAATCGTCCCGGGGCCTCGACGGCCATCGGCTCGGCGCTTGTTGCACGCGCCGCGCCGGATGGGTTGACGATCATGACGGTCGATCCAGGCCTGGTGGTCTCGCCCTATATGGTGGCCAAGCCCGGCTATGATGTGCAGAAGGATTTTGCCTGGATCGCGCCGCTGATGCGTTCTTATATGGGGCTCATCGTCGCGAAGGATTTTCCTGCCAAATCGGTCGGAGAATTCATCGCAATGGCGAAAGCAAAGCCTGGCGATATCAAATATGGCACGTCAGGCCTCGGAACGCCTCCACATCTTGGCGCGCTGGCGTTTTTACAAGCGACGAATATCGATCTCGTTCATGTGCCCTACCGCGGCGTGGCGCTGGCTTTGAATGATGTCATCTCGGGCCAGATTTCCGCAGTCTGGATGAGTCAGGCCTCCGCCAAAGCGCAAGTGCAAAGCGGCCTGGTGCGAGTGCTTGGCGTCTACGGTGAGCGACGCCTCTCCTCTTTGCCAGATACGCCAACGTTCAAGGAATTGGGCATCGACACCAGTGTAGCGGATCAGGGTACATGGTTTGGCTTTGCCGCCCCCGCAGCAACACCGCCCGATATCGTTGCCAGACTTAACGCTGCCGTAAATGCTGCTTTGCGCGATCCCGCAACGCATTCACTGCTGGAAAAGGCCGATTTTGTCGGCATCGATGGCGGTTCTCAAGGTCAGCTCAAAGCGATAATCGACTCGAATGTCGCCTATTGGCGGGAGGCTTTTTCCAAAGCAGGGGTCAAGCCGGAGGAGTGAGCTTCGACTTGCCGTTTATTGCCTCAACCTCGGAGCCTGGTGCCTCGGTCGCAAGAACCCGGCAACGGCGCATTCAGGTAGCAGCACCGATCATTTCGCGCTTTCATCCGCTTTGAGCGGCTTCAGCGTTCGCAAAAACGCCACGAGAGCGCTCAGATCATCTGGTTTCATTTGATCATAAAGGTCGAAGTCCATAACATTGACCATCTTCGATTGATCGGGTCTGACCCCTTGAGTGATCGCTTTCTTGACCTGTTCATCGGTCCAGCCAACGATCCCATCCGGATTTCCCGGCGTCAGATTCGCTGAAACAACGCTACCGCCGCCGGGCGCTTGATATGTATTGCCGCCAAGTCCCGCACGCGTGAGGTCTGGCAAACCATTCTGGCCTTTGGGCGAGTGACATTGAAAGCAATGCGAAACAGTTTGCGTGAGATAATGGCCCAATGCGATCCGGTCGGCGCGGTCAGGTTCTGGAACACTGGTGATTTCCGGCCAAACCGGCAGCGGCGCCTTGACGGGGGTGCGCTCAACCTTGTTTCGCACTGGAGCTAGCGATTTCAGATATACGGCAATGGAGAAAGCGTCGTAATCGGAAAATCCGCTATAGAAAAAGACACCCATTGGCGGACGAATGATCGTATGGTCAGGTCGATGGCCGCTTCGAAAGGCGGTGACAATATCTGCCACGCTCCAGCTCCCGAGACCGGTCTCGAGATCCGGGGTGAGATTAGGCGTGTTCAGTCCGCCGGATTGCCGGCCCCCCGCGAGGCGCAACTCCTTGATCGCTTCGCCTTTGGAGCCGCGCGCCGTATGACAGCTCTCGCAAATGCCAATCGTGACGAGATATTTGCCGTGCTCGACATCGCCAATCTGCGCCTGCGCTATGTTTGAGAGCGGTGCGAAAAGCGCCATAAAACAATACACGAAAGTCCAAAGCCGCATTTTGAATCCTCCCGTTCGCGCCTTTTTGCCAGATAAAATGTCGTTTTAGTCCAATTTGGCGCAGGAACCGAAGTGGTTATTATTTATCGAAAACAGGCCGGCCGCAAATGTGGGCAATGTTGGAGGTTGCGATGGGCCGCCGTTTTATAGTCATCAGAGCACGCCGCATTTTATAAGGAAAAGGGCGGTTCTGCGATTGTCCCGAATCAGATAATGCCGACAGAGACCGGATGATCAAATTCTGAAGATTATCCCACCGGTCACTCATCGGCGTCAGCAAAGGCGATCCGAATCATATTCGTAGCCCCCGGCGTCCCGAAAGGCACGCCCGCAACGATCACCACGCGGTCGTGTTCCTTGGAAAACTCCTCGCGATTGGCCAATTTACAGGCGCGTTTCGCCATATCGTCGATATCGTCAGCATCCTTGGTCGTGACTGCATGAACGCCCCAAACCAGAGCCAGACAGCGCGCCGTCGCACGGTTTGGCGTCAGAGCAAGCACTGCCGGTGCGGGACGTTCACGAGCGATACGCATGGCCGTTGAACCAGATGCGGTCCAGGCGCAGATCGCTTTAACGTCAAGTGTTTCGGCGACGTCGCGCGCTGCGATCGCGATCGCGTCCGCTCCGGTCGCTTCCGGGGTTTGACGCTGGGCATTGATAATGCTGCGGTAAACCGGGTCTCGTTCAACTTCAATTGCAATACGATCCATAGTCGCAACCGCCTGAACCGGATATTGTCCGGCTGCGCTTTCAGCGGACAGCATAATTGCATCCGCTCCATCAAATACCGCTGTGGCGACATCCGAGACTTCCGCACGGGTCGGCACAGGCGATGTGATCATCGACTCGAGCATTTGCGTGGCCACGACAACGGGCTTGCCGAGCCGCCGAGCGCCACGCACAAGCCGCTTTTGCAGGCCGGGCACGCGTTCAAGCGGCATTTCAACACCCAGATCGCCTCGAGCTACCATCAGCGCGTCGGAGATTTCCATTATTTCATCAAGCCGGGCGATCGCCTGCGGTTTCTCGATCTTCGCCAGGACAAGCGCGCGACCGCGCGTAATTTTCTTCACCTCAGCAATATCGTCGGCGCGTTGTACAAAAGAAACCGCGATCCAGTCGACGCCCTCGTTCAGCGCCGCGTCAAGATCCGAACGATCTTTCGGCGTCATTGCGGAAACAGGAATTTCAGTATCCGGCAAGTTAACGCCTTTCCGGTTCGAAACTTTTCCAGCAAAATCAATGCGCGCTATCGCGCGCTCGGGCGCGGCTTCAATAATATGCAATGCGACCTTGCCATCGTCGATCAAAATTTTGTGGCCGGGCGCCAGGGCCCGCAAAATTTCAGGGTGCGGCAGGTAAACGCGATTTGAATCGCCAAGTTCAGGATTTGAGTCCAGAGTAAATATTTGTCCCTGAGCGAGATCGACAACTTTGGCGGCGAATTCGCCAAGCCGCAGTTTAGGGCCCTGCAAATCAACAAGGATGCCAATTTCGCGGCCTCGTTCCTCGGACAAAGCCCGAATAATCCGGATGCGCTCGCGCATGCTATCATGGCTTGAATGGCTCATATTGATGCGAAAAACATCCGCACCCGCATCAAATAGAAGGGCAATGGTTGCCCGATCCTCCGAAGCCGGGCCGAGGGTCGCAACAATTTTGACACGGCGCAATCTTCGCATGTAAGGAGCTCAACTTTTGCAAAATATGGCTTGTGTAAAACAACCCACCAATGACACATGATGACTTGCCCCGCGTCATCGCGGCTGCTGGCCTGCATCAGTCAACTGAACGGTCCAGTTTTTGGCGTCTTTGCCAGTGTCAATTTCCAGAAAGCCGGTGCGATCATAACCGCGAACCAAACAATTGTCGCGACTCTCGATCCGGAATTCGCGATCCCGTGTGCACATATAGGCTTTGCCTTTCCATTCACCGCCGCGCTCATCCATCGCATAGACGTAATAGAACTCGGCCGC
This sequence comes from uncultured Hyphomicrobiales bacterium, assembly GCA_903931945.1. Classification (GTDB taxonomy): domain Bacteria; phylum Pseudomonadota; class Alphaproteobacteria; order Rhizobiales; family Beijerinckiaceae; genus Terripilifer. The sequence goes on along the minus strand of CAIZEI010000043.1, from coordinate 38,031 downwards.
GAGGCTTCCACGAAGCAAGACCTCACAATTGGAAGTCTTCAGGTTCCACCAGCCTTCGCTGACCCAGGTCTGACCATCGGTATAGGCAATGGCGACGCTGACGCGGGCTGAGCTGTTGTTGCAAACACGAAAATCAGCGCGAGCCAGGCAGGGCGCCGCAGTTGCGGTCAGCCCGACAAGGGCGAAGGTTTTGAACAGACTGGCCATGGTCACCGGATCAACTGGTTGAACGCACGATTGCATCCAAGCGAATCGCGAACCATATTCGGCGCAAGGACGGCGCTGTCAACGAGCAGATGGCAAAAGCCAAAGGAATACCGATGGGGCATCCGTTTGAAACCATGCCGGGCCGCTCAAGGTCCAACCTCCTATTCATTTGCGACCACGCTTCGAACAGGATCCCCGCCTTGTATTCCGGGCTTGGAATGCCTGCTGACGCCTTTACCCGACATATTGCATATGACGTTGGCGCAGCTGAACTTACGCGAAAGCTGGCGCAATTATTCGAAGCGCCAGCCGTGCTGTCGCGGTTTTCCAGGCTCCTGATCGACCCGAACCGCGGGTTGGACGACCCTACTCTGGTCATGCGCTTGTCGGACGGGGCCATAATTCCAGGGAATGCGAGGATCGGCGCGGATGAGGTGGAGAAGCGGGTCGAGCGATATTGGCGCCCCTATCGAAGCGCCGTCGCAGGTGAGATCGCCAACATTAGGGCGCTTGGAGGTGTCCCCGTCATCATCTCCATTCATTCCTTCACTCCGGTCTGGAAGGGCTTGGCCAGGCCGTGGGATTTGGCTGTTCTCTGGGATAACGATCCCCGACTGGCGCTACCGCTGATTGCATCCCTGCGCGCGGCAAATATTACCGTAGGCGACAACGAGCCCTATGATGGCGCTCTGGTGGGCGACACGCTCTATGATCTTGCAACCACAAAGGGGTTGCCACATGTGCTGATCGAAGTTCGCCAGGATCACTTGGCCAGCCCCGGTGGGGTCGAGGATTTCGCGAATAAATTGGCGACCGCACTGAAGCCTCTGCATGTCCGCGCTGAAATGCATGTTGTAAGGGAATATGGTAGTCGGACCGACCCAAATCCGAAGGAATCCATGTCATGAACATCGATGAAAAGACTCGAACTGAACTTGAAGCTGCGGCCTTCCGTCGCCTGGTCAATCACCTGCGCGCCCGCGTCGACGTCCAGAATATCGATTTAATGAATCTTGCGGGATTTTGCCGAAATTGTCTCTCAAAATGGATGAAGGAAGAATCCGACAACCGTGGACTTAACATGAGCGATGATGATACCCGGATGGAAGTTTACGGGATGGACTACAATTCATGGAAACAATTGCACCAGCGCGAAGCGTCGCCGGATCAGCAAAAAGCATTCGCCTCCGTGATGAATGATCATAGCAAGCACGCTTGATATCAGGACTATATTTGGTTTTTTGCTCCTGAAGTATAAAATGAGACACGCGATATCGATTTGAAAGGCTGATGGAGCTCTGCATGCCAAGCAAACTTGATCAACTTAAGGCCATGACAACTGTTGTGGCGGACACTGGCGATATCGAGGCCATTCGGGACTTCAAACCGATCGACTGCACCACTAATCCGACGTTGATTCTTAAAGCCGCACAAATGCAGGCCTATGCGCCTCTGGTCGATGAGGCCATTGCCTGGGGCCGGAAAGGACGGGAAACTGTAGGCGCAGTCGCAGACCGTCTGGCAATCAATTTTGGCGTAGAATTGGCCAAAATTGTGCCGGGGAGAGTTTCGACAGAGATCGATGCAGATCTCTCTTTTGATATCGCAGCAATGGTCGAAAAGGCTCGCTCCATTATCGCCGGCTACGAAAGTCGCGGGGTCGCGAGGGAACGAATCCTGATCAAGCTCGCGGCAACCTGGGAGGGCGCGCGGGCCGCCGAAATTTTGCGCGCGGACAAGATCGATTGCAATATGACGCTCGTCTTTTGCCTGCCGCAAGCACGCATCTGCGCGGAAGCCGGCGCCTTTTTAATCTCACCCTTCGTCGGACGTATCCTCGACTGGCATGTCAAAAATAGCGGGCAGTCCTACACAAGCGAGACGGATCCAGGCGTCCTTTCAGTTCAATCAATCTATAACGACTTCAAATCGCGCGGTATTTCGACACTTGTGATGGGCGCGTCTTTCCGCAATCTTGGAGAAATCGAAGCTCTTGCAGGTTGTGATCGGCTGACGATCGCACCCGCTTTGCTTGACGCGCTTTCAAAAGACGCTGGCGCTTTGCCAAGGAAGCTAGACGCCTCATTGATCGCAGCGGCGTCGCCAGAAGCGCCGCTTGATGAAAAAACGTTCCGATACGCTCTTAATTCCAACGCTATGGCGACCGAGAAATTGGGCGAAGGAATAAGACTTTTTTCCGCCGACCTCTCGAGGCTTCGGGAACTCGTGACCCAGAGACTGGGCTGAAGCAGGTAATTCGGCCCTATTTAAGCCTATTTTGAGGTCCCTCTAAAGCGACCAGGCGCATTTGGGCGAAAATTGAAATGCCGGGAAATATTAGAACGACGTATTGGTTAAAGCCGCGATTTCTGCTGGAAATGGCTGTCGCCAGTTTTCTGACGTTAGCGTTGACCTTTGTGATCGGACATTTAGCCCGAGATCCCTCAGCTCTTACTGCTGTCGATTCCAAGGGGGTTATGAATATCCCTTCAAGACCTCAAATGACGGGCGATGACGAGCTGCGAACATCGGAGTTCATGGAGCGTTTTGCGCTTGCTCATGTCAATCCACTATTGCCGGAATCTGCATTGGTTGAAACAGTTCAGGCGCAACACGCCGCAGGCCAGTTGCTGCATCGCCGCCCAGTTACACCCTCTATCAAGGATCGCGTGCGCCCGATAGCCACGCCAATTTCTACGATCGGAAAACCTCCGTCCCGTCTATCGCAATTGCCGGATGCCAATCTTGCTGTCCCCATTGCAATTTCGGTCGAAAAGGAAGGCTTTCGTCTCCCGCTGGTGAGTGATCTCGTTTCAGGAATTGGCAAACGCCTTCCGAGCGGACGCGACTTCCTCGATGTTCTGGAGGTTGCCGGTCGAAAAATCGGATTGATCGCCGATCATTGAACGCAGGGGCGCGATCGACTTGTTTTTAGTTCCGGGCCTTGAGCAGCGACTCGACCGATCTTGCAGGCATTGCAATATCGGTCGAGTCGCTGCTGAAACAACCCTGAAATGTTGCGCCTGACGTTATCACAAGCCCGAATGCAGAATATAGTATCAGGGAATCATTCGTTGGCGCCACGTGATTCGATCGGTATCGGGGCGGCAGTCTGGACGGGTTCAATTTGTTGCTTTCAATTCCCTTTCCTGAATTGGATCCGGTTGCCGTCTGGATTGGACCTTTGCCAATCCGCTGGTACGCGCTCGCCTACATTGCAGGACTCATCATTGGCTGGATTTATGCTGGTCGACTTCTGCAGCGCGATGCGCTCTGGGGAGCGGTCAGGCGGCCCACAGTCGCAAGTCTCGATGACTTGTTGGTCTATTGCGCACTCGGTGTCGTCCTCGGTGGCCGCATTGCCTATGTGATTTTTTACAACCCGATGTTTTTCCTCGTCCACCCTGAGGAAATCCCGATGGTCTGGAATGGCGGCATGTCATTTCATGGCGGATTGGCCGGCGCGGCTGCGGGCGTCTGGTTGTTCGCCCGAAAAATCGGCGTTCCGGTCATGCCTGTCGCCGACCTCTGCTGCGCTGTCGCCCCGATTGGCCTCATGCTGGGGAGAATCGCCAATTTCATCAAGCCTGAGCTATGGGGGCGCCCGACCGACGTTCCCTGGGCGATCGTCTTTCCAGGCGGCGGACCTTTACCGCGCCATCCAAGTCAACTCTATGAAGCGGGACTCGAAGGCATCGTGCTATTTGTCATATTGTTCGCGGCGGGCCGAATGGGCGCGTTTCAGAGGCCTGGCGCCATTTCGGCAATCTTCGCCATTGGTTATTCTGCAGCGCGGGTATTCTGCGAATTTTTTCGCGAGCCTGATCCCCAACTCGGGTTCCTCTTCGGCGGCGCCACGATGGGTATGTTGCTCTCGGCGCCTTTGGCTTTGATCGGGGTAGCGCTGCTGATTTCCATACGTCATTCGGCGAACGATCACACAGTATGACCGAGCTTCGCGATTACATTCAGCGATTGATTTCCCGCGGTGGGCCCATCACCCTTGAGCGTTATATGGAGCTTGCGCTCGCGCACCCCGTTCATGGTTATTACATGACGCGCGATCCCCTCGGCTCTCAAGGCGATTTTGTCACTGCGCCGGAAGTCAGCCAGATGTTTGGCGAGATGATCGGCGTATGGTGCGCCGATTACTGGGCGCGGATGGGAGCACCAGACCGCGTCAATCTTGTCGAACTTGGACCAGGACGCGGCACATTGATGCGCGATTTGCTGCGCGCTGCAAAAATCGTCAAACCATTTTTCGCCGCGCTGCGGATCTGTTTTGTCGAGACTTCGCCAGTATTGCGCCGCGTCCAGAAGGCGAAACTGGAGAACGCGGGACCGCCAGTCGCCTGGTTCAACCGATTCGAAGACGTTCCCGCCGGAAAAACCATCGTTATCGCCAATGAATTTTTCGACGCCCTGCCAGCGCAACAATTCGTCAGGACCGCTGACGGCTGGCATGAACGGAACGTTGGTATGAATCGCGATGGAAGCTTGTGCTATAGCTTTGCGCCGGCGCCCGAGCGGTCGATTCATCTAGACTCCAGAGTCGGAGCGATATTGGAAATAAACCACTGCGCAATCCGCGAAATGTCAGCTATCGCCAAACGAATCGTTATGGATGGCGGCGTCGCGCTCGCAATTGACTATGGCTATACCCAACCTGGGGTCGGGAATACATTTCAGGCGGTCCGAAGACACGCCTATGTCGATCCCCTCGATGATCCTGGCAACGCTGACCTGACGACGCATGTGAATTTTGCGGCCCTCGCTGAAGCCGCCCGCCTGGCGGGCGCCCGAGTTTTTGGTCCCATTCCGCAGGGCGATTTTCTCACGCGTCTTGGCGTCAGGGAACGCGCCACAGCGCTCGCGAGCAACTCCGACGAACTGCGTGCGACAAGGGTCCAATCGGAGCTGGCGCGGCTCATTGGTAAAAATATAGGCGATCCTGAGGATTTTACTAACGTTGTCGGCATGGGAGGCCTTTTCAAGGCGTTGTCGGTAACGCAGAATGATGGTCCTGAGCCAGCCGGCTTCGCCGAGGAAGCGCTCGCGCCATGAATGCGAACCCGCCTGCCGAGAAAGTGCCTATGCTGCGTTCAGGCCTCCTGACAGCGGCAGGCGTATCGCATGCTTTTTTTACCAGGGATGGCGGAGTTTCAGTTGGAATATACAGCTCATTAAATGGCGGCGTCGGTTCCAATGATGATCCGCACGCGGTCTCGGAAAACCGGCGCCGTATGTCTGCGGCGCTTGGCGTGCGATCTTCATTTCTACTGGTTCCCTACCAAATCCATTCCAATCTGGTGGCTGTCGTCAAAGAGCCCTTTGCCCCCGCCGAGCGACCACGCGTAGATGCTCTGGTCACAAAGACGCGCGGGTTGGGAATTGGCGTCACTGGCGCAGATTGCGGCATGATTCTGTTCAGCGACCCGAACGCGGGGGTCATTGGCGCTTGTCACGCTGGTTGGAAAGGGGCGCTGACAGGTGTGATCGAAGCGACACTTGACGCAATGGAGGGTATCGGCGCATCACGCGCAAATATTTCCGCTGTTCTGGGCCCGACGATCGGACCCGCGTCCTATGAGGTTGGATCAGAGTTTTTAGCCCGTTTTACGTCAAGTGATTCTACCAATGGTCGCTTTTTCGAGAATTCAATCCGCGACGGCCATGCCCTTTTCGATCTGCCAGCATATATAGGGATGCGCATTATCGCGGCGGGAGTCGGCAGGTATCGCAATCTTGGTTTTGATACCTATGCGATCGACGATCGTTTTTTCTCCTACCGTCGGTCTGTGCACAGAAGCGAGGAGGATTATGGGCGCCTGGTGTCCGCGATCGCCCTGGTCTGACTAGAACTTCCTGGACGCCAGCCGAATGTTTTACGGTTGCCCCCGACCCGGCGCGCCTTTATGTATCGTGCCGCAACAAAACTGACATCGGAGTATTTGTCATGCCGTTCCTCGCCGGCGCTGTTACACGCGTCAAGCCATCAGCCACCATGGTCCTGACCCAGCGGGCGCGTGATCTGAAAAACAGCGGACGCGACATTATCTCGTTAAGCGTTGGCGAGCCGGACTTTGACACCCCCGACCATATCAAGGAAGCCGCCATTGCCGCCATCAGGCGCGGCGAGACGAAATATCCGCCTGTTCTCGGTATCGTGCCACTGCGGGAAGCCATTGCAGCGAAATTCAAACGCGAGAACGGACTCGATTACAAGGCTAGCCAGACTATTGTCGGCACAGGCGGCAAGCAGATACTGTTCAACACATTCCTGGCGACCTGCGACAAAGGCGATGAGGTTATCATCCCCGCGCCCTATTGGGTCAGTTACCCTGACATGGTGACCATCGCCGGCGGCACTCCGGTGATCGTGCCGACGAAGCTTGAAAAGAATTTCAAGCTGCAGCCGGAAGATCTGGCGCGCGCGATCACGCCGCGCACCAAATGGCTGTTGCTGAATTCGCCGTCGAACCCCACCGGCGCCGCTTATTCCCGAGACGAGTTGAAGTCCGTCACCGATGTGCTGATGCGCCCTGAAAACAGGCATGTCTGGGTGCTCACCGACGACATCTACGAGCACCTGATCTATGGCGATTTCAAATTCTTCACGCCCTGTCAGGTCGAGCCGGGCCTGATGGACCGCACGCTGACGCTCAACGGCATGTCGAAGAGCTACGCCATGACTGGCTGGCGGATCGGTTACGCTGCTGCGCCTGCCGTGCTGATCACGGCGCTTGATCTATTGCATGGCCAGCAGACGTCCGGCGCCTGCACCATTGCGCAATGGGCGTCGGTGGAAGCGCTCAACGGCCCGCAGGACCATCTGCCAATGTTTCGAAAGGCGTTCGAAGAACGCCGCGACCTCGTGGTGTCGATGCTTAATCAGGCCAAATATCTGAAATGCCCGATGCCGGAAGGCGCCTTTTACGTCTATCCCGATTGCTCGGAAGCAATCGGCAAAAAAACCCAAAAGGGTCAAGTGATCGGTAACGACGAGGATTTCATCACGGCCTTGCTCGACCAGGAGGGCGTCGCCGTCGTGCACGGCAGCGCCTTTGGCCAGGGCCCAAATTTCCGTATTTCCTATGCGGCATCCACGAAAATGCTTGAAGACGCCTGCTCCCGGATTCAGCGCTTTACGGCAAGCCTGGCGTAGACGAACGCCTGGAAGCGGCAGAAATGGGCGATATCGTCAATCTGCGCGGCGCCCGCAAAATAAGGGCGCGCGAAACGGCGGAAAGGGCAGCCGCCGCCAATCGCCTTGCCTTCGGCCGCTCAAAGAATGAGCGCAAGCTCGCGGAGGCGGAGACGATGCTTGCTAAACGCAAACTGAGCGCACACCTGCGCGACGGCGCCTCGGACAAGCCCGATGAGTGATACAGGCGCGCGGATGGCAAAGCACTCGCTTGTGATCACGGGCCATCGCACATCGATCTCTCTAGAAGACGCGTTCTGGACGCAGTTGAAAGCCATCGCCCGAACACGCGGGCAATCGCTCGCCGGCCTTGTGGCCGGCATCGATTCGGAGCGTGGCGAGGCGAATCTGTCATCCGCGATCAGGGTTTTCGTGCTGGGAGAAGCCCGGAAATAACCGGCTGCTCAGGGGGGTCAATATCTTCCGGCCGCCGAAGGGTCGCTGCCTGGCGCTGGAGTTGTCGGCGCAGCTGCTGCGGGACGTGTCAATGGCCCGATATCGAGGGGGGCAGGGGCGGATTCCGCATTCGATAGCGCGTCCGCGGCCTTTCGCGCGGCGTCTGCGGCGCGCCGCTCCTTTTCCTGCCGGTCCGCCTCCGCTAACTTGCGTTTCTCCTCCTCTCGCGCCAACCGCACCTGCTCGGCTTCCCACGCGGCGATTTCGTCGTCGCGCCGCTGTATAAAGTTCAACGCTTTTTGACGTCGGTTAAATGCTGCGCGTTCCTGAATATCCGCCTCAAAAGCTTCAATGCGCGCCTGTTCCTTTGCCACTGCGCGCGCTGTTAAAGCAGAGTTAAAAGAACCTGCATCAATTTCACGACGTGGATCAGCGAGTTTGCCCTTCCAGGCAACGCTGAGCTTCGGCGCCGGGCCATCCCAGTCTTGCGGCAATTGCGCGATCGTCAGAAGCACGCGAGACTCAGCAATCCCGCTTTTCAGATCATACGACAGCGAAAGTCCATCGTCTGTATTCAATTTGACATTGCCACCCGCGATCACCGCAGCAAAGTCCTTGTCCCCGCCGATATAAGGAGCTGCATCGAGTTCGTTTCGTAAGGCCCCTAAGAAATCGTTTTCAGAAATGAACAGGTCGCCAACGTCCGCCCGCTTTAGAACCCGCGCCGGAGCGGCTGGGTCCGCGCGCGGGACGATCAGATTCGATGCATGGACGCGTCCTTCACCAGAAAGACCGGACACAAGCGCAGCCATGCTTTCGCCGGACGCAGTCATATCGAAAACGCCGGATAAGAGCCCATTCAACCCGGGCGCCGCAATCAAGATATCGTCAAGCGCCGCTGCGGCAGTCAACGACACATTGGCGCCATCCCGACGCAGCGATAACCGCCCTCCCGACAAAAGGCCGCCTGAAATCTCGCCAGCAAGGTCTGCGATTTCGAGACCGCCTGGAGACAGCCGGAGTTGAAACTGCGTCGAATTGCCAATCGTCGTATCCGACAGATGAAATGCCGCCACTGACACATTGATGTCCGCACCTGGCATATGCGCCATGCCTGCTGCAAAAGGAGTTGTGGTCCAGGTTTCACCCGGCTTTGGCGTGCGAACCGGCCCCAGAATAATCTGTGCAAGGACCGGTAGCGATAAATTGCCCAGCTGCAATGCGCCCGTCCAATCGAAACGCGGCGCCGGGCCTGGAATCCGGGCCAAGAAGAGATCGCCAGAAATGGCGTCTCCTGAGATCGTTCCCATAAGTGAATGGACAGATACATGGTCGCCGGTTGAATTGACCTCTGCGGCGAGTTTGACAGGCAGCGTGGCTTTCACGTCCGGCAAACCATAGCCCGAAAGACGCAACAGCGGCGCGCAATCATTTGCCTCGAGGGCAATCTTGCCGGCAAAAGCGTCAGCGCTTGTTGCATTGCCCCTGAATGTCAGCACGGCGCTTTGCGCTTTGCCGCCCAATACCCCGCTACCGGTAATTTCATAGCCCTTTGCGCTATCGCCGTGGGCGGTGGCTTCAATACGGGCGTGATCGGACGACGTATCCGGATTCGCGTTCAACCCAATCTGGCGTGCAAGCAGCGAAGCATTGTCTGAATCCAGAACTATCAATCCTGACATTGCCGGCCCCTCTCCATCGGGTTTCAATTGACCTTCGATGATTGTGCCGCGCGCTGTGCCCTTGACGCTCAGGGCCGAAATGGAGAAATTCGATCCCTGAAGCGATTGCTTGGCCTCGATACTGAACGCCAATTTTGCGGGAGATAACGCCGTCGCGCGTGCGGCAAGAGCGTCCGATGCCGCACTGGGCGCTATCTGGCGCAAGAACGTAGCCAGGTCGCCGAGCCGCTCGGCGGAAATCACTCCTTTGAGGCTCGCACCATTGCTGTCGGCCTTTCCATTGGCCTCAACCATTGCGCCCCCAAGATCTGCAATCGACAAATTGTCCAGGCTGGTTACCGCGCCGTCACGCCTGAGCCGAAATTGGATGCGTCCAGCGTCAATGGCGCCGTCGCCGAACCGGGCCACACGGATTGCCCGAGCGTTGAGTGAAATCGCCAGATCAGCGCCGGCCAGAACGGCGACTGGAACTGCGAGGTCCGGAACCGTCTCCAGGTCAAAAGCCTCAGAGGAAAAATCGCCATAAATGCGCGGACGGTTGGCGCCAATAGCGCGCGTGAAAGCGGCGGAGCCGGTCAAAATGGTGCGATCAGCTTTCAAAACAAGATTTTCAGCGCTGAAACCGGCTGCCGAAATTGAAAAATCGCCTTGTGCGCCAAATCCGCGGAACGGAAGTTGCTGCAAACGTTGAGATTCCAGCGGCGTCCATTGGCGAGTCCAGTCCGCGAGACGGCGAAGATCATGCGCGCCCACTTCAACATGGCCGAAAAATCGTGCGGCGGCGCCCATTTCGACTTTCCCCGTCAGGGCAAGTTGCGATCCGCCAGGTCCAGCGTCAATTGACGCGGTAAAATTGGGCGGCGATCCGGGCGCAAATAGCATTCGCGCCGATAAGCCAGTCAGCGTTTCGCCTCCAAGTTCGGCTGTTGGGCTGGCCAGAGAAGCGTCTACCGCAGTCGCAGACGCGACGCCTGACAGAAAATCGCCAATGTAATCTCGAAACGTCGCTACAACGGGCGATGTCCTGATACGATCAATGTCCAGCTGGCGAGCAGTCAAATCAAGAGCCAAACGCGGCGCCGGGACCAACACCAGAAGCGCGTCTCCCTGGACTGCGGCGACTGGCCCGGCGTCGGAGGAATTGGCATCAAGGCGCGCTTCAAACTTTTCCATGCGCATTCCGGCCACGCTTGCATGAAGGGGCCCGGACAATCGCCAATGATCTGGTTTTATGGCCGAAAAGGCCACTTGCCCGTCCAAAACGGGGTTTTGAAGATCCTCAAAATTCGCCGAGCCGTCAAAATCAATTTTTGGCAGTCCGGCCTTTTCATCAGCAACCAATTTCAATCGCATACGCTGGTTTTCGACCGCACCAGTCGCAAAACGGAAAGGTACTGGTTCTCTCTTGCGGGTGAATACGCCTGCACCTCTGAAAGGGCCAGAGATCGAATCGGCTTCGCCGTCGATATCAATACCGATCGCATCAAGCGCCGCAGAACCGTCGGCGTTCAAAACTGTGACTCGCCCGTTGGTAATGCGTAAATGATCGAAACGTACCTCCGGAACCGGACCAAGACGTTGTACCGGGGACTTCCGGATTTCAATTTCCGGGCTCTCGATATCGACCTCATAGAAACGAAACTCACCGCGAGCGAGCGGCATAACCTGGAGTTCGAGCCGGGTTTTCCCACCCCGAACTGACTCAAACCCGGTCTCGATCCGGAAACCATCTATAGCCAGACTGGGCGTTGGCAGAAGCTTCAGATCGATATCGCCTGTCGTCGAAACTTGCACGCCCAGCGCTTGCGTCAGCGCTGCATCTACATACGGTCGCTCGGCAGTCCAATTGATCAGCCACGGCGCAGCAAACGCTACAGCCAACAGTGCAGCAAGAATTGCAGCCGATATAGTCAGGGCTTCGCGCAAGGCAACCCGGATGTCGCGCGGCAAGGCCGCAAGGAAAACTCTGATATAGTGGTAATTGTGTCTTTCGGATGCCGGAAAGCAAGCGGCGCCAAACAAAAAATGGCCGGGCGTTGCCGCCCGACCATTCCCGGCATGTGGGGGGAAGCCGGAGTTCAGAGGGATTGGGCGTCAATACCCGCGAACTGCCTGGAGGGTCGGGCGTCAGTCCACGATTTAACTACCTTGACGAATTTATCTCTCGCTGGCCGCAGAGCCGCAAGCCCCGTCTATGCATGGGAGCCATGCGCTTTACGCAGGCGAAGTTGCTGGTAATTTCAAATTCAGGAAAACAAGTAATGATTCATTTATATTCCGAACGGTGAGCCCCATATTCACCGGCTCAGCGTCTCCCGAGCCACTCAGTAATCCCAACGTTGAGCTGTCGCCACCAGAAAGTCCCGAAAAACCTGCACCCGAGCGACGTTTTTCAACTCCTCGGCATAGACAAGATAACACTCCAATTCCGGCATATCCGCCTGTGGAAGAATACGCACGAGGTCCGAACCCTCAGCCATCAGATAATCGGGCAATACGGCGATCCCGACCCCGCTTTGCACCGCCTGCCATACTGCGGTCAGACTGTTAATGGTCATAGCAGGAACACGCGGCGACTTTGGGTCTCGACCGGCCGTCTGGAGAGAATTTATATTTTGCAGATAGGAGCCTGCTGAAACGCCGTAAACCAGAATTCTGTGGCGTTCGAGATCGTCGAGATCGCGAGGCTGGCCATTGCGCTTGAGATAATGAGGCGAAGCGTAGGCGTGAAAATGCATTGTAAAAAGTCGGCGACGGATCAAATCATGTTGAACAGGCTCCCTGACCCGTATGGCGAGATCCGCTTCGCGCATCGCCAGATCAAGATCATTATCGGAGAGGATCACATTGAGCCTGATATCCGGATAGAGTTCCAGAAACTCGCCCAATCTGGGTGCGAGCCAGTTGGTGCCTATGCCCATAGTTGTGGTGACGCGCAATTCGCCACTTGGCCGGACCCGGGTATCCGCTAATCTGACTCGAGCGGCCTCGAGTCTCTGCGCGACATCGCGAACGGCGCGATAAAGCGTTTCGCCTTGTTCGGTGAGGATCAAACCCCGAGCGTGGCGATGAAATAACGGCGCCTGAACTTCCTGTTCAAGCGCACTGATCTGCCGACTGACAGCCGACTGGCTCAGATCGAGAGCATCCCCGGCATGGGTGAAAGACCCGGCGCCAGCTACCGCGTGGAATATGCGCAATTTGTCCCAGTCCACAGCCCCTCCTTGCTGATACCTTTAGCGAATCAGCCGCCAGCTGTGATCGCCGTCAGGAATTTTTCAGCCTCCAACGCGGCCATGCAGCCCATGCCCGCCGCAGTCACTGCCTGCCGGTAAGTCTCGTCAGCCACATCTCCTGCAGCAAAGACACCTGCCACATTGGTTGCAGTCGAACCTGGCACTGTCTGGATGTAACCCGAGCGCTTCATGTCGATTTGACCAATAAAGAGTTCGGATGCCGGGGAATGCCCGATCGCGATAAAAACCCCATCAACGCTCAAATTTCGATTGGCTCCTGTCGTTGTATCGCGCAACCGCACGCCTGTAACTGAAAGTGGGTTTTGTGCGCCCGTCACTTCAAGAAGTTCAGCATTCCAGATGACTGCAATTTTTGGATTTCGCGTCAGCCGATCCTGTAAAATCCGCTCGGCGCGGAAAGTGTTGCGCCGATGCACAACCGTCACTTTTGAGGCGAGGTGAGAAAGATAAAGAGCTTCCTCAACTGCTGTGTTTCCGCCGCCAACGACTATCACTTCCTTGCCACGATAAAAGAAACCATCACATGTCGCGCAAGCGCTGACACCATAGCCTTTAAATGTTTCCTCAGTCGGAATTCCCAGCCAACGCGCTTTGGCGCCCGTTGCAATAATAAGCGTGTCGCAAGTCCACTGCGCGCCTGAATCGCATTTAAGGAGGAATGGCCGGCGCGAAAGATCTGCCTTAATCACATGATCCGGCACAATGCGGGCGCCGACATGTTCCGCCTGAGCTTTCATCTGCTCCATCAGCCACGGGCCCTGGATCACGTCCTTGAACCCGGGATAGTTTTCCACATCCGTCGTGATCATCAATTGACCACCTGAATCAAAACCCGAAATAATCACAGGCGCCAACATAGCGCGGGCGGCATAGATCGCCGCTGTATAGCCGGCAGGGCCAGATCCAACGATGATCAATCGTTCATGGGTTGGGGATCTGGCGGCAGGAATTGCAGTTTGCGACATGATGCCTCTGGACATCCACCAACGCTAAGGCGGCGAAAAGCAACATGTACCGGACCGGAGGCTCATCCGGCAAGGCGAATGCGTTGCAATTTGGATAGGCTGTCACATCGACGGCGCTGGATCAGGGATCAGTACATGTCGTTCAGCGCAGATATCTTAACCTCCTCACTTTGGCACGTTAAAATGGCCTTGCACAAAACCGAGGTCCAGTGTGAGTGCCGGATCGACAGTGTCGTTGACAAGCTTTTCAGCCTTCATCCAGGAAATTTGTTTATAAATATCAGCAACATCGAGACGCGCCTGCGGGTCCGCTGGAAAGGCAGAGGACTTGACGAGAGCAATTCCGTGTTCAGTGGGCTCATTCGGATAAACGTAGGGCGCGATTATTTTTGCTGCGGAATCTGACGTTTCATCAAAAATGCGCGCGCCGGTGGAATCCTTGTTCATGAAAGCAACAGCATAATCGCTACAGCCCCGTTGGTAAGCCTGGACAAATCGCCGGGTTAGTTCGCGCCGTTCTTTTGCGGTCCGGGCGGACGTAAACAGGCCGCCAAACTGATATTCATCATAGTCGGAATACCAACCAAGCAAATGAGCGTCGCCGGCGGCAACAAGGGGTCTGGCGAGGTTTGGCGCAATGATAATGGCGTCAACCTGATTGCCTTTCAGAGCCGCCACCATATTCGGCAGGGATTGCAGGGGTCGAAGCGTCACGCTTTTCAGATCGAATTCCGCGATTCGCGCAAGTTGTCCGATCTGGTAATGGAACGAAGAGCCAATCTGCGAAATGCCAAGACTTTTGCCGGAAAAGTCCTTCAGTTGGTGAAAGCCCTTATCCCATGCGGCGTTTGACACAAGGATTGCGTTGCCCTCAAACCCCCTGGACTCCTTCGACTGCGCGGCGATTATTTTCAATTGCCCCGCGCCCGCCAGATTGAAAAAGCCGCCTGTAAAGGCTGTTGCGCCAAAATCAATATCGCCGGAAACAACCGCCACAGCGATGGGTTGCGCAGCTTCAAAAAACTTTGGTTCAACTTCGATGCCTTGCTCCCTGAAATAGCCACGTTCCATGGCAAGAAACATGGGGCCGGAAGACACAAATCGGAGCATCCCGACACTCACCTTGTCGGCGGCGTTCGCTGTTGTACACATGAAATAAAGCGCCACGAACGTTAGACGGACCGCACAAGCGCTCACTTGGGCAAACCAATTCAGAGTGTTCGAAAAAATCGGCAAGAAATCCTCCTGACATCTGTAGCGCCCGCAAAAACTAAACGAACCGCACCATCCAATTCGACTGCCTAATAGCCAGATACGCCGGTTCCCCGTTGCCGGGAATCTGCTGCGCCCATCAGCATTCCGTCCAATCTGCGGATAGTCTGGGCAGAACCGAAGGCACGCGTAATTTTGATTTTATGACCTAAAGCAACCAGTAGGCGCATCGTGTCTGGCGATATCCCTCGCTCCATTTCAATCACGTCGGGCAACCATTGATCATGGACGCGCGCAGCTTCTGACGCCTCGGCAGGGTTCATACCAAAATCCAGCACATTCAGAATGATCTGCAAAACGATAGAGATAATGCGCGATCCCCCTGGCGATCCTGTCACCAGCTCCACCGCGCCGTTCTTCAGAACAATTGTTGGGCTCATCGAGGACAAAGGCCGTTTACGCGGCCCTGGCGCGTTCGCTGCGCCGCCCGTTAGACCGTAAGCATTGGCGGCGCCTTCCCGCGCTGCAAAATCATCAAGCTCATTGTTTAGCAAAAATCCGGCGCCTTCGACGACCATTCCAAGGCCATAGGAAAAATTCAGCGTGTAGGTGTTGGCGACGGCATTGCCCTCTGAGTCGACAACCGAAAAATGCGTGGTCTGGTCGCTTTCATAGGGCAGCGGATGTCCCGGCGCGATGTCGCTTGCAGGCCGCGCGCGATCTTCTGAAATTCCCGCTCGCAATTTCTCGGCATAAGCCTTTGAAATCAGTCCAGAGACCGGGACTTTTACAAAATCCGGATCTCCGAGGTAAAGCGAGCGATCCGCGTATGCAAGTTTCGACGCTTCCGCAATCAGATGAATCGCGCGGGCCGAATTTGGACCAAAATCGGCGAGCGCGAACCCTTCGAGAATATTCAAAATCTCTATGACGTGCACGCCGCCAGAAGATGGCGGCGGCATTGAAACAATTTCATATCCGCGATAGCTCCCGCGCACAGGCGTGCGCTCAATCGCACGATAGCCCGCCAGGTCATCGAGCTGCATCCGCCCGCCAGCGCGTCCGACAGAGGCAATTGTTTTCAGCGCGACCGGTCCTTCGTAAAAGCCCTTTGGCCCGCGACGCGCAATCAGATCCAGCGTAGCCGCAAGATCTTTTTGGACGAGCCGATCGCCCGATTGCAGAGGTTCGCCATCCCCACGAAAGAAAATAGCCTGGCTGGAGGGATATCGGCCAAGTCGTCGCGCCGCAATCGGCAGTGAATCCGCAAGGTCTTCATCGACAGCGAAGCCATTCACGGCAAGCGCCACGGCGGGCGCCATCAATTGCGCCAGCGTAAATTTGCCGGACCCGTATTTTTCATGGGCAAGAGCGAAGCCGGCCACGGTGCCAGGAACGCCAACGCCAAGCCCGCTTGACTGAGATTTCGCTGCGGCAAATTTCCCTTCGGCGTCAAGAAAGACATCCCTGTCGGTCATCGCCCCGGCGAATTTCCGGTAGTCGATAGCAATATCCCGCTGTTCACGCGCCAAATGAATCAGCATGAATCCACCGCCGCCGATATTTCCAGCGCGAGGGAGTGTTACAGCGAGCGCAAAACCCGTCGCAACCGCCGCATCAACCGCATTGGCGCCTTCGCGAAGAAATTCAAGACCGATCCGCGAGGCTTTCTCTTCCTGGCTGGCAACCATTCCATGACGAGCCAACACAGGCAAAGAGCGCGCATAGCTCGATATGATAGGTTCCGATTGAACCGCCTCGGTCGAAGGGGCCTGCGCCAGAACTGGTCCACCAGTCGCCAGCCCTGCAACGCCAATTGTAAAGGCGCGTCTTGAAAAATGCGCTTTCAATTTCTTTGCCGCCCTCCGCCCCAAAGCTTCTCGCCAATCAAGCAGGAAATTCGCGGCGCGCGCATCTGGGCCGACTGAACGAGCCAACCCTGTTTCAAGCCATATTGCGGTGCGACCGCACCAGCGATCTCGCGAACCAGCTTGGTCCTTGTTGCGTCAACGAATTGTTTGACATCCCGCACTGCAATCATGAACGAATCGGGTCCCCCAACGACGCAATCCTCGTAATAGATATCGAGGTCCTTGATATCAGCAGGGCCGAGATATGGCCTGATGCCCTCGAGTGGCAAGCCGTTGATGGAAATGTCCTTGGCGATCGCATCTGCACGCGCCTCCGTCACCGGCCTACCATCGTTATTGGGTCCATCGCCGGAGATGTCGATAATCTGACGCGCTCCCTTAAAGCCATTGGCTTCAAATAAGCGTGAAGCGGCGTCGATTGCGCCTGATATCGAAGTCCGTCGCGCCCGCCGATAAGGCGCGTTGGAAAGCTTGTCCGCAGCGGCCCGTGCGCTTTCAGGGGAGTCGATCAAGGTCCAGTTAAGAACGATATCCTGATCATTATATTGCGCCCATTGCATATAGGCAATTGCAATTTTGCCCAGAGCGTTGGATCTGAGCGCATTGAGAAACTCGGGCGAAGTCAGCGCCTTCACGTAACCTTCGCGCTGTAACTCCTGCTCCTGACGGTTCATGGAATAGGAAATATCGACCCCAAAAACGAGTTCGGCGTCAACAGCGACGCCCTGATCCCTTGCCGATGCAGCGATCGGCGCTAAAAACGCAGTCATAATTGCAAGCGGCGCACAACAGCGGAACAAACCTGATCTCGACTTGACGTCGTCCATAGCAACCTCCCGACGTTTCCCCCTAGCATGTCACGGACG
This sequence comes from uncultured Hyphomicrobiales bacterium, assembly GCA_903931945.1. Lineage (GTDB taxonomy): Bacteria > Pseudomonadota > Alphaproteobacteria > Rhizobiales > Beijerinckiaceae > Terripilifer. The sequence goes on along the minus strand of CAIZEI010000043.1, from coordinate 20,371 downwards.
ACGGCAAGGGCAAGAGGGAAATTGCGGGCGATCCAACTCAGGCCTGCGACGCAGCCTTACGTCCCAACGCAGCCTGCGCGGCCGCAAGGCGCGCAATCGGCACCCGGAACGGCGAACATGACACATAATCGAGACCAATCTTTTCGCAAAAGGCAATAGAAGCTGGATCGCCGCCATGCTCGCCACAGATGCCAAGCTTGATATTGCTTCGCACCGCCCGTCCGCGTTCGGCGGCCATCCTGACCAATTCGCCAACGCCCTCCTGATCAATTGTGACGAAGGGGTCTGCCGCCAGCAAGCCCTTTTGAGTGTAAAAGCCAAGGAACGAAGCCGCATCGTCACGCGAAATCCCAAGGGTGGTCTGGGTCAGGTCATTCGTTCCGAACGAGAAAAATTCGGCCGTCTCAGCGATTTCACCCGCGCGTAATGCAGCCCTGGGCAGTTCTATCATCGTGCCAACCTGATAGGGGGTTGCAACGCCGGTTTCTTTCTCGACAGCCTCCGCCATCGCGACAATATGCTTCTTGATTAAATCGAACTCGGGACGCCCGACTATGAGAGGGATCATGACTTCCGCTGTCACAGGCTTTCCAGTCTTGCGGCTGGCCTCAACAGCGCCCTCGAAAATCGCGCGCGCCTGCATTTCTGCGATCTCAGGATAGGCGATGGCTATTCGAACGCCCCGGAACCCCAGCATGGGGTTGAACTCGTGCAATTCGGCGGCGCGGCGCTTCAACTTTTCCGCACTGACGCCCATAGCGGTGGCGACTTCCGCGACTTCGGCATCAGTATGTGGAAGGAATTCATGCAACGGCGGATCCAGCAAGCGAATGGTCACCGGCAGTCCAGACATTATTTCAAACAGGGCGGCAAAATCAGCGCGCTGAATCGGCAGTAATTTGGCAAGCGCAGCGCGGCGACCATTCTCGTCATCTGCTAAAATCATCTCGCGCACGGCAATGATTCGGTCATCGTCAAAGAACATATGTTCTGTGCGGCAAAGGCCAATGCCATCTGCGCCGAATTGTCGTGCAACGCGAGCATCATTTGGCGTATCCGCATTCGCGCGAACTTTCATGCGGCGCACATTATCAGCCCAACTCATCACAGTGCCAAAATCACCCGACAACTCAGGTTGCTGCATGGCGACAGCACCTTCAAGCACCTGTCCGGTTGAACCGTCAATCGTAATAATATCACCCTTTTTCAGCGTCACACTGCCAGAAACCATAGTCTGAGCGTTGTAATCGACCCGAATTGACCCCGCGCCTGATACACAGGGTTTACCCATTCCCCGCGCAACAACGGCCGCATGCGAAGTCATTCCGCCGCGCGTCGTCAGGATACCTTCCGCAGCATGCATGCCGTGGATATCTTCGGGCGAGGTTTCGACACGCACCAAAATGACTTTCCGCCCGCCACTTTTCAGTTGCTCGGCTTCATCGGAATTGAACACAATTTCGCCGCGCGCGGCGCCGGGCGAAGCGGGCAAGCCGGTGGCAATGATCTTGCGCTCAGCCTTCGGGTCGATCGTCGGATGCAGCAATTGATCCAGAGCCAGCGGGTCAACTCGCGTCACCGCATCTTCCTGCGTAAGCAAACCTTCGTTCGCCATATCAACCGCAATTTTGATTGACGCTTTGGCGGTGCGCTTGCCGCCGCGCGTCTGCAACATCCAAAGTTTCCCGCGCTCGATTGTAAATTCCATATCCTGCATGTCGCGGTAATGTTTTTCCAGCATCTGGGTCACGCGGACAAACTCATGAAACGCTTCGGGCATGACGGTTTCGAGCGAGGGCTTATCTGAATGCGCGGCAATTCTCGCTTTTTCAGTAATATTTTGCGGCGTGCGAATACCCGCCACGACATCTTCGCCCTGTGCATTGACAAGGAATTCACCGTAAAGCTCATTCTCGCCAGTCGATGGGTTGCGTGTAAATGCTACGCCCGTGGCTGAGGTCTCGCCCATATTTCCAAAGACCATCGCCTGAATATTGACAGCGGTGCCCCAGCTCTCGGGAATCGAATTCAGACGGCGATACGTTATCGCGCGCTGGTTCATCCACGAACCAAATACGGCGCCGATCGCTCCCCAAAGTTGTTCCTGAGGCGATTGTGGAAATGGTTTTCCAAGAGTTCTTGCTATGCAATCTTTGTAAAGTTCGATTACCTTTGCCCAGTCAGCGGCTGTGAGATCGGTGTCGAGCATATAATTGCGGTAATCCTTGTACTCTTCCAGGATTTCCTCGAAATTATGATGCTCGATATCAAGCACGACGTTGGAATACATCTGGATGAAACGGCGATAGGAATCGCGCGCAAACCGTTCGTCGCCCGAGCTCTTGGCCAGCGCTTCTACCGTTGCATCGTTAAGACCGAGGTTCAATACGGTGTCCATCATGCCGGGCATCGAGGCGCGAGCGCCCGAGCGGACAGACACCAGCAGAGGGTATCTAGCGTCGCCAAATGTGCGTCCGGCGATTGCTTCCACTTGCGCCAGCGCCGCAGTCACTTGAGACGCGAGGTCAGCAGGATATTTCCGCCCGTTGGCGTAGTACCAGGTGCAAACTTCGGTCGTAACAGTAAATCCAGGTGGAACGGGCAGCCCCAGATTCGACATTTCCGCAAGATTTGCGCCTTTGCCCCCTAGCAAGTCGCGCATTTCCGATTTGCCCTCGGCCCTGCCGTCGCCAAAACTGTACACCCATTGCGTCATGGAAAAATCTCACGTTTTAAAGGATTGGCGCGTCCGATCGGACTCGCGCAACAACCCGTTCTTTAGACCATTTATCGCCTCACCCTGACCGATTCCTGAATGCAGGGCAATGCGGATTTAGTTGAGTCACACAGCGGGAAAGTCGACAGAACATATGCCTTTTTTCCGGATTATAGGCCTTTAAGTCAGTAGGCGCGGGCAATCAAGATGTCTTCTACTGCTTCGCGCCCTGTAAAGACGCAGCGTCCAGCGGGTCGCGTTTGCCCCTGCGGAACATTGCGAAGGCTGAGTTTAAGGCCCTTCAACCTTGCGTCGATTTGCTCTAGCTCTGCGCCATCGGGCCGCGCCCAAGGAGCACGGACCCAGCCTTTAAACCCACTGTTGTCGTCTTCTGACGCTGCGCCAAAATATTCGGCTATCGCTTCAAAGGTTGCGAGGTCATTGCGAATATTGGATTCGAGACGGGTTTTGGCCTCATGGAACAAATTGCCCTGGATATCAACCAAAATCGCGGACACCTGCGCGAGGAATTCCCTGCGTGGAAAGGCTGTGGAAACAATCCTGTCGCCGTCGCGCAGTCGGTCTCGCCGGATGAGAGTGACAACGCCATTGGCGGCGTCGCGCGGTCCGATCTCGAGTAGAATGGGTGCGCCACGCCGGACCCAGTCCCAACGTTTGTTGGCCGCACGTGTGGATTTTCGATCAAGATGCGCCCGCAGCGGCGCCTGGAAGGCGCTGAGGCTGTCGAGATCGTTTTTTAACTCATCGCAAAAGGCCAGCACAGCCGCATCTTCAGGTTTTTCGCGCAGCATGGGCACAATCACCACCTGGTGAGGCGCGATGCGGGGCGGCAACCGAAGTCCATCGTCATCGCCGTGTGTCATTATGACGCCGCCAATCAGGCGGGTCGAAACGCCCCAACTCGTCGTGTGACAATATTCAAGCTCACCGCTCGCAGACTGATAACGAATGTTCTGGGCACGCGAGAAGTTAGTGCCGAGATAATGTGACGTCCCCGCTTGCAGCGCCTTGCCGTCCTGCATCATGGCTTCGATTGAAAATGTACTGACAGCGCCTGGGAAACGTTCATTTTCCGGCTTTTCGCCGACGGCAACCGGCATTGCCAGAATATCTTCTGCGAGTTCTCGATAGACCTCCAGCATTTTCAATGTTTCCTGCATGGCGTCCGCCTCGCCAACATGGGCTGTATGACCCTCCTGCCAGAGAAACTCCGTTGTTCTGAGAAACATGCGCGTTCGCATTTCCCAGCGGACAACGTTCGCCCATTGGTTCAACAGAATCGGTAGATCGCGCCAGGAATTGATCCAACGCCGGAAAGCGTCGCCAATAATTGTTTCGGAAGTTGGTCGAACAACAAGCGGTTCTTCGAGCGCCGAATCCGGGTCCACCATAAGCTTGCCATCGATTGTTTTCAGACGGTGATGGGTTACGACAGCCATTTCTTTGGCAAAGCCTTCCACATGACTTGCCTCCTGGGCCAAAAAACTCAAGGGAATGAACAATGGAAAATAGCAGTTTTCATGCCCGGTTTCCCGGATACGACGGTCGAGCGCCGACTGAATCAGCTCCCAGACGCCATATCCCCAAGGCTTGATGATCATACAGCCTCGCACCGGACTGTTTTCGGCCAGGTCTGCCTGATCGACAACGGCCTGATACCATTCTGGAAAGTTCTGTTCCCGGGAGACGTTAAGAGCGCGCTGCATGTGTCAAACCAGACAAGTGATTGGTTAAGTCCGCCTTCCTCAACTGAATCGAGGCTTATTGCAATACCAGTCTGACGGCGCAATCTGGCAACCGGACACCGTCGTTTAATAATTTATCGCTTTTTGTATTTGTGGGATCAAATCGCTGCGCAGCGTATCAGCGCTGAGCGGCCCGATGAATTTATAAGCAATGATTCCGTCGCCGCGTACGACAAACGTTTCGGGCACACCATAGACGCCCCAATCAATGCCGGTACGACCGTTGATATCAGCGCCAATACTGGCGTATGGATTGCCCAGCTCACGAAGAAATTTTAACGAATTGGCGGGTTCATCCTTATAGGCCAACCCCACCAGCCTCACACCTTCATCAGCCAGGCGCGCGTCCCGCGATAATTGAAGGAGCTGCGCGTGCTCGTCGCGGCACGGAACACACCAGGAAGCAAATATATTCACGATTGTTGCCTTGCCTTGCCGCAGGTCAGAATCAGAAAGCCCCCGGACGCCGGCCTTTTCTTCAAGCGGCGGCAAGACGAACGCTGGCGCCGGCCGCCCAACCAGGGCTGATGGAAGGCGGGAATGGTCGCCTCCACGCAACGCTAAATAAAACACCACTGCTAAAACCGCGAAAAAAACCAAGGGTAAAAACGCCAGCCAGGACCGGTGATCCCTTTTTGAATCGGGTCCGATCACGCGCCCTCCTCGCCCACATCGCGGGCCGGAAACCGCGCAAGCGCTTTTTTCAGAACAAAATGATCGTGGCAAATTGCTACAATCATTGCGATGACTGTCAGCATCGTGACGGCATAAGCCGCCACGATAAACTCAATGTGCGACCCATTCATTGTGCTGCTCCAGGCGAAAAGGCATGCCCGGCGGTCTCATCCGCCGCCGCAATGATCGACAGGCGGCGCAGACGGCGGCGCAGAATCTCGTTGCGGATCGCCATGAGATGCAGGGTCAAAAACAGCAGCGTCGCGGCTATCGCCATCACCAGCAATGGCCATAACATTGACTTGTCAATTGTCGGGCCTCCCATGCGGAAAACCGACGCCGGTTGGTGAAGAGTATTCCACCAGTCAACAGAGAATTTGATGACGGGTAGATTGACCACGCCAACAAGAGTGAGGATCGCTGCCGCGCGGGCCGCCCTGGCAGGGTCCTCGATTGTTTGCCAGAGCGCGACCAATCCAAGATAAATCAGAAACAAGACAAGAACCGATGTCAGCCGAGCATCCCAGACCCACCAGGTTCCCCACATGGGTTTACCCCAAAGGGACCCCGTGACCAGGCAGATGAGCGTGAATGCGGCCCCGAGCGGCGCTGCGGCCTTCTGAGCGACGTCGGCTAGCGGATGTCGCCAGACAAGCGTTCCCAACGCCGATAGTGTCATCACTCCGTATATAAAAGTGGAGAGCCAGGCGGCGGGAACATGGATAAACATAATTCGGACGGTTTCACCTTGCTGATAATCAGCAGGCGCCACAAAAAATGCGCCATAAAGACCCAATGCAGCCAGAGCTGCGCTTGAAGCGCCAAGCCAGGGAATGAGCCGATTGGCAAGCCAAAGAAAATTGGCGGGATTGGCATATCTAAGCATGGGCAATTGGTATCCCGGGCGGAAGATAATGGCAATCGATCGCGACCTCCTTCTGATCTCCTGAAATCTCTCAATCGTCCCCCCGCAGCGCTGCCGCTGCTGCAAACGGGGCCAACGCGAGCGACCCCAAAGTCAGGGCGCACTGAACGAGAAATGGGGTCCAGAAAGGAATAACGCCACCGCCTGCTGCACCGGCCGTCGATACGCCGAAAATCAGCACCGGCACGGTGAAGGGGAGGATCAGGACCGCCATCAGTAGTCCGCCACGACGCAGGCTGACGGTCAATGCCGCGCCAATTGCGCCTATAAAGGTCAAAGCCGGCGTTCCAACCAGGAGCGAGATCACGACGCCCCATAATGTGGGACTGTCCAATGCCAGCATCAAGCCAAAAAGAGGCGTAAAAATCACCAATGGCAGTCCGGTAACAGTCCAATGCGCCAAGCACTTGACCGCCACAACCAGTTCCAGCGGAGCCGATCCGATACGTAAAAGGTCAAGCGAACCATCCTCGCAATCTGACTGGAATAACCGGTCAAGGCCAAGCAGTGTTGATAAAAGCGCTGCGATCCATAGAATCGCTGGACCAATCCGCGAGAGGAGATTGAGATCAGGGCCAATCGCGAAAGGTGTAATCGTCACCAGAATGAGAAAGAAAACAACGCCAATCGAGCCACTGCCTCCAATCCGGCGCGAGATTTGAATTTCACGAAAAAACAAAGCCAAAAGCGCTTCCGTCATGTCGTGGCGCCGAGACTGAGGTTGTCTGCTTTATCCAGTCCCAGCGGTGTATGAGTTGCGGCGATAATCATGCCTCCCGAAACCAGATGATTCGACATCACCGTTGCCAGACACTTTTGCGACCTTGCATCAAGCGCAGTTGCGGGTTCGTCGAGCAGCCATAGGGGTCTGGGGGCTATCAACAGGCGGGCAAGCGCTGCTCGCCGACGCTGACCAGCTGACAGATAGCCAACCGGAAGATCGGCGCAATGGGAAAGCGCAAAATGAGAAAGCGCTTCATCGGGCGAAATACCCCGTGTTCCCGTCGATAATATTTTCGCCCAAAATCCCAGATTTTCACGCACGGTGAGCGCTGCCTTTTGCGCTTCTTTATGGGCTACGTAATGAATGGATTCACTCATCTCCGCCAATACGCCATCTACCCGAAGTTCGATAGTTCCACTGGTTTGACCGAGCAAACCGGCGAGAGATCGAAGCAGCGTTGATTTGCCTGCGCCATTGGGGCCAGCGACAATCATGGCTTTTCCACTGGAGAGTTCAAAATTCAACCGCGATATCAGCGTTCTTCCACCTCTCGCAAGCGAGAGGTCCAGGACCTTCAGCTGAAGACTTTCGGAGTACGCCGCTATGATCAAGGCAGAATTCCAGTTAGATGGGTTCGACCGTTTTCATTCTTCGGGGCGGTTTGCAACCCCTGCAATGACCTTTCCCGGATAATTCCGCCGACCTTCGGACTTTTGACTTCTGTCTCGGAAAAAGAGCAAATATAGGCGACGTCATGCGGGCTGCCGCCTGGGGCTGAAATGGGGTTATTTGGGATGACGAGAAGTTATTTTCACCTCCACCTGGTCTCGGACGCCACAGGCGAAACACTCATTGCAGTCAGTCGAGCTGTCGCTGCTCAATATCAAGGCGTAGCTTCGATCGAACACGTTTATCCCTTCGTCCGCTCGCTTGCGCAGCTCAACCGCGCAATCACCGAAATCGAGGCTGCGCCCGGTGTAGTTCTATATACACTGGTTGACAATCAACTAATCGGGCGTCTGGAAGATGCTTGTCACGTCATCAGTAGTCCTTGCCTGTCGGTATTACAGCCAATATTTAGTCTTTTTCAGGCCTATCTTGGTACAGTATCTATTTCCCGGCCTGGCGCCCAGCACATGCTGAATGCGGATTATTTCAAACGCATTGACGCTTTGAATTTTACAATGTTGCATGACGACGGCCAATTGCCGGAGAACCTTGAACAGGCTGATGTCGTTTTGCTTGGAATCAGCCGTACATCCAAAACACCGACCTCAATCTATCTCGCCAATCGTGGCATCAAAACAGCAAATGTTCCTATGGTGCCCAACGTTTCGCTGCCCTCAAGCATTCTTGAATTGCAAACGCCTTTGATTGTAGGTCTCGTTGCATCCGCTGAAAGGATTGTCCAGATTCGGCAAAACCGATTGCTGGCCCTCAACGCCGATCAGGAAACGTCCTATGTTGACAGGATGGCGGTTGCCGAGGAGGTCGCCTTTTCCCGACGACTTTATGCACAAAATGGATGGCCGGTCATTGATGTGACTCGCCGTTCGATCGAAGAAACTGCGGCAGCGATTATTGATTTATACAAGGAGCACAAACTGAAGTTTATCGCACAATCATAACCAATATTGATCGCCGGCGCTGAACGAATGGATCAGAAAAGATACACACAATGATTGTTATAGGCCTCACGGGCTCCATCGGGATGGGCAAATCGACAACGACCGGATTTTTTCTGGAGGCTGGCGTTCCGGTCCACGATTCTGACGCTGCAGTTCATAATCTCTACAGCGGTTCGGGAGCTGCATTGGTTGAAGCCGCGTTTCCGGGCGTTTTGCAAAATGGAATTGTTGATCGAAGTCTGCTTTCTTCCAGAGTTTTGAACGATCCAAGAGCTTTAAAAACGCTTGAAAGCATTGTTCACCCTTTTATCGGCAAGGCGCGACAGGAGTTTTTGACAGCCGCGCAGGCAGAAGGAAAAATGTTAGTTGTTCTTGATATTCCGCTGATGTTTGAAATTGGTATGGGTGTTGAAGTCGATATTATCGTCGTTGTTACCGCGCCGGAGAATGTCCAGAGAGCCAGGGTGCTCGCAAGGCCCGGTATGACGAACGAAAAGTTTGAAAAAATTCTTGCCCGCCAAATCCAGGATGCAACCAAGCGTCGCCACGCACATTTTTTGATCGATACAAGCAAGGGATTGGATGCGGCTAGACGACGGACCATTGAAGTGCTTCGGTGTGTCGCTTACATGAACTGAATCGCGCAGAGATTTTTAATGAGAGAGATTGTCCTCGATACGGAAACGACCGGTCTTGACCCATCCGGTGGTCATCGGATTGTCGAAATCGCCTGTGTTGAGATTATCAATCTCATGCCGACGGGCCAAAATTTTCATACATATCTTGATCCGCTGCGATCGGTTCCGGCGGAGGCGTTTCGAATCCACGGATTGTCGACAGAATTTTTAAGGGGTAAGCCGCTTTTTGAAACTAAATATCGTGATTTTCTCGAATTTATCGCGGATTCGCGTTTGATTATTCACAACGCGGAATTCGATATTAAATTCATCAATGCGGAACTTGCTCGAGTTGGCGCAACCGGTCTTTCGATTGATCGTGTTTTTGATACGTTGACATTTGCGCGCAAGAAGCATCCGGGAGCATCAAATTCGCTTGATGCTTTGTGCGCGCGCTATCGGATCGATAACTCGAAACGCACCAAGCACGGCGCTTTGCTGGATTCTGAAATTCTGGCGGAAATTTATATGGAATTGATGGGTGGTCGCCAGAAGGGTTTAGGTTTTGTTTCAGTTGAAAAGAAAAATAATAATAATAATCCTATTATTGCAGAATATTCAAAAATGAAATTTAATTCTTCGATTCCTTTACCAGCTGAGTTGGCTGCTCATGATATTTACCGGAAATCTCTTTGTGAGGGGTCTGTTTGGGAGAGCTTTTATAAAGTGCTATCCTGAAATCTTGCCCTTGAGTATGAACCGCCCCGGGTTTGCCGGGGGCTCTTTGGTTTAAGTCACGCGGCCATGGCCGGCTCCTCAAGATTGGCATAATAGCGCGCCTTGGCTTCGCCAGGCGGAATATTTCCGATGGGCGCGAGCGGGCGGCGGTTGTTGAACCAATCGACCCATTCGAGCGTGGCGAACTCGACGACCTCAAGGTTGCGCCAAGGCCCCCGGTTTCGAATGACTTCGGTTCTGTAGAGCCAGTTGGTAGTCTCTGCGAGTATGTTGTCGGAGCTGACGCCAATGCGGTCGACGGAGGGTTCAAGGCGAGCCTTGGTTACCCATTCGGTGTATTTGATCGCCACGCATTGAACCGCCGTGATCAGCTGTGATGAATAAAGTCGCTGCGGTTGGCCCAATGCCGGTCGTGGTAGGCCTCTTCGAGTGCATCGAGACCAAAGCGCGCGTGCGCGCCGTGGCTTGCGCATCAGACCGCTTGCCGCAATCGATCTCAAAGTTTCTTAAGCCAAAGTTGAGCTTGGGGGTCGAGTAGCCAATCTGCTTGCAATGGCCGCGATGGGAGCCCGACGCAGGGATGATCGCCCTGATGCTCCAAAGCGATTGGCGCGGCCCGTGCGCGGACCTCAGGGCAAAATTTGTTCGTCGTCTTGTTCACGGTGGCTCCAGTCTCTCAAGAGTTGCAGCCTTGGGGCAACCCGGGCTGTTCAAGGCAAGATATATTCCTTGAGTCGTTTTAGTTTTTATTTTTATTGGCTATTTAGATTCTCTGTTACCTGATATCGAGCAGTTGGGAGATAAAAACAATCGTAATATTTCTGCTTTAGAATACGGTGAAAATTTGACTGAAAAATAAAAACCGTTTAATCACAGTACGTTAAGATTTTGAATTGATAGAAAGCGGCTGTGGAATAATTTTCTTATATCATCTCCATTTTTTCGATTTCCTAGATTGATCTCGGCAAGTTGGGTAAAATTTAAGACGCCATCAACAGCTCTGGACGCATGGCTTTCAGTTGTTCAATGTTCAGGCGGAATGTGCTCGGCATCACCGTAGACACGCCATTCACGCTGGACAAAAATTTGTGGTCTTTTGGTTGGCTAGAACAAATGCGGTCGTGTATCAGCCAGATATTCTCAAATTTCAGCTGCTGCATCGGCTCTCGCTTGATTCTGAAATGCCTTTTTGTGCAAGATTGTCACTGCTGTAAAAGATGTGCTTGATTAATCCGCACGAAAAGAATTACCGGGAGGAAGGGCTTGGCTGCAGCGCTACACTATGCCCGTAAGGCGTCTTTCGGACTGTCGATCTTCATTACGGTTTGTGGCGCAAGTCTCGCCGCACGCACTATGTGGCGAGGTCATCTGGAGGACAGTTTGTTGCGTACGCCACCGGATGTCGTTCTGCTAAACCCCACTCTGCTCGACTTTTCCTTGAATATCGGCCAGTCGGCCTATGCTGAATATTGCTCTGGGTGCCACCGTGCCGGGCAGGGTGACAGCGCCATTGGCGTGCCCGGATTTATCGAAGGGGCGTGGTTGTATGGTTCGGGAGAGATATACCAGATCGAACGCTCCATCACCCACGGTATCAGATCCGGAGACCCGCGAGGACATCACCTCGCCGACATGCCAGCCTATGCTCAGCCGGTTCCTTATACGCGTGAAAAGATCGATCCTCTGACGCCTGACGATATAGACGATGTCACGGAGTTCGTATTGGCGTTTGCCAAGTCTGGAAAGAGCCCTGCCGCCCGGCGCGGAGAGGACATTTATCGTGGCCGGGGCGGATGCCAGGATTGCCATGGCGGCGATGGTCGCGGCGATTCTGCCATAGGCGCTCCGGATCTGGTCGGTCCGGTCCATTTGTGGGGCAATGGCAGCCGCGCAACTCTGATCGAGTCTATAAGCCGCGGTCACGCCGGGGTTTGCCCCGCGTTTCAAAGGCGACTAAGCCCAGCAACAATTCGCGCTTTGGCATTTTACCTATTTACTATGGCTGGAAAGCGCCGTGCGGCGCATCAATTGCAAAACAGATGACGACCATGACGAGCGACATCAACAATAATGCAATCAGCAGAAGTGGTCGCACCCTGCTGATCTCCGGTTGCGGAGCCTGCCTCGGGTTGTGCATTGCCGGGTATGGTTTGTTTACCTCCGAAGGTACGACGAGCTACAAACTGCCTTCACAGGACATCGCGCTCGTCAATCGCCGTCCGATTCTCTGGAGTGATTTTGTTGCCCAGAGCGAAAATGAATATGGCGTTGCCTTTCGTGAAATTTCCCAGACGCAACGCCAGAAAATCTTCGACGATATGATGGCTGAGGAACTCTATGTTCAGCGCGGGCTGGAACTCGATCTGGCGAGTTCTGACCCGGATGTTCGCACTGCCCTGGTTGCAGGTGTGCAGCAGCAGATTTCTGCTGACGCCACCGCCGCCATGCCGGAGGAAGCCGAATTACGCGCCTGGTACACCACCCATTCGGACAAATACGCCAGCGAGGGAACCATGCGTGTCCGCGATCTTGTGCTCCCTGCAGACGTCGATTCATCGCAGGACGTTGCGCGCAGCATAGTGCAGGAGTTGCGGAATTTTGGAAATGTTGATGCGTTTGTTGCGGTGAATAAGCTGATTGAGCCAAGACCCGTGAGCGGACGATCCTTCGATTTTGCCGTTCAGACGCGCTTGGGCGAAGCGCTGTTCAGGATGGCCGCGAGGCTTGAAAGTGGGGAAGTTAGCGATCCACTCGAAGCGAATGACGGTGTGCATATTCTGGTCATGGTGGAGCGTCAGAAATCCATTCCTTTGCCTTTTGAAAAGGCGCGCGAGCGGGCGATGGGCGATTATCTGGCGGACGCACGCGAAAGGCTTCTGCATGCAGAGCTGACATATCTTCGCAGCAAGGCTGATATCCTCGTCGCGCCGGAGTTTCAGAAATGAGGACTGTTCAAGTCTTGTTGCTCTGGTTTGCGGCGATACTTTGCTGGACTCCAATTTCTGGAAATGCGCACACTTTAAGTGAAAGCCATTCTGCATGGCGCATTTCTGCTCAATCGGTGCGCGTGATTTTTACAATTCCTGACCTTGAAGCCAAGCGTTTGGCAAAATCAGGGGAGGAGACCGCCGGGGATGACGCTATCGCCGCCTATCTCACGCCTCGCGTCAATGCAAAAGTGGAGAACGAGCTTTGTCGGAGTGGGCGCGCGGCTCATGGGATAGCTGCGGCTCCTGGATATCGGCGTTTTGAATTCCTATTCGACTGTTCCTCAGCGCAGCATATTGTCCTGCATTCCGAGGCTTTCTTTGATCTCGTCCCGACACATGTCAATTTCGCACAGATAGAAGCAGCAGATGGTTCATTCACCGAACAACTGCTGACAGTTGACCGCCAATCGCTTGAGGTCGGCAATGAATCCACGGCTAGTCCGCTTCAAAGCGCAAGTTTGCTGGAATATATAAGACTCGGAATCATGCATATTTTCACCGGTGTTGATCATCAGTCGTTTTTGCTTGGATTAGTGCTAATTTCACGAAGCTTGCGCGATCTGGTTCTTGTTATTACAGGTTTCACGTTGGGCCATAGCGTTACGCTTGCTTTGGCGGTTACAGGAATTATCAGGCCTCACACAGAATATATCGACGCGTTGATCGGCCTGACGATCGCGCTGATCGCTGCAGAAAACATTTCGGTCGCCAGTGGACGCGTGATGGTTGTTGCAATGGTTGCGGCGCTGTTGCCTGGGACAATGGCTGTTGGCAGCTTATTCGGATTGGGAGGATTGCCGCCATTTATTACACTTGGAGCGGGCATATTTGCTTCGAGTTATCTGATATTTTCAAGCAATCTTGTCGATGCCGCTCGCTTTCGTCTCGTCGTAACACTGGTATTCGGGCTCATTCACGGATTCGGTTTTGCGTCGGACCTGCTCGAGATGCGCCTTCCTGCAGGTCGGCTCGCAGAATTGCTTGTTGGCTTCAATCTTGGAGTTGAGATCGGCCAATTGACTCTGGTCTTCGCGGCTCTTGGCGTTATCCACGTCCTGTGTCGTTTGCGACTAGACCTGCCGCGCGACATCGTCACCGATTTTGCCTCCGCAGCATTGGCTGGGCTTGGACTGTTCTGGTTCGTTGGTCGCGCTTACGCCTGATCAACCCGGGAACATGGTGAAACCGATCGTGCGCCCGCAAGCGATGATGGCGATCCAGAGGGTCAGCGACACCGCACCAGCAAGGCGTGCGCGTGTGGGCGGCAGCGTTAGCGCGTCCCACGTAGCGACGTGTCGATATGCGCCGGCATGAAACGCCAGCATATTCAATCCCGCGAACGCCAGCGCGACCATCTTGAGGCGAAATGCTGTGTTGGCGGCGTAGTCCACGGGCTGGCTGATGAAAAGGAGCGCGCCAGTCAAGACCGCAAGTGCGAAGGCGACCCATGTTAACGGCAATATTTCGCCCATCAGCCCTGTGACGGTGCGGTTCATCGAGGCTTTGCCGATCAGGCGGAGGTCGATGATCATGATCGTGCCAAACACCATGCAAATTGCTATGACGTGAATGCATTCGATATTCGGAAATACGACCGGGGATTCATGGATGAATTGCGATAGCGGCGTTTGCGCGATCCTGTCCAGAACTCCAGTGATGAATTCCACGCTTTCCCCCTGATGCCAAAACGCTTTATTCTGCTTGCAGATAGGCGACCCATCGTCCGGCGATGGCGATGGCGCAAATGAGCGCAAACACCATTATGACTGCGGACCGATTGATCGCGACGATGCGATCGGTCCGCGTGTTCGACTGGAACCACGCGGCGATTCCGAGCGCTACGACCAGCATTGCCATCTTCGCCTGAAAGGCCTGGTTTTCGACAAGCGTGCGCGCAGGTTCGCCAACCATCTGCACGACGCCGGTGACAAACAGCGCGAGCAGCGCCGCCCATATCCATGGCATGAAACGTGCGGCTACCTCGCGCGCCGCGTCTGCAGACCCCGCCGCGCGCGCGCCGATCGCCGCGACCGACGACAACACCACGCCAACAGCAAGGATGTGAATCGTTTGCATTATCGCGATCAACCAAATGGCGTTTTGGATCGCCAGGCTCACTGAGGTCTGCGATAGCCAATGGGTGAAGTCTCGCATCGCCGCCCCGTTACTTTCCTGCGCCGGATTTGAAGAATTTCATGTCCGGCGGCGGCTGGTTGGGGCGCGTGGGCTGGAGGTATCCATCAAGGCTCAAGCGGTAGGTCTCGCCATTGATAACCATCGTGCGCTTGGATTCCGTGCATACGTGCTCAACCCAGGTAGGGTTGCGTTCGCGATGGTAGGTGCGCGTAACTGTCCACGGCTTTGTGAGCGCGTGGTCTTCGACAGCGATCTCGTCGCGCAGCGTGTCGGGATCGCCAGCGTCGAGATGGATGCGCTCTTTGATGATTGTTTCATTGTCCTCGTGCAGCGGCAGGCCGCTCTCGTCGAAGGTGCGCGGGCCGCTCAAGCCGCGCGTTTCAACAGCCAAAGTCTGAAATACGCCCTTGGCGTCCATGTCTTGCCATTGGCCGATCGAGAGTCCCTCAAACGCCTGCTCCATGTTCTCCGGCCAGGGGTCGCCATCGGTCCAGATGCGGCGAAACTCGTTCTGAAACGAATGGATGATGGCCGTCATTTTTGGCATGATGACGATTTCCATCGGCTCAACAGCGATCATCACGCGCGGCATGCCGGCAGGAAAACATTGCACGGTAGGCGAATTGTCCGTGACGTCGGCTGGCTTCCTGGCGAGCGCGGCCTCGAAGCGCGCCTTGTATTCAGGCGTGAGGGGCGCCTCCTGTCCAGGACCCGGAGGTTTGGAAGGGTCGAATTGCGTCCCGCCGACGCGGACCCATTGGCCTGACCAGTCAGGATATTTGGCCTCCTGCGCGCGAGCGGGAGCCGCCACAAACGTAAGCGCCGCGAGTCCTGCCGCCGCCAATAATGCATCGCAAGGTCTGGCCATATCGCGTCCTCCACTAATTTTTCGCGTCACCGAAATATCTCAGGTCTGGCGGCTTCTGCCCTTTCTTGACGGGCATCAGATATCCGTCCGCGCCGACGAAGTAATTCTCGTCGCCAAGAATGACGTAACTGGTGTCGAGCGCGCAGAGATTTTCGGTCCAGACGATTTTCTTGACGCGTTTGTAAGAGCGGTTGACCGTCCATGGTCGTGTCAGCGCATGGTCGATGGTGGTGATTTCGTCATGGAACAAATTGGCGGGATCGACCCTGTCGACCGTGAAGCGTTCTTTGATGATGGATTGGTTGTCGCGATCAAGCGGAATGCCGGTTCCGTCGTAATTACGAGGGCCGGTGAAACCCCGGGTCTCAACAATAAGTGTGTCGTAGCGACCGCTATGAGCCTCGTCGCGCCACTCACCGACGGAATAGCCCTCGAAGGAGGGTGCGATTTTTTCAGGCCACGGGCGACCATCGGTATAAATTCGTCGCATTTCGTTCGAGAATGCCGTCCAATAATAAGTGATTTTTGGAGTGATGATGACGTCGGCTGTTTCATAGTCGATCATGACTCGCGGCATTCCATTGGGAACACAAGTAACTGACAGGCTGTTTTCGAGACCGCCTTCGGCGCGATTTTTGGCAACGCGATCAAATTTGGCCTGTTCCTGAGCAGTAAGAGGCGCCTGTTGACCTTTGCCTGGAGGTTTGGTTGGATCGAAGTTAGGACCGCCAGCGCGCGTCCACTCGCCCGTCCAATCAGGATAGGGGGAATCACCCGCGCGTGTTTGTATCGAGCCGACGCAAATGAAGGCCAACGCTACGATTGCGGCGCGTCCGCCAGGAAATAGATCACCAATCCAAATTCGTGTCACGCGTTCTACTTTCTCGAATTGACGAAATATTTGAGGTCTGGCGGCTTCTGGCCTTTCTTGGCGGGCATGATGTAGCCATCCGCGCTGATGAAGTAGTTTTCCTCGCCAAGGATGAGATAGGAGGTATCGAGCGCGCAAATCGTATCAGTCCAAATGTCTTTTTTTGCTCGCCTGTAGACGCGGTCCACGACATAGGGACGCGTTAGGGCGTGATCGGTGGTCGTTATCTGGTGGTGAATTCGCATAGGGTCGGCTTTGTCGACGTCGAAGCGTTCCTTGAACACGGACTGGTCGTCACGGTCGAGCGGCGTGCCTGAGCTGTCGAAGACACGAGGCCCACGAAAGCCACGAGTTTCGGCGATCAGGGTGTCGAACTTGCCGGTATGTCCCTCGTCGCGCCACTCGCCAATGGAATAGCCGAGGTAGGAGGGCTCGAGTTTCTTCGGCCAAGCGCGTCCATCAGTATAGATGCGGCGCAATTCGTTCGATTCGGTGAACCACATGTAGGTGACATCAGGCGTGATCATCAGGTCCATGATTTCGTAGTTGATCATCACACGCGGCATTCCAAGCGGAACACAGCTTGTCGAGAAATTGTCCTTCAATCCACCCTCGGCCCGGTTGGCCTCCACTTTGTCGAAATAGGCCTGGATTTCGGGTGTATAGGGGATTTGCTGGGCGTTACCCGGCTTGCTTGGATCGAAGCTGGCGCGCCCCTGGGGGCGTTGCCACTGGCCTGACCAATCAGGATATTGCCCGCTATCGGCGCGTCCATCGACAGCAAATGTCAGCGATGCGAAGCCTAACGCCGCGAGTGTTATGAAAATTGTGCGCATGCGACGCCTCCCTGTCGATTTGGCGCCTCGCCGAGGCTGCCTATTATTGCCTTTGCGCCAGCGTCAGGGGCGCTGCTCAATGTGTCAGAAGGGCGCCGCCATCCTTGAACTTGACGTCCTGTGCGCGCCAAGAGCCGCCGGGGACGCCACTGCGAAACGGCGCAAGCTTGACCTTGATTTCGTCGCCTGGTTTCAGAATTTTACTGCTCCATCCCTCGCGCACGAGCTCGGCTGGCGATACGCCCTCGAGCGTCCAGATTTCGCTGGCGTTATCCTTGCCGGGCACCACTACAACAATGAAGCTGTGGGGGCTGGTGAATTTGAACTCCTTCACCGCGCCTTCGATCTCTATGGGGTGCTCTCCATCGAACATTGAGAATGAATGGTGCGCCCACACCGCCGGTGCGTTCGATGCGAACGTCACAAAAAGAACCGCCGCCAAAAGCCGCCGCATGTCATCCTCCGCAAGATACGCGCCGTTCAATCAGCGCTTGGTTTGAAGTCTAGCGCTATACACTCAGTCGCGCAACATCCCGAAACCATATAAATGACGCGCATTTTGGGGTCTGGAGCGTAGCGGAACTGCGATGTCGCGCCGCTGATTTTGTCGGCCTCCGTTGGATTTTGCGGTGGAACAAGTGCTTTAGGGAAAACCGGCTGTTTGCTGAAGTTCGGCAAAACGGTGTATGAGAGACTTCCCGTGGCGCCGAACTTGGCCCGGTCGCCGAGGAGTATCGAAATGTTTATTCAGTCTGAAGCTACGCCTAATCCTTCCACGTTAAAGTTTCTGCCGGGTCAGACCGTTTTGCCCGGTGGCGCGTTGGAGATGAAAGACAGTGAGTCCGCACGGCGCTCGCCGTTGGCAAGCGCGCTGTTTTCGATATCCGGAGTCGCGGGCGTTTTTCTGGGCCCGGATTTCATTTCGGTCACGAAGTCGGGTGGCGAATGGCAGACGCTGAAACCAATGGTGCTGGGCGCTATCCTTGAGCATTATAGTTCCGGGGCTCCAATTCTGATCGACAGTTCAGTTGCTGTAGATGCCAGTTCGGAGTTCTTTGACCCCAGAGACGCGGAAACTGTGACAACAATCAAGGAACTTCTTGAAAATCGGGTGCGACCTGCCGTTGCGGGCGATGGTGGCGACATCACTTTCCGCGGGTTCCGGGACGGAATCGTCTATCTCGAAATGAAGGGCTCGTGTTCCGGCTGTCCGTCTTCGACCGCGACTCTCAAGAATGGCGTGCAAAATTTAATGCGCCACTATTTGCCGGAGGTTTTGGCCGTGGAACAAATCTGACGGACGATCGTGCATTGGGTTTCAGGTCATGAGGATTCTTGCCATTGATACCGCATTGCCGGCGGTTTCGGTTTGTGTGCTTGATTCGAGCGATAAAACACCTCTTGCCAGCGAAACGATCGCTATGTCGCGGGGTCACGCAGAAGCCATAATGCCTATGATCGAGCGCGTCATGTTTGCGACGTCTGACGAATTTACGGGTATCGACCGGATTGCTATCACGATCGGACCAGGCTCCTTCACCGGCATCCGCGTCGGGCTGGCTGCTGCGCGGGCCCTCGGGCTCGCGCTTGCTAAACCCGTAGTTGGAGTTTCGACTCTGCATGCTTTCGCAATTCCGCTTATTCTTGCGCATGATCCAAAGCCGATGCTCGCATGTATTGATGCACGTCATGGGAATGTTTATGCGCAAATATTCGAGAGCGCCGGAGTGGACAATGCGCCGCCGCAGTTTCTACGCCTTGCCGAGGCAGTTAAACTTGTGGGGAATCGAACTTGTCGCGTGACTGGCAACGCAGCTGAATTGGTTGCTGCCGAGGCAAAAAAATTCGGGTTGGAATTCGAGGTTTGCAGCGCTTGTTTGGCGCCAGCGATCGCCCACGTCGCATTTCTTGGCCTGCTCGCTGAGGAAGGCGATGGCAGGCCGCGACCAGTGTATCTGAAGGCGGTCGATGCAACACCGATTTCAGGCAGACGATCGTCTGAGTTTATGTGAAGTCGCGCCGGATGTTTTTTCCTCGTAAATCAAAATTTGAAATTGGACCAATTCGTCAGGATGCGCTTGCTGACTGCGTGGCCATCCACGGCAAAGCATTTCATCGGGGTTGGGATGAAAATGAATTTTCAGATTTGCTGTCAGACGCTTCAGTTCTTTCATTTGCGGCGTTTTCTCCAAACACAGGCCACGTCGTTGGGTTTATCCTCTCGCGCCGAGCGCTCGATGAAGCTGAAATTCTAACACTCGCTGTAGATGCGCGGGCCCGCGGCGCCGGGATCGGGTATGCGCTGCTTCAAAAGCAAATCGAAGGCCTGTCAATGCAAGGGGTGACAAACGTCTTTTTAGAGGTTGATGAGCGCAACAAGGCTGCGCTGGCGCTATATGCGCGGGCTGGCTTTTTGAACGTTGGAAAAAGGGTGGGTTATTACCCTTCTCAGGGCAGCCTCCCCGCAAGCGCACTGGTCTTGCGGCGCAGATCTGGAAAAGGCGTCGGTTGACGTTCGCATGGACGATCTCTTATTTGAAATATGCCGTGTGACGTCTGGGTTTCCCTTGGAGACTGCTTTTCTGGTGTTTGGAAAGCGGTTGGCGGCTTGAATGGCGCATCGTTGCGGCTTCCATCGATTGACGGATCAATTTGCTTGCTTCCTGTCTCCAAGCGAACTACACCAGCCTTCTCCCACAAGCCCTTACCTCCGATCAACTTCCCCCTTCTTCGAACCTACTGTTTCATCGCTCTTTGTCTTGAGGAAAGTCGATGAACTGTCGAAATCAGGCGTAATGTCATGAGCGAAATCAAACTTCAGGATTTAAAACAGAAGTCGGCTACTGAACTTCTTGCATTTGCTGAGGTTCACGAGATCGAG
>CAIZEI010000042.1 GCA_903931945.1 uncultured Hyphomicrobiales bacterium | reverse complement strand
GCCAGCGCGTCGATGCGATCGACATCGTAATCGAGTTTCACATCGCCAAAGGCCGGTTGCAGCCAGGCGCCAAAACTTTTTTGCGTGCGCGCCACAAGCGGGATCACAGTCTGGCGCCAGAACGCGCGATTGGCCTCCTGGTAATTCGAAAACGTGTTGTCGCCGGGAATGCCGAGCATCATCGGCGGCACGCCGAACGCCAGCGCGATTTCCCGCGCCGCGCCGGCCTTGGCTTCGATAAAATCCATATCCTTTGGCGTCAACGACAGCGCTTTCCAGTCGAGCCCGCCTTCCAGCAACAGGGGCCGACCAGCATTGCGCGGGCCGGAAAAACTCTCCTCAAGTTCGGCTTTCAGGCGCTCGAATTGTTCATCGCTCAGCGTTGAGCCCTGCGGCCCGGCGTAAACAAGCGCGCCCGAGGGCCGCGCTGAATTGTCGAGCAGCGCCTTGGTCCAGCCGGAGGCCGCGTTGTGCACATCGACCGGCGTCTGCGCCGCGCCCATCGGCGCAAAGCCATAGTGATCGTCGAGCGGATGAAACAGTTTTAACTGCAGGATCGGCTGAACGCCGCGCCCTGTCATGTCGTAGCGAACGTTTTCGCCCGCGACCATGTAATCATAGGCGGCGGGCCAGCCGTTCGGACCCGGCACGACCGCCATGCGATCGGACCGCAACACATAGAGTTCGCGCGGCGCGCCGTTCAGCAGCCCGGCCTCGACATAGGCGTTGCCGAACAGCATGAGATTCGAATACAGCGCTTCGAAAAACGTCGGGCCGACATCGCCGGGATTGGGCCGCGCAAGGAGCGACAAAATCGGATGATCGGGAATTTCCTCGCGTCCGCTATAGGCGCGCCAGGCGATGCTGGCGGCGGCTTCGGCAATCATGCGCACGGAGCGATAGACAATCGGGTTGCGCTCATAACCCTGACGCGTCAGTTCGACATAATTGCGCGGCGTCCAGCGTGCAAAACCCATCGACATATGCGCGATCAGGGCAGCGGCGCGCGACGCCTTGGCGTCGGGCGCAGCGGGCGCGGTTGTGCGATCGCCCATAAGGCGCGACAGGAAGGATGCCATGAATGTCCCCGAATTTTGAGATGGTGATTGGCTCAAACCCGCCGCATACGCGGCTCTTCCGCCCTGGGTCCGAGCGCGAGATCGCTGAGCGCCCAAACGAGCGCATCGAGCCGGTCCGGGCTGCGGCCCGATGCAAGCCCCTGCGGGCCAAAATCGCACATCTCGTCTTCGAGTTCGGGAAACGCGCCGACATGTCTGACGCGGCCCTGCTCATAAAGATGCGCAACGGGCGCGGCGCGCAGGAACTTTCCACGCGTGGCGCGCACTGTTCTGACAGCCACATGGCTATCGGCTTCGGCGATCACCGCCGTCACCATTTCGCCGCCCTGATTGATTTCCGCGACGATCGCGTCAGCGTCCAGCCGGCGATAAAGCGCGATGGCGACGCGCGCCCAGGCGGCGGGCCGTGCGGCGCCCAGACTGTCGTCGGCGAGCACATATAAAAATCCGTCCGCGTCGATTCCCGCTGCGACAATGCCGCAGCGATCCGCGCGCCGATGCGATGAGGCTGGAGGATCGATCGCAACGACGATCCGCCGCAGCGGCGGCGCAGCGACACTGCGCAAGGCTTCGATCATGTCGCGCGTCCACAGCGCGTCCGCGCGATCCTCGATGATTTGCCCGTCGAGCTCCTGACGCCCCAGACGCGTGCCCTTGTAACGCGCCAGAATGCTCGCCAGAAATTCGCGCGGCAGATTGGCGCGATTTTTCAGTGTCGCAGCGCGTGTTACAGCCGTTCGCCCGTCTTTGACGAGGCGCCGGATCAGGGCCGTCGGGCGTGGCGTCGTGGTAATCACCTGCCGTGGATGATCGCCCAGCCGCAATCCAAATTGCAGCATGTCGAATGTCTCTTCGCCATAGCGCCATTTGCCGAGTTCATCGAGCCAGGCGCATTCAAATTGCGGGCCGCGAAGCGACTCGGGGTCCTCCGCCGAGAAAACCTGCGCAATCGCGCCATTGGGCCAGAGCAGGCGCCGGCGCGAAGGCTCGAAAAGCGTGTAGCGCGCCACAACGAATGGCATTTTGCGTCAAAACGAATGGCTCGCTCGTCTGATCCGCCAGAAGCACAAAAAAGGGGTGGCGCGAGCAACCCCTTTTAATCGTTCATGAGGCCGGTCAGGCCGCGTATTCGCCCTCGTGGAACACCCGGTCGCTGAGTTCCTTCAGCTTACCGGCATAGTCGTCGAGGTTCCCCACATGCCCCCAATGGACCGTCTCCGGGTTCATGCCGAAGTGGTCAGCGCTGGCCTCTGTCAGCCGCTTCAGAATGGCGTCGATTTGAGCCTTGCGGGCAATGTAGGCGTCGATGGCTTGGGGTTGTGTGGACATTGGCGGGTCTCCTTGAAATCGACGTTCGCTCTGTCTTCAACCCGCATCAAGTCCTTTTTCTGGCCCGCGCCCGGTCTTTAGGATAGGCCGCGCCGCCCGATATCAGCGCCTCGCCCATGGGGCTCGCCTTGCCCGATCGCGATCCGATCATCGCCACATTTGCCACCGCCTCGATCCGGAAGCCGGCGAAGGTCTCGCGCACGCCGGGCGTGTCGTTCAGCGACAGGATAAAGGCCCCTTTCAGCCCCTTTAAAAGCCCCGCCAACCGCTCGAAGTCGGCGCGGGCGAACAGGCCCTCGCCATAGACATGCTCGGTCCCCCAATAGGGAGGGTCGAGATAGAACAGGGTCTCGGGCCGGTCGTAGCGCGTGATGAAATCGCCATAGGGCAGTCCTTCGATGGTGACGCCCGACAGCCGCTCGTGGACCTCCTCCAGCATCGGGCCGAGCCGCGTCACGTCAAAGGCGGAATGTTCGGCAGCCGATACGCCAAAGTTCTGGCCGGTCACCTTGCCGCCGAATGCGGTGCGCTGGAGGTACAAAAAGCGCGCGGCCCGCTCAAGGTCCGTCAGGGTTTTGGGATCGGTCGCCTTCAGCCGCTCGAATTCGCGACGCGAGGAGAGCTGCCATTTCAGCATGTCGAGGAAGGCGATGTAATGGCGCTGGAGCACGCGGAAGAGGTTGGAAACCTCGGCATTGCCATCGTTGATGACCTCGGCTCTGGCGATGAGGGTCCGGCGGAAGAACACGCCGCCCATGCCAACAAAGGGCTCGGCATAGGTCTTGTGCGGGATGGCCTGAAGCCGCGCGGTGATGGTGGCGGCAAGGTTGCGTTTGCCGCCGATATAGCCAGCCAGAGGGCGCGTGCGGGCGACGGGCCGCAATTCGTTTGCAATGTCCATTGTGTTCAAACCACGACTCAGACACACCGCAGAGGTCGCGCGACCGGGCGGGGTGGCGTTATGCTTCTCCATGCTTCGCGGGCCTTTCCACGGGTCCCCGCGACCGGGGTCACCCGGACCCCGCCACGCCACGCTACCAACGCGCCTACGCCACCTTCACCTTGCACTCGAAGCCCGTGACATAGCCGCTGGCGTCGCCGCTGTGCGTGCAGCGCTCGACCGTCCAGTCCGTGTCGTCGTCGTCTCCAAAGCCCGACGTGGTCAGCACGCCGCCAGCCTTGATCTGGTTCTGCCCGGTTCTGAAAGTCCCTGAAAAGGTCTTCTGCGCCCGGTCGAACTCGCGCTTGCGGCCTGTGACGCTGGCCTGCGCATGAGCCTTGTTCCCGAAAATATGGGGATATGTGTAATCGGGGCCATTGCCCGCGCCGGCCTGACTGACCTCGGTCCGGGAGCCTTTTGTCCGGTCATAGACCTTCCCCTTGACGTTCTTGTGGTCAGGGCGATCGTGGTCCTCGATCTTGAAATTGCCTTCGAGGTCATTGGGGGTGACGGTGATGCCGCCCATGGCGCCGCCGGACGCCGTCTCGCCGGTGCCGCGCTTCAGGAAGATCAACTTGCCTTCGGCCACCTTGGCGACCGCGCCAAAGCGCCGGGCCAGCCGGGTGACAAAGTGCATGTCGCTCTCGCCCGCCTGATACCAGTGGTCGACGATGGCGCCGAGGTCGCCCGCGATCGCCGGGCTCAATCCATTATCGCCGGCGATCTGGTTGAGCGCCGCCGACAGCGGCTGGTTGACCCAGCTGCGGGTTTTTTGCTGTTTCAGTGTGGTGGAGAGATCGGCGGCGTGGCCGGTGACCTCGAAAGTCGCGGGCGCGCCCACCTTGGCGACGGACATCACCTTGAACGATCCCGATTTCTGGATCCCGGTTTCCTCGAAACCGCAGGCGACGTCCAGTGTTGCCCCCCGGCTGGGCTTGGCCAGCCGCCCGTCGAAATTCGACAGCACGATATGCAGCTCGTCGGCATGGTCGCTGTCGTGTTCGGTGATTTGCCAGGAAATCACGCGGCCCGCGAGTTTGCCCGAAATGTCCGCGCCATTGGCCGAGCATTGGACCATCGGCGTGAGCATCGGTCAGTTCCACAGGTTGATTTGCGTCGCGGCAGGGGCCGGACGGGGCGCGATCGCCGGGAAGTGGATGGCCACGCCCTGCGGCAGGCGCGGGCCATAATCGGCAAGGTGGGGATTGGCGGTGTAGACCGCTTCCGTCGTTAAGTGCTCAGCCCCCGCCGCTGGCCCGTAGGCTGCGGCGCAGATGGCGTCGAGCATTTCGTCCTGTCCCGTCACATAGGTGCAGGGCGGGGCAATGGGTGTCATGGCCATGCGCTCCAGATGGCCCCGCCGGCGTCGGGGTCCTCGACGAATTTGAGGTCGTAAGTCACTTTCAGAGCGATGCCATCGACGACGATTTCGCCCTCGACACGGTCCATCTCATCGAGTGTGAACACGCCATAGACCGTCCCCTGCCCGGAAATCAGCGTGTAGCTGGTGTTGGCTTTCGCCTCCTGACCCATGGCGAGCGCCTGGGCGGCCGAGCCCGGCTGATCAAGAGGAAACACCGTGCCGCGTACCGAGATTTCTTCGAGCTTCGGGCCGAGATATTGATTGGCCGGCGCGCGCCCGACAATCTCATGCGGCGCCCGGCGCTTGCCCGTCTTGTGGCGAAGCTCCTCGTAGGCCGCAGAGCCCGCTTCAAAGACATAAGGACCCCACGAGAGCAGCATCAGCGGCCCTCCGTGACATAGCCGTCGTGCAGCGCGCCTGTGGATTTGCCGAGCTGCGCGCCGAGGCTCGCCGCTCCGGATTTCGCGGTGGAAATGCCGCCGACAAGCTGGCTCAGAACCGCCAGCGCCTCTCGCAATTTGACGGTCAGGGCGTCCACCCCCGAGCTGTCGATGTTCGGCTTGGCTGTAATGTTCAGCGCGTCCTGAATGTGCTGGCCGGCGTCAGTCGCCTTGTCCTTCGCCGCGTCGATTTCAGTGGTGTCGATGTCGGCGTCCTTGCCGCGATTGCGCCAGGCCTTCCGGCGCTCGTCGATGCTTTCGGGCGTGATCGCCGGAAGATTGGCAAGGCCTGTGAGCACTGCGATCCCCGCGCCGATCGGGCCGGCCTTTTCCGCTATTCCTGCGAGCCACGAACCCCCGCCGGCAGCAGCAGCTGTGGTCTCCGCTGCGGCGGGTGTTTCGGCGATTGCCGCAGTGGTTCCGGCACCGCCCCACGAAAATCCCTTGAACCAGCCAACGCCCTTGGAAAACGCCCAGAGCGATGCTGCGCCAATGGCCGCAATCGCGCCGCCAACCTCGGTGGTTTTCGCGGCGCCATTGGTGTGGGCGTTGTTAAACGCGAGTATGTTTCCAAGCGCGGTTCCGACAGCCGCGCCAAAAGGCTGCAAGGACTCTGTCGCGCCGCGCAGCAAGTTGTCGAATTGCTCGCCATTAGCTTTCCACACAGTCGAGGAATCCTTCATCCACGTCGCCCAAGCCTCAAGACCGGGCGCCGCCTCGACCTGCTTTTCGTCCTTGTCCATTTGAGCGGATTGGCCGGTCGCCTTTGATGCCAGCCGCGCCAGATTGCGATTGGGGAAGAGGCTATAGACGAGGTCCTCGATCGCCTTCTCATCCATGCCCTTGTTACGGGCATGATCGGCGACGCTTTCGAGCCAGCGCGCGGGATCGCGGCCCAGCAAATCCAGTCCCTCCAGACCGCCCGGCTTGACGCCGATGATCTTGCCCTTGCTGTCCCTTTTCTCGCCACCTGGCGTCACCATGCCGATGTCGTAAAACGCCTTGGCGGCGCTCACCATCATATGGCCGCCCTTGGCCATGTTCATCAGCGTCTGCACTTGCTGGCCGACCGTCGATCCCGCGCTTTCCGACAGTAGCGTCGGCAGCGCGCGCTTCATGAACTCGTCCGATAGGTTCTTCGCCGCCGGTCCCGCAAACTGGAAAAACTGCCCGTATTTTTCGGCGTTGAGCGTGTGGGAAAAGGCGTTCATCGCCTTCATCGTCAGGTCCATCACGTGATGCAGTTTTTCGGGGTCCTGTGCATAGCCTGCGACCTCGAACCCCTTGATCAGTTGGTTGAAGGATTCCTCGCCGCCGCCATGGGGATCGCGCGCTTGCAGGATGGTTTTCATCTTCAGGAGATCAGGCAGGAATTCCAGCGCGTGAGTTGCGCTGCCTAGGATAGGCGTGGCGTCAGCCGCCAGCTTCTCGATCTCAGTCTGGCTGAAGAGCTTATAGACGCCGGACAGTTCCGCCGCTCGCTTATGGATCATTTCGCGGGCTGCGGCATCGAGCCCCTGCGCCTCCATGCCAATATCGACATGCTGCGCCTCTGCGCCTTTCTTCCACGCTTCCTGCGCCAGTTTCAGTGTCTCATAGGCCCCGGCCACTGCGACGATCTGTTCGGCCATGCCCGAAAAAGCCGACGTGGTTTCATTGACCGCCGCCGTGTGGGCATGCTGCGCGCCGGCGGCCTCCTGCGCATGGACCTTGGCCGCTTCCATGGCGCGAAATTCGGCGACGCTCATGCGCTCGACAGCGGCTGCGGAATTGTTGGCCGCGACCTTCTTGCCTTCGGTCATGGCGCGAAATTCAGCCGCCGTGATGCGGCTCGACTGCTGCGAATGCGCGGCGGCCTGTTCGGTGGTCTTTTCGAGGTTCTTGACTTCGGCTTCGGCCGCCTTCAGCGGCCCGGTCATTTCGTCGACCAGGCGCAGGATCATCGAGACGAGCATATTGGAGGACAAGGCTCAATCCCTCACAATTGGGTGCGGGCGATCCGCTCCAGCGCCCTCAGATGCAGTGCGTTCAAACGCGGCAGTTTCATCGCCATCAACTCGGCAATGGCGAAGGGATAGACGAGGCCAATGTCCGCAATCATGTCCCAGACGGGAGGACACCGGCCAACAATTCCCCCAGCGTAGTGATCGCCTTCGTGCGGTCGGCGCTGTAGATGCGTTTCAGCGCGCCGGCGGGCAGATTGCAGAGGCTTTCTGTCAAGGCCTCGATCTCGCCGCCGGGGTCCTTGCCCGCCAGCGCCGCCGAGACCTCGCCGCCCGTGGGAACCCGCATCGTGAACGCTGAATATTCGGTTCCAGCCAGCTTGAAAGGCGCTTTTAAAGCGATTGTGATCTCGCCAAACCCCTGTCCCGCATCCAGATCGACAATCGGACGCGGCGCGGGCTGTGTGGCTGGCGCCTCAGGCTCAAAATGCGAGAGGTCGATGTCTTCAGGGGGTTCGGGGGGCATTGGCGAGGCTCCGTGGTGGGTTCAGGGCGCGGCGTTGTCGAGCGCAGGCGGCAGAGCCGCCGAAGTCTGCAACGCCAAGCCAAAACTCAAATATTTGCGCGGATAAACGCATACTCATCGACGCCGTTGATGATCCATTTCTGCGCGTCGATATCGATGTCGTAGATGATGGCGTTGTCGATGGTCAGTTTCACCGCATCGCATGAGCCCTTGGCCTTCAGCATGGCCTTCTTGCCCGGCTCCCAGGCGCCCGCATCGGTCTCTTCAAACTTGGCGCGGGTGACGAAATTGGCGGCGTGCTGGGCGTTCTGGTCGCCGTCGAACACGCCGGTGAACGATATGGTGATGGCGTCCGCCGAAAACAGCCCGATGCGCGAAAGCACTTTCGGGTCGTAGGCGGACATGTCGAAATCGAATTCGATGGGCTCATATCCGAGCGCGTGCTTCTTGCCGCCGAGCATGCCGCCGCCGCGAAACGTCTCCATCTTCTTCTTGATCTTCGGCGTCGAGATTTTCTCCGCCCAGCCGAGCTTGCTGTAGCCGTCGACATAGACGTTGCAGGCTTGCAGGATGTAATCGAGATTGACTGTGGGCATGATGGTCTCCCAAAGCGATGCGGGGTCGAGCGAAGTCCGCCCCGCTTCGCTAGAAAATTAAGCCGAAGAGGCTGTCGTGGACGATGTGTTGAGCGTCGCGACAATCGCCGCCACGAGATCGGTGTAATAATTCGTGTTGCGATGCGCGTAGTTCTGGATGTGCTCCATGGGCGCTGGCGGCTCGGGATCGAAGTCCCACGCCCAGATGCCCTGGCTCGTCTGCTGCGGCGTGTTGCGCTCGGGATCGAGCCATACCTTGCCGCCGATCAGGAAGCCGGCCACCTTGCCGTAATCGAAGAAGGCCTGCACCATCTGCGCCATTTCTTTCATGATCTGGACAGAGGGCGGTTTGTCCACCGCATAGGCTTCGGCCTTCTGCACGGCCTCGTAGACTTCATCGAGCGACGTGCGCACGCTCTCGAACTGCCACAGCGGGTCGGTGGAAAAATTGCGGTTGCCCCAGCGCCGCCAGCCCGAATAATCGAGCCCGCCGTTGATGACGGTGGTGATCTGGCTTTCGTTGAGAATGTTCGCGAGGCAATTGGCGTCGTCCATGCCAAAATCGATCGGCGTCGCGACGCCGCCAACCCCGCCATCCCCGCCCTGAAACACCTGGTTCGAGGGCGAGTACCAGAAGCCCAAAGTATTGTGCACCATGGCGGTGAGGCCGGCCTCGCTCGCCGACTGCGGCGCGTCGATATAGGCGCCCGAAACATCGTCCCAGATAGCGACGGAGGGATAGAAGCCGACGATCCGATCGTCATCCCAGTCCGCGCGATAGGTCAGAGCATCGGCATAGACCGGCGGCAGGTCGGCGTAGACGCGTCCGCGCAGCCGCAACGCAATGGCCGCGAGTGCGCCCACGACGGGGTTTTCGGCGCCGCCGGGGCGCACAGAGGTAAAGCCCGGCGCAATCAGCGTTTTGGGCACAACGCCGGTTTCGGCGCGCGCCGTCAGCAGCGCGTAACAGCCGGTCCTGGCGATCTCGTTGCCCACCACATTGGCGAGCGTCGCGGCGGCGGCGGCGGTGGGATCGGAGAGCGTGGATTGCGCCACGCGAACCACGACAACGCAGGCGCCATATTGCGCATAAATCTGCTTGATCGCCTGGAGCAGCGTGCCCGTCGCGCCGAGCGCCAGCGCGGCTCGCGGCTGCGAGGTCAGCAACACAGGCGTGTTGAGCGGGAACAGCGTGGGATCGGCCAGCGGCGCGGTGCCGACAAGGCCGATGGTCCCGGAGGGCGCGAGCTGAACGGGCCGCACGCCATCATTGACTTCGATGGTCTCGACGCCATGGAGAAAGGAGGTTGTCACAAGAGCGGCTCCATCGCTGGAAAGCGTGATCAGGGGCCTTGACCGCCGATCGATTGAGCCGCAAATTACGCGCGTGAATGTGCGCTATGGCCGGTGAAGCCTTCACCGGGGACTCATGCAGGCATCCCCGCCGGCGCGCAGAGCAGCAGAACATTGAACCCGCGCCGCCTCGCCGCCACGCCGCCCAACATGTCCAGGAATTCGCTGGCCGCCGACAGGCACTCTTCGCGCGAGGGCATCTCGACATCGGCGCGCGCGTGCGGCGGATGCTCCGCGCA
Source organism: uncultured Hyphomicrobiales bacterium (assembly GCA_903931945.1). GTDB lineage: Bacteria > Pseudomonadota > Alphaproteobacteria > Rhizobiales > Beijerinckiaceae > Terripilifer. Next base: position 2,595 of record CAIZEI010000042.1, on the reverse strand, counting down.
GGCTGTTGTGGTCATGGTGATCGGGCAGAGCAGAAACAACAGCGTGCACGCCATCATGCTCTCCTGTAGGCGCGCTCCAGCCGCCGACGTGGGGTGAAGGGCGATCCCGAATTCTCGCAGGCCTCCAGCATGGCCTGGCTGCGCGCGCCCATGCGCAGGCAGCGCTGCAAATAGGCGACGCCCACCGCCAGACCGCCGTCGCAGGTCATGGCCTGATGCGGCGAGACGCCAAATTGCCGGGGCGCGGCGACCTGAAACAGGCCATAATGCCCACGGTTATAGGCGTTGCAGCGAAAGCCGCTTTCGATGCGCACGATGTGCAACACCGCTGAGACCCATTGCGGCCCCATATGCGCAGCGACATGCGATGCAATCATCTGGCGCACAGCGTAGCGTGCGCCGGTGAGTTGAAGGGGAGCCGCATTTTTCGGCCAAGCGCCACGGACTTCGCTCGATGGCGCGTGGCCGTAGGCCTGCTCGATAAAAAACTGCCCGGCGAAGTCGTCGGCGCGGGCGGGCGCGCAAGAGAGCCCGCCGGCAAACGCCGCCAGCGCCAGATAGACAGCGCGGATGAAACAGGGGCCTGTGTAGAGCATTTGAAAAGACCTTTAAGCTGCTGGCCCGTCCCGCCCGTGCGGGGGAGCCTTCACACGAACAGCGCGTCGATCGGCGACATCGTTGTGATCGTTGGGGGAATGGCGGAGACGCCCACATAGGCGGCAGACCACGCAGCGATGGCGGCTGTGCAGGCTGCGGCTGCGGCTGACGCGATGATGTTCAATTGCGCCGGGGTCAGGGCCAGCGAGCCCGTCGACTGATACCAAGTAATCGATGTCGCGCCAGATGCGATTTCTTGCATCATCCCCAGAATATCGGCGCGGCCCATGGACGAAATATCCACGAGCGCTGTTTCAGCAGGCGCTCCGGGCGCGGCTACGTTGACCGATATTCCGGCGGCGATGACAGCGGCAAGTTTGTTATCTGCATAGGCAAGCAGCTCGGCTACCGGCGCAGTCGCTTCTGCAACGGCGACGCCTGCGGGAAGGCCCGTGGGCGCAATGGCGCAAGTGAATGTCGCCGACAGTCCATCAGGAGCGATGTGCAGGCCAGTATATTGCGGGTCCACGCTGATGATCTTGATCGCCTGAAAAAGCGTCGCGGTGTCGAGCGACGATATTTTGATATTCATGCCTAGCTCCCGATTTTAAATGAGAATTGCCCGCACCAAGCGTAAATCTCCGTCCCCGAAACGCCGGAAAACTGGTAGTACCGATACGCCGTCGTGTTGGCGCCAAGCGACATGACGGTGTCTGCGTAACTGCCTGTTGAGGTCACCGCCGCAGGCGCGCCTATCGCGGTCCATGTCGATCCATCGTTCGACCCGCTCCATTGCGCCAATCCCCCGCCGCCGGCGGAGCCGAATTTCAGCGTCACCTCATTGATGACTTTTGGCGTCCCGAAATCGAATGTGATCGTCTGGGTTGGATCGAAGGTTCCGTGGAAAGCGCCAAACAAAACCCATGTACTAATCGTTCCAGAAACAAGCTCTTCCGCCGCGCCCGAAGCGCCGTAAAACTTGTTGCCCGAGGTTCCCACATCCGCCGTGACAGTGATATTGCCGCGCTGGTCGCCGGTGGCGTAGGCGAAGGTGAGCACTGGCGTGAGCGCGTATTTTTTCGCCGCTGACCAATCGCTCCCGCCCTTCGGGCCAAACAACAAGCTCGCGACCTCATCAATGTAGCTGTCGCCAGGGGCGCCGTCGCCCGAGCCCGGCGAGCCAGATCCATAGAGCAACGCATGCGCGCTGCTGGCCCCCGCCGGGCCTGTCGCGCCTGTGTCGCCGGTCGCCCCCTTGATGTTGCCGGATGGGGAGCCCCAGGCGCCAGACGCCATCGTGTAAACGTCGCCGTTCGACAGGTTGAGATAGAAATCGCCGTTGGCCGAGCCGGAAATCGTCCCCGGCGCGCCCGCGCCATCGAACCATTTGGAGCCCCGGGGCCCCGTCGCTCCGGTAGAGCCAACCCCGCCTGTCGCGCCGGTTGCGCCAGTCTCTCCGGTTGCGCCCGTCGCGCCTGTGTCGCCGATGGGCCCCTTGATGTTGCCGGACAGGGTCCAGACGCCCGAACCCTTCTTGTAGATGTTGCCGGTAACGTTATCGAGCGCGAAGTCGCCATTGACGCCGCCGCCGGGCGCGCCCGCCTGAATATATATCTGCGAGCCAGGATCGCCCTTAGGCCCCAGCGCCAGTGCGGTGACTTCGGCAGGCGCTACAACAGAAGTGGTCATGCCTAGCTCCCGATTTTAAATGAGAATTGCCCGCACCACGCGTAAATCTCCGTCCCCGAAACGCCGGAAAACCGGTAATACCGATACGCCGCGATGTTGGCGCCAAGCGACATGACGGTGGCTGCGTAACTGCCTGTTGAGGTCACCGCCGCAGGCGCGCCTATCTCGGTCCATGTCGATCCATCGTTCGACCCGCTCCATTGCGCCAATCCCCCGCCACCGGCGGAGCCGAATTTCAGCGTCACTTCATTGATGACTTTTGGCGTCCCGAAATCGAATGTGATCGTCTGGGTTGGATCGAAGGTTCCG
>CAIZEI010000041.1 GCA_903931945.1 uncultured Hyphomicrobiales bacterium | reverse complement strand
GACAAACTGACTTTTGACAAGGAAGTGTCAAACGGCTGGTGTGTCCTTGTTCCGGCGGGGACCTGGCACAACATCACCAATACTGGCGCGACGCCAATGCAGGTCTATGCGATCTACGCGCCCGCCCATCATACGCCTGACAGGGTGCAGACGACGTTCGCTGCGGCCGAAGCCGACAAAGATGACAAACCTGCGGCGTGGGCAGCACAGCCCAAACCCGCGCCCGATAAACACGGGTGACGCCATTGATCCGCATGAATCGCAGGCCATGGTCAGGGTAAATTGTTATTCTAACTTTGGTCGAGGCCAGCGGGTTCGGGTTTCTGGGTTGAACCAGCGTGGCGACCCGACCGTTCCCGAGCAGCGCAGCTTGGAAAATTCCCCGCCAGACAATGCCGCCAAGCCCCTGAGCACAACGGCGCGCGCCGGCTTTGCCTTGTTATTTGGGATTGTCGCGTTTGTGTCCTGTGCATAAGCTTATATCCTGACGAATTGTTGCCTACAAAGGTCGAGGGAAAATACACATCGTTCAATAACGATGGGAACAATGATAAATCATCGCGAGATTCAACGAACATTCTATGCCGCACGCTCACGGCGAAAACAGGCGTTCGATTCCCCTGGGGGCGCCAATTCATCCCTTGGAGGAATGATGATATCGGCGGCGCCATGACCTGACCGGCGGGCGCTGGCGATCCGATCCGCTCCCGGGGAAACCAGTTGACGGGCGCGGGCCAGGCTGTATGTCGTGCAATCCTGTCGTCGCGCCGCGATCGCTTGCCGCTGGCCGCATTTCACAATGAACGTCATGGATCCCGAATGCGCGGAATTCCCTCCGAACTCAAGCCGGAATTTCAGGTCGCAGGCCTTGTCGCCTTCGCTCATCTGCTCAGTCATTTTTACATGCTGGTGCTGCCGCCGCTTTTCCCGCTTCTGCGGAGCGAATTCCATGTCGGCTACGCCGAGCTTGGCTTCGCCATCACCGCCTACGCGGTGACCACGGGCGTGCTGCAAACCCCGATGGGGTTTCTCGTCAACAGGATTGGCGGGCGGAAGGTGCTGATCGGCGGCCTGGTCGTCAACGCGGGAACCATCGCGCTGATGGGTTTTGTCACCTCCATGTGGCAATTTACCGGCCTGATGTTTATTGCCGGGATCGGATCGAGCGTCTTCCATCCCGCAGATTATTCGATCCTCAACGCGCGCGTCGGCGCGGCGCGGCTGGGCCGGGCGCTGTCGATCCACACGCTCGGCGGCAATCTCGGTTTTGTCCTCGCGCCGCCGGTGATGCTGACGCTTGTGGCGATTTCGAACTGGCGAGTCGGACTCATGGTCGTCGGCGGCGTCGGCCTGCTGCTGGCGCTGGTCATGCTCGCGCTGTCGGGCGTGATTGGCGAGGGCGGCATGGGCAAGCGCCGCGCCGCCGACAGCTGGGGCAAGCTCGTGACCTCGCCCAACGTGATGATGCTGTTTGGCTTCTATGTCCTGTCCTCGGTCGCCAATTGCGGCGTGGTGTATTTCTCCGTCGTGGCGTTCCAGGGCATTTATAATCTGCCCGCAACGGTGACGGCGGCGGCGCTGACCGCCTATCAGGTGATGTCGATGGCGGCGGTGCTGCCGGGAGGCTGGCTCGCCGACAAGGTCGAAGACCACGAGATGCTTCTCGCCGGCAGTTTTCTCACCTCGGGCGCGGTGCTTGTGCTCTGCGCCCTCGGGCTGCTGCCCTTCGCGATCGTCGTCGCGCTGGTGGGCGTGTCCGGCTTCCTGCGCGGCATGGTCAGCGCCTCGCGCGACGTGTCCGTGCGCCACGCGGCGAAGGACGTGAGCGTTGGCACGTTGTTCGGGTTCGTCACTACCGGCTATAGCGGCGGACAGATCATCGGCCCCACGCTTTACGGCTGGCTGATGGACCTCGGCCATCCCGGCGCGGTCCTGTGGGCCTCGGCCGGCTTCTCGACGCTCGCCATCGTCACGATGATGACGGGTCGCCTGTGGCGGCGCCAGCGCGCGCTCGTGGCGGCAGGCGAGTGAACCGGCGCAGGGCTGGCCCCGTTGTCCGAATGGTTTCCGGCGTGGGGTTCGGGGGACTCCGCCGGGGTCGCGGGATCGCCGCCTGAGACCGCTTCACCGTCCCTTGCCCCCCTGCTTTTGCGCAGCGCGCGCCAGCGCTTCGGCGAAGGCGCCGCCGCCCGTCGCCGGCGATTTTGATGGCGGCGTCAGTGCGGCGCGCGTTGCCTTCGTCAAGACCTCCGGCCTTGCAGTGCGGTCCTGTCGCGGTCCCGCCTCGTCGGACAGGCGCATGGTCAGCGCAATGCGTTTGCGGGCCTTGTCGACTTCGAGCACTTTCACTTTCACGATATCGCCAGGTTTGACGATGCTGCGCGGGTCTTTCACAAAAGTGTTCGACAGCGCGGAGACATGCACCAGCCCGTCCTGATGCACGCCGATATCGACAAAGGCGCCGAAGGCGGCGACATTGGTGACGACGCCTTCGAGAATCATGCCGGGCTTCAGATCGTCCAACCCCTCGACGCCGTCCTGGAAGACAGCGGTTTTGAACGCGGGGCGGGGGTCGCGTCCCGGCTTTTCAAGTTCTTTGAGAATGTCTTCGACTGTTGGCTTGCCGAAACGCTCATCGGTGAAATCGCTCGCCTTCAGCGCGCGCAACACAGGCGCATTGCCGATGAGCGCTTTGATGTCGACGCCGGCGCGCTCCAGTATGCGCCGGACGACCGGATAGGCTTCCGGATGCACGCCCGAGCGATCAAGCGGGTCTACGCCGTCATTGATGCGCAAAAATCCCGCCGAAAGTTCGAACGCTTTGGCGCCAAGACGCGGCACGTCCTTCAAATCGCCGCGTCGTGCAAATCGCCCATGCTGGTCGCGATAAACGACGATGGCTTCTGCAAGCGCATCGCCGACGCCTGATACGCGCGCCAGCAATTTCGCCGAGGCCGTGTTGACGTCGACGCCGACCGCGTTCACGCAATCCTCCACCACGGCTTCAAGCGAGCGGTCGAGCCTGTGGCCTGCAATATCGTGCTGATACTGGCCAACGCCGATCGCTTTGGGCTCGACCTTCACCAGTTCCGCCAGCGGGTCCTGCAAACGGCGCGCAATCGACACCGCGCCGCGGATCGTCACATCAAGTTCGGGCAGTTCCTGCGAGGCGTAGGCGGAGGCCGAATAGACCGAGGCGCCGGCTTCCGACACCATGACCTTTGTCATCCTGAGGTCTGGCGCCGTCGCCAGCAAATCTGCAGCAAGCCGGTCGGTTTCGCGCGAGGCCGTGCCGTTGCCGATGGCGATCAGATCGACATGATGCTTGCGCGCCAGCGCCGCCAGCGTTGCAAGGCTCTCCTGCCATTTGCGTTGGGGTTCATGCGGGTAGATCGCGGTGTGGTCAACAACCTTGCCCGTCGCATCGACAACGGCGACCTTGACGCCGGTTCGAAATCCAGGATCGAGCCCCATCGTTGCGCGCGCGCCTGCAGGGGCCGCCAGCAGGAGATCGCGCAGGTTCGCCGCAAAAACGCCAACGGCGTCGTCTTCCGCCCGGTTCCAGAGCCGCATCCGCAAATCCAGCGACAGGCGCATTTCGACTTTGGTGCGCCATGTCCAGCGCACGGTTTCCATCAGCCAGGCATCGCCCGGACGTCCGCGATCTCCAATATGGAAATGGCGCGCGATGGCGAGCTCATAGGCGCCGGGCGCTTTCCAGTCCGGATTTTCGACGGGTTCGGCGAGGAGCCGCAGGTCGAGAATTTCCTCGCGTTCGCCGCGAAACATCGCCAGCGCGCGATGCGAGGGAATTTTCACGAGCGGTTCTGAAAAATCGAAATAGTCCGAAAACTTTGCGCCAGCCGCAGCCTTGCCGTCGCGCACTTTGGAAGACAGCAGGCCGCGCGACCAGAATTCCTCGCGCAATCTGCCGGCGAGTTCGGCGTCTTCGGCGAAGCGTTCGACGAGAATGGCGCGCGCGCCATCAAGCGCCTCTTCCGGCGTCTTTACGCCAGCGTCTTCGCTGAGATAGGCGCGCGCCTGTTCTTTCGGATCAAGGTCGGGCCGGGCGTGAAGGGCGAGCGCCAGAGGCTCAAGCCCGGCCTCGCGCGCGATCTGCGCCTTTGTCCGGCGCTTCGGCTTGAAGGGGAGATAAAGATCCTCCAGCCGCGATTTGGTGTCGGCTGCGGCGATGCTCGCCTCCAGCGCAGCGTCGAGCTTGCCCTGCTGGCGAACAGACTCGAGGATCGCCTCGCGTCGGGCTTCAAGCTCGCGCAGATAGCGCAGCCGCTCATCAAGGTCGCGCAATTGCGTGTCGTCGAGCCCGCCCGTGACCTCCTTGCGATAGCGCGCGATGAAGGGAACGGTCGCTTTGTCATCGAGCAGGGCGATGGCGGCGGCGACCTGCCATTCCGCCGCATTCAATTGGCTGGCTATCCGCTGTTCGATCGATGTCATGCGCGCTCTCGTCATGGAAACGGGAGCACCTTCTAGGCGCGCGCGACGCCGCGAGCAAAGCAAATGCCGGGGTTGGAGACAACCATGCACAGGAGAATGGGCGTTCAGGCGGCGCAAACCGGCGCGTGCAACTGTCATTGCCGCAGCGGACGATTGCGCCGCAATCGCCTTGAGAAAGCGGGAATCCAGACGCGGCGTCCGCCGCGAAAGAGTACTTTTGGCAAGAATAGACCGGATTCCCGCCTGCGCGGGAATGACAGGCGCTACGAAGACGACAAGCGCTGCGGGGATGACAATGGCGCCGCTATCGCAGCCGCACCCGCCTGACCTACGCCACCATTTCCTTGGTCTTTTCAGCGCGCTTGCGGTTGTTGGGATCGAGGATCGCCTTGCGCAGGCGGATGCTCTTGGGCGTCACCTCGACAAGCTCGTCATCCTCGATATAGGCCAGCGCCTTTTCGAGCGACATGCGGATCGGCGGCGTCAGGCGCACCGCCTCATCCTTCGAGTGGGTGCGAATGTTGTTAAGCTGCTTGCCCTTGAGCACGTTGATTTCAAGATCGTTGTCGCGTGTGTGCTCGCCCACGATCATGCCGCGATAGACCTTGACGCCCGGGTCGATCATCATGGGGCCGCGATCTTCCAGCTTCCACATGGCGTAGGCGACCGATTCGCCCTGCTCGTTGGAAATCAGCACGCCATTGCGGCGGCCCTGGATTTCGCCCTTGTAGGGCGCATATGCGAAGAACAGGCGGTTCATGATCGCCGTGCCCTTGGTGTCGGTCGCCAGTTCGCCCTGATAGCCAATCAGGCCGCGCGTTGGCGAATGGAACACCAGCCGCAGGCGGTCGCCGCCAGATGGGCGCATTTCAAGCATTTCGGCCTTCCGTTCGGCCATTTTCTGCACGACGATGCCGGAATGTTCCTGATCGACGTCGATTACGACTTCCTCGACGGGTTCAAGGATATCGCCGGTCGCTTCATCGCGTTTGAACACAACGCGCGGGCGTGAAATGCCGAGCTCAAAACCCTCGCGGCGCATGGTCTCGATCAGAATGCCGAGCTGCAATTCGCCGCGTCCCGAAACGATATAGGCGTCTGAATTGGGGGCCGGTTCGACCTTGAGCGCAACATTGCCTTCGGCCTCGCGGAACAGGCGGTCGCGAATGACGCGGCTGGTCAGCTTTTCGCCCTCGGTGCCCGCCAGCGGACTGTCATTGACCATGAAAGTCATCGACAGGGTCGGTGGATCGATCGGCTGGGCTTGCAGGGGTTCGGTCACATCCAGCGCGCAGAGCGTGTCGGCGACGTTGAACTTTTCCAGCCCCGCGATGGCGACGATATCGCCGGCTTCCGCCTCATCAATGGGTTGGCGTTCGATGCCGCGGAACGCGAGAATCTTGGAAATGCGGCCCTGTTCGACCACTTTTCCGGTGCGGTCCAGCACCTTGACGGCCTGGTTCGGCTTCACCGAACCCGCGAATACGCGACCGGTGACGACGCGGCCGAGATAGGGGTTGGCCTCCAGCAGGGTGCCGAGCAGACGGAACGAACCCTCTTCGACTTTTGGCGGGGGCACGTGCCGCAACACGAGATCGAACAGCGGCGCCATGCCTTCGTCTTTCGGGCCATCGGGGCCGGTCTCTGTCATCCAGCCCTGTTTGGCCGAGCCATAGAGGATCGGAAAATCAAGTTGCTCGTCGGTCGCGTCGAGCGCTGCGAAGAGGTCGAAGACTTCATTGACAACTTCCGTCACGCGGGCGTCCGGACGGTCCACCTTATTGATGCAGACAATTGGCTTCAGGCCAATTTTCAGCGCCTTGCCGACGACGAATTTGGTCTGCGGCATCGGGCCTTCAGCCGCGTCGACCAGCACGATGGCGCTGTCGACCATCGACAGGATGCGCTCGACCTCGCCGCCGAAATCGGCGTGGCCAGGGGTGTCGACAATATTCACGCGCACGCCCTTCCAGTCGATGGACGTGGCTTTGGCCATGATCGTGATGCCGCGCTCTTTTTCGAGATCGTTCGAATCCATCACCCGCTCGGCGACGCGCTGGTTGTCGCGAAATGCGCCCGATTGCTGCAAGAGCTTGTCGACGAGGGTGGTCTTGCCGTGATCGACGTGGGCGATGATGGCGATGTTGCGAATCTGCATGACGAACTCTGTGGGCCTGCTGGCGGCCCGCTTCAGGGCGGGCGGCCATGCGTCGTCCTGACCCGCCTTCATGACGGATGCGCGACAAACGCGAGAAAAAAGGAAACGCGCGGGATTTTCCGCTTGGTGCGGTGCAATACAGCAAAAGAATCGATTTGGAAACCCGTCGCTCCAAAAGAGTTGTCGCAAAATCGGGATTTTCTCCTTTTCGGATTAAGTGGTGGCGCTTGCGCGGCGTGAGGTTGAGAATGCATAGCTGGCAAGCCGGAATGTTTTTGCCGGAGCTCATTCCGTCCGGGTCGGCGGCGCGGGGGGCAGTTGATCGCCCTCGGGCGAGCGGACGTTCGACTTGCCGGGAGCCGGCCAAGGCGCCATTTTCAGTTTCGTTATCAGCTTGCAATTTACCAACAAGTGGTCATATACTCAAATTGTTGTGACCAGCCCCACTAGCTCCCGAGCGCCCCTGGGTTCGCGCACAATGGTGATGAAGATGGTTGATCATGAACGACAAACCCAGGAATCCGCCGCCGGCTCCTCCTCCTCCTCCTCGGGAAGCTCAACCGAGCCCATCGCGGGAGCCACAACCGCGTCCAAGCAAGGAAACTGCGAAAACCGGGGCGCCTCCGGCGATTCGCCCGCCGAAGGATCGCAGATAACTCCTATCGAGGAATTCCGTATTCGTTGCCTGTCCAGCGCGATTTATCATGGCGACAGGGAGCGGTTTTTCGCCTGGACGCATCGGGCGGCGATGTTTGTCGTCGTGGCCTTCGGCACAGCCGCCATTTCTCCATTGCGGACAGATTGGCCAATCGTATTGCCGATGATGATCACGGCGGCGGGCTTGATTGACCTTGTGTTTGATGTGAGCGGAAAAGCTCGGCTGCACGGGACCTTGCGCAAGCAATTTTTCTCGATTTTCGCCGAGGCGAAACCGTCGTCCGATATCGGGGAGTTGACCGGACGCATGGAGGCGATCTTCGCCGACGAGCCACCAATCATGCATGCGGTCAATGCGCTTTCCTACAATACCGCCATGGCGGCATTTGGCCGACCGCCGCGGTTTTTCATGCGAATTGGCTGGTGGCGCAGGTTCTCCCGGCATCTGCTCCCCGCGTCGGCCGATTCGTTTCTGACGATCGAAGAATCACAGGCCGCTCGCTAGACCCGCCGCCGCGCTCTGGACTCAACTCGCGCATCCGTCATATTGGGGCGGCGCATAGCCACGTCCGGAAAGCCCCTGAATTGCCGCACTCCATCGATCCCATCACGCTGGAAGTCATCCGTTATGGTCTGGTGTCAATCGCCAACCAGATCGACGCCAATATCAAGCGCACGGCCTTCAGCCCCTATATCTATGAGTACAACGATTTTGCCGTGGGCCTGACCGACGCCAGCGGCCTGCTGACCGCCCAGTGCACCGGGGGGATGCCGCCCTTTGTCGCTGACAGCGTTGGCATGGCTGTGCGGGACGGGCTCGCCATTTACGGCGCAGACCGCCTGCATCATGGCGATGTCGTTTTGTGCAATCACGCCGCCGTGCAGGGCCAGCACCTCAACAATACGGTCATGTACACGCCTGTGCACGCCGATGGCGGCAAGGGGCCGTTGACCGGCTTTTTCGCAATCAATGTGCACTGGATCGACATTGGCGGGTCTGTGCCGCGCTCCACAGATATTTTCATGGAAGGGCTGCAACTCCGATCGATCAAATTGTGGAGCAGGGGCGAGCCGATTGAGGAAGTCTATCGTATTATTGAGTCCAACTCCCGGCTGCCAACGCAGTTGCTGGGCGATATCGCTGCGCAACTGGCGGGCTGTCTTCTGGGGCGCGACCAGACGATCCAGTTGATCGATAAATACAGCGCGCCGGTCTTCAATCGGGCGATTGAAATCATTCTCGATCAATCGGAAGCCGCCGCCCGCGCCTTCATTCGCTCCATGCCCGATGGCGTCTATACCCATGAAGCCTGGCTCGACAACGATCGCAGCTCCGACACGCCGCTGCCGCTGCATGTCAAGGTTATCGTCGCGGGCGATGAACTCACCGTGGATTATTCGGGCCTTGCCGAAGCGGTGAAAGGCCCGATCAACTCGGGCTGGTTTGGCGGCGGGCAGACGACCGCGCGCGTCGCGTTCAAATATCTGCTGGGCGCGGGAGAAATGGCCAATGAAGGCACGTTCAGGCCGGTGAAGCTGATTCTGCCCATGGGCAAAATTCTCAGCGCCGAGGCGACAGCGCCTATGGGCAATTATTCGACGCCGTTTCCCACGGTTATCGACGCGGTCATCAAGGCGCTCGAAAAAGCTGCGCCCGAGCGCGTGCCCGGCGGACATTTTGGCACGCATTCCGGCGTCCGTTTTTATGGCAAAAAGAGCAACGGCGCCTGGTTTGACAGTCACGATTCCGGCCACGGCGGCTGGGGCGCCTGCGCCACCCATGATGGCTCCGGCCCGTTCCGAACCATGGCGCATGGCGACACCCGCATTATTCCCCTCGAATTGCAGGAAGCGGTGTTGCCTGTGCGGATCAAGGAATTTTCACTGCGACCGGATTCGGGCGGCGCGGGAACCTTTCGCGGGGGGCTCGGTTTTCGCAAAGTCTATGAAATACTGGCGCCCTGCGAGATCCAGACCAATCTCGACCGCACAAAATTTCCGCCCTGGGGCGCCAATGGCGGCGGTCCGGCGCGACCGGGGCGATTTACGCTGGCGCGCGCGGGCGGCGCAGACGTTCCGATCGGCAAGGAGAAGGGCCTGAAACTGGCCGCAGGCGATATTGTGAGTGTGGAGACGGGCGGCGGCGGTGGATGGGGCCCGGCCAGCGAACGCCCGCTTGAGGCGATCCAGCGCGATCTTGACGCCGGTTATGTGACGCCGTCGGCTGCGATGCATGACTACGGCGTAACAATCGACGCCGCCGGGAAAGCGGGGAGGGGAGCGTGAAAAAGAGCGGACCTGGGGCACCCTCTCCCACAGGGAGAGGGTCGGGGCGGAGCAACCGGGTGAGGGGTTGTGATTTTTCCAGTGCAGGAGCGGCTTACAGCAGGCACGCGCCAATCGTTGATTTTAACCCTTCGCCCGGGGGCTTCGCCCCGACCCTCTCCCTATGGGAGAGGGTGCGCGCACCCGCCATGATTGCGCTCGCCGCCGTAACGCCATGCCTCGCCCATGCTGACCCCATCGAGGATTTCTACCGCGGCAAAACCATCACCATGATCATTGGCACGGGCGAGAACGCCGGCGCGGTGGAAGCCTATCCGCGCGCCCTGACGCAGGTGATGAAAAAATATCTGCCGGGCGCGCCCAATATGATCGTGACGTACATGCCGGGCGCCGGCGGCATCAAGGCCGCCAATTATATCAATTCGATTGCGCCGCAGGATGGCACGGTGTGGGGGTTTATCACGCGGGGCTTCATTTCTGCGCCGCTGCTCAAAATTCCGCAGGCCTCGTTCGATCCCGTCAAACTGAGCTGGATCGGTTCGGCGGCCCGGACGGTTTCGGTTGGCATTGTGTGGAAGGCGTCCACGCCCGTGCGCACAATCTATGATGTGATGAAAACGCAGGTTGTGATTGGCGCCACCAGCGCCGGGCAGGACACAGCCGTCTGGCCGGCGATGCTGAACCGCTTTGCCAGCACAAAGTTCAAGATTGTCACCGGCTACGCCAGCGTGGGCGAGGTCGATTACGCCATCGAGAAGGGTGAATTGCAGGGCAAGGTCGGCTTTACCTGGGCGGCGCTGAACTCCGGACGCCAGTTGCAATGGTTGCAGAATGGGCAGGTTGAGGTTCTGACGCAGCTCGGCGTCGAGAAGTCGCCTGCCATCCCCGCGTCAGTCCCGCTCGGCCTCGATCTTGCCAAAACGCCCGATGACCGGTTGGCGATGCAGGTGGTTGCAGGGCCTGCGGCCACCGGCTTTCCCTCGTTCATGGGACCGGGCGTGCCGCGCGAGCGGGTCGAGGCCCTGCGCACGGCCTATATGAAATCGCTCGCCGACCCGGAGTTCATTGACCTGGTGAAGCGGCAGGGGCTCGACATCGATCCCATTCCGGGCGCTGACCTGGAGACAATCGTGCGCGATATCTACGCGCTGCCAGTTGAGGCGGTTGAACGCGCACGCTCCGTGCTGCCGCAGCAATAATATCAAGGATCGTTTGCATTGACCCTTCAGGCCAATGCAGATGTTCCGCGCATCAGCGCGGGCGCGCATTCGCGCTTGCCAAAGGGTGCGAGGCAAAGCTCAAACCCTTTGGTAAAAATCGTTCGCAAAAGCAACCGCGCACCGCTCAACGGAACCAGCGCGGCAGGATATTGTTCTGCCGCGCCTCGCGCTCGAGCTTTTCCCGAAAAGCCGGATGCGCAATCGCGATCAGGGCTTTGGCGCGCTCGGCGACAGATTTGCCTTTCAGATTCGCCATGCCGTATTCCGTCACGACATACATTGTGTCGGTGCGCGGCGTTGTCACAATATTGCCGGGCGTCAGTTCGCAGACAATGCGGCTGCGCGGTTCGCCGCGCTTGTCATAGGTCGAGGACAGGCAGATGAACGATTTGCCGCCTTTGGAGGCATAGGCGCCGCGTACGAATTGCAATTGGCCGCCGGTGCCGCTGAGATGCCGGAAGCCATCGGATTCGGAAACCGCCTGCCCCTGCAAATCCATCTGCGTGGTGCTGTTGATCGAAAACACCCTGTCATTGCGCATGATGTTATGGGGCAGATTGGTGTAGTCGACGGGATGGCAGATCATTGCCGGATTGTTGTTGATGAGGTCGTATTGACGCTTTGTCCCCAGCGCAAAAGTGAACACCACCTTGCCCTTGTCAATCGATTTTCGCGCGCCTGAAATCAAGCCGGCGTCGTGGAGATCGACAATGCCGTCGACCATCATTTCCGAATGAACGCCCAGATCCCTGACGCCCGCTTCAGCAATCATGGAACACACAGCGTTCGGCGTGCCGCCAATTCCAATTTGCAGGCAGGCGCCATCCTCGATCTCGGCAGCGACGTATTTTGCGATGGCGCGGTCGATATCCGAGATCGGGGGATTGGGAGCCTCGACCATTTCGCGTCCATCGCCATCGATGACAAAATCGATCTGCGATTCATGGACGCCATTCTCGGGCCCATGCACATAGGGCATTTGCGGCGCGATCTCGATGATGACGATGCGCGCGCGCTCCAGCATAGCCTTTTGATAGCTGCCCGCCGGGCCGAAATTAAAAATCCCGTTCGAATCTTTCGGGCAGGCGCGAATGCAGGCGACGTCGACGCGTTCGATAAAACGCCGGTACAGGTCCGGCGCCTCGCCAAAATTCATCGGTATGTAATTGACCTGTCCCGCGTCATGTTTGCGGCGGTCGTAGCCGCCAAAATGCCAGTTGAAAATGGCGAAGGTTTCGCAATCGGGATCGCATTCCAGCACCGCGCGGGGCCGCACGCTGAGCGAATTGCGAATGCGGATGTCGCGCAAGGCGGTCTTGCGGGCGGCCAGCGCCGCGTCAAAAACATCCGGTTGCCCGAGCCCGAACCCGTAGTCGACCCACATGCCCGGTTGCACCAGCGCCGCCGCGTCTTCAGCTGAAATCCGGATGGCTTTCTTGTCCGGCTGCACTGGCGATGACATGCTTTCCCCCTCGATTGCGATGGTCTGGCGCCGGACTGCTGTTCATCCGGGAGTCCTGAGCCAATCATACAAGATGCGACGGCTCCGTCGAGCGCTGCGGACATGATTACTTTTGCCGATCGTGGCTGATGGTCGACACATCTGGTCTGGTTCTCACGCCGCGGGGAAAGCGCAGATTTCAGGAGCCCCACCGCCGCTCCGCCCGTAAACGGGGAGGGCAGCGCGCTGCGCGGGCGCCCCTCTGTCCGGGCGCGTCCCCTCTCCCGAGAATCGGGAGAGGGTGGCGTTTGCGACAGCAAACGACGGGTGAGGGCGATGGCGACGAGACAAAACCTTTCGTTTGTAGCTGTGCCGCCGCCCTCATCCGGCCTTCGGCCACCTTCTCCCGTTGCACGGGAGAAGGATCGCGCGGCTGTTTTCGCCCCTCGTCCAGAAAATAGTCCTTGACTTTGTTCCTTGTTTGTTCTAACCCTCGCTCATCCCCACCCGATGAGGGGCCTTCGCGCGAGGGCAAACAAGGCGGGCGG
>CAIZEI010000040.1 GCA_903931945.1 uncultured Hyphomicrobiales bacterium | reverse complement strand
TCTCCTCAGTGTGTTTCTCTTGATTTGCACTGTCAGGCGATCTCCATCGGAATACGTGCGGCGCCAGCAAACTGCCTTACATGATTTTATGAACTGTCGCCGGCATCGAATTCGACCAATCTCAGATCGACTTTCGCGATGCTGCTAGCGCAATGGTTGCCGCCTAAAGCTTTCCGAGGAAGAGGAGCACAAGCAGAACGATCACCACGAGACCAAGCCCACTGCCGCCGTAGTATCCGGTTCCGTAAAACGGCCCGCCTCCAAGCCCGCTAAAGCCGCCCAACAGAGCGATCACCAGCAGGATGAGAATGATTGTACCAATCGACACGGCCAATTCTCCGTTGCTTGTTGACGGCGCGCTTATGGTCGCGCCGTCGCCGAAGTTCCATTGAGGCAACTGTCTCATTGGTTCGGCAAAGAGATAGGCATTGTCTTGAAGACCCCGCAATCATCGGAAACTACTCACATGAAACGCTAATAGCATAAGAAGTCCCCAGCCTCGTCGGGGCGGGTGCGTCCGTGATGTTGCGTTGTCAGGCCGGTGTGAGCTCAGTCCAACGGAGGTCACATTCTTTGTAGTCGAAGGTAACCGCGCCCACCCTCAACTGGCTGGTCGAGGAAAACGGCATCGCGCCTCACATTCCGGTTTTCGATAGATCGGGCCGCGACGACGGCGCATTCTCGCGCGGACTTCCATTACGATGAGGACGCCAACGCCTGTGTTTGCCCGGCGGATAAAAAGCTCGCGATGCGAGGGACGATCATTGATGGTGATCATTTCCTTTATCGCGTCCGCAAAACCGAATGCGACCCATGTCCCCTGAAACCTCAATGCTGCCCGAAGGAGCCGATGCGCAAAATTCAACGCAGCATTTACGAGAAGGCCAGGGATGTCGCGCGCTCTTTTTCCGGAACGCCGGCCAAAGCTCAGTCCACACGCGAACGGAAGACGATCGAGATGCTTTTCGCGCACTGGAAACGCATCATCGGTTTGAGGCGTTCGAGGCTCCGTGGCCCCAATGGGGCCCGTGATGAATTTCTACTCGCCGCCACCGTTCAATATCTCAGAAAACTTGCCAAGATGGTGGCCGGAAGCGCCCATCAAACTCCACAAATGGCCTGAGAGACAGGCGCGGCATCATTTTGTGAAAACCCGAGGATCGTCCGCGCGCAATCCAAATCCGACTTTTTCAACACAATCCGCCAAAACCGGACGGACGCGCGCGCGATTTTGCCGCTCGTATCGCGTCGACGGCGCGGCTGAATTGGCAAATCCCCACCGTCCCCCAACTTATGGCGTGATTTCGTGTCACGGCGCATTTTCAAAAGCGCACACCGCACACCGATCGGCGGTCAACCTATACCGAAGTTCGATCTTCGACGCGGGCGCTCCGTTCGCCTGACGCCATGGCGTATAATCAGGGATCGGATAGGGGTCGGAATCGAGATCGAGCGTCCAGATCGTCGCGGGAACGTCTGGCAACGTCAGAACGACCCTGCGCCAGTATGTAATCTTGTTCAGCTCGGCGCTGGCGAGGAGAACCGTGCGATCTCCATCTTGACGATACCACTTTCCAGGACCGAACCACTTATCGCCATAGATTGCGAAGGCGTGTCCATCGCCGTCATCGACTTCGATATACAGGTCCTCAGAATGCTCCGGCGACGCCATGCCGGGCGGCAGCCGGAACTGTAGGCTGAGAGTCATCTCGGCATCAGCGCCATGCGTGAGATACGGCGAGCGGATGAATTCATACCATGCCAGCCAGACAAGACCGCCCGAAACAGCAAGCACGACGAAAGCGAAGGGGCGCGATAGACGTGTTCGCGTGAGCGGCTGCGGCCCGCCTGATCTCGTGGCGGCTTCAGACCGCCCCGCATCAGGAGATGAAGCGACTTGAGCCGCCCTGCCTTTTTTGATGAACAGGAACACACCGGCGACGAAGCCGACAAGCCCACCAATTGGCCCGATGTTAAAGAAAGCTCCCATGGCGAGGCCGCCATCGCGATCCGGACCCAGGAGGCCAATCATGAGGGCAGCGAGCCCATACCATCCCGCGATCATGCCAAGGACGCCGGACAGTAAGCCAATGATGAGTTGCATTGGGGAAAGCACCTGGGGAGAAATCGGGCCAGACAGTATCAGCTCGCACATAATTGGATAAGTGTGCCTCCCTTGACTCATGGCCGATCGATTCACTGGGCAAATTCCGCAAAATCTGGCATGTCTCAGCCGGTTCGACCGCCGTCTCAAAAAGTAGGCGCCTCCGAGCGATCTGGGATATTCGAGCTGGCGCCGGCAACGAACTGGATTGGATGTCTCACAATGGCGCGTCGGCTTCCCCGATTGGCGGGTGAGCTGGAAGGAAAAACTCTCATGACGAATGATCGGAGCGGAAACGAGGAGCGAGACGATGGACAGAAGGGACAACTCACCTTCTTCAAGGCCTTGATCTTTGTCGCGGTCCTTTTTGCTGCGGGGGGGCTCATGTTCTTGGCGGGCAGGATGTCTGGGCATTCAGCACCCGCAAACACTTCGATGGCAAAATGATTGTCTCGCACCGCCTAGAACACACCGTCTGGTAAGGATGGACGCAGACGGAGCATCACTGCGCGACACGACCGCTCGGGGTCATGAACGGTCGTCGCCGGTGGAAAACGCCCGGCCGTGGCCATGTCGCCGATCCCCCTGATTCCGAACAAGGGTACAAATTTCGGCCCATTTCTTATAAAAACGAAGCGATAGTAAGATACAGGACATGGCCAGACGTCTGCGCAATTCCCGAGGGGCGCGACGTTCACTATTTCTGTGCCGCTGCCGCTGCCGCTTCCGCCGCCTTGTCGGGATGCAGAGTGAGTTTCTGCACTCGCCAGTTGAGTTCGTCCGCCGCGAACACGACATTCTCTGATGGGCACGCGAGCCCGTGTACCCAGCCAAATTCGCCTGGACCCTTCCCCGTGTGTCCGAATGCGCCCAGAACCTTTCCATCGAGCGATAGCTTGAAAATACGATTGGGATAACCACTGCCTGTGTAGAGAACGGGGTTCGGCCCCGGTGTAATGCACAGTGACCACGGCGCATTCGGGTTGGGTGAGCCAGCGGTGTTTTCCATCCATGGCATGCCGCCATATCCCGGGGGCTTTGGAAGGCTGGTCAGCCGTATTTCCTTTATGAATTTGCGTTCGGAGTCGAATATTTGAATTCTGTCATTTGCTCGGTCGGCGACATAAATATCGCCGTTTGGCGCGACCTGAATATTATGCGCAGTGCTGAACTGGCCAGGGCCATGACCGAATTCGCCGAAGGATGCGATGGGGGCGCCCAGTTTGTCGAACACAGCGATGCGCGAATTCACATAGCCATCGGAAATATATGTATTGCCGACCGCGTCCCAGGCGACATCGGTCGGCATGCGGAACATGTTGAATTGCGGCGGCGGCACCTTGCCCGGTGTAAATTTGTCCGAGACCTCATATCGTGGCCCCTGACCATTCTTGTCGGACGATTCGCCACGCCGCCCAAACACCATCACGACCTTTTGCGACTTCGGTTCGATCTTGACGATCATATCTGAACCCTTATCAACGACCCAGACGAATCCGTCCCGATCGATGCGAACCGCGTGCACGTAGGACTTCGAATTGATGCCTGGCGCAAGTTCGTGGCGAAAGCGCCCGCTCTTGTCGAATACAAGAATCTGGTTCGCCATCGGTGCATAAGCCGGACCCGATATGCCTCCGCGATTGGCGACGTAGATATCGCCTGACTTGTTATCAACTGAAACGGATACTGGATCTCCAAAGTTCATACCGACCGGCAATTTCAGAAAATTCACGTCTGCGTCAAAATTAATTTCCGGAATTGGCGGATAGGCGCTTTGAGCGAATGCTGGCGTAGCCACCAGGGCCGCAAGAAGGAACGCAATGTGCTTCACGTTGTTCTCCCTTTTGAATTTGACGCGCCGGCAACCCGAATCGGGCAATCGCAGGCATCGTGAAACTTCTTTTTGCTTAGGTATTTAGCCGGCAATTTAAAAAGTCATTTTCGCTTCGTCAATTCCTCATATTCCGTTCGTACTTTCAGCAAGCCTTCACGGTCGCCATCTGGCGTTGCAGACGTTCGGTGCAGAGCCTCGCGACGTTGGTGAGGATGCGGTCAGAGTCTACCCACGTGGCGTATTTGCCAAGATCAATATCCAAGGCGGCGCGACCCGCGCTCATGCCGCGATCGAAATGCTTCTTGCCCTCGCACAACACAAGTCGCCGATAATCGCGCATCTCCGCAAAGTCAGCTTTGCCGCAGATAGGACCATGACCGGGCACGATCGTGTCCACATCCATGGCGAGTCTCTTGTCGCACGCTGCGATCCAGTCGCAAATATAACCGCTGCCATTCAGAGGCGGGACATTGAAAAATCCGATGTCGTCGATCGTATGGGCGCAATTGGGATAGTAAAGTTCTATCGGCATGTCCGGGATGTCAAGGATCGACATGCGCCCGTTGAATGTCTGGTTCGGCAATACGATACGATATTGAATGGTTCCACAGAGCTCTCCGACGTCTTCAACACTGAATGCATGTTTTATTGGCGCTTGTCGGTCGCTTCTGCAACGTCCTGATCGGCCTCCGGCTCGATGCCGAGGCCCGCAACAAAACGCGCATGCATATTGTAGGTCCCTATCAACACCATCATCTCGACAAGCATCTTGCCGGAATAGTGTGTCTTGAGGTCGGCTGTCAGTTCGACAGGCGCCTTGGCATGCAAAGTGAGTTCATCGGCCAGTTGAATCGCCAACTGCTCGGCGCTGGAAAAATCGCCTTTGCAGTCTTCGCTTAGCAAGGCCTCGCATTCGAGCGCAGTCAGACCTTCCGGCTCGGCAAGTTTCGGGATGTGCTGCTTGATTATGTAGCTGCTGCCGAGCCGCCAGCCGGTGCGGATAATGAGGATTTCGCGCAACCGCCCGCTCAGTCCCGTCTCCCAGCGCACGGCGTTGAGGTGATTAAACCATGTTTCTGCGAGTTTGCTGTTGTGCAGAAGCGCTTTGTAAATTCCCAGAAGCGATCCGCGCCGCCCTTTGCGCAGACGTTCGATGAGCGCCTGCGTCTGCGGGTCTGCGCTTTCTTCGATCAAGGGGACAAGCGCCATCGTCAGAGCCTCGCATCAGTACGGCGGCGTTCGACAAGCGCTTGCGACATCTTCATGAACATTTCCTCAGTGTCGAGAAGCGCATTGCGCCGGTCGGCGATAGCTGTGTGCGGCGTCACAATTACATTTGTATAACTGAACACGGGATCGTTGGAACGGGCCGGCCGCTCAAACCAGACATCGGTTGCATAGCCGGCGAGCCGCCCGCAATCGAGAGCTTCGAACAGCGCCTGCCGGTCGATCAACTCGGGGCGGGCGACGTTGACGAGGAAAGAACCCTTTTTGATGACGGAGAATTCCCGCGTTCCAAGGATGCCTGTCGTCTGCGGCGTCACCGGAAGGTTGATCGTGATATAGTCCGACTGCGCGAGAAGGTCATGCAGGCCGCCGGCCCAGGCAACGCCATGGAAAGCTTCCTCTACTTCAGGCAGCCGTGTCCGCTGGTGATAAACAACCCGCATTTCGAAGGCGTTCGCCCTTTTGGCGATTTCCCGGCCAACCTCGCCAAAGCCGATGATGCCGAGAGTTTTGCCAAACATGACCCTGAGACCGGGTATTCGCGCGAAATTGCTCCCGCCGGTGTAGCGTTTGTCATAAGGGCGGATCGTATAGCCAGCCGCTTTGAGTCGCGGCTCGTCGATCACATGATTCAATTCGAAAACATGCTTTCCCATGCCGGAAAGCATGGCGAAGGCGAGTTCCGATAACGCGATGTTGACGCGCCTGCGCTGGACGCTGACCTCTACGCCTCTCTCCGCACAGGCTGCGGTGTCGATATTGCGCGTGATGCAGCCATATTTCTGAACGACGGCGATGTCAGGCGCGGCTGCAAGCTCTTGCCTGCCAAATTGCAGGCTTTCAATCAGGCATGCGTCGGCTGACTTCAGGAGCTCGCGGAAATGCTGCTGGTCTTCCGCGAGCGATACGCGCGCTGGAAAGAGGCCGGGAACCCGGTTGCGCATCGCTGCGGCCCAACCGACGAAGTCCGGCTCGTCATGCGAGAAAAAATCGGCGACCGCATCGAAAAATTCCTGCGGCGCCGAAGGGTCGAGCATCGGGACGAACATGCGCATGAATGCGTCCTGTTCGATGACGAGGTGAATCATTCCGGTCACTTTCCTTCAAGAATCAAGCGCAATCGGTCGATGATCGCTTGAGGCGCGGCGTTGGCTTCCCTGACGAACCGCTCGATTGTTGCGGGCGGGACCAGACCACCCGAAATGCGCATGACTTCGAGTTGCTTTTGGTACTCAGGATCCTCCATCGCCGCCGCAAATGCGTCTTGCAGCGTCTTCACCTGATCTGCTGGAACGCCGGGCGGAAGAACCACCGGATAGGCGGCCGCGAATTTCACCCCATACAAGCGCAGCATGTCCTTGGCGTCCTGGTCCGAAGCCAGATCGACGCCTGTGGGGACATCGGGCATTTCCTTGCTGCGCTCCGCGCCGAACTGCGCAAGGAGTTTTATTCGCCCGGTCCTGATCCAGTCCGGACGTGCAGCCATGAGGGCCGCATAGGTGGTCACAGCGCCGTCGATCTCGCCGCCTTCAAAAGCCATAAGATACTCGGCCGCGCCCTTGTAGCCTGAAACTATCTTTATTCTGGCGCCCAGCAGCTTGTTGGAGAGGTTCGCGAGGATCGTGCTGTCGGCGCCTGCGCCGGTCGATCCGAACGTCGCTCCCTGCGTCCTCAGGTCCTCGAAAGTTTTGATGGGCGAGCCGCCGCCCACCCATGCGACGGCCGGATCCCCGCCCGGCGTTCCAATCCAGGCCATTCGCGACAGGTCGAATTGAGAATTCCCGCTGGTTCCCGAGACGAGCTTCAGGGATGGCTCGAGCAATACAGTGTTCATCGGGAAGCCGATCGCCGTGCCATCGCGCGTTGCGCGATTGTAGAGGTAGTTCATCATCGTGAGGCTGCCGGCGCCCGGCATGTTTTCGATGACAATCTTCGGATTTCCACGAATGTATTTGCCGATATGCGCTGCGAGAATGCGCGGAACAAGATCGTAAGCTCCGCCGGGCGGGATACCCACGTAAAAGTGCAATGTTTTTCCTTCGAAGAAATCACCCGCCCAAGCCATTCGGCGCCCGAGCGTGACGGCGACAAGAGCCGGACCGCAGCGGGTGAGCAAGGATCGTCTTGAGAAACCAGCCATTGCGCTTCTGCCTGCCACCCGACCGTTGCCGCTTGCGCCCGTCATCTATCAACAGACCGCGAAAGGAGGTCTCCGGCTCCTGGCTGCTTGGTCACCTGCGAAGGACGCTATGTCAAGGCTGCCAAGCAATTCGGCGGCGACGCGCCAACGCCACACCGTCTTTTCTTACGAAAGATTCAGAATCCCGGAACCGCCCTCTGGCGAGGTTTTTATACGGACGCCGCGCGTGTTTGGGCTAGCCCGATGTGAATTTGCACGGGAGCTGGACCCCTCACAACGTCTGCCGAGCGCATGAAAATTGCGCCGAAAAAGGTGCGATGGTAAGGGTGCCGCCTCTGCACAAACCGATGCATATTAGAACTGTTTTTCAATTTTGAATCAGTGATTTAGTGTGAATTCTATGTGAGACCTGGTTCCACGCGAATTCACAAGTCCGAGCTATTTCGGTACGCACTCACTCCGCCGTATCAAGGCGACGCTCATTTATCGTCGAACTGGAAATCTGCGCGCGGTGCGGCTAGCGCTGGGCAATACCAAGATTGAAAGCAACGTTCGATATCTCGCCATCGAAGTGGATGACGCGCTTGCAATCGCGGAACAAGTTGACGTTTGACGGTTCCCTGCGAAGCGGTAACTCACTGCTCGGTTTTACATCAAGACGGCGGGCTGTTTCAAACAGCCCACCAGGCAAATACCAGCACACTCTATGAAACGCGCTCCGAAAAAGGCCCTTCTGTCCGGTTTCGGGCGGATCGCCGACATGAAAACTGGCGGGAGTTATCCACCGGTTTCGTCCGAATCGGACCCATCGCGTCCTTTCAACCTCGGCTTGAAGCAAGCGCGGCGTCATAGTCGCGCCAATTGGAAACGCGGTGTTCTATTCGAGGAATGTGATGCTGGTCGCTGGAATGAAATTTGAACGGCATGACAACGCCCGCGATAGCCAGGGGAGCATCTGCCTCCAATTTCGCTAAAGGGCCGCCACACGGGGCATCAATGCAACAAAGCCCCCGCGCGTTGCCTATCGTCTGCCCTTCAACAATTGCCCCGCAAGGCGGCTCCAGTCCTCGTACTCCTGATCAAATTTCGGGCGTGAGCCGAGATAGAGTTTTTCACCGGGGTCGTCGGCGCGCGCCATGTCGTCGCGCATCGAGGAATAACCGAGATCATCGCGATAAATCGTTTGCGCCTGAGCGCCTAGCATGAAATCGGCGAACAAAGCCGCCGCGTTGGGATGCGCAGCCTGGCGGGCGATGGCGATGGCGCTGACTGTCGCGTAGACTGGTCCGATTGCGCGCCACGCCACCTTTGCGCCATCGCGTTGGCTGGCGATCATGTGCGAACGGCGTGCGTTGATGACGATGGGGGCCTCGCCAGACACGATGAGATTGGCGACCGCCCGGCCGCCGGTGTTGTAGACCACCGGCTCTTGCGCCGCGAGCTTGCGTAAAAACGCCTCGCCCTCGCTCAGGATAATTGTGCCGATCCAATGCGCCACCGCAGTGGATTCGCCATACAGTCCAAGCTTGCCTTTCCATTTGGTATCGAGCAGTTCGGCGTTGGAATGAGGCGCGTCATCGGGCTTGACGGACGTGGTGTTGAATCCGAGCGAAATCAGATCCTCGCGCATGACCACCCAATGCCGTCCGTTTTCGATCGCCATCGGCGGATAATGCGCCAGCTCCGGAGAATTCAAAGGCGCCAGTAAATCCGCTTCCAGGAGCGGAACAAGTCCGTAGTCATTGAGTTCGTAGGCATCGACTTCATCTACGCCGGCCTCGTGCTCCTCGATAGCGCGCCGAGCGACCTCGACTGTGTCGGCCTTGTAAGTCTGGACCGTCAGGAAGGGATATTTCGCACGAAACGCTGCGATCAGGGGGTCAATCTGCGCGCCCACAGTGTAGATCAGCAAACGCCCCTCTTCGCGTGCGCGAGTTGCTGCAGCGGTTTCTGCGTCGACCGCCGACGCGTGTGGCGACCGCAACATCGAGGCCAGGGATATGAGGAGCGTCGCCAGGGCCAGGCGCCAGCTCCGGGTTCTTGAAATCATCTCCGCCTCTCGCATGATCTGAGTCAAATCGCGTTGCCTTCGCGCCGCGTCAACCAGGTAAACACCCAACCGAGGAACGCGGCCAGCATTGCCAGCAGGATACTGATTGCCCCAACTGCAGGAATCTTTCCGTCATGCCACAGATCGAGGATGGTTGTTGCAATTAGAGGATTACGCGGCCCAGCCAGGGCAACCGGCAAGGACAGATCACGAATGGAATTGAGAAATACATAGATCCATGCGGCCGAAATGGCTGGCATGATCGCCGGCGCGACCACGCGGGACAACACGCCCAACCCGGACGCGCCGCAAACCCTCGCGGCTTCCTCGAGTTCTGGATGGAGGCCGGCCAGGGATGCATGGCAGATGCGAAAGCCATAGGGCATGAATCGAACGAGGAAGGCGAACACCATGATTCCGATCGTGCCATAAAGTGGGATGAAACGCAGATGCAGAAATTCAATCAACACCGCCGTGCCCAGTACGATGCCGGGAAACGCCAACGGCAGGGAGCACAGAATGTCGAGTGCGCGACGCGATGGCTCGCGGCGGCGCGAGGCGAGCCATGCGGCGATCGATGCGATCGCGACAACGAGGCAGGCCGCTAGGCCAGCGGTCAGCGCGCCATTGCGCATGCCCGCGATGATCTGTGGCCGGTCCAGCAGGCTGCGGTAATTATTGAGGGACAGGCGGCCGAAATCCGCCATCGACGGCGGTTCGTAAATCGGCAGAAACGAAGCCCAGAACAGGATCGCCAACGGCGCGACGAGCGCGAGCGGAATAAGCGCAAGGTAGACGCCAGCCGCAGCGCGCCAGCCGCCAAGATCGATCCGCGCGCCCTGAAAACCCCGGCCGCCAATGGTGGCGAACCGCCCGCCATCGCGCGCCAATCGATTGGATGCCAGCAGGGGAATGACGACCAGCGCCAACAGGCTGATCGCATAGGCGCTGGCCTCGCCATAGCGTGGCCGAAAGCCGGCATGGATGGAATCATAGATCACCGTTGTAAGTGTCTCGACGCGACCGGGCGAACCGATCAACAGCGGAACCTCGAATGACTCCATGGCGCGGATGAACGTCAACAGCGCCACCGCGATGAGCGCCGGCGACGCCAGCCTGAGCGTGATGCGCCATATGACCTGGGCGCGGCCGGCGCCGGACATGGACGCGGCCTCTTCAAGCGCTGGATTCATAGCGCTAAACGCAGGCAACAAGAGCAGGAACACCACGGGAATCCAGAGAATGGCTTCGATAGAGATCATTCCGCCAAGGCCGAAGAGTTTGATGGGAACTCCCTGGAGGCCGAGAAGACCGCGCAGCGCTTCATTCACCACGCCCTTGTTGGGACCGAGCAACAAAATCCAGCCGATACCCTTGACGATGACCGGCGACGACATTGATACCAGCGCGCCAACGAGTGCAAAGCCTCGGCAATAAGCGTTGGTGCGCGCCGCAAGCCAGGCCGCGAGGCCGCCCAGAGCAATGGCGAGGAGGGAGCTTCCAACAGCGTAAATCAACGTCACGCGCCAAATATCGAAGCCGCTCCGCGACCATGCCGCCTCGAAATTATCGAAGCCAAAAAACGCCGGGGCCCGCGCTTGCTCGACCGTAAGGCTGGTCGAGAGGAGGTAGGCGAATGGCGGAAGAATAATGACGCCAAGAATTGTAATGGTTGCCCAAAGAAACAGGCGACCGGAATCGAATGACTTCGAAGGCCATCCTCGCGCCAGGGAGATTTGCACGCCGCTTCCGATGCCAGGAGCCATTTTTCCTCCGGCGTCCCATCGTTGCTGGTTGCGGTTCGCCGCGTACATCCTAAGATAGGTCTCTTGTCCATTCAAACGGCGCGCCGGAGAGCGCGTGCGGGGAGGCTGATTCGATGGAGTCGCGGCTGCTCGTTAATTTTCCACCTGATCCCAATCCAAAGACGCCCAAATTAAAGGCGCCAGCCGGCTCGTGGGACACGCACTTCCATGTCTGGGGACCGCCCCATCTCTTCCCCTATTCGGACAAGCGCCGGTATACGCCGCCTGCGGCGCCGGTCGAGCACTATCTCAAGATCGCTGCGGCGATTGGTCTTGAAAGAGGCGTGATCGTGCAACCGAGCGCCCATGGCATGGACACCGCCATCACTCTCAACGCCGTGAAAGTATCCGAGGGTCGCTTGCGCGGCATGATCCGCGCCGACCCCAAGCTCGCGCCGGAAGATATCAAGCGTCTTCATGCAGGGGGCGTGCGCGGCCTTCGGATCGCGCTGCGGCGCGCCCATGGCAATGCGCTCCAGGAAGACCTTTTCTACCAAATGGCCAATCTGATCGCGCCAGCGCACTGGCCGCTCGATTTGCAAATAGATGACGACGCCATCGAGCCCATGAGCGAAATGATTAAGACGGTCAAAACCCCGGTGATTATCGACACATTCGGTCACATCGATTTTCGCAAGGGTGGGCTTGAACAACCCGCCTTCCGCGCCATGCTGGCGCTGCTCGACACGGGCAACGTCTGGGTCAAAATCCATGGCGCCAATCGCTTTCTGGATTGGGGCGTGCGTTACGAGGATATCGTCTCCATGGCGCGCGCTTATATCGCGCGCGCGCCGGATCGGGTGATCTGGGGCACCGATTGGCCGCATTCGGAAATCTTTGAGCCGGGGCGGATGCCCAACGATGGCGACCTCATTGATATGTTGCTTGACTACGCGCCTGATGAGGCCATCCGCAAAAGGATTCTCGTCGACACGCCGGCCAAACTGTTCGACTTCGATTGAGGCGAGCGCCGGCTTTGAACACCAATATGCCGTGGAATGGGGGAGAAATGCGGTTCAGCGCAAAGATCGGGTCGGCGATTTTCGCCTTGATTCTGGGTTCGACGCAGGCGATTGCGCAGAGCTTCATGCCGGCCTTGCAACAGGCGATTGAAGGCGCACGAAAGGAAGGAGCGCTGACCCTTTCCTACGGCAGCGCGCACGATGGCGCGCAAGGCGCCGAAAGGCTGCGCGATCGCATTAACAAGAAATACGGGACGAACCTCAAGTTCACTTTCGCGCCGGGACCCTCCGGTCCAGAAATGGCGGCGCGCATCGCCCAGGAGGCGGCTGCGGGCAAAGCCGCTTCGACGGATATTTTCTTTACGTCGATGACAAACGAAAATGCGCGGCTGTTCGAAGAAATTGACTGGCGCGACTATCTGCCGGATCTGCCGGCGGAGGCGATGAAATACAACAAGCATGGAGTTGCCTTCGCAACGCTGCTGATTGGCATCACATACAACACTGCGCTGGTGTCGCCCGACAAGGCTCCGCAGGCGTTAACGGATTTGCTGAAACCGGAGTGGAAGGGCAAGGTGGCCGCACGCGTGTCGACTACGTTCATGGCCTATCTTGCCTTGCCCGAGGTTTTGGGGCCCGAGGGCGCTGTCGATTTCTTCCGAAAATTAGGCGCACAGGCGGACGGACAAATTCGTTGTGGATCTTCAGAGCGCATCAGCTCGGGCGAATTCCTGGCTTTCTTCCCCGACTGCGGCGACTACGAAGCGCGCAAGGGGCAGCGCACGGGCGCGCCGCTGGGACACATCATTCCGCGCGAGGCCGGCGGAGTCGCGGTCTGGCCGATCGGCATCCCCAGGAATTCGGCCCATCCCAACGCGGCTCGCTTGTTTGTCACTTATATGTTGTCGCGCGAGGGTCAGGATTTTCTCTGGGATTCTGACGCCACCGACTATTGGCGGCTGCCGGGATCGAGGATTGCGCCCGAAATGGATAAATATCGCGCGCGCGGCGTGAACTTCATCGATCAAACCCAACTTGAATCGGATCGGCCCGACCTGTTGAATGTGCAGGCGCAAATGTTCCAGGCCTTGCAGCAAGGTCTTGCTAAATAGAGCGCTCACCCCGGCTCGATGCCACACGCGCGGCCTGCGAGGCGGAAGTAGACAAGCACAAGCGGTGCGAACAAGCAGATCGTTACAAGCACGATCGCTGCAGCTTGATTGATCTGTCCGCCATTCCAGAGGCTCCACGCAATGACCGGAAGCGTGGTATTTCCGGCCGTTGACAAAATGATAGCGCGCGTCAGCTCGCGCAGCGCCAGCAACGCCATCCAGATCCACGCGCCCGCCAAGGCGGGGCCCATGAGCGGCGCGAGCACTCGCCGCATTACCATCATTTGAGTGGCGCCGCTCATGAATCCAACCTCCTCCAGCTCGCTATGGATTTGAATTAGCGCGCTGTTGACCACGCGCGTGCCGAAAGCAATCCAGCCGATCGCGCAAACCAGTATGATGATCGTCAGCGATCCATACAGAGGCAGCCATCGCGGCATAAGTAAGAGTGCGGCGAGCGCCGCCCCCAGTGCGAAGATAATTCCCGGAACGGCGTGCGGCAGGAATGCGAGCGTATCGAGCGCGTGTCGCCCGCGCAGGCGCGAGCGCAAGACAATCCAGGAAAAGCAAAGACTCGTCCCCAGCGCCACGGTCGGCGCAACCAGCGCCAGAACAAGCGAATTGCCGAGCCCGTCAAGAACCAACGACCAGGGGACGCGCGCGAAGGCCGCAAAGGACAGCGATGACAGCGCATGCATCGACGGCGATTGATAGAATGGCAGCAAGGCCGCCCAAACAACCAGCAGCAAGGGCGCCGCCAGCGCACACACAACATATAGGCCCACCAATAGCCAACCAAGCCACACATAACCGCCGAGCGCGATGCGCCGGGGCCGAAAAGCCTTCCCCGTGACAACCTGGTATCGATGCGCACGCCGCAAAGTCCGCGTGTAGAACAGGCTGACAAGGCTTGCAAACATCAGCAGGCCCGCGCCAAACGCTGCTGGCGGCCCGTAATCCGGCAAACCGTCGATGGCGCTGATTTTGACATAAAGATAAGTGCTGAAGGTCAGGATGCGGCCCGACAGTCCGATGGTTCCGGGAACATCGAAGGCCCCGAGCGCCGTCGTGAAAACAAAGATGCACGCGGCTAAAACCGCAGGATGGAACAGGGGCATGAAAACGCGCGCCATCACCTGCCAGGCTGTGGCTCCTGACATGCGCGCAGCCTCCTCAAGAGAGGGGTCCATCATGCGCAATCCGCTGGCGGTCATCAGGTAGAACAACGGGGCCAGCGTCAGTCCCTCGACCCAGGCCATGCCCGCTACCGTATTGATCGGCAATGGCGCGGCGGCGAGCCCTAGCCAGCCCATAAAGAACTGGTTTATCGCGCCAATGCGTGGATGCAGAAGCAGTACCCAACCCATGGCGGTGAAAAAGCCCGGAATAAGCAAGCCAACAATCAGCAACGCCGGCAAGATTGATTTGCCCGGCAAATCCGTGCGCTCGACGAACCACGCCAAAGGCAGGCCGAAGGCGCCAGCAATCGCTGTCGCCAAAAGCGCGAACGCCAGCGTATTGCGTGCTGCGCTTATCGCCAAAGGATCGGCGTACAGATCAATATAATTGGTCAGTGAAAATGTTTGGACAACGAGGCCATCCTCCATCCGCGCGAAACTGATCCATAGGACAAAAGCCAGCAGTCCAATGATCGCAGCCGACGCCAATATGACCGGCGCGGCGAAGACCCAATAAATTTCGCTCCCTGCCTTCATTCCAGCCTTTGCTTTGGTTGGCGCATCTTCGGCGAGCGCGCTAGGATGACCGGATCGTCGGCATCTGGATTAGCGAACCATGACCCAGCTTATCGAACATTTCGATCATTTTGTCGTTCCCGTCGACGACATTGTGAAGGCGGAGGCGTTTTATACCGATATTCTCGGCGCCCGGATCGCCCTTAACGCCCGTGGCCCCATGCGCTATGGGCTTAACGTCCACCAGGCCATGCATGGCTTGCGACCGCACACATTTTTTGTGGCGGCCGGCAAGCGTATCGGCGTCTATCTGCAAACGGAGCACCGTCCGACTAGAGTGGCCCGTCGTGGCGCGCCGACCTATTCCTTTGAAACGACGCCGGACGGCCTGGCAGGGCTCGTGGCGCGCCTCAGGCAGGCAGCTTTGCCCTTCGAGGGGCCGATGGAGGACCTGTCGCACGGCGCGCGCTCCTCCGTGTTTTTCAGCGATCCGACGGGCAACAATCTTGCCGTCTATGTGCCTGTAAAGCCCAACTCAACTGCGGCGCACCCACGTGCGCCAGACGATCCGCTTAACGCCATCGGCTATTTGCAGCTTGAGGCGCCCGACCTTGACGCCTCCGTTCGATTTTATTGCGACACGTTTAGTCTTCCGGCTCCAACGTTCGGCGTCGATGCGGTTTCGGGTGCGCCGGAGGCGCATATCGCCTTGCCGAGCTGGCAACTTCTAGTCCTTACCCACGCGCCTTTTGGCCCCAAGGGCATGAAGTTATCGCGCATGGAGCCGGGTCCGCATATCGCGTTTTTTTTACCCGCCGCGCGCTGGGGCGATATGATGGCTCGCCTCGAACGCCAAGGCATCGCGCACGGCGACCGCGCCGCTATTGGCAAGGGGCGCACAACGGTGGAATTGGATACCTATTTCGACGATCCCGCGGGCTATGTCGTGCAACTTATCAGCGCGCTGGAGACATAATGTCGCGAGTGATGTCCAGCGCAGCAAAGATCGCACGAAGCTGGCGCAGGACCAACGCAAACTTTGCCAGTCGCCGGGATTCCACCGGATGCCAGAATTTTCTGAGCAGGACGCCCATGAGCGTGTCGGGGGCGGTCTGAAACAGCAGCGACACATCCACGCGCGTCGGGGTGACGCGAGGTTTGATAATCCTCCATCGGTCTCCCACATTCGCTCATATTCGCTCTCGGGCGTAGAGTTCCCACGCGCAAAAATGAGAACCGCACGCGCCAATCGTCTATCACAACTTATGACGCCGTCTTTGCGGACCCCGTAATCAACAATCCACGCTCGTTGTCGCGATCGCCCATGGTTGCATACTGAATCGAACAGGACAATGATTGACCCGCTGTTCTCGTGTGAGGTGCTATGCAAACGCGTCGTCTAGGAAAATCCGACCTCCAGGTTTCTGTTGTCGGCTTGGGCTGCAACAACTTTGGCGATCGTTGCGATCTTGCCGCCACGACCCGCGTCGTTGAGAGCGCAATCGATCGTGGCGTCACATTTTTCGATACGTCGGACACTTACGGGAAGCGTGGCGGGTCGGAAACATTTCTCGGTCAGATTTTCGGCGCGCGGCGTCAGCGTGTGGCGCTGGCCACCAAATTTGGTCTGCCGATGGCGGACGATCTTTATACGCGTGGCGCATCGCGCCGCTACATCATGCAGGCCGTCGAAGCGAGTCTGAAGCGGCTACGGACCGATTGGATTGATCTCTACCAGATTCATTTTCCCGATCCGATGACGCCGATCGAAGAAACTTTGCGCGCGCTCGACGATCTCGTCCGCCAGGGCAAGGTCCGCTACATTGGATGCGCCAATTTCACCGCCTGGGCGATGGTGGAGGCGTTGTGGACGTCGCGCTGCAACAATCTTGAAACATTCGTCACAACACAAAACCATTTCAGCCTGTTGTGGCCGCACGATGTAAAACCTGACATGCTCAATGCCGCCGCCGCCTACGATGTCGGCCTGCTGCCCTATTATCCGCTGGCGGCCGGCTTTCTCACAGGCAAATATCGCCGCGAACGAGCGATGCCGAAAGGCGCCCGCCTGGCGAGCGTCAAGCGATTGTCGGACCGATACGTGACGCCCGCCAATTGGGACCTAATCGAGAAGCTCGATTTGTGGGCTCAGGCTCAGGGCCACAGCCTTCTGGAACTGGCGTTCGCCTGGCTGCTCTGTCATCCCGTGATTCCGACAGTGATCGCGGGCGCTTCAACACCTGCGCAGCTCGATGCGAATGTGAAAGCCGCCGAATGGCTGTTGACGCCCGCACAGAAAGCTGAAGTCGACGCGCTCGTCGCAAGCTGACATTGCGCGCGCCAATGCGTCACGCCGAAGCGAACTCGATCGACGCGTCGACAATGCGCACGCCTTTGCCTGCTGCGGATACGATGACGGGATTGAGATCTATCGCCAGAACGGTGTCATCCAGACGGGTCACGAAATCCCCGAAATCGCAGACCAGTCTTGCAAACGCCGCGCGATCGGCCGGCGGCTTGCCTCGAAATTCGCTGAGCAGGGTTAGCATAACAGGCGATGTCGCGAGCATGGCTTCGACGTCGCGCAGATCAAATGGGGGCAAGCGCAGTCTCGCATCCTTGCCAAGGAGATCAACGAACACGCCGCCCGCGCTGACGACCACTACCGGCCCAAAAACCGGATCGCGCTTCATGCCGATCAAAAACTCAGTGCCGGGGGTCGCCATTTCCTGGACCAGCATTCCGTCTAACCGCTTGATATTGGCGCGATCCGCCACACCCTCAAGGTGCGTCCAGGCCCGCCGCAAGGCTGCTTCATCCGCGATATTCAGCGCCAACCCGCCGACCTCGGTCTTGTGCATGAGGTCCGGAGACTGGATTTTAAGGGCGACCGGATAACCGATTTGGATGGCCTCGCGCGACGCGGCGTCAACATTCTGGGTCAGCGCCTCGCGTGTGACTGGCAATCCGGCCTGCGCAAGAACCTGCTTGCTTTCGAATTCCGTCATTACCGTTCGACCAGGCGCCGCGCGCAGGACGAACGGCGCTGTCATGGCATTCGCATGTCCTGATGGTCTGCGTCGGAATTTGGCGTATTCGATCAACGCGCGCATGCCGAACAGTCCGTCGGGCAGGCTCGCGCACAGGTGCGCGCCAATGTCTGGCGGCGTGTCGCGCCAATGCGCGGTCGCCTCTGGCAGCAATACAAACGGTTTGGGCGAGCCGGGAACGACGTTGCGAATCTGGTCGAACAACTGCATGCGGTTGCCCTTGAGATCTCGCTGAACCACCATCGCGCATGCGATAAAATCGACGCTTGGATCGTCGATAAGCGTTGTCAGCGTCCTGGTCATGTTGTCGCCCCTCGCCATCAGCGGATAGCTGCCAACGTCGAAGGGGTTCGTGAATGGTCGTTGCGCGCCATAAATTTCTTGCATGCGCCTGTTGGTCGCAGGCGTCAGCGGTGGGAGCTTTAAGCCAAGATCTACGGCAAGGTCAGTTGTCATGACCGTTGCGCCGCCCGATGTCGAAAAGATCGCGACATTTTTCCCTTTCGGCAATGGCAGCCGCGCGAACATCGCCGCCGCTTCAAGCGCCTGATCAATCGTGTAGACGATGGTCGCGCCATATTGGGAGCAAATGGCGGAGAAGACCGCGTCATCGCCAGCCAGCGATCCTGTGTGAGCGAGCGTTGCCTGCTGTCCAGCGAGACTGCGGCCGAGTTTCAGAAAGATAACTGGCTTGACAGCGGTCGCACGGGCGAGCGCGGCGCGAAAACGCGGACCGTCTTTTACGCTTTCGAGACAGCTGACGATCACTTGCGTGCCCTCGTCGTCGGCGAGCCAGTCCAGATGATCGGCGGCATTGATGACAGCTTCATTGCCTGCCGAAATCAGGTAGTTAAATCCCAGACCGCGCGCGTATCCGAGTTCGGTAAAGGCGTTAATCAGACCGCCGCTCTGCGACACAATTGAAATCCCGCCGCTTTTGAGCGGCCCCGGATATGAAACGAAACTCGAATCAAAATGACGCTTCAAGCTCGCAATGCCCATGCAATTGGGACCACCGATGATCATGCCGCTGCGCGCGGCAAGTGCAACCATCTCAGCCTGCCGCTGTTGACCCTCAGGCGTGCCGGCGTCAGCGAAGCCCCCGCTGAAGAACAGCATTGAACGGACGCCGGCTGCCTCGCCCTCCGCCAGAACTTTCATCGCGCCCGCAGTAGGCGTAGCGACAACGACCGAGTCGGGCGTTTCGGGCAAATCGAGCAACGAAGCGTAGCACTTGAGACCTTCAAGCGCGGTGTAGTTGGGATTGACCGGGTAGATCGATCCCTTGAAACCCGATGCAATCGCGCCCTTGAGTGCGCGGGCGCCGGAATTGCCCTTGTCATTGGCGCCCACGATAGCCAGCGAACGCGGATCGAGCAGCTTTTCAATATGAGGGCGACGCATTGAAGTCCCTTTAGCATCATGGTCCGATTGAGGCGCAGAACAGAAAAGCTCAGGCGGTCGCTAGCTTTTTCGCACCGCCTCCACAGGAGCGAACAACGGCAGCGTCATATCCGGGCCGGCTTCATCGAACGCCACCTGCACAGCCATGTTGCAATGTACTTTTTGCGGATCGACGCCGACGATGTTGCTCAATATGCGAGGACCCTCGTCGAGTTCGACGACAGCGACCGTGTAGGGAACCTTGTTTGCGAAATAGCCGTGATAGACGCGATGCACAACAACAAAGCTGAACACCTTGCCGCGGCCGCATGCTTCCTCCCAGTGAAAGCCGTCGGAGAGGCAGTGGGGGCAAAGATTTGCTGGTGGAAACCAAGATTTGCCGCAGGCGTCGCAACGCGGAAACGTCAAACGCCGTTGGTGCGCCGCTTGCCAGAAGGGCAGCGACTCCGGCGGTGGAACCGGCAATGGGCGTTTGGGCGTCACGCGTGAATTGTCCATCATGCATTCCCCAAAATCAGCGTGGCGTGACAGACCTGATTACCGCCATGGCCTGAAACAAGCGCAATTTCCGCATCCTTCACTTGCCGGTCCGGTGGATACACGCCGCGCAACTGCCGCGCCGCCTCGCATATGTGCAGCATGCCATCGACATGCGCCTCCGATAAGAGGCCACCGGCAGTGTTGCAGGGCAGGGCGCCATCGCGCCGCAACGCGCCAGACGCGACGAACGCGCCACCCTCGCCCTTCTTGCAGAAGCCATAGTCCTCGATTTCTGTTAGAACCATGTAGGTGAAGCAGTCGTAAATCTGCGCGATATCGATGTCGCGGGGGCCCAGCCCCGCCATCCGGTAGGCCGCAGCCCCACTTGGGCCGGCCGCTGTGTGAACCATGTTATCGTCGGCAAACCAGCCACGCGTGTTATTATGGCTGCCAAATCCCTTGATCATCACCGGGCGCTGACGCAGATCGCGCGCACGCTCGGTCGACGTGATGATGACAGCGCCTGCGCCGTCGCTGCGCAAACTGCAATCGAAGACGCCAAAGGGCGCGGCGATCATGTTTGCTGCGTGGTAGTTCTCTCGCGTCAAGGGCTTTTTCATTTGTGCATCAGGGTTGCGCAGCGCATTTTCCCGACACACGAGCGCGATTTCGGCGAAGTGATCGCGCGTCGTGCCGTAGAGGTCCATGTGGCGTTGCGCGCCAAGCGCGTGGGCTGCGACGGCGCCGGTAAACCCAAACTCGATACCGAATTCCTTGGGTCGTTTGCCGGCGTGAGTGTCGTTTGCCAGTCGCGCTTCCTCCGACGCGTGCGTCGCCGACCAGCTATCGCCGCCAAAGCCCACAACGACGGTTTCGGCCATGCCGGCTTCGATTGCCATGACAGCAAAGGCGACCGAGAGCGTCTGGCTCGCGCCGCCACTGTCAACGCCGGTCGAAAATCGCGCATTCACGCCGAGCCGCGCGCCCACAAGCTGGTGATTGCAATAGACGTCCTGCGGCCCCCGGCAAAGGAGGCCGTCGATCTCCGAGGCTTTGACGCCGGAATCGACAATCGCGTTCTTGATGGCTTCTAGTTGCAGGTCGAGAGCGCTTGCGCCCGGCACACGCCCCAGCCGGCTGTGGCCGACCCCAACAATCGCACATTTGTTGCGGAAGCGGATCGAGGGATCAGTCGCCATCGCCAGAAGTCCTGTCTATGCGGTGAAAGGCGCAGGTTATGCGTGTCGCCATTATGGGGAGGAAGCCTTTTGCAAAAGAAATCGCGCGCGAGCGACAGTAGCGGCTGGCGTGACGTAGGCGGCGCGGATCACCGCTTCCATCGGCGCCGACGACGTCGGCGCCAGCCAGAGATTGGCCTGCTGCGCCGCTGCAAGAAAGCGGGGATCGACCATCGTCGCGTCGAAGGCGGACCGCAAGGCCGCCACCCGATCGGCCGGAACGTTCGGGGGCGCCAAGTAGGGCCGACCGGTCTGCTGCTGGGCAAGAATGAGCTCCATTGCCGCACGATCCTCCGGGTTTTCTATCCGATTGAGGCCGAGCGGCACATCTTTCAATTCAGGCGCCGGCTCATCGCCAAACTGGGCCAGAAAGGTAATCTGACGTTTTGTGATCCAGTCGCTCTTGCTGGCGAGCAATGTATCATAGGTGGTGCAGCTGCCCTCGACCTCGCCGCGCTCGACGGCAAGGTAATCCTCACCCGACCCGTAGCCGGTTACGACGTCGAACTTCGATCCCGCGACGAGATTGAACAAATGCGGCAGCACAGAGCGCCAGCCCAGCGGGCCGGTCGCCGCGATCCGCATGCTGCGCTGCATTGCGTCGTCAAGCGTCTTGAACGAACTGCCGCCCCAAGCCACGCAAATACTCAGCATCTTGCTGATGCTGCCAAGCCAGTTGATCTTTTGGGCATCATATCTGGCGTTGGCGCCATTCAACAGGATGTAGAACGGCATCGTGCTGTAGGTATCGGCAATAAGCGATCCATCTCGCGGCGCGGAATTATTGACGTAGTTGATGGCGGTGAGCCCGTCCGCGCCTGGCATATTCTGAATGACGATGTGCGGATTGCCGGGTAAATGCGCCGGCAGAAACCGAGCCAGCAGCCGCGAATATACATCATAACCGCCACCCGGGCCGGATGAAACGACGATCGTCAGCACATGACTTTTGTAGAAATCCTCAACGCTCTGGGCCGATGCCGACGAATAACCCAGACCGCTCGCAGCTATGGCCACCGCGGCATGAAGTGCAAAAGCGACAGGCGATCGCATTTTTCTCCCTTTCGAATACTGCGGCGCGCAGTCGCTGGGACGACATGCTTTATTCGATGAATACCGTCAGGCGACAAATGGTAGGCGGCGGTCGCCGCCACTGTCAATTGGCGAGGGAGCGCCGACATCCTTCCGATTGATGGCAAGCGCCACTCCCGGTTTCGCCGGTGAAAATGGCGACCGCGCGCAAGATATCGGAGCTTATTCCAGACTTTGCCCGTCGCCCCCGCCAGCCTAGAGGGGATCTGCATGTAGACGCCACCAAAATCGCCCCGCTGCGGCTCACAGCCGGGGCAATACATTCTCCGGCGTAAGGGGCAATCGTCCAAGGCGGCGCATTAACGAATTGACGACGGTTCCCATTTTTTCGAGTTAACTTCCTACCCGCATTCAAGCGCAAATTTGTCTCAAATTCACCGAAAGTGGCGCTACAGCGGCGATTGACGGCCAGCCTGGCAACTCGATTGGCGGGTTCGTTCCCCGGGGAAAAGCGTCTTTTGCAATCGCACCGCGCCGAAATTTATGCGCTGGGCCGGCGCCAGGTGGAATACCGACATAAAATCCGGCGGAAGTTTTCTACCGCCCATGTCGCATCGTGAACAAAACCGACGACCACACTCACTGATCTATTCTGTAAATGACCGCATCATTCCGCTGTCTATTTGACACCATCTGGGGTTCTGCAAATGGCGGATCGACAATAAATCCCGAATCGCGCTCTTACCCAGTGCCCTTCCGATGATGCATAGAGAATTTCCGGGGATGTTCCAGGAGACAATCGATCCAGCAGCGTAGCCAATCTTTGATAAATTTTGATCGCGACATTTGCCACTGAGTCCGGGGTCGCCGCGTCGGAGAGTTCGGGGAAAGAAATCCGCCGGTAGCCACTGCTCTCCGTCATTGCACTCCTGGCTCATACTCATTTCCAATAGGCGACGATCGCCGCCCAACAAATGGCTAACAGAGAATTGCCAAAAGTCGCTTGGGCGCTAGGCGCCCATGGTTTCGCCGTGTTGGCTGACATCGAGACCATTTCGTTCGTCTTCGTCGTTGACGCGCAGGCCGACAAGCAATGATGTGAGCTTTAGCGATATCCAGGTGCCGATCAAACACCAGACGAGCGTCACGGTCACACCCACGACCTGAACCACGAATTGATGGGCGTTGCCCTGCCACAGGCCTGAGACGCCGGGATCAGAACCGCTGGCGCTAACTGAGGCGGTCGCAAACACGCCGGCGAGCAAAGTGCCGAGCACGCCGCCCACGCCATGAACGCCGAAAACATCGAGCGTGTCGTCGTATTTGAAGCGATGCTTAATCGAGGTCGAAGCGAAATAACAAACGCCGCCAGCGATGGCTCCGATGAGCGCGCCCTGCCATGGTAAAACATATCCCGAAGCTGGCGTTATCGTGCCGAGCCCGGCCACTGCGCCTGAAATCATACCGAGCACAGAGGGCTTTCCGTTACGCTTCCATTCGATCGCGCTCCAGACCACGGCGCCAGCCGAAGCCGAAAGATGGGTGGCGACAATCGCGAACACCGCGCGCGACCCGACGCCCAGAGCCGAGCCGCCATTGAAGCCGAACCATCCGACCCAAAGCAGTCCCGTGCCGATGACGGCAAGTGAAAGATCAAACGGCGCGAGATTTTCGCGACCGTACCCCTGGCGCGCGCCGATCATCAACGCCGCGACAAGGCCAGCGACGCCCGCGTTTATATGGACAACGGCGCCACCGGCGAAGTCGATCATACCGAGCGTTTGCAAAAATCCACCGCCCCACACCCAATGCGCGCTCGGCACATAGACGAGGAACAGCCAGAAAACCGAAAAGAGCGCGAACGCCGAGAATTTCAGTCGATCGGCGACCGCGCCGCCAACAAGCGCGACCGTGATGACCGCGAAAGTCATCTGATAGGCCATGAACAGCATTTCAGGGATCGTCCCGGCGAGCGGGCTCACTGTGTCAACGCCAATCCCTTCAAGGAACGCCCGAGAAAAGCCTCCAAGCAGCGCGCCGTCGCCGGCGAATGCGAGCGAATAGGCCGCGGCGAACCACAGGAGCGAGACGATCGCCGTCGCCGCGAAGCTCTGGGCCATCGTGGCGAGGATATTCTTGCGGCGGACCATGCCCGAATAGAAGAGCGCCAGGCCTGGGATGGTCATCATCAGCACGAGAGCCGTGGCAGCGATCATGAAGGAGGTGTCAGCCGGATCGATCCTCCCAACTTGGGCCCACGCGGGGGCGGACGACACGAGCAGTGCGAATGCGCCCACAGCGGGGCTACGGAGGATGTGATTCATCATAATTTTTCCGATTAAAGCGCGTCGTCGTCGGATTCGCCGGTGCGGACGCGAAAGGCGCGCTCCATCGCAGAAACGAAGACTTTCCCATCGCCGATCGAGCCGGTGCGCGCGGCTTGAAGGATAGCCTGGACGGCCGCATCTGCGCTTTCAGAGGATACCGCCACTTCAATGCGCACCTTGGGCAGGAAGTTTACGGTATATTCAGCACCACGATAGATTTCGGTGTGTCCCTTCTGCCGGCCATATCCCTTGACCTCGCTAACGGTCATGCCGTGCACGCCGACCCTATCAAGGGCTTCGCGCACATCGTCGATCTTGAAAGGCTTGATGACAGCAGTGATCAATTTCATCGTTCCCCCAATGCCGCAAAACAGCTCAATAATTCGGCGAAACACCTAAAAATTATTCAGACATGCGGCAATTTTTAGCATTTATGCACAAAAATTAAACTGACAAAAGCCCTGATCGTCACTTTTTGAATCTGCGCCGATCCAGCGTGGCAACCATGTTGTCCAGGTGTATCAATCTGAAGCGCACCCGCAGGCTCGCCGCTTGCTTATCGCTTAGCGGGCTGAAGTCCGCCGCAATGCGTAGCGCCCAGTCTGGCTCGTCATGAGGCAACCTGGGGTGACGCCAGGCTGTTTTTGATGGAACTGGTTCGAAATCCGCATTGTCGGAACGTGGCGGATTGTGTTGAAAAAGTCGGATTTGGATTGCGCGCGGACGATCCTCGGGTTTTCACAAAATGATGCCGCGCCTGTCTCTCAGGCCATTTGTGGAGTTTGATGGGCGCTTCCGGCGACCATCTTGGCAAGGTT
>CAIZEI010000039.1 GCA_903931945.1 uncultured Hyphomicrobiales bacterium | reverse complement strand
CGCAACGACCCGTTCGCGAAGGTCCATCGAATAGCTGTGACCCATGATCCACCTCCAATGACGGTGAATCACTTTCAAGCCGATTCGGGAATCCCTTTCGATTCCTTTTTCAGGCACGATGCTCTAAGCCGTCGGTTTGCGACTTTTTGCGCGCCGCTCGATGCGGTCGGCAATGCGTTTGACGACGTCTTCGCCCGGACCCGTGCGCGCCCGCACCTTTTCGCCTTTCGCATAAAGCGAAGGGCCTGCGGCGCCGCTGTCTTCGCTTTCACTGTCGTTTGAACCGACGCCGGTGTCCGCGTCAGCCATCCGGGCGGGATAAACAGTGTCGGGATCGTAGAGCGCGGTATAGCGCTCGGGTTCCTCAGCTGCGCTGCTCGTACCCGTCTGCTTCTCGCGCGCGCTCAATCGACCATTCCTCCGGGCGCAAGCGCCTGCGAATGAATACAACGCAACGGCGCCCGCTGTCACCCCAAGCTTATGCGCCAATGCGGGACAAAAGATTAACGTCGGCGCGTAAAATGCTTGCCCGCCGCCACAAGCTTGCGCAATGCGCCTCTAGGAATAGCGCGGTTGTCTGGCGCAACGACCATTCCAGCCAAGAACAAGCCGCCAACGAACGCCGGGAAGCGATTCGTCCATGCTCTGCCCCCCTTCAGTTCCAAAAGTTAAGGCGCATTGGAATATCGCGCGTTCGGCGATTTCAGGCTTATTAAACAAACATCAGGCCGATGATCGCAAACAGGCTGAGAGTGGCTGAAATATAAAGCTGACGCACGTCGTTCATGAGGGGATGGGCCGGATTCTTCGGATCGACCAGCAGTTCGACGCGACGCCCCACCGCGCAACGGAAGGGCGTCGCCGTATCGTTCAATTCGCTGGTGTAGGATGTCTTGTTAAAAGTGTAGCTGGCCTCGATAACGGTCACACGCTGTGCGCCGACCGTTCGCTCATGATGGGCGACAACGGTTCCGTAGACAGTCATCCAATGAAACCCGCGCCAGAAATAACGCAGTGAACTTGCCAGGCTGAAAACGAACAGGCAGCCGAAGAAAATCATTTTGAAGGAAGCGCCAATCATCGCAAACCACGGGCGGAATGAAAATCCGGTCGCCTCTCAGCGCCGCGCCTCAAGATGGCTGCGCAAATAGGCAAGCGCGCCCTGGCGATCCTCGGGACTGGCCGCAGCCATTGCGCGATCGTAGGAATCGACAATCCATTGCGCGGGTATGCGATCCCCCGCGCTGTCGCGCGCCATTGTCAGATACATCAAACCCATGGCCCGCTGGCGTTGCACGCCGTCCGCGCCGTCAAAATAGATCTGACCGAGCAGCGCCTGCGCTTCCATATGGTTCTTCTCGGCGGCAAGCCGCAACCACTGCGCGCTCCGGCGCGCGTCCTTTGGCAATCCATCGCCGGAGAAATACATGCGCCCAAGATTGTACTGGGCGTTGGGGTCGCGGAATTCCGTCGCCGCTATGGTGAACATACGCATCGCCCGGTCGGGATCGCGCATGAGCCGGCTATTGGCGATCCCGGTCAGGGAATAGGCGCCGACTGCGACAAAGGCGCTCGCGACAATGGAGCTCTCGCGCAGCGAAGGCTCGGAATCGTCATAGGCCTGCACAATCTTCAGAAAATACTCGTAGGCCTTGAAATCGTCGCGTTGGACGCCATCGCCGGCCGCATACATCGAACCAAGTTTCCAGCGCGCAAGCGGTTCGCCGCCGTCAGCTGCATAGCGAAGAGCCTCGATCGAGGACGCGCCCGAACCGCTGCGATAGTCTTGCAGGAATTGCGACATCGCCTGCCGCGGGTCGTGAAACATCCGCATGGCCGCGCGGTCGCTTGCCTGCGCTTTCACGTCGTCGAGCGCACGGGCGCCGTGCAGCGAAAATGCGAGGCTGCAAAGGATGGTCAGGCCAAAAGCAATCCGGTCACTGGTCGGCATAAACGTGCTTCTCGCCTTTAAACCCGGGATGCGTAACGGCGCCATCGCGGGCTGCGCCCACGGTTTGCGCATATTTCCAGATCGCCCCCGACCCATACTCATGTTCGCGCGGCTTCCACGTCTTGCGCCGCTCGGCGAATTCGGCCTCGCTGACATTGCAGCTCAACTCGCCCTTGACAGCATCGAGCGTGACGATGTCGCCATCTTTCAAAAGCGCAATCGGGCCTCCGACAGCCGCCTCCGGCCCGACATGACCCACGCAGAAGCCGCGCGTTGCGCCCGAGAAACGACCGTCGGTGATGAGCGCAACCTTGTCGCCCATCCCCTGCCCGTAGAGCGAAGCGGTCGTCGCCAGCATCTCGCGCATGCCGGGGCCGCCCTTCGGCCCCTCGTAGCGAATGACAAGCACGTCGCCCTCTTTGTATTGCTTGGTGCGCACGGCCTCAAAGCACTTCTCTTCTGTATCGAAGCATCGCGCCGGCCCTGAGAAGCGCTGCTTGTCTTCCGGCATACCGGCGACTTTCACGATCGCGCCTTCGGGCGCCAGATTGCCGCGCAGTCCAACCACGCCGCCCGTGACCGTGATTGGTTTGTTTGCGGGATAAATCACATCCTGCTTGTCGTTCCATTTCACCTTGGCGAGGTTCTCGGCGATCGTCCGGCCTGTGACCGTCAGGCAATCGCCATGAAGGAAGCCATGGTCGAGTAGCGTCTTCATCATCAGCGGGATGCCGCCGACCTCAAACATATCCTTGGCGACGTATTTGCCACCTGGCTTCAGGTCCGCCACATAGGGCGTGCGTCGGAAAATTTCAGCCACATCGAACAGGTCGAATTTGATGCCGCATTCGTTGGCGATGGCGGGCAAATGCAGCGCAGCATTTGTCGAACCGCCTGAGGCTGCAACCACCGTGGCGGCGTTTTCGAGCGCTTTCAATGTCACGATATCGCGCGGGCGGATGTTTTTGGCGATGAGGTCCATCACCACTTCCCCCGCCGTCATGCAGAAATGGTCGCGGATTTCATAAGGGGCCGGAGCTCCGGCCGAATAGGGCAAAGCCAGACCTATGGCTTCAGAGACCGTCGCCATTGTATTGGCGGTGAACTGCGCGCCACACGCGCCCGCGGAGGGACAGGCGACATGTTCGAGTTCGTCAAGGTCCTCATCGGACATCTGACCCACCGAATGCTTGCCGACCGCCTCAAACAAATCCTGCACGGTGACAGGCTGACCCTTGAAGGTGCCGGGAAGGATGGAGCCGCCATAAATGAAAACCGAGGGAACATTGAGGCGTACCATCGCCATCATCATGCCCGGCAGCGATTTGTCGCAGCCGGCGAGCCCGACCATCGCGTCATAGCAATGACCGCGCATTGTGAGTTCAACAGAATCGGCAATGACTTCGCGCGACACGAGCGAGGCTTTCATGCCGCCATGCCCCATGGCGATGCCGTCGGTGACTGTGATGGTGCAAAATTCGCGCGGCGTGCCACCGCCGGCAGCCACGCCCTTTTTGACCGCCTGCGCCTGACGCATGAGCGCAATGTTGCAAGGCGCTGCCTCATTCCAGGCCGACACAACCCCGACCAGCGGCTGATGCACCTGATGGTCCGTCAATCCCATGGCGTAAAGATAGGAACGATGCGGCGCCCGCGCCGGACCTTCGGTCACATGGCGACTGGGAAGCCGGGCCTTATCGAAACGCTTGGC
The DNA here is from genome assembly GCA_903931945.1 of uncultured Hyphomicrobiales bacterium. Classification (GTDB taxonomy): domain Bacteria; phylum Pseudomonadota; class Alphaproteobacteria; order Rhizobiales; family Beijerinckiaceae; genus Terripilifer. The sequence goes on along the minus strand of CAIZEI010000039.1, from coordinate 38,006 downwards.
GTCATCCATTGAAAAAACACCCCATAAACCAAATTCCGTCGCCCGGACTTGCCGCATCAGCGGCGTCAGGACGACTTCAACGCACCGACCGCTGGACTTTCGATAAGTTTAGACCAACAGGATTAGCGAGCGGTTTATGGCTGAAAAGCGGCGCGGCCAATGCCGGAATCCGGCAAGACAAAGATGATTTTGCATCGTTGCGAGAATGTCACAGATTCTGCCAGATGAGAGACCGGCGGAGCGTCACCGGCGGAAGTCAGAATAGGACAAAACGCCATAGGGCAGCGTGGGCTGCGCGCCGGCAATCAGTTGCGGCAGGCCGACCGCCCAGGTCAGCTGAACCGGCCGGCGGGGCGGCAAGGGCGCCTCGGCGTCTGCAATCGCCTGCCCTGGAGGAGCGATATCGGACGGACGACGGGGTGGCTGCGGCGCGATTTCAATGATCGCCAAAGCAGCTTTGTGGGCTGCCGCAGGCGCGTCGGACGTCGATTCAAGCGACGCGACCGTCTGGCTGTGTCCCGCCGGCTTGGCCGTCAACGCGGCGAGCAAGACCCCCACGATATCCGGAGCCCCGGATTTTGGCGTAGCCGGCCTGCTGACATTCGCCATCTGAACCTGCGTCACCGTGCAGTCGCGCACGCCGAGCGCGATGAGCTCGCCGCCGGTCAGTACCTTGTAATTGGCGGTCAATTCTCCCAAACGGGCCTGCACAGCGACGGGATAGGCCGCCATCAGTTCAGCGGATACAGTCTCGTCGCGAATTTTTGTGTTCCAGTCATAGGCTTTGTGAAACTTCAGAAGGCTTGACGGGTAAACGCAGACATTGGGCAGGCTGAGCGCCAGAGTGCAGGCGGAGCGGCATTCGTGCAAACGCACCTCGCGCCCTTCGCGTCTGTATTGTTCCGTCTGCGCCTGATAGTCCGCAACGAGGCCGCCAATGTCCTTTTCGACAACAACTGGCGCCGGAAATGGAGGTGGTTCAAGATAGGCCACTGAAATCCCGAAAAAATCACGCTAGACCTGAATGCCCGAACACCATGGCGTGAATATGGTTTCAGCCGGCTTAATAAAATAAGCCCGACGTGCGCCAATTTGACCGCACAGATCGCTCGCCAGTCCAGCGCGAGTCGGATATATCCCGCTTGATGACCTGTATTTCCACGACGATTGAACTCCACGCGGCCTGCGCACGGTTTGCCCAGCAATCCTTTGTCACCGTCGATACGGAGTTTTTAAGAGAGACGACGTTCTGGCCGATGGTTTGCGTCATCCAGATCGCCAGCGATGACGAGGCCGTCGCGATCGACGCCCTGGCCGAAGGCCTCGATCTCGGTCCCTTCTTCGAACTGATGACCAATGAGAACGTCACCAAAGTCTTTCACGCCGCGAGGCAAGACCTTGAAATTATTTGGCATTTATCTCAAATAATACCCTCGCCGCTGTTCGACACCCAGGTCGCGGCCATGGTCTGCGGCTTTGGCGATCAAGTGTCGTATGGGGATCTTGTTCAGGCGATCTGCAAAGTCAGCGTCGACAAATCCTCGCGTTTCACCGATTGGTCCCGCCGCCCGCTCACCGAGGCGCAGATCGTATATGCGTTGGCGGACGTCACCCATCTCCGTAAGGTCTATCGCTATCTCATTGCTGAACTTGAGAAAACCGGCAGAACATCGTGGGTCCGGGACGAAATGTCCGTGCTGCAGTCGCCGGCCACATATGAACAGCATCCCGATAACGCATGGGAGCGGTTGCGTGGCCGGGCCCGTAAGCCACGCGACCTCGCAGTCCTGATGGAGGTGGCAGCCTGGCGCGAGCGCGAAGCGCAATCACGCAATGTGCCGCGCTCGCGAGTCCTGAAAGACGATGCGCTGATCGATATCGCGCTTGCCGCGCCCAAGGACGCCGAAACACTGGCGTATCTGCGCTCGACTCCCCGCGGGATGGAAAAATCCAGGGGCGGCGCCGAATTGCTGGCCGCCATCCAGCGGGGTCTTTCCCGCGACCCGAAATCCCTCCCTAAACTGGAGCGCCCCCGTAGCGGCTCCAATGGAGGGGCCACGGTTGAACTGTTGAAAGTGCTTTTACGGCAGGTCTCGGAAAAGTCCGGCGTTGCCGCCAAAATGATCGCGACCGTCGAAGAACTGGAAGTGATTGCGTCGGACGATCGCGCCAAAACGCCTGCCCTGTCCGGCTGGCGACGCGAGATCTTTGGCGCCAAGGCGCTGGAATTGAAGCATGGGCGCCTCGCCCTGACAGTCGAAAAAGGCAAGGTCGTCGCCCTCGAATGGCAAGATGAGCATGAACTGGCCAGCGGCGCGGCGACACATTAGATTGCGGCGAGACCGCGAGACGATCCCAACCCGAACATTCGCTCGAATGGGCTTCAAGACCCCAAAGCGCGGTCCAGCACAAACCGGAGCCCGGCGCCGTTGACCCCTCTTCGTCCTTCCGCAGAAAGCGTTGCTGAAGACCTTGCGGATTCGTTCGGGCAAACCATTCCCGACCGTGCGTGCGGCGCCTGCAATCTCTGCTGCAAAGTTTTCAGAATAGAGGAATTGAACAAGCCCGCTGGAACATATTGCGCCCATACGGCGCCGGGACCCGGTTGCGCCATCCACTCGACGCGGCCCTCCGAGTGCCGGAATTTTTTTGCGGCTGGCGGGTCGATCCCAATCTTGCGCCGGACTGGAAGCCGGAAATCTCTGGATTTGTCATCTGGATTGCACGTCATTATGCGGCCATGATGGTGACAGTGGACCCTGCCCGCCCGAACGCCTGGAAGCGTCCGCCCTATTACCGCACATTCAAACAATGGGGCGGCAGGGCGCTCATGGAGCAAAAGCGGGTCATTGTGATGCTGAACGGCGAAGCGACCATCGTCCTGCCCGATGCGGATCAGGCGCTTGGAAAGCTCGGACCCGGCGAAACGATCGATATTTTCCGCGAAGGAAAATCGCTTCGCGCGCGAATCCGTAGACCCTGACAGGCAGCGCCCGGTCCCGATTGCCGCAAAAATTTGCCAAACATCGACTTTAAGGCATAGCTTGGCGCTGTGGAACCATGAATCATTGTGGAGGAATCGATGTCACGCAAATTGCTCGCTGAATTTTTCGGCACATTCTGGCTGGTCTTCGGGGGATGCGGCAGCGCCGTCTTCGCCGCAGCTTTCCCGCAATTGGGAATTGGTTTTGCTGGCGTCGCGCTGGCTTTCGGCCTGACCGTACTGACGATGGCCTATGCGGTTGGCCCGATTTCAGGCGGCCATTTCAATCCTGCGGTATCCGCCGGCCTGGCCGCTGCCGGTCGTTTTTCCTGGAATGAATTCATTCCCTATGTCATCGCGCAGGTTGTTGGCGCGATCGTGGCCGCAGGCGCGCTTTACCTGATTGTGAGTGGCAAGAGCGATTTCAAAACCATCGGCGGCTTTGCGGCCAATGGCTACGGCGAACATTCGCCGGGCGGCTTTTCCATGGCGTCCGCCCTGATTGCAGAAACCCTGCTGACGGGCTTTTTCCTGTTGATCATTCTGGGTTCGACGGAAAAGCGGGCGGCGCCGGGTTTTGCGCCAATCGCGATCGGCCTTGGGCTGACGCTCATCCACCTGATCTCGATTCCGATCACCAATACGTCCGTCAATCCGGCCCGCTCGACAAGTCAGGCTCTGTTCGTCGGCGATTGGGCGATCGGCCAGTTGTGGCTGTTCTGGGTCGCCCCCATCGCAGGCGCCGTGATTGCCGGCCTCATTCACAATGCCCTGCTGGCCGACACAGAATAAGGCGCTTCATTTCGCGACGATCATCTGCGGCTCGCGTCCGATCAAGCGCGCGAGCTGTTTCAGCCGACCGTGCAATCGATCGACATTAAGATCGGCCAGATCGTGGGGCAGCGTCAGACGAAGCTGGCCTTTCCGGCATGTCAGGGGGCAGCGACCGAGGACGCCTGGCATGGCCGCCGAAACAATATAGGCGACGCGCATCGCAGAGCCCAGAATATGGGCGCGATCCAGCATTCTTGCGCTCGCAAGGGTGCGCAGTTGCGGACTCACATCGCCATCCGGCCCCGCATGCCGGTAAGAGGCGGCAAGCGCAAGATAGGCCCGGCCTTCATGATCAATGGCGACAAATCCGGCATTGGCGATAATATTCAGCGCCTGCTCGCCCCTGTAATCTGGATGCGCGCGCCACCCGATATCAGACAATAAACAGGCGGCATGGCGAAGCCTGCGGTCTTCAGCGGTCTCTTCCAGATGGGTTGAGCGCATGAAATCGTCCGTCCAGCCGCAAAGCTCCTCGCCATGCAACGGCGCCCGCGCGCGCAGAACGTTCAAATCCCGCGCCGCCGTCAGCAAAGGGTCGGCACGGCGGCGCGCCGCTTCCAGGCGTTCGAAAATCAGGCCTTCGCGCACGCCAAGCGCGGATACAACGACGCGCTTTGGCCGGGCCGCAGCGATGAGTTCCCGCAACACCACAGCCGCATAGGGCAGCAACAGCCGCCGCGCCGGCGCGACAGATTCGATATTCACAAGCGTTTCGACATTGACCCGCTCCACCAGGGCGGCAAAGTCCGAAGCCTCTCTCGCCTCGATGGAATAACCATGCATCACATTGAGCGGGTAATTGCGCTGGCGCATGTGCAGCCGCGCCAGCGCGCGCCAGGAGCCGCCAATCGCAAAGAAGTCGCGACCCTTCAGCTCTCCGGCGACCTTGCAGGCATGAATGGCCTCACGCGCAATTCTGGAGGCGCGTTTGGGGTTTTTGCCTGACATATCCATCAAGGCCAGACCGCCCAGAGGCATGCTTGCGCCGCGCCCGAGCCGACTGCCCTTAAGCGAATTCAGTTCCAGCGATCCGCCGCCAAGATCGCCGGCAACGCCATCGGGCTTGTAGAAACCGGCGACGACGCCGAGCGCTGACAATTCAGCCTCGCGCTGGCCCGACAACAACTCGATCGGCGCCCCGATCGCCTGTTTGGCCGCCGCCAGAAACGCTTTGCCATTGCTGGCGTCGCGCGCGGCGGCAGTGGCGATCACATGCAAATCCTCCACCCCGATGATATCCGCAAGGCAGCGAAACCGCCGCAACGAGATGAGCGCCTTTTCGATACCCTCGTTCGAAAGCCGCCCCGTGGTCGCGACCCCCCGGCCCAGCCCGCACAACTGCTTCTCATTGAAAATCGGCGCAGGCGAGCGCGACAGGCCCTCATAGGCGACCAACCGCACGGAATTCGAGCCGATATCGACAATCGCCAAAGGCTTGCCGAGCGCCAGTCGACCCGGCGCATCGATTCTGGCGAGAACGTGTGGCGGCGGGAGAGCATTCATCGATCAGTTGGCCTCAAGTCGTTTGGACAGGGTTCTGGGGGCGGATTCCTTAAGCGACTTTCCGCGTCCGGAAAGGCTCGGATTGGTCATGAAATAGCCATGCGCATTGAACGCTTCCTCGCCCTGATGCGGCGTAATGCGCTCGCTCGATCCATCCTGTAAAACACGGTAGCTCTGCTGGTTATCGATCAGGTTGGCGACCATGATCTGGTCGAGCACCTGTTCATGCACAGTCGGGTTGGTCACGGGCATCAGAACCTCAACCCGGCGGTCGAGATTGCGCTGCATCAGATCGGCGGACGCAATGTAGACCAACGCATCGGGATGGGGCAATCCATGGCCGGCGCCGAAGGCGTAAACACGGGCGTGTTCGAGAAAACGTCCGATAATCGATTTGACCCGGATGTTTTCGGAGAAACCTGGAATTCCCGGTCGTAGACAGCAGATGCCGCGCACGACAAGATCGATTTGAACGCCAGCCTGGCTCGCGGCATAAAGCGCGTCAATAATCATAGGATCGACAAGCGCATTGCACTTGCCCCAGATGGCGGCGGGACGCCCGGCGCGGGCGTGCTCGATTTCGGACGCGATGTTGTCGAGCAAGCGTTTTTTGAGATTGATTGGCGAAATCGCGAGTTTTTCGAGACTCGCCGGCCGGGCGTAACCGGTGATGAAATTGAAAACCTTGGCGACATCGCGCCCAACCGCCGGGTCGGCGGTAAAAAGCGATATGTCCGTATAGATGCGCGCAGTCACCGGGTGGTAATTGCCCGTGCCGATATGGCAATAGCTCACCAGCGCCCCGCCTTCGCGCCGCACGACCATCGACAATTTGCCGTGCGTCTTCAAATCGACAAATCCGAAAATCACCTGCGCGCCCGCGCGTTCAAGATCGCGCGCCCAGCGAATGTTCGCCTCCTCGTCAAAACGCGCTTTCAACTCAATCAGCGCAGTGACGGATTTGCCGGCCTCAGCTGCTTCGACGAGCGTTTTGACGATCGGACTGTCCGATGACGTCCGATAAAGCGTCTGCTTGATGGCGACAACCGCCGGGTCGCGCGCCGCCTGCGAAAGGTACTGAACGACGACGTCAAACGTCTCGTACGGGTGATGAACGACAAGGTCCTTCTGCTTGATTGCGGCAAAGCAATCGCCGCCATTTTCGCGAACGCGTTCGGGAAAGCGCGCATTGAAGGGAATGAATTTCAGATCAGGCCGGTCCACGCTGACAATTTCCGAAAGCTCGTTCAGCGCCAGCATTCCATCCTGGATGAATATCTCCTCATCCCGAACCTCCAGTTCCCCCGCGATAAAATCGCGTAATTTGGACGGCAGCGACGCCTCGAACTCAAGCCGGATCACGGTTCCGCGACGGCGGCGCTTGAGGGCGGTTTCGAAATTGAGCACGAGATCTTCGGCCTCTTCCTCAATCTCGACTTCACTGTCGCGCACGACGCGAAAGAGCCCCTGCCCGATGACGGAATAGCCGGGAAAAAGATGGCTGGTGTGTATTCTGATCACCGTTTCAAGAGGCGCAAATCGATTCTTTCCCGAGCCCACCGGTTCGGGCAGCCTTATAAAACGCTGGATTTTCATCGGCATCCGCACGAGCGCGTTCATATGCTTGCCGTCAGCGTCAGCGCACAATTCCAGGGCGACGCTGAACCCGAAATTCGGAATGAACGGGAAAGGATGCGCAGGATCGATCGCCAGCGGCGTCAGCACGGCGAAAATATTGACCAGAAACTCGTTTTCCAGCCAGAGTTTGTCTTCCGTCGTCAACTCCTCGGGCGTCAGGATCAACACGTTGTCCTGCCGCAATTCGCTCTGCAACTCGCGCCAGCGTTCGCCCTGTTCCCGACTCAGCTTCAGAATGCGTTCGCGAATGCGGGCAAGCTGTTCGATCGGCGAGAGACCGTCGTCCGCAGGCAGCAAATCGCCATGCTGGATCTGGCCACGCAGGCCTGCGACCCGCACCATGAAAAATTCATCAAGGTTGCTGGCCGAAATCGACAGGAAGCGAAGCCGCTCCAGAAGGGGGTGATTGCGGTTTGAGGATTCTTCCAGAACGCGATGGTTGAATTCCAGCCACGATAATTCCCGGTTGATGAAACGATGGGGGGAAAGGGCAAGCTCGGCGTTCGATTCATGGATCGGCGGGGCCAGCGCATGTTCGTTCAAATCGTACGCCTTCGCCTGCATGTTCACTCCGGCCAATGCCGCCCGCGCCTGTCTTGCCATAATCAACCCTCGCCCTGTTTGCTGGAATCAAGGCAGCTTCATCGTCGCTCATGATAGTATCATGACGGTCTTGTCAGATGCTATCCAGACGCCGGATGAAATCGGCGGCCATGGGTCTCGTAATGGGCCGCCCGCGCTCCAGCCCTTCCCGGTCAAGCGCCTCGACAACCGAGCGTGCGGAAGCAAGCGAGCGCTCGATACGCAGGGCGAGGAAATCGACGACGCTGGAATCCACCGTCAATTGCCGGTCATGGAAGAGTTTGACCAGTACAGCGCGGACAAGGGAATCATCGGGCTCGCCGATTTCAACCGCTGGCGAGCGCCGCAATCGCGACAGCAGGTCGGCCACGTCGAGCCCCCAATGGTCCGGCCACGATCTCGCGGTAATGGTCATAAAACATCCGTTGTCACGGACAAGATTGATCAGGTGGAAAAGCGGGCGCTCAATTCCCGCAGCGCGGTCTGCGTCCTCCAGCACAACGGCGCCGCTGGCGAGTTCGGCAATATCGACCGCAGCGAGTTCACTCGCCGGAATGATCCGCGCACGCGCCTGCGCGGCCCAGATATGAGCGAGATGGCTTTTGCCCGCGCCCGTCGGCCCCAGCAGCAGGAGCATGGGGTCAGGCCAGTCCGGCCAACGTTCAAACATCTCGAAAGCGGCGCGATTGGAGTCCGAGACAAGAAAATCCTCCCGACCGAAGCGCGGGGAGGTCGGCAGATCAAGCGCCAACTGGCGGAACGTTTCCGACATATTCCTCAACACTCAACCACCCAGTATCAGGGACAGGCGTTGCGCGACATTTCGCACGAGCCCTGCTTTGCCATTGAAAGCCGAAAGCAACGGGACGGAGGCACCACGCATTCCCGCTCGGGCCCCCTGTTCTGCGGAGGCGGTCGCGAAAGTCAATCCGTCATATGCTTGAGCCATTGAAACAGATAGACCGCCATTGAAGCCAGCGTGGACGCCGCGACGATCCACAGCAACCCCTCACGGAAGATATCGATCTGGAAATCGAACGCGCGTTCGGCCAGCACAACGCCCGCCAGAGCAATCTGCGCCGCTGTATTGATTTTTGAAATCATCAAGGGGGCGATTTGAACAGGCCGACCCATAACCCACGACATCATCACAGCCCCGACGATCATCACATCCCGCGAAACGACAAGAATCGCTATGGTGGCTGGCAAAATCGGCTGAACGGCCAGCCATATGTAAATCGACACGAGCAGAGCCTTGTCCGCCAATGGATCCAGATACGCCCCAAGATCGGTTCGCAGATTGAACCTGCGGGCCAGAAAACCATCCGCTGCGTCTGATGCCCCGGCCACGGCAAATGCCGTAAAAGCTTCCGCCCAACGCTGGTTGACCATCAATGCAATCGTCACCGGCACGAGTAAAAATCGCCCTACGGTAATCAGGTTGGGCAGGACGTGCAAAAAATCGCGAGCGCTCATGGAGTCGCCACTACCAGCATGGAACGGTTTGGCAAAGCCATTTTAAAGCGATTTTCCCGACAATTGACACGGCATTTGCCGAGCCGCGCGAACCTCGCGTTAATTTCTTATGAATATAAAGGGTTAAGTCACATTGCATACGGGCGCATCCAAAATGGGTTTTTCTGTCGACGAATTGCGCGCCATCGGCAGGGCCATCCCCGCGCCCGAAGAGGAAGAACTCGCCGGGCTCGCCGCACTGGTTGAAACCGCCAGGACAAAGGCCCTGAATGGCGGCATCCTTGTGAAGGAACGACTGGCGCTGGCCAGTCAGCGGATCCCGGATTGGCGCACGGCTCTCCAGCGCAAGGCCGCCCCGCCGTCGCAGGACCTGCCGGAAGTTGAGAACGACATTCTTCCCGATCGCCAGCCGGCCGAGGCCTACCCCGACGAAACTCAGGAATTTGAACGTTTTCAGGCGAAACGGGAACCCGATCGCGCGAAGGAACTGCAGCAAGTCGTGAATCTCGACTGGATGTCCGAACCCGCCGGATCGGAAACAACCCTGAAATTACAGCCGCAGGAGTTTCTTTTCCCCGGGATTGAGCCTCAGGAAACGCTGGAACTCGCCCCCGCCAGCGCACAACCCACCGCCGCAGACCCCAGCCGGGGACTCGAAGCGCTCAGAGATCTCTCGCGCGCGCGCCACGCTAACGGTCTGGACCGCATCGAGCAGGGCGATGCAGAAGGCGTTGCCGATCTGATCGAGGCGATGTGGATCGACCCACGACTGGCAAGCTCGGCGCACCGACTGGCGCTGGACATTCTGCCGCTGCATCCCTCGCCGAGTGTGGCTGCGCAACATCGTCGGTCCCTGAAAAAACTCGGAAAAGCTCTGATACGAGCCGACCGCGAACGCCAGCGCCCGCCCCGCCTGTGGGACCTGCACCGCCCCGCCGCGCTTTCGCCCGACGCCGCCGCAGCCATCCATGCGGCTTTTTCGCAGAACGAAAGAATTGAGACCGCGCTTATTGTGCGGCGGAGAACGAAGCTCTGGCCTGAACTGCCAGCCTTTGTTGTGATTTTAAGGGATTGCGATTCCTGGCTTGGCGGTCATGCCGAAAACGATTTTGCTCGCGACAGCGAGTTACTAACAACAGTCGAAAAGATCGGCGCGTTCGGCACGGCCTGCGTGCTCTATCCCACGACCATGCTCGAACACCTGATCGCGCGCCGCATTTCCCGCACGCCAGGCGTCTGGTTCTTTCAGCGCGAGGCCTGAAGGGCTTCAGGCCGGGCGGGTTCGATGGCGACGCTTTCGCCACACCCGCAGGCCGATGTCTGGTTGGGATTGCGGAAAACAAAGCCTGAAGACAATTTGGTCGTCTCAAAATCCATTTCCGTGCCGAGCAGAAACAGCACGGCCTTGGGATCGATAACGATCCGTACGCCCTTGTCCTCAATCAATTCGTCATGCGCGCCAATTTCGCGCGTCCAGTCCATTGTATAGGACATGCCGGCGCAGCCGCCATTTCTGACGCCGACGCGCAGCATGGCGCCCTGCTTGTCAGACTCCGTCATTATTTCCCGCGCGCGCTCCGCGGCCGCCTCGGAAAGCGTCATCACCTTGAAGCGGGATATCGCCGATGCCATTGCAGTCTCCTGTCTCACCCGGGTTCAAGGCCCGGCGACGCAGTCCCATTCCAGATAGGAGGGATTAACGGGTATTTCCAGATGCCGTCACCACATATCGAGCGCAACGCGCGCTTCCTCCGACATACGGCTTTGATCCCAGGGTGGATCGAATGTCATTGAAACCTTGACGCCTGACACGCCATGCACTGCATTGACGGCGTTTTCGACCCATTGCGGCATTTCGCCGGCGACCGGACAGCCGGGGGCGGTCAGCGTCATGTCGATGTTCACGAAGCGGGAGTCGTCGATATCGATTCTATAAATGAGACCGAGCTCATAAATATCGACGGGAATTTCCGGATCGAACACGGTTTTCAGCGCCGCGATGAGATCGTCGGTCAAACGGTCAAGCTCTTCGGGCGGAACCTGCGAGGGATATTCCATCGCAGGCCGGTTGGGCTGATATTCGCTTTCAACTGCGGTGCTGCCGGTCATGACAGTTTCCTCATGAGAACAGGGCCTCGGCCCGCGCCAGCGCCTCAACCAGCGCATCGACTTCCTCGTGCGTATTATATAGCGCAAATGAGGCGCGGCATGTCGATTTTACGCCAAATCGCTGAAGCAGCGGCATGGCGCAATGCGTGCCCGCCCGGACTGCAACGCCCGAGCGATCGATAACCGTTGCAACGTCGTGAGCATGCGCGCCCTTCATCTCGAAGGATACGATCGCGCCCTTGTCTCTGGCGTGACCAAAAATCCGCAGGCGCTTCATGGCGCCAAGCCGCTCATGGGCGTAATCACGCAGCGCGTTTTCGTGCGCGCGAATATTCGCGCGTCCCACATTCAACATATAGTCGATCGCAGCGCCAAGCCCGATGGCCTGCACAATCGGCGGCGTTCCCGCCTCAAAGCGATGCGGCGGACTGTTATAGGTCACAGACTCCATCGTCACAGTCTCGATCATCTCCCCGCCGCCGTTGAAGGGCGGCATGGTTTCAAGCAGTTTCCTTTTGCCGTAAAGAACGCCAATGCCCGTCGGGCCGTAAACCTTATGGCCGGTAAATGCATAAAAATCCGCGTCGAGATCGCGCACATCGACGTCCAGATGCACGGCGCCCTGCGAGCCGTCGACCAGAACTTTCACGCCATGGGCGTGCGCAATCCGGATTAAATCCTTCACCGGAACAACGGTCCCAAGCACATTCGACATATGCGTGATGGCGACCATTTTCGTGCGCGGCGTCAGCAGGCGTTCGAATTCGTCCAGCGAGAAATTGCCGTCGTCATCACACCCGATCCACTTCAGGACAGCGCCCTTGCGTTCGCGCAAAAAATGCCAGGGCACAATATTGGAGTGATGCTCCATGATCGAGAGCACGATTTCATCGCCCTCGCTGATGGACTGGCCAATAGATGCGGCAACCAGATTCAGCGCTTCTGTCGCCGAACGGGTGAAGATAATTTCGTCCGTTGAAGCGGCGTTCAGGAAAAACCGAACCTTTTCGCGCGCACCTTCAAAGGCATCTGTCGCGGCATTGGCAAGGTAATGCAATCCACGATGGACATTGGCGTATTCATGCTCGTAGGCGTGAACCATGCGTTCAATCACCGCGCGCGGCTTCTGCGCCGATGCGGCATTGTCAAGGTAAACGAGCTTTTTGCCATAGGGCTTTTCCGAAAGGATCGGAAAATCCGCACGCAGCTTTTCAACATCATAGGGGGTGGCTTGCATCGTCATGACGGCCTCGATTCAAGCCAGTCGGACATCAGGGTTTCAAGCCTCGACCTTACGTCCTCATTGCTTACAAACTCGATCGCCTCGCGCGCAAAACCGTCCAGCAGCAGCGCCTCCGCCTCGGCTTTCGTCAGGCCGCGCGCCATCAGGTAGAACAATTGGTCCTTGTCGAGTTCGCCCACCGTCGCCCCGTGTCCACAAACAACATCGTCGGCAAAAATTTCCAGTTCCGGCTTGTTGTACATTGCCGCATCGTCCGACAGCAGCAATGTCTGGCTTTTCATACCGCCATCGACCTTTTGCGCATGGGGGCGGACAATGACCTTGCCCTGAAAAACGCCTGAGGCCCCATCAGTCACAATATGCTTGAACAGTTCCCTGCTCCGCCCGTGCGGCGCGGCGTGATCGACCACAAGCGTCGTGTCGGCGTGTTGCTTGCCCCCCAGCAATGAAACCCCTCGGAAAGCGACGTCAGCCTGTTCGCCTGCGCAACGCGCAAAAATTTGCCGGCGCAACAAGCCGCCGCCAGCGATGAGCGCAAAAGAATTGAAAGCAGCGCATTCGCCCAATTCCGCGATCAATGTGGCGACGTGAGATTCGGCCTCATAAAATTCAGGCACGAAGACATGCTCGACACTGGCGCCAGCAGCAAGATGAAAAACGATCGCGCTATTGCGTTGCGTCCTCGCATGAGCCGCGTGCGATTCCACCAGCGTTATGTGGGCGCCGTCTCCAAGGAGCACGAGAACGCGCGAGAAGTCGGATCTTGGCGTGACGCCGCCCGAACGCCAGTAAACGCCAATGGGCGTTTCGATGCGCGCGCCGGTCGCCACCTCGATCACGAGTCCATCGCCCGACATCGCTGCATTGAGAGCGACCATGGCGTCGTTAGCGCCTTGATCCGGATAAATCTTCGCAGCGAGATCATCGCCGGCGCCGGCCAGCACATCGCGCAGCGCGCGAACACGCAAGCCTTCGGGCCATGTTTGCTGGCCCAGATCGTCCGGCGCAGCGCCGTCGATGAGGTCTATTCGCAAACCCCTGGTCGGGTTCATCGCGTAATCAAACGCCAGCGGATAGGCCTCGCGCAATGCGCTGCGCATATCGGTGTAATGCCAGGCTTCGATGCGGCGCGTCGGCAGCCCCGATCTCTCGAATCTCGCAAAAGCCCGCGCGCGCGCGACGCCAGCGGCGCCCACGCCCTTTGGCAAGGACGCGTAGAGTTTGCCGAGGGCCGTCTCGGCAGACGATTGAATCGAGGTTACAACAGCGGTCACGTCGAAATCCTCACGCCGCTTCTCCACCGTAATCACGGTAGCCATTCTTTTCGAGTTCCAGCGCAAGCTCCTTGCCGCCGGATTTCACGATGCGTCCCTTGGACAGAACATGCACATTGTCGGGCACGATATAATCGAGCAGCCGCTGATAATGCGTGATGACGAGAAACGCGCGATCGGGCGAACGAAGCGAATTCACGCCTTCCGCGACAATGCGCAAAGCATCGATATCGAGCCCGGAATCGGTCTCGTCAAGAATGCCGAAACGCGGCTCCAGCAGCGCCATTTGCAAAACTTCAAGACGCTTCTTCTCGCCGCCGGAAAAGCCGACATTCAGCGCGCGGCGCAGCATGTCTTTCTTGACGCCGAGGCGCTCGGCGGCGACATTCACTTTCTTGATAAAATCCGGCGTCGTCAACTCTGCTTCGCCGCGCTGTTTGCGTTGCGAATTCATCGCCGCCTTGAGAAATGTCATGGTCGTAACGCCGGGAATCTCCAGCGGATATTGAAACGCCAGAAACAGACCTTTGGCCGCGCGTTCATGCGGATCGAGTGCGAGAATGTTTTCGCCATCGAGCAGCGCCTCGCCCTCGGTCACCTCATAGCCATCGCGCCCGGCGATGACATAGGACAGCGTCGATTTACCCGAGCCATTCGGCCCCATGATGGCGGCGACCTCTCCGGATTTGACCATGAGATTGACGCCGTTGAGGATCTTCTTGCCGCCGATTTCGGCGTGCAGGTTGCGAATTTCAAGCATCTATGATTCCCGCTCAAATCTTTCATAAGTCAACGGCGCGCTCACCACCGCCATCGCCAGTCCCCGTCCGTTTTCGCCCTGCTGACCTTGACCACCACACCGACAACGATCAGCGCGATGGCCGCCCAGATCATCCAGGCGATAAAATTCGAGCGGTTCACCCACATGTTCATCACAACAATCGATCCTGCAATAATCGCCGCAGAACCGAGCGTCAGCGCCCACCCTTCCCATGTGACGGGCGTCGCGCCATAACCAAAACGCTTGGGCCTGAACCACGAACGCTGGCTCACCCCACGCTCCCCTCAAGGCTCACCGCGATCAGTTTTTGCGCTTCAACCGCGAACTCCATCGGCAGCTGTTGCAAGACATCGCGCACAAAGCCGTTGACGATGAGCGCAGTCGCCTCCTCCGCCGAAAGCCCGCGCTGCATGGCGTAGAACAGTTGATCTTCGGAGATTTTAGACGTCGTCGCCTCGTGTTCGAATTGCGCGCTGGCGTTGCGCGTTTCAATATAGGGCACGGTATGGGCGCCGCATTCATGGCCAATCAGCAGCGAGTCGCAATTGGTGAAATTGCGCGCATGGTCAGCCTTGCGATGCGCAAAAATCTGCCCACGATAGGTATTGTCCGAGCGCCCCGCCGCAATGCCCTTCGAGATCACGCGGCTCGACGTATTCTTGCCGAGATGCAGCATTTTTGTGCCGCTGTCGACCTGCTGCCTGCCGTTCGAAATGGCGATCGAATAAAACTCGCCGCGCGACGAATCACCGCGCAGGATGCAGGACGGATATTTCCAGGTGATGGCGGACCCCGTCTCGACCTGCGTCCAGGAGATTTTCGACCGGGCGCCCCGGCAATCCCCGCGTTTGGTGACGAAATTATAGATGCCGCCCTTGCCATCCTTGTCGCCGGGATACCAGTTCTGCACCGTGGAATATTTGATCTCCGCGTCATCGAGCGCGATCAATTCGACGACCGCCGCGTGCAACTGGTTCTCATCCCGCTGCGGCGCCGTGCAGCCCTCAAGATAGCTGACGTAGGAGCCTGCGTCCGCGATGATCAGCGTGCGTTCGAACTGGCCGGTGTTGCGCTCGTTGATCCGAAAATAGGTCGATAATTCCATGGGGCAACGCACGCCCGGCGGGATGTAGACGAACGAGCCGTCGGAAAATACCGCGCTGTTGAGCGTTGCGAAATAATTGTCCGTTGTGGGAACCACCGACCCCAGATATTTTTTCACCAGTTCCGGGTGCGTTTTGACCGCTTCGGAAATCGGGCAAAAAATCACCCCGGCCTTGCCCAGTTCTTCCTTGAATGTCGTAACGACGGAAACTGAATCGAACACCGCATCGACGGCGACCCGCGCGCCAGCGCCCTCGACGCCCGCGAGAATCGCCCGCTCACGCAGGGGGACGCCGAGCTTTTCGTACATTTTCAGCAATTCGGGATCGACATCGTCCAGCGATTTCGGACCCGGCGTCGATTTCGGCGCGGAGTAATAATAGAGGTTCTGATAGTCGATTTTGGGATAATGAACGCGCGACCAGTCGGGTTCCGCCATTGTCAGCCAGCGCCGGTAGGCCTCCAGCCGCCAGTTCGTCAGCCATTCCGGTTCATCCTTGCGGGCGGAAATGAAGCGGACAATGTCCTCGTTCAGGCCCCTGGGCGCCTTGTCCGAAGCGATATCGGTCACAAACCCGTATTTATAGGCATCGACATCGACGGATCGGACCCTGTCGACGGTCTCCTGGACAGCTGCCATCTCGTTCTCCTCACCCGGCGCGGGTTCAAGGCCCGCCGGCTCAGACTAAATTCCTGCAACCGGATGCGTCCGGCGCGCAAGCATTCTACTTACAGTTCTTTGGAAAGTTTCGCAAAACCGGTCGATATCGCCCGGCTGCGACGCCCAGCCAAGGCTGATCCGCAGGGCGCATCTGGATATATGGTCCTGAACGCCCATCGACGCAAGGACATGAGACGGGCGCACCTTGCCGGAGGAACACGCAGACCCCGAGGAAACCGCAATTCCCTCAAGGTCAAGCGCCATCAACAGGGTCTCCGCAGCAAGCCCTGGCACAGCAAAAGCGCTCGTATTGGGCAGGCGAGCGGTATTCGCGCTGAAAATCTCGATATCAGGCAGTCCGGCCTGCAAAGTCGCTTCCATCCTGTCGCGCATGTCGGCCAACTCAAGGCTTTGGCGGTTGCAGGTCACAAACGCCTCGCGTGCAGCGGCCGCGAATCCCGCAATCGCCAAAGCGTTTTCAGTGCCGCCGCGCGCGCCGCGCTCCTGCCCTCCGCCGCGAATGAGCCCTCGCTCAAAGTACAAGCCATCGGCCAGCGCCAGCGCGCCGGCGCCTTTGGGGCCGCCCAGTTTGTGCGACGAGATCAACAGCGCATCGGCGCCCAACGCTTTTAGATCGCAGGGGCCCCGGCCTGCCCATTGCACCGCGTCGCAAACCACAATCCCGTTGCGGGCGTGAACGATATCCGCGGCCAAACGCATGGGCTGGATGGCGCCGGTCTCGTTGTTTGCCGCCTGAAGCGCCAGCATGGGCCGCCCGGGCGCAGCCGCCAGCAGCCGTTCCAGCGCCGCCAGGTCGATCACCCCCTGCGGACCGAGCGGCGCCTCAAAAAAACGCTCCGATGCAAAGCCGTGACCTGACAGGACACACGGATGCTCTCCGGCGCCCGCCAGCAAGACTTCGCAACCACCTGTTTTGTCGCGTAAAAACGGTGTCAGCGCGAGATTGGCGGCCTCGGTGGCGCCCGAGACGAAAATCAGGTTTTTGGGCTCAGCGCCGAGCAGCGCCGCAATCTGTCTTCGCGCGTCCTCTATGACCGCGCGTACGGCGCGGCCTTCGCCATGCACCGATGAAGCATTGCCTTGCAGATCGAGCGTCGCTTCCATTGCCGCCCGAGCGACCGGTCGAAGCGGCGCAGAAGCGTTGTAATCGAGATAGACGCGCGCGCGCGCGGACGTGGCCAAAATCAACTTCGCCTCCCGGCGTTGCTGTCAACACATGTAAAATGCTTGCAATCCGCCATGGGCTGCGTGCTACAAGGCCGTTCCGGCGCGGGGCGAGCCTGCCCGCTTGTGACCTCACACTGCGCCCGCGTCAAGAAATTGCGCCCGTTTTAATAGCGCTTCACCTGATCCCGGCATTTGCCGGTCGATCGGAAAGAACTGGAGTAGGAATGCCCGAAGTCATCTTTACCGGTCCGGCCGGTCGTCTTGAAGGCCGCTATCACCCCTCCAAGCAGCGCGGCGCGCCGATTGCGGTCATTCTTCATCCGCACCCGCAATTTGGCGGAACGATGAACAACCAGATCATCTACAATATGTATTATTCCTTTGCGGAACGCGGGTTTTCCGTTCTGCGATTCAATTTTCGCGGCGTTGGCCGCAGCCAGGGCGGATTCGATCATGGCGCCGGCGAATTGTCGGACGCTGCCGCCGCCCTCGACTGGGCCCAGAGCCAAAGCCCGGAGGCAAGGGCCTGCTGGATCGCCGGCGCCTCGTTTGGCGCCTGGATCGGCATGCAATTGCTGATGCGGCGTCCTGAAATCGAGGGGTTTATTTCAATCGCGCCGCCAGCAAACCGGTTCGATTTCACTTTTCTGGCTCCTTGCCCCTCCTCCGGCCTGTTCGTGCATGGCGATCAGGACCGCGTGGCGCCGCTCAAGGAGGTCTTGGCCCTGATCGAAAAACTCAAGACCCAGAAGGGCATCGTCATCGAGCACGCGGTTGTGCCGGGCGCGAATCATTTTTTCGAAAACAGGGTCGATGAATTGATCGCCGAGGTTGGGGCCTATCTTGACCGGAGGCTTGACAATCCCGTGCGACTGCCGACCCCGGCCAGGTCAAAACCCTGAAGAATTCCCGGGTCAGGCTGCAGCCTGCACCCGGGCCGCTGCGCCAACCAGACCATGCATATGCCTGGTGCCGCGACGGGCTTCGTCGAGAATGGCGGCCAGAATGCCCTGCCGATCGTTCCCGCTGTTCAGGGGCGCAGCGCAAGCCCGTCGGAACGCCTCCTCCAGCAGCCGCGGATCGATATTGGCAAGGCCGGCTTCTTTCATCCATTCGCTCATGTCATCCCCCTGCGTTCGTTGACGCTGGGGCATGAGTAGCAGCGACGAATTTCGAATTTGCGCCAAATGCGATGACAAATCCGAGCCTTCGGATTCAGCATTTGTCCATTCTTCAATGCCGCGCCAGAAAGGCCAGCGCCTTGGCGTTGAAGAGCGCCGGCTGCTCCCAGGAGATGGAATGGCCAGCGTCAGGCACAAAATCAAATTCGTGGTTTTTGAGATGAGCCGACCAGATGCGCATCATGGCTGGCGGCGAAACCATATCCGAATCGCCGGCTAGCACGAGGGTTGGCGTGGCGATCGCTTCCAGTTTGGCATAGGTATTGGGCGTTCGCAGAGCCTGTGAGGGCGCGCCTTTTTGTTGCGAGGCCTCCTCCAGCTCCATCCATCGCTTCGTACCCTCCGGATTGCCACCGCGATAGGATGCCCCGACCTCGCGATGGACCGGCGGCAAATCGCGAAACCCCTGAAATTCGATGCGCTTCGAAAAATCCTTCATTTCCGTCTCATCGAGTTGCGCAGAGGTCGCCGCTACAACGAGGCTGCGGACGCGCTCGGGACGCCAGGCCGCATAGTCCAGCGCGACAAAACCGCCTCCGGCGACCCCGACAATGTGAAACGGCGAAAGCTTCAATACGCTCGCCAACGCATCAAGATCCCCCGCGACTGTGCCAGGCTGCGAACCCGTTGCAGGATCAGCCAGACTCCCGCCCCAGCCTCTGCGGTCAAAAGCGATGACGCGATAACCCGCTTGCACAAAATCCGGGATTTGCGTCGCCCAGCTTTCAATCGTCCCTGTGTTGGCGTGCAGCAAAACCACGGGAACGCCCGCCCCGGCGGTGTCGATATAGCGCAGCGTCACGCCCGGCAGCGCCACGCTTTTGGGCGCCCACGTTTGAGCGCAACAGACCGAAATCAGGCTCGGCAAAGCCGCCAGAATCGCCAACCAAAACCTCAAGGCGCATCTCCCCTTCTTGCAATCGATGGCCCCGGGCCAGCTTCGCGTCTTCGCCACCAGAAGCCGATTTAGAACCAGCCGTAAAGCAGAATTCGTCCAAACAGGCGCGGTCCTCCAGCGAAACCTGCCTGACGACCGAAAGCCCGGTTCAGGCGCCGCCAACCGCCTTGGCGAGACAGGCGATCATGGTGAGAAAGCAGCCCAGCGAGGCCAGTTCGGCGGCGTCAGCGAAGAAGGAACGAAACATGGGAACTCCCCTTATTTCCTTAATGATCCCTTTATGATCCTGTTTTGTTCTTATTGCAAGCGCGAATTTTTCATGCCCCCGGGTTAACCCCGGTTATGCTTAATTCAGGCAGCACAGCAACCAGGCCCCCGCATCCCCTATTCGAGCTCCACGACCTTGCCCTCGCGCAGCGTCACGCGGCGGTCCATACGCCCGGCGATTTCGACGTTGTGGGTCACGATCAGGGCGGCAAGGTTTGACGCCCGCACCAGTTGCGTCAGCGCGCCAAACACCTGATCGGCGGTGCGCGGATCAAGATTGCCCGTCGGTTCATCGGCCAGCAAAATGCGCGGACCATTCGCCACGGAACGTGCAATCGCGACGCGCTGCTGTTCGCCGCCCGAAAGTTCGGCGGGCCTGTGCTGGAGACGCAGACCCAGACCGAGATAGGTCAGCAGTTCCGACGCCCGCCGTGTGGCCTCCCCGCGCTTCAGGCCAGCAATCATCTGCGGCAGCACGACGTTTTCCAGCGCGGTAAATTCTGGCAGCAGATGATGGAACTGATACACAAAACCGATATCGGCCCGGCGCGCTGAAGCGCGCGCGCCATCGTCCATATTGCGGGTGGAGGCGCCGGCGATCAACACATCGCCGGCATCAGGCTTTTCGAGCAGCCCGGCAATATGCAGAAGCGTCGATTTGCCTGCGCCCGACGGCGCCACAAGCGCCACCGACTGCCCGGGCCAGAGCGCGAGTTCCGCCGAATCCAGAATATCAAGCCGCGTCTCTCCCTGCGCATAACTGCGCGAGATGTCATTCAACCAGAGCGCGGGATAGTCGTCAGCGCCGCTCATCATTCGTACCGCAGGGCTTCAACGGGATCGAGACGCGCCGCGCGCCACGAGGGATAGATCGTGGCCACCAGAGCCAAACCAAACGCGAGGCCGCCAACCAGCGCGACATCTTGCGGCGCGACCACAGAGGGCAATTGATTCAACAAATAAAAATTCGGGTCGAAGGCGTTGATATGAAAAACACGATTGATGAATTGCCGGATAGGTTCGACATTATGCGCCACGAGCAGGCCAAGCAGCAAACCAACAATCGTTCCGCACACGCCAACGATACAGCCCGTCAGCAGAAAGATGCGAAGAATCGCGCCGCGCGTTGCGCCCATCGTGCGCAGGATGGCGATCGCGCGGCCCTTGTCTTTCACCAGCATGATAAGCCCTGAAATGATATTCATCGCAGCCACGATAATCATCATCGAAAGGATCAGGAACATCACGCTGCTCTCGATTTTCAGCGCATCGAAAAAGCCTTTGTTCTGATCGCGCCAGTCCGTGACGATCACGGGTCGTCTGGCGACAAATTCAAGCTTGTCGCGCATCGCGTCCATGTCTTCGGGATCTTTAACAAAGACCTCGATCAGCGAGGCTTCGCCATCCTTGTTGAAAAACGCCTGCGCCTCGGCGAGCGGCAAATAAACAAACAAATTGTCAAAGTTCGACGCGCCAATCTGGAAAATCGCCACCACGGGATAGGCTTTATAGCGTGGCGTGACGCCAAAGGGCGTCTGCGCGCCGCGCGCCGTCAGCACCGTCACAGAATCTCCGATCCGCACGCCAAGATTTTCCGCCATTTTGGCGCCGATGGCGATCCCCTCCGCATCGTCGAAACCATCGAGCGTTCCAAGTTTAACGTTGCCCGATATTCCCGGCAGTTTTTCAAGATCGGCGCCCCGGATTCCGCGCGCCAGCCCCCCGGACTGCTGATAGGGCGATGATACGCCAACAGCAGCCTCGATCATTGGCAAGGCCTGAACAACGCCGGGGAGCTCGCGTATGCGCGAGACCACAGCATCGTAGTCGGTCAGCGGCGATTCCAGCGGTTGCACAAAGGCATGGCCATTGATGCCGACAATCTTGTTGCGCAACTCGGAGTGAAACCCGTTCATCACCGACATCACAACAATCAGGGTCGCAACGCTGACCGCCATGCCGCTGAAACAGACGACGGCGAAGGCGGAAAAAGGCCGACGCGCCCGTCGTCCGCGCAAAAAGCGCAGAGCCACCATCCATTCAAATGGTCCAAAGGGCCCCGCTCCTCCGCTGGCCGTGCGCTGAACTTCGTCCAGAGCGCCCGCGTCAGACATGCGTCCCCACCAGGAGGCCAAAGACGCCAGGAACAATAGAGCGGTGGCGCATCGGCTTCGGCATCCAGAGGGAATCACTCGTGCGAGTTTGCGGCTATTGAATGGCCAGAACAATGGCGCCGAGAGGGAAATCTTCAGACAAACGGCGCAATTTGTGATCTGCACAAATTTTCAGCAGAAAAAGTGCGAAATGGCGTTTCAAAATTGATGGCGAGATAGTGACAAGGCAAAAATCCTCCGCTAGGTTACGCCCGCTATCCGAAAGGAGGCCGCGAACGAGCTCTCGGGCCGCTCACGTGCTGCTATCCAAGTCGCGGGAGGAACCTGAACCCAATCAAGCGCGGGAAAGCATGAGCCGAAATGGCCGCTCCTTTGCAAATCGAAAAAATGGGGTCAGTCGAGACGTGGTGATGAAAGCGTGGTGAAAGACAAGGCGGCTCCCGATGGACCGCCTTGTTTTTCGTTGAGCAGACCGTTGCTATTTCAAAAGGGTTCGATCCGCCTCCCCCGTCGACCAGCCCAACTTTGTCTCTGCTATAAAATCAGACAGCTGATGCGCGGCGATGGCTTGCCGCAGACCGGACATCAGCTCCTGATAATAGGCGAGGTTGATGGAGGTGAGCAGCATCATCCCCAGAATTTCTTCCGACTTGACGAGATGGTGCAAATAAGCGCGGGAATAGTCGCGCGCAGCCGGCCACGAGGACTCTGGATCGATCGGATCGGGATCGGCGGCATGGCGTGCGTTGCGCAGATTGATCCGCCCCCGCCTCGTATAGGCGAGCCCATGACGCCCCGCCCGTGTCGGCATGACGCAATCGAACATATCGACGCCGCGCGCGACGCTTTCAACGATATCGTCAGGCGTGCCCACCCCCATCAGATAGCGCGGCCTGGTCTCGGGCAGGAAGGGCGCAACGGTTTCGATCATCGCCAGCATCACGGCCTGCGGTTCGCCAACCGCCAGTCCGCCAATGGCGAGGCCGTGAAAATCCATCCCTGCCAGCGCCCGCGCGCTTTCGACCCGCAGCGCGGCGACATCCGCGCCCTGCACAATGCCGAAAACCGCACGCCCAGGCTGGCCCCGGAACGCTGTCCGCGAACGCTCGGCCCAGCGCAACGACAGGCGCATGGCGCGTTCGGCCTCCTCCGGCGAACAGGGCATTTTCACGCATTCATCAAATTGCATCTGGATGTCGGACCCCAGGAGGTCCTGAATCTGCATCGAGCGTTCGGGCGTCAGCACATGCCTGGAGCCATCGATATGCGACTGAAAGGTCACGCCGTTCTCGTTGAGTTTGCGCAACTTCGAGAGCGACATCACCTGGAAGCCGCCCGAATCCGTCAAAATCGGGTACGGCCAGTTCATGAACCGGTGCAATCCGCCAAGTTCCGCCACACGCTCGGCGCCGGGCCGCAACATAAGATGATACGTATTGCCAAGCACGATATCGGCGCCAAGCGCCCTGACCTCCTGAGGGTGCATGGCCTTGACGGTCGCCGCCGTCCCCACGGGCATGAAGGCGGGCGTGCGGATTTGACCCCGCGGCGTCGATATTTCCCCCGTGCGGGCGCCGCCGTCGGTTGCGTGCAGCGTGAATGCAAAAGCGTCAGTCAAAGATAAAACCCCGGCGGCAAAGCTCCCCTGCCTCCGTTCATACAGGAGCGCTGGAATTCGCCAAACTTCCCCAGCCTTTTTGCACAGCCCTCAACGCAGCCCTTTCCACGGCGCCCCGCCTCCCGCATGATGATGGGCAAAGCAACAGAGCGAATCATGTCAAAAGCGCTTGAACCCAAAGATGTCCAGGCGATCTGCGAGGCTGTCGGCTTCGTTCATCTGCATACCCACACATCGTTTTCGCTGCGCGAGGGCGCACTGGCGATCGCCACGCTGGCGAAATTCGCCAAGGCGGATTCGCAGCCCGCCATTGCCATCACCGACACAAATAACCTTTTTGGCGCTTTGGAGTTTTCCGAAAAGCTCGCCAGGGAAGGGATACAACCGATCACGGGCGCCAGCATTTCCGTTGATTTCGGGGATGGCGCGAAATTTTCAGGACGCGCAGAAGTCCATGGCATGGGCCGCGCGGCTGTCGTCCTGATCGCGCAAACGGAGCGCGGCTATAAAAACCTGATGCGAATTGCGTCGAGCGCCTGGCTCGACCCTGCTCCCGGCGACCCGCCGCATGTCTCGCTCGATTGCCTGCGCGCGGATTGCAGCGAAATGATCGCACTCACCGGCGGCCCCAACGGACCCATCGATCGCGCGCTTGCCGCCGAACGACCGGATGTTGCGCACGCGCGTCTTGAGACGCTGACGCAGCTCTTTCCCGGCGCGCTTTATGTCGAATTGCAGCGCCACGGCCTCGATCTGGAAGCCCGGATCGAACCGCAGTTGATCGAACTTGCCGGGGAATTTGAACTGCCGCTGGTTGCAACCAACGAACCTTATTTTGCGGCGGCATCGGACTATGAAGCGCATGACGCGCTGCTCTGCGTCGCCGACGGCGTTGTGGTCTCGCAGGATGGAAGGCGACAGGTGACGCCTGAGCATCGGTTTAAAACCCGCGCCGAAATGACCGAACTGTTTTCGGATATTCCGGAGGCGACGCGCAACAGTGTCGCCATCGCGCTGCGTTGCTCTTATCGGCCGTTAACGCGCAAACCCATCCTGCCGCGATTCACGACAGGCGATGGCGCCGCAGATGCGGAAGAAGCCGAAACCATTGAGTTGCGCAGGGGCGCGCATGAGGGTTTGCGCGCGCGGCTCGCGGCGCATGGCTGCGCGCAAGGGTTTGGCGAAAGCGATTATGTCGAACGCCTCGATTTCGAACTCGACGTGATCGCGCGCATGAAATTCCCCGGCTATTTTCTGATTGTCGCCGACTTCATCAAATGGGCCAAAGCGCAAGGCATTCCGGTGGGTCCGGGGCGCGGTTCGGGCGCCGGTTCGCTGGTCGCCTGGGCTCTCACAATCACCGATCTTGATCCGATGCGCTTTGGTTTGCTGTTCGAGCGATTTCTCAACCCGGAACGCGTGTCGATGCCCGACTTCGATATCGACTTCTGCCAGGAGCGCCGTGACGAAGTCATCCGCTACGTTCGCGAGCGCTATGGCCTGGACCGTGTTGCACAGATCATTACATTCGGTTCGTTTCTGGCGCGCGGCGTCATGCGCAATGTCGGACGCGTGCTCGAAATGCCGCTGGGCCAGGTCGATAAACTTGCCAAGCTCGTTCCGCAAAATCCGGCAAAACCCATATCCCTGAAAGACGCTTTCGAATCCGAGCCGCGCCTGCGCGAGGCAGCCGAGTCCGATGAGCGCGTCGCCCAAATGCTGCAAATTGCCGGGAAACTCGAAGGCCTTTACTCCAACGCGTCCACCCACGCCGCTGGCATTGTCATTGGCGACCGCCCCCTGCATGAACTCGTTCCACTCTATCGCGACCCGAAATCCGACATGCCAGCGACGCAATTCAACATGAAATGGGTGGAGCCCGCCGGTCTGGTGAAATTCGATTTTCTTGGCCTGAAAACCCTGACAACCCTCGATAAAACGCTCGTGGCGCTGAAGCGCCGCGGCATCGACGTCGATCTCGCCGGCCTCCCGCTCGACGACACGAAGACCTATGAAATGCTGGGGCGCGGCGAGACCATCGGCGTGTTTCAGCTGGAAAGCGCCGGCATGCGCAAAGCGCTGGTCGAAATGCGCGCCGACCGCATTGAAGACATCATCGCCCTGGTTGCGCTCTACCGCCCCGGCCCGATGGCCAATATCCCGACCTATTGCGCAGTCAAACTCGGCGAGCAGGTGGCCGACTACATCCATCCGATGATGGAAGAAACGCTGAAAGAGACTTTTGGCGTCATCATTTATCAGGAACAGGTGATGCAGATCGCGCAGCGACTGTCCGGTTATTCGCTCGGCGAAGCCGATCTTCTGCGCCGTGCGATGGGTAAAAAAATCAAGGCGGAAATGGACGCGCAACGCGACCGGTTTGTCAGCGGCGCAATCGAAAAAGGCTTGACGCGACCCAAGGCGAATGAAATTTTCGACCTGCTGGCGAAATTCGCCGACTATGGATTCAACAAAAGTCACGCCGCCTGTTACGCGCTCATCGCCTACCAAACCGCCTGGTTCAAAGCCAATTATCCCGTCGAGTTCCTCGCCGCATCGATGACGCTCGACAAGGGCAATACCGACAAACTTGCGGAGTTCCGCAACGAAGCCCGGCGCCTGGGAATTCAGGTCGATCCCCCCTCGATCAACCGCTCGGGCGTCGATTTTGACGTGCATGTCGGCGTCGATGGCGCCCTGTCGATCCGCTACGCTTTGTCGGCGATCAAGGGCGTTGGCGAGGGACAGGCCGCAGCGCTCGCCGACGCCCGCAACGAGCGGCCGTTTGCCGATCTGGAAGATCTTGCACGACGCCTGAACCCGCGCGAAGTTAACAAGAAAGTGCTGGAAAGCCTCGCAGCGGCGGGCGCTTTTGATGAAATGCAACCCGATCGCGCGCTGGCTTTCGCATCCATCGAGCCCATTCTGGCCATTGCCAATCGCGCGCAAGACGACCGTCTCGCCGGACAGGCCGCGCTGTTCGGCGGCGATGCTGAACCGGCGCGCCTGCGCCCTGCCGCAACGCAACCCTGGTCAGGCGCCGAAAAATTAAGGCGGGAATTTGAGGCTGTCGGCTTTTTCCTGTCCGGACACCCGCTCGATCATTACGCGACTGTATTGCAACGTCTGCGGGTTGAGCGCTGGGCGGATTTTGCGCGCGCCGTCAAACTGGGCGCGACATCCGCGCGACTGGCCGCAACCGTTCTGGACAGGTTTGAGCGACGCACGAAAACCGGTTCGAAAATGGGCGTTGTCACGCTGTCTGACGCCTCCGGGCAGTATGAAGCCATCCTGTTTCAGGAAGGTCTCAATCAATACCGCGACATGCTGGAAAAAGGCGCGCCTGTGCTTGTGACCTTGCAAGCCAATCTTGAAGGCGACGAGGTGCGCGCGCGCATTCAAACCGTCGAGCCGCTCGATCAGGCGGCCAATCGTGTGCAAAAGGGATTGCGGATTTTCCTGCGCGATGAAACCGCCCTGACGTCGCTCGGTCAAAGATTGAGCGGACGCGGCGAAGGCGAGGTTTCTCTGGTGTTGATGCTGCCCCCGGGGTCAGGCGAAATCGAAATCCGCCTGCCCGGCAAATTTAATGTCAATGCGCAAGTCGCAGGCGCGATCAAGGCGATCCCCGGCGTTGTGACGGTCGAGCATCTGTAGGCGACCAGTTACGGCAGCAACACCACCGGCCCGGCAAATGCAGCCTGTTCCGCGTCGATATGGGCCTGCCTGGCCTCGTGCAGCGGATACGTCCGCGCTGCGACGGTTTTCAGCACGCCCATCTCGACAAGGTCGAACAGCTCCCCGCATAGCTCTTTGAACCGCGTGGGGTCGCCAAGAAAATGGCTGACTCCGGGCCGCCACATCGAGAGCGTGCCTTTGAGCGAGAGCTGCATGATATCGATCGGCGGCACATGGCCCGAGGCATTGCCATAATTGACCAGCGTTCCGAAGGGCGCCGTGCAATCCATCGATTTTTCGAACGTATCCTTGCCAACGCCATCGAGCACCGCGCGCACGCCCTGCGGAACAATGGCTTTGACTTCAGAGACAAAATCCATCTGGCGATAGAGGATTGTATGCGCTGCGCCATGCGCGCGCGCGATGGCGGCCTTGCTGTCCTTGCCAACCGTGCCGATGACAACAGCGCCGAAATATTTGCACCATTGCGTCAGGATGAGGCCAACGCCGCTTGCCGCAGCATGAATCAAGACATGATCGCCGGGCGCGGGCCGGTAAATCCTGTTGACGATGTTCGACGCAGTCAGCCCTTTCAGCATGACAGCGGCCGCCTGAACATCAGAAATGCCATCAGGCAAATGCGCCAGCCTTTCAGTAGGCACATTGCGCTCCTGCGCATAGGCGCCGGTTTTTGCAAAAAAGCCAAAACCCACGCCGACATAGCCCACGCGATCGCCGGGATTGACCGCAGTGACGCCTTCGCCAACGCTTGTCACAACGCCCGCAGCCTCATTGCCAGGAATGAGCGGCATCGGCAGCGGGTCTTTCTGGTAAAACCCGCCGCGCCGGATGTTGATGTCAGAAAAATTCAAGGCAATGGCGGTGTGGCGCACGCGCGCCTCGCCCGGCCCCGGCGGCGCAATCTCGATATCCTCCCATGTCAGGACCTCTGGCCCGCCATGGGAGTGGATGCGCATCGCCTTGATCATGTCTGCCGCCATGACTCCGCGCCCTCAACCCTTTTTCGCCGCCCTGATCGCCTCCCAAACGCGCAAGGGCGTTGCGGGCATATCGATATGCGTGACGCCCAACGGGGCCAGCGCATCGCAGATAGCGTTCATGATCGAGGTCAGCGAGCCCGCGCAGCCCGCTTCGCCACAGCCTTTGGCGCCAAGCGGATTGGTGGTCGCCGGCTGCGGCAGCGAGATATATTTCATGTGCGGGGCGTTGGCGGCGCGCGGCATCGCGTAGTCCATGAATGAGCCCGTCGCGAGCTGCCCATCGCTCGTATAGACTGTGTTTTCAAGCAGGCACTGGCCAATGCCCTGCACAACGCCGCCCTGCACCTGGCCCTCGACGATCATCGGATTGACGACGACGCCAAAGTCGCCAACCATCGTGTAATCCACGATCTCGATCTCGCCGGTGTCCGGATCGATTTCCACTTCGCAGATATGGCAGCCGTTGGGATAGGTCGCCGGTTTGGCCGATCCTGTATGATCGACATCGAGCGATTTTGGCGCGTCTTCCGGCATTTTGGCCCCATCGCGGAGCTTTTGCGCGAGGTCCATGATCGAAATCGAGCGATCGGTGCCAGCAACCGCAAAATGACCCTTGCTGAATTCGATATCGCCGACGCCAGCCTCCAGCACATGCGAAGCGGCAATCTTGCCCTTTTCCACAATCTTCTGACTGGCCTCGACAATCGCCGAGCCCGAGCACATCAGCGATTTTGAACCGCCTGTGCCGGTGCCCATGCGCAACTCATTTGTATCATCCTGAATGAGCCTGATTTTTTCAAACGGCACGCCGAGCTGGCCCGAAAGCACCTGCGAGAACGTCGTCCAGTGCCCCTGCCCGTGATCGTGCGAACCCGTGCGCAACGTCACGCCGCCATCAACGTCAAAACGGATGTCGGCAAGTTCGCCCTGCACGGGCGCCGTCACTTCGACAAACTGGCCAATGCCGCGACCGCGCAGCTTTCCCCGTCTGGCGCTTGCAGCCTTGCGCGCGTCGAAACCGGTCCAATCGGACTCCCGCAACGCCGTATCGAGAATGGCCGGGAAATCGCCGGAATCGTAGGTCGATCCGGACGGCGCTTTATAGGGAATTTCGGCTTTGGCAATGTGGTTGCGTTTTCGCAATTCCACAGGGTCGATGCCCATTTCGCGCGCCGCTGTATCGACCATACGCTCAAGATAATAATTGCCTTCCGGGCGTCCTGCGCCGCGATACGCCGTCACCGGCACTGTGTTGGTGAATACGCACAGCGTATTGACTTCGATCAGCGGCGTTTTATAGGCGCCATTGACGTGCTTTGCGATATTGAAGGTCGAGAACAGCGGCCCGATCATCGTCATATAGGCGCCGAGATTGCCGAATCCGTTGCAGCGGATGGCGAGAATATGGCCATCCTTATCCAGCGCCATTTCGCAATCGAAATCCTGATCGCGGCCATGGTGATCGCTGAGAAACGATTCCGAGCGCGAATCCGTCCATTTCACGGGCTTGCCGAGTTCCCGCGCCGCGTGCATGGCGCAGATATATTCGGGAAACATCGAGCCCTTCATGCCGAAAGAGCCGCCGACGTTGGTGGCGATGAAACGGATTTTGTCCGGCGGCACATTCATCATTTCAGCCGCAGCGCCGCGCGAGCCCGAAACGCCCTGCGTTGGCGCCCAGAGCGTGAAGGCGCCCCTGTCCTTGCTGTAATCGGCAAGGCAGGCGCGCGGCTCCATCGCGTTGACCACGATGCGGCTGTCGGTGATGCGCATTTTCGTCACATGGGCGGCGCCCGCAAAGGCCGCGGCGGTCTTCTCCGAATCGCCGAAATGATAATCGAACGCGATATTGCCCGGCGCTTCATCGACGACCTGTGGCGCGCCTGGTTTGACAGCCTCCCGCATTTCGATGACGGCGGGCAGCGCCTCGATATCCACCACCACAGCCTCGGCGGCGTCGCGGGCGCGGGCGGCGGTGTCGGCGACGACGCAGGCGATAGAATCCCCGACAAATGTCACCCGCTCGCTCGCCAGCGCATAGCGTTTGGGTTTCATGCAGGGTTTGCCGTGCCGGTCGTTCAGCGCGACCCGGAAGGGATAGGGGCTATAGCCCGCCTTTGCCAGATCGGCGCCGGTGTAGACCGCCAGCACGCCCGGCATGTCCAGCGCCGCTGAAGCATCGACCGAAAGGATTTTGCCATGCGCCTGCGGCGAGCGCACCATCGCGAGATAGACCTGACCCGCCAGATTGATATCGTCGGTATAGGCGCCCCTGCCCTGCACGAGGCGCGGGTCCTCGTTGCGGCGCACGGGCTGCCCGACAGCAAATTTCATCGTCGCCAATTGCTCGTCGTCAACTCGGATGTTCATTGGGGGTCTCGCCGGTGGGTTTGAAAGAGCCGGGC
This sequence comes from uncultured Hyphomicrobiales bacterium, assembly GCA_903931945.1. GTDB lineage: Bacteria > Pseudomonadota > Alphaproteobacteria > Rhizobiales > Beijerinckiaceae > Terripilifer. The sequence continues at coordinate 7,468 of CAIZEI010000039.1, read as the reverse complement.
GGACCATAGGGCGCCACCGCCCGGATTTAAAGCGCTTGGTCGCCTTTTCCCTTTGCTCCGATCCGGGGTAAGAAGGCGCCGCCCGCATGGGGCCGGAGTTCGCCATGAAAGCCGCCAGATCAGCGCCGCAGCATTTCGAGCGCATCGCCTTTCTCTCCTCCGGCACGCCGGAAGCTGACGCGGCTTGCGCGCGCCTCTGCGCCCTGCATGGCGACGCCACGCCCGAAGAGGCCGATGTGCTGGTGGCGCTCGGCGGCGATGGCCTGATGCTGCAAACGCTGCATCGTTTCATGGGCTCGTGCAAACCCGTCTATGGCATGAACCGCGGTTCGGTCGGCTTTCTGATGAACGAATATGCGGAGGAGGGCCTGCGCGAGCGCCTTGCCGCAGCGCAGCCCTCAACGATTCACCCGCTTGTCATGCGCGCGCGCACGGTTGGCGGGGCGATCAGCGAATCCCGCGCTATCAACGAGGTCTCGCTGCTGCGCGCCTCCTATCAGGCCGCCAAAATGCGGATCTCCATCGATGGCGCGGTGCGGCTCAACGAACTCGTCGCCGATGGCGCGCTGGTGGCGACGCCCGCCGGCTCCACCGCCTATAATTTTTCCGTCAACGGGCCGATCCTGCCGCTGAACGCCACGCTGATGGCGTTGACGCCGATTTCCGCCTTCCGCCCCCGGCGCTGGCGCGGCGCGCTGCTGCCCGACACCGCCGTTGTCGGCATCGATATTCTGGAAGTGGAAAAGCGCCCGGTGAACGCTGTCGCCGACCACAGCGAAACCCGCAACGTTGTGCGCGTCGATGTCGAGATGGACCATAAAACCGGGCTTGTGCTGTTGCACGACCCCGGCCATTCGCTCGATGAGCGGATTTTGAGGGAGCAGTTTGGGGTGTGAGGGGATCGTCCTTCTCCCCATTCTCATGGGGAGAAGACTGCGCCAGCGATCAAAACCCCTACTTCCCCGCCGCCCCCAACTTCTCCACCGCTCCGGTCGTGAAACTCGTATCCACAGCGTCATCGACCGAGATTTTGCCCTCGATCAGCCCGGCGGATTTGAAGACGTCAAAATCCTCTTTCAAACTGTCGATATTGAGTTTTCCGTCGCTGTCGGCATTGCTGAGCGTCAGAGTGCGCAAGAAATCCCTGTCCTTCACCGACGTGTTATCGGCGATGAGGGATATGAACTCCTCGCCATCTTTGCCCGTCAGTTTGCCATCGACAATGGCGGCGTTCTGGTCGCGCACGGCGCGGATATAGGCGCGTATGAAGGCGACGCCCGTTGCATGGCGGGCGACGCGAAACGCGTCGGAAAAGATCATCACGGCGATCTGATGGTAGGGATAGATCCTGTCGTCGGGCATGAAGGCGACCGCAAAACCGCGCCGCACAGCCTCGCTCGCATAGGGTTCGGTCGGCATGGCCAGATCGGTTGCTCCATTTTCAAGCGCAATGATTTGCTGGGGAAAGCCGAGATAAATTTTCTCGATATCGCCTTCCTGCAAACCGGCCATTTTGTAGAGCCGGTTCAGCGTACCCATGGCCGACGAGCCCGGCGCGGCGTTGGCGAGTTTCAATCCCTTGAGATCGGCCAGCGTTTTGACCCGCCCGCTGTCGATCAACGCCTTGCGCACAAGAAGAATCTGGCTGTAGCGCCCGGGCGCAGCGGTGGTTCGGTCCGCCACGATGCGCACGCCAACCCCGCGCGCAATCGCATTGTACAGCGCCGCCGAAGGCCCGCCCGAGGCGACATCAAGATCGCCCGAGGCGAGCGGCGCAATCATACGCGCGGCGGAATCGAAATTGACGAAATTCACGGCAAGCCCCTCTTGCGTGAAATAGCCGCGCTTTTGCGCAATAAAAAATGGCAGGTCGGTGATCGACGATGTCGCGCCGACGGTGACGGTTTCAAGCGCTGCGGCGGGCGCAGCGAAGCCCACGCAACTCAGCGCCAGCAATGCGAAGCCAGCGTGGATACGTCGAAAAATACTCATGACTCCTCCCCCAAGAAAACGCATGTTAGACTTCCGCGCGGCGCCTGCAACCTGCGCCTTCCTGCGAGACCCGATTGCTCCGCAAAACAGCCCATATTCTGATCCGCTTCTATCAGCTCACGCTCTCGGCGCTGGTTGGGCGGCAGTGCCGCCACCTCCCGACCTGCTCGGACTTCACCGACGAGGCCATCCAGAGGCATGGCGTCTGGGCCGGGGGATGGATGGGTTTTGCGCGAATTTGCCGTTGCCGCCCGGGCGGAACCTCGGGCTACGATCCCGTGCCCGAATGTGCGCCGCCGCAGGCGTCGGCGCTGCGGCCCTGGCGCTATGGCCGCTGGCGGGGCGAGCCGCCCGCTACTTGATGCGCCGCTTGCCGGGCGTGTGAAACGGGTTTGTGGAGCCCTTTTTGCTGATGCGGATCGGCACGCCATGCAGCCCGAACGTTTCGCGCAAACCATTGGCCAGAAAGCGCTCGTAGCTTGTGGGCAGGGCGTCGAGCTGATTGCCGAAAATGACGAAATACGGCGGGCGCGCCTTGGGCTGCGTCATGTAGCGGATTTTGATGCGGAAACCGGACACGGCAGGCGGCGGCGTTTTTTCGATCACCGGCTCCAGCCAGCGATTGAGGCGCCCCGTGGAAATGCGGATGTTCCAGACCTCATGCACCTTGAAGATGGCTTCCATCAGCTTTTCAACGCCGGTGCCGGTGATGCCGGCGACGGGCACAACAGGGCAGCCGCGCACTTGCGGCAGCAGGCGGTCCGCCTCCTCGCGCAATTCGCGCAACTTGTTCTCGGGGTTCTCGATCAGGTCCCATTTATTGAGACCAATCACCAGCCCCCTGCCCTCGCGCGACACCAGATCGACAAGCGTCAGATCCTGTTTTTCAAACGGGATCGTGGCGTCGAGCAACACCACAACAACCTCTGCGAATTTGATGGCGCGAATGGCGTCCGCCGCCGCCAGCTTTTCCAGTTTTTGCGTGATATTGGCGCGCCGGCGCAGCCCGGCGGTGTCAAACATTTTCATCGCGCGCTTTGAGCCGTCCCGGCGGGTCCACTCAAATTCGACGCCGATGGAATCGCGGGTGATGCCAGCCTCAGGTCCGGTCAACAACCGATCTTCGCCCAGAATGCGGTTCAGCAGGGTCGATTTGCCCGCATTCGGACGCCCGATGACGGCCACGTTCAAAGGTTTGGTGAGGTCGAGTTCGCTGCCGTCATCCTCAAGACCGAGTTTCAGCGGCGAGGCGTCCTCGTCTTCGTCCTCGTTGCGCAGCGCGGTCTGCTCGGGCAGCGCTTCCAGCAAGGCCTCATAAAGCGCGTTGATGCCCACGCCATGTTCGGCGGAAAAGACCAGCGGTTCGCCGAGCCCGAGACTCCAGGCGTCCTGTGCGCCAAATTCGCCGGCCTTGCTCTCCGCCTTGTTGGCGAGCAGGATGATCGGTTTGCCGGAGCGCCGCACCAGCTGGGCAAAATGCTGGTCGGTCGGCGTCACGCCGACGCGCGCATCCAGCATAAAGAGAATGGCGTCTGCATCGATAATTGCGGCCTCGGTCTGCGCCCGCATCCGCCCGGTCAGACTTTCGGCTTCGCTTTCCTCAAGACCGGCCGTATCGACAATGGTGAATTCGAGGTCGGCGATGGTCGCCTTGCCCTCGCGCCGGTCGCGCGTCACCCCCGGCGTATCGTCAACGAGCGCCAGTTTCTTGCCAACGAGCCGGTTGAACAAGGTGGACTTGCCGACATTCGGGCGGCCGATAATCGCGATCGTAAATGACATCTGACGCTCGACCAGCCCTGCGGGCAGGCCTATCCTTTCGGCTGGCCCGCGCTCACGAGACCCAAAAGAGCCTCGGCGCGGGCACGAATTTGCTCGGGCGCTTGCTGATCGATCACAATTGCGTCGAACCATTTGCCGGCGGCTTCAAGATCGCCCGCTTTCAGCGCCGCGATGGCAAGCAACTCCCTCGCAGAGCTGCGCAGGGAACCGCCGACGGCCGCCAGCGGCTCCAGCCGCGTGCGTATGTCGGCGTAAACAGCTGTGTCCATCGCCAGCATGGCGGCGCGCAAACGTGCGACATCGCGCATGGCGGGATCGACGGAAGCGTCATTGGCAAGAGAATCGTAGATCGAGACCGCCCTGGCGGGATCGCTCGCGCCAAGATTGGCGGCCGAGCGGAAGCGCGCCAGCAGCGCATAACCAGCAGGTCCTCCAGAAATGATGCTGCGGAGCGCCTCATCGGCATCCCCGGGCTTGCCCGCCCTGGCAAGCGCAACTGCGCTTTCATAACGCGCGCCTGCAGCTTCAGCCGCCACCCGCGTTGAATTCTGATAATAGCGCCACCCCCCGGACAAAGCGACGACCGCCACGCAGAGCGCGATGACGTAATTCTGGTTTTTCTTCCAGAATTCGAGCGCCTGATCGCGCCGGACCTCTTCATCGACCTCGTGAAAGATATCGGCCATTTCGAATTCCACAGGAAAGGAAATTCCCGGACATCGCCAGGACAGCGACGCGGTTAGCACGGGATGCTTATGAATGCGAGCAGGATTTCAGTGCAGGCGTGGCAAGCCGCGCTTACCGCGCATAGCAGCTACGTAAGCAACGCAATGCAGCACAACAACAACGAATCAGTTATTTCGTCGATTTTTCTTGTTTACAAGGACAATTATGAATTGAGAGAATGGGCTTCTCGCTGACCGCGAACCAAATGCATGGACATCACATTACAAATAATTAAGTTGCGCTGCAACATGAACGGCCTATTCTTGAACGACAGCTGAGGGGCTTAACAATATCTCAACTATTGAGACATTCTTCGAAGTATGAACAGGAGCCTGCCATGAAAATCCAATTCCCGCTCGCACTCGCCACTGCTGCTCTTTTTTGCATTGCAGGCGCTGCCTCCGCGTCCACCCGCGTCCACCGTCAGACGTCAGAGCGGCCAACCCAGGCGCAGCAGCAGCAACTGCAGGAGGATGGCGCGGCCTTCCTGCCGCCGCATGAAACAGCATTCGAGAAGTACATGTTTGAGCGCACTGAAGAACCTGTCGATTGATTTGTTGCCTTCAACCCGGCGTCCCCCACGCCGGATGGGAGATGGGGCGGCTGGAGCAATCCAGCCGCTTCTATTTTTTTGCTGCGCCGCCAAAGGTTTTTGCATAGGCGTCGGGTTTGAACCCGACGAGCAGTTCGGCGCCTGTCTCAAGCACCGGGCGCTTGATCATTGAGGGCTGCGCCAGCATCAGGGCGACGGCTTTGGGCTTGTCGAGTCCCGTTCTGTCCGCCTCCGGCAATTTGCGGAACGTCGTTCCAGCGCGATTGAGCAAAGTCTCCCACCCTGCGATTGCGCACCATTGTTCGAGTTTCCTCGCGTCGATTCCAGCCGTCTTGTAATCGTGGAACCGATACTCCACGCCCTGTTTCTCAAGCCACGTGCGCGCTTTTTTCATCGTGTCGCAGGCCTTGATGCCATAAATGGCGACAGGTCGATCGGTCATGGGCGCTCCATCTGTGCCAGGAACGCCTGCTATCGCCGGTCCTGCGCCGCGTTTCAAGCCCGTTCGAAGGCGCCTTTCCGCATGGCCGCGCGCCCGTTACAAGGGGCGCACAATCGAACGCCATCCGGGGAAACGTCATGCCTTCAAAGCTGTTCTCGTCCTACACAATGCGCGGGCTGACGCTTGCCAACCGCATCGTGCTTTCCCCCATGTGCCAATATGCGTCTGAAGACGGCAAGGCCACGGACTGGCATATGATGCATCTCGGCCAATACGCCTGTTCCAACATCGGACTGATTATCACCGAGGCGTGCGGGGTAGAGCCCAAAGGCCGGATTTCGCCCTGGTGCCTCGGACTTTACAACGACGAAACCGAAGCAGCGCTGGCGCGCGTCATCGCCTTCTGCAAGGCGCAGGGCGACAGCAGGTTTGGCGTGCAGCTTGCCCATGCCGGACGCAAATCCTCCGTGACGCCGTCATTCACGATCCGCGAGGCAGTGAGCCCGGACAAAGGCGGGTGGATCCCGCGCTCGCCGTCCTTCTACACCGATGGCGTCCATCCCGACCCGGAACCCATGGATGACGCAGCGCTGGAGGAGGTGAAAGCCGCCTGGGTCGATTCCACCAGGCGCGCGGCGCGCATCGGCGTCGATCTCATCGAGATGCATTTTGCGCATGGCTATCTTGTCAACGAATTCATGTCGCCGCTGATCAATACGCGCAATGACCGCTATGGCGGCAGCCGTGAAAACCGGATGCGCTACGGGCTCGACATATTCGCCGCCTGCCGCGCCGCCTTTCCTGCCGAGCGTCCCATGGGCGTGCGCATTTCGGCGGTGGATTGGGTCGACGGCGGCTGGAGCATCGACGATTCCGTCGCCCTGGCGATCGAATTGAAAAAGCTCGGTTGCGACTATATCTGCACATCGAGCGGCGGCAATTCCCTGGCGCAGAAAATAACCGCCGGGCCGGGCTATCAGGTTCCCTTTGCCAATGCTGTTCGCACGGGCGCCGGCGTTGCAACCATGGCTGTCGGTCAGATCACCGAGCCGCAACAGGCCGAAGACATTTTGCAGTCCGGACAGGCCGATATGATCGCCATTGCGCGCCGTCTGCTGGCCAATCCGCGGTGGGCCTGGATGGCGGCGGTGCATTTTCAGGAATTTTTGAAATATCCGCCGCGCTACCGCGTGTGTCACCCCAAAATGGGACCGGCGCTGAATTTCACCGACACGAAGGAAAAGAAGCAGCAATTGCTGCATATGTTCCAGGCAGAGCAGCAGGTTTCCACCAAGGCGTGGGGTTAGGACGGGCGTCATCCACGTTTTTGAACCCGGCGTTCTGGCTTCGAACCGTTCTTGCCGGCGCCATGGCGACGCAGTCATGGTTCCTGGCGTCAAAGTTGCAAGCAAACGCGCTTCAACAGGCGCCCACCCGACGATGATGAAAAACGATTTTCCTCAATTGATCTTGAAGTTCGAAGCGTGAATCTGGTTTGCTGACAAGCCTGCAAAATCAATCGAACCCGAAGCGCCCAGCGAAAGGGATGTTCCACCGTGGCCATCGCCTTGAAGCGCAGACATCACAGCAGCAGTCGAGCTGTAACCGCCGGCGCCATTCAGCAAATCAATCAGCCAGGAACTATCCGAGCCCAACCCCGTAATGACATCGGTCTGCGTGCTCGAACCGATGTTCAGATGCAATCCAACGCCAAGATCGGCAATGGAGGCGATCAACGCGCCGTTGAGATTGGCAATATCGTTAGCGCCGGCGAAAGATAGTGTTACATTGGCGCTGATGGCCGTCACCGTGTCGTTGTTTCCATTGCCGTTGACAATGGCGTTCGCTCCGTAGTCGAGCTCGCTGGAGTTAGCGCCGCCAAGGGTCACCGTGTCGCCGGTTCCCTGAGTCAGGACTGTCGCATTGGCGCCGTAGGCAACAACGCTGGACTGGGACGCCGTGGCTTCAAGGGT
>CAIZEI010000038.1 GCA_903931945.1 uncultured Hyphomicrobiales bacterium | reverse complement strand
TTTCAACGAAAACATCAAAGGCAAGGCTCATGGCGGCGGCTCCCCGAATCAAACCGCTCCATGGAATCACGCAAAACGCAATCCGTTAAGGCCCATTAACTTGAGTTCGGTGCCCTGGGTCCCCGCGCAGCTCGATTGACAAACACGAGCGGTGTTTCCATGGTCCGCGCATTCAGGAGAGCGCTGCGATGCCGGGTTTGAAGGTCAATGGTCAGACGCACGACATTGAAGGGCTGGAAGGCCAGCCGCTGCTGTTCGTGCTGCGCAACGACCTGAAGCTCAATGGGCCGAAATTTGGTTGCGGGCTGGCCCAATGCGGCGCCTGCACGGTGCTGGTGGATGGCCAGCCCGTCCGATCCTGCGTGACAACTGCAGGGTCGGTTGTGGATCAGGAGATCACGACGCTCGAAGGACTCGGCTCGATCGACAGGCCGAGCCGATTGCAGCAGGCGTTTATCGATGAACAGGCGATGCAATGCGGCTATTGCATCAATGGCGTCATCATGCGCGCAAAGGCTTTGCTCGACCAGACCCCCCGACCAAGCGAAGGCGAAGTCCGGCTGGCGCTCGATGGCAATCTGTGCCGTTGCGGCGCGCATAACCGGATGGTGCGCGCAGTGCTTCGCGCAGCTGGCGAGGCCTGAGCGATGAGCATTGCCACCACCCGGCGCTCTGTTCTGAAAGCTGCCGGCGCGCTCGCCATCGGCTTTGATTTTTTTGTAGACGTCGCCGTCGCCGCCGATGCGCCGGGTCAAAAACTGCCCGGCGATCTCAACACGAACCCGAAAATTTCGTCGTGGCTGCGCGTCGAATCGGACGGAAAAATCAGGCTTCTCGTGGGCAAGGTTGAACTTGGGCAAGGCGTTCTGACCGCCGTTGCGCAAATATGCGCCGACCAACTCGATGTCGATATCGAGCGCATCGCCATTACTTCGGGCGATACGCGCCTTGTGCCCGATGAGGGCGTAACGGCGGGCTCCTTCTCGATGCCCAATTGCGGCTCCGCCGTGCGCCAGGTCGCCGCCGAGGCCCGGCAGATTTTGATGGGTCTTGCCGCCCGGAAGTTGGGCGCCGAGGCGACCGGACTGCGCGTTGCGGACGGTCTCGTCACCGCGCCCGATGGGAAATCCGTCAGCTATTGGGATATCGTATCGGGCGAGGAACTCAACCGGGACGCCAGCGGCAAGGCGCCGCTGAAACCGCGCGAGTCCTATCGCTATATTGGCAAATCGATTCCTCGCCTCGATATTCCCTTCAAAGTCACGGGAACGCAGATTTTCATTCAGGATTATCGCCCGGCGGGAATGCTGCACGGACGTGTGCTGCGTCCGCCGGCCTATGACGCCAGATTGCTGTCGCTTGAGTCCGAAGCGGTGGAGAAAACCGCTGGCGTCATCAAAGTTATGCGCAACGGTTCGTTTGTCGGCGTCATCGCCGAACGCGAAGAGCTCGCCATGGACGCCATTGCAGAACTCCGCTCGCAAGCCAAATGGGACGTCCCCACGAAGGGCGAGACGCAGGATACGGTTCACGACTGGCTGTTGCGGCAGGAACCGCAAGACCTTTATATTCGCAAGGAGCCTGTGATCGCGGCAGCCGACCAGCCGCGCAAACTTGTCGGCGCGATCTACAAACGCCCCTATCACATGCATGCTTCGATCGGCCCCTCAACGGCCATTGCACTCCTGGACGCCGATGGCGTGACGCATATTCAGACGCACAGCCAGTCGGTGTTTGAAACGGGCGTCGCCATCGCCGAAATGCTGGGTGTCGATAAATCCAGAGTGCATTGCCAGCATATGCAGGGATCCGGCTGCTACGTCCACAATGCGGCCGATGACGCGGCCGCAGACGCGGCGCTTCTGGCGCAGGCCGTTCCCGGTCGTCCCGTCCGTATCCAGTGGACGCGTCAGGACGAACATAAATGGGAGCCCTATGGCTCCGCGATGGCCGTCTCAACGGCGGCGACAATCGATGAAAAGGGCGACATCGTCGACTGGATGCTTGAATTGTGGTCGACATCGCATGGCGCGCGGCCTGGCGGCAGGGCCGGAAATCTGCTGCCCGCGCGCTATCTTGAGAAGCCCTTTGCGCTGCCAACGCCCGTGAATGGCGGACCGCCCAATTATGCGGCGGATCGCAACGCGATCGCGATCTATGAATTCAGAAGCCAGAATGTCACTACGCATTTTCTGACGAATTTTGCCGCCCGCGCCTCGGCGCAACGCGGGCTTGGCGCCTATGCCAATATTTTGGCCATCGAGAGTTTTATCGATGAACTCGCGGCCAAGGCGAGCGCCGACCCCGTCGAATACCGGCTCCGCTATCTGAAAGATGAGCGCGGTCGCGCCATTTTAAACAAGGCGGCGGACATGTTTGGCTGGGCGAAGTTCAACAAGACGCCGGGCCGCGGGCGCGGCATCGCCTTTGCGCGGTACAAGGGCCTCGCCACCTATTGCGCCGTCGCCATGGAAGTTGAGGTCGATCGCGGGACTGGAAAAGTGCGTGTGTTGCGCGTGTCCACCGCCGCCGATTGTGGCGAGGCCGTATCGCCGGATGGCGTGAAAAACCAGATCGAGGGCGGCGTCGTTCAATCCCTGTCCTGGACGCTGAAGGAAGCGGTGCGCTTTGGTCCCTCGGGCGTACGCAGCGCCGATTGGACGTCCTACCCAATCCTGACCTTCTCCGAAGTCCCGCCAATCGCGGTCGAGTTGATCGACAGGCCTGGAACGCCCTATCTTGGCGCGGGCGAGGCCTCGCAAGGGCCTACCGGCGCGGCGCTGGCCAACGCCATTTTTGACGCTGTGGGCGTGCGCCTGCGCGATATTCCCTTTACGCCTGCGCGGGTAAAGGCGGCCTTGCAGGCGTGATTACGCGCCCGCAACCGCCTTTTCATGCGCCGCAGCGAGTTCGGCGTCGCGTGCAGCGACCTTCGCAAAATTTGGGCGCGCGCAGACACGCGCGACGTAAGCAGTGAATTCGGGCAATTCCGGTACGACCTTGAACCCCATCGTCCATTTCAGCGCAGTGCCCCATAAAACATCAGCGACTGTGTATTTTTCGCCCAGAATATAGGAGCCATTGCGCAATTGCGCGGCAAGCGCAGCAATGACGGCGTCGTAGTCGCCATAGGGCGACATGGTCGGCGGCGCAGGATCGCGTTTCATCGCCTTGTCGACCACAGCGGGCTCAAAACACGATCCATAAAAGGCGAGCCAGCGCAGATAAGAACCGCGCAGGGGATCCCCGATGGCGGGGGTCATTCCCGCGCCAGGGAAAAGATCGCCGAGATAAATCGATATCGCGACCTGTTCGGTCACCAGCGTCCCATGATGGCGGATGGTCGGAACCTTCCCCATCGGATTGATGGCGAGAAAGGCAGGCTGGCGCTGCTCGCCTGCTTTCATGTTGAGAACATGAGTCTCATGCGGCGCCGCCAGCTCTTCAAGCAGAAATGCGACGCCCGTCGAGCGGGTGTTGGGGGCATGATAAAAGGTGAGTTGGCTTGTGTCTGTCATGGTCCCTCGCCTCATTAAGACTCACGCTGCATCGATTCCATCTTTCGCCTGCGCTTCGGCAACCGCAATCGCTGTCATGTTCACAACGCCGCGAGCGGTGACCGAAGGCGTCAGGATATGCGCAGGTTTGGCTGCGCCCATCAGGATCGGCCCCACCGGCAAGGCGTCGGCCACCACCTTCACCAGCTGAAAGGCGATATTCGCCGCGTCCAGCGTGGGCATGATCAGCACATTTGCAGCGCCTTTCAGCCTTGAGGCAGGCAGCACCCTGTCGCGGATAATTTGCGACAATGCGGTATCGGCCTGCATCTCGCCATCGACTTCAAGTTTTGGGTCGCGCACGCGGATCAGTTGCAAGGCCGCCCGCATTTTCAACGCGGAGGGACTATCCGAACCGCCAAAATCGCTGTCGCAAACCAGCGCGACTTTCGGCTCCATGCCAAAACGGCGGACATGTTCGCCGCAATGCAGCGCCATATCGGCGATTTCTTCCGCCGATGGATTGGGGCGGACATGGGTATCGGCGATAAAAAGATTGCCATGCGATGAAATCAGCAGGCTCATCGCCGAGAACTCGCGCACGCCAAGCTCCAGGCCGATAATGTCGCGGATATGTCGCAAACGCGAATGAAATCGTCCCTCCAGACCGCACAGCATGGCGTCGGCGTCGCCGCGCTGCACGGCTATCGCCGCGATGACCGTGCCGCTGGTGCGCACCAGATTGCGCGCGGCATCGGGCGTCAGGCCCCGCCGCCCGCCGATCTCCATCAATGTGCCGACATAGGAGCGGTAGCGCGCGTCCGATTCCGGATTGACGAGCTCAAAATCCTGGCCCGGCCTGATCGACAGGCCAAAGCGCTCGATGCGTTTTTCAACAACCGCCGGGCGTCCAATGAGAATGGGCGTCGCCAGCCCCTCTTCCAGCACAACCTGCGCGGCGCGCAACACCCGCTCGTCTTCCCCGTCCGCGTAAATGACACGCCGTGGATCGGCCTTCGCCTGCGCGAACACCGGCTTCATCAAAAAGCCGGAGCGAAACACGAACAGCGATAACCGCTCGGCGTAGGCGTCAAAATCGGCAATGGGGGTTTTGGCGACGCCCGACTCCATCGCCGCGCGCGCCACAGCGGGCGCAATGCGCAGAATCAGCCGGGGATCGAAGGGCGAGGGAATCAGCGATTTCGGACCGAACAACGGGGTGTCCCCGACATAGGCGCGAGCTGCGACTTCAGAGGGCGCTTCGCGCGCAAGCGCCGCAATGGCGTGAACGGCGGCGAGCTTCATCGCTTCGTTGATCGCGGTCGCGCCAACGTCGAGCGCGCCGCGAAAAATATAGGGAAAGCACAGGACATTATTGACCTGATTGGGGAAATCCGAGCGACCGGTGCAGATAATCGCATCGGGCCGCGCTTTCACCGCCTCTTCGGGCATGATTTCGGGCGTCGGATTGGCAAGCGCAAGAATCAACGGGCGCGGCCCCATCCGCTTGACCATGTCAGGCTTCAGCACGCCGCCGGCGGACAGGCCGAGAAACACGTCCGCGCCATCGATTATATCGGCGAGCACGCGGGCATTGGTGTTTTGCGCATAGACCGATTTCCAGGGGTCCATAAGCTTTTCACGGCCCTTGTAGACGACGCCCTCGATATCGGAAATCCAGATATTTTCACGGCTTGCGCCAAGTTCGACAAGCTGGTTGAGACAGGCGAGCGCTGCAGCGCCGGCGCCGGAGGCGACAATCTTCACCTCGCCGATGGCGCGACCCGACAATTCCAGCGCATTCACAACCGCCGCGCCAACGATGATCGCCGTGCCATGCTGATCGTCGTGAAACACCGGGATGGCCATGCGCGCGCGCAACTTGCGCTCGACCTCAAAGCATTCGGGCGCCTTGATATCCTCAAGGTTGATGCCGCCGAAGGTCGGCTCCAGAACTGCGATGGCGTCGACGAGCTTGTCGACGTCCTTTTCCGCCATTTCGAGATCGAAGACATCGATGCCGGCGAATTTTTTGAACAGTACCGCCTTGCCCTCCATGACAGGTTTGGACGCCAGCGGACCGATATCGCCCAGACCCAGCACCGCCGTGCCATTGGTAATGACGGCAACGAGATTTTGCCGGACGGTGAGTTCGGCCGCCAGCGCCGGATTTTCGGCAATCGCTTCGCAGGCCGCCGCCACGCCGGGCGAATAGGCCAGCGCGAGATCACGCTGGTTGCCCATGGGCTTGGTCGGGACAACCTCAAGTTTCCCCGGCCGGGGCAGGCGATGATAGACAAGCGCGCCTGAGCGCAGATCGTCGGACAGGGGCGATGTCATCGGGTCTCCTCATCAATTCCACAATCTACAATTCAATCAAAGTCGAGGCTTTGTCGAGAATAAAACAGGGTTTCGCGGCATACAGGCGCGCGTTCGCGCGCGCGCCGCGCTAGAGTGAGACTTTAAAACCGCAAACGGGAGGGCCATCATGCGGCGGCGAACGTTTCTGGCTTTGGGCGCAGCGGCGCTGGGGAACAAGCCCGTGCTGGCGCAAATCTGGCCCAACCATCCCATTCGCCTGATTGTCCCCTGGGCGCCAGGCGGCGTGAACGATGTCGCGGCGCGGCCCTGGGCCGAGATGATGCGCGGTTCGCTGGGACCGGTGGTCATCGACAACATCGCCGGCGCCGGTAGCATCGTCGGCGCGATGACGGCAAGCCGGGCTGCGCCAGATGGTTACACGCTGTTGCTCGGCGGCGGCGCCACGCATGTCATTAACCCGATCGCCTCGACGCGCCCCATCTACGACCCCGTCAGGGATTTCGACCCCATCGCCATTCTCTCCATCAGTGGCGTCGGGATTGTCGCGCATCCCTCGCTGGGCGTCTCCTCGCTGCAAGACCTGATGGCGCTCGACAGGGCGAAACCGGGTACGCTTTCCTATGCGTCGCCGGGGGTCGGGTCAGCGGCGCATCTGGGCGGCGAAATGTTCAAATTTCGCGCAGATGTCCGCGATATCGTGCATGTTCCTTACCGTGGCGGCGGCCCCGCCCTGGCCGATCTGGTGGCGGGGCAGATCAAGCTTGCCGCGCTTAACATCACCAGCGAAGTCCTGGGCCTGCACCGCTCCGGCGCCATCAGGGTGCTTGGGGTCTCGACGCCCAAACGAATTGGCGCTGCGCCGGACATTCCGACGGGTGAAGAATCCGGCGTGAAGGGTTTTGTCGCGCTCAATTTTGCTGGCGTATTTGCGCCTGCCGGGGCGCCAAAGCCCGCCATCGAAAAGGTAGCCGCCGCAACCCGTGTCGCCATGGCGGACCCGGACTATCTGAAAATTCTGGCGTCGTCGGGGTTTGAGCCCTCGTCGGATACCGACCCGGTTTCAGCGGCGCGGTTTGTTGTTGCGGAAATCGAGAGATGGCGGCCAGTGATCCAGGAGATCGGGTTTAAGTTGGAATGAGGATCACGCCGGCCACTGTCCTCCCCCCTCCTCCACACCTTGACAAGCCTTCTGCGCCCCGGCAGTTCAACGCTCATGAGCGGGGCGGTTCGGCAAATACGGGCAGGACAAACACATGACAGACAACACCCGCACAGGCGCGCAAATCCTAGTCGATCAACTGGTCGCGCAGGGCGTGCAGCATGTGTTCTGTGTGCCGGGCGAATCCTATCTTGCCGTTCTCGACGCCTTCCACGACGCGAAAATCGAGATCACTGTCTGCCGGCAGGAGGGCGGCGCGGTGATGATGGCTGACGCCTGCGCGCGCCTGACCGGGCGGCCCGGCATCGTCTTTGTCACGCGCGGCCCCGGCGCAACCAACGCCTCGCCCGGCATCCATATCGCAGAGCACGATTCCTCGCCCGTCATCCTGTTCATCGGGCAGGTGCAGCGCGAGGCGCTCGGGCGCGGCGCGTTTCAGGAGATGGACTATCGCGCGATTTACGGCTCTTTCGCCAAATGGGTCGTCGAGATCAACGACGCCGCGCGCATCCCTGAAATGGTCTCCCGCGCTTTCCACACCGCCATGCAGGGGCGCCCCGGCCCGGTGGTTATTGCGTTGCCCGAAGACATGCAGAATGATCGCGCCGGCGTGCCCGACGCCTTGCGTGTCGAGCCTGCGCAGACCTGGCCCGGCCAGACGCAAATGGCCGAACTGCAAAAGCTGATCTGGTCCGCCGAAAGCCCGATCGTCATTGTTGGCGGCTCCGGCTGGAGCCCGGCGGCTTGCGCCTCCCTGCAACGCTTTGCCGAACGCTTCGAATTGCCGGTCGCAGCTTCCTTCCGCCGCCTCGCGCTCTTCAACGGCGATCATCCCAATTTTGTCGGCGAACTCGCGCTCGGCATGAATCCGGCCCTGCGCGCGCGTATCCTGGCCGCCGACCTCGTGTTGCTGATAGGCGGACGCATGGCGGAAGTTCCATCGCAGGGCTATGAACTCTTCAATATCCCGACCCCGAAGCAAAAGCTCGTGCACGTTCACGCCGATGCAGAGGAACTCGGGCGGGTCTATCATCCCACGCTCGCGATCCACGCGACGCCCAACGCTTTTGCGGCGGCGCTGGAAGGCTTGCAGCCCCCGCCTTCATGCCCGTGGAGCACGCTGACCAAGGCCGCCAACGCCGACTACCACGCCTTCAGCAATGTCGCGCCCGTCAATCCTGGCCCGGTGCAACTCGGCGAAATCATGCTGTGGCTGCGCAATCGCCTGCCGAAGGATGCAATCGTCTGCAACGGCGCGGGCAATTACACTATCTGGATCGGGCGTTTCCTGCGCTTTCGTCGCTGGGGCACACAGCTTGGGCCGGTTTCGGGCTCAATGGGTTTTGGCGTGCCCGCAGCTGTGGGCGCCAAACGAGTCGATCCCCGCCGGATGGTCATCGCCTTCGCCGGAGACGGCTGTTTTCTGATGAACGGGCAGGAATTCGCCACAGCCATCCAGTATGATCTACCCATCATCGTGGTTGTGATCGACAACCGGAATTTCGGCACGATCCGGATGCATCAGGAGCGCCGCTTCCCCGGTCGCGTGTCAGCAACTGCGCTCCGCAATCCCGATTTTGCCGCTTATGCGCAAGCTTTTGGCGGGCATGGCGAGACGGTGCGGCGCACCGAGCAATTCGCGCCCGCCTTCGAGCGTGCGGTAGAATCAGGCGTGGCTTCCATCATTCATGTCTTGGTCGACACCGAGGCCAGCACGCCAACCGCCACACTCGCGTCATTGCGCGCGGCGGGGATGGCGGCGCAGGGCGGGCATTGAGGGACCGGAAGTCTCCCGTAGCAAAAGCGCCCCGACTCATCCCACCACGAGCGCGATATGCTCGCTGTGGCCGTCGCTCATGCCGCGCGCTTTCATCCAGTCATAGGCGCGGATGAAGGATTGCTCGCTGTAATAATCGACGTGCTTGTAATGCACGAAGGCTTTCAGCAATTCGTTCGGTTGCAAGGCGCCTTTCGCCTGCGCGGCGACATGATGGGCGTATTTGTAAAAATCCGCATTGATCAAATCGACAGCCGTGTTCTCGGCGTCGTAATAGGCCCGGCGCTGCTCAGCGCTGAGGTCAGGCGCAATGACCTCGCCACCGCGATAAAAGGAGGCGGCGATGATATGCGCGCCCTCTTTCAGCCCGAGGCTGATAAAGGGCTCCATGACGGCAATCGCCCGCGTGGTTCGCGCCTTCAGCGCGGCGTAACGGGCTTGCGGCAGGCCGCCATTTTCAATCCTGACATGGTCTGCGCCACAGGCGCTCTCGAGCATTTGCAGCGTGGTGTAATGCGAACCAGTGAGTTCCTGCACCATGACAGGCACATCCACCATGTCGCGCGGCGTTTGCAAGGCGTCATCGAAACTGAGGATCGCCTGGGCCGCCACCGCCGCCCGCAGAGCTGCGAGTTTGCCAGCGCGATTGCCGCGCTCCAGCCGGTCGATACTCGCCCATTCGCAGACATTGTAGCTGTCGGCGCCGCCACAATCGAACAACTGCTCTTTCAAACGCCCCATGAATGGCGTCAACGCATTGTCTTTCTCGCGGTCGGCATAGCTGGCGGAAAACCTGACATCAAGCCCCGCCTGGGCGAAAAGGCCTTCCTCGATGCCGACAATCACGGGAAGATCGAACACCGGATTGTTCGGCGCGATGCGCACAGGCGTCAGGCTATTGTCCATTGTCATCGGATCCTCCGTATCGCGCGGCGCGCGATCATTCAGCCGCAGGTTAGCGCTGTGGCCGGAGTATGAAAAGCCCCTGCGGCCAAAACGACTAATCCTTTTTCCCCCAGACGAACATCGAACTCATGGTGTAGTTCCATACAGAGCCCATGACGACTCCGGCGAGCGCTGCCACCCACCACGCCTGATCCATGCCAAACATCCAGGATGCGACGCCGACATTGGCGATCGCCCCGACGCCGCAGACCGCATAGAATTGCAACAGTCCAACCAGCGCCTTGGCGCCCTTCAGCTTGCAATCGGCGTAGGTCAGCGTATTGTTGACGATAAAATTTGATGTCATCGCAACAACGGTGGCGATGGATTGGGCGAGCGTGAAATTCTCAACGCCCAGATCCATCGCGAGACGCAGCGTGAGCAAATGCACCGCGACGCCAAAACCGCCAACCGCAATGAACATTACAAAGCGCGGTGGAATGGCGCCGCCCGTCGCCTTGTGAACGATGAGGCCGACAAAATCGCCCATCGCCCTCGCGTCAAATTTGGACTCGCCGGCAAAACGCGAGCGGAACCTGTAACCAGCCTCGCTGGCGCGCAGCGGCGGTTGCGCCGTCGCCAGCACATCGAGCAATATCTTGAAGCCGGATGTCGTCAGACGCGGCGCCATCGCCTCAAAGGGTTCGCGTTTCATCGCGAAATAGCCGCTGGTAAGATCAGTGACGCCCGAGCCTACCAGCATCCCCGCCATCCGGATCGCAAAATTGCTGGCAAAAGCGCGCGACGCGGTAAATCCATCGGCGCTGGAGCCGCCTTCCACAAGGCGGCTGCCGACGACGATATCGCACTCATCGCGGTCGAGACGCGCGATCATGCCTGGCAGGATGGTCTCGTCATGCTGGAGGTCGCCATCCATGACCGCTACAATGGGAGCCGCGGAACTCAGGATCCCTTCGATACAGGCGCCGGAAAGCCCGCGTCGGTTGACCCGCCGGATGCAGCGCACACGCGTATCGGCCGATGCAAGCGACTTGACCGCAGCCGCCGTGCCATCCGGGCTGTCGTCATCGACGAATATGACCTCCCACGCCATTCCCGCGAGCGCCGAGTCGAGGCGCCGGGTCAGTTCGGCGACAGTGTGGGCCTCGTTGAAAGTTGGCACGATGATAGAGACATGGGGTGGGGGCGAAGCCATTCCGGTTGCTTTCAAAGGGCGCGATTCGGGCTCGCGCCCTCGGGCCCAGACTACGCTGTCTGCGTTTAAGGTTCACTGTTGCTGGTATGCAGGGGGGTCATGCGATACATCCCGCAGGTCGCGATACCCCCTGCGGAAATCCAATGCAAGATCACGCCCACCCCGCCAGCGCCAAACCAGGGCGCGCGCTTGCGCTGTTCATCGCAGGCAGCGCTGCGCTGCGGCTGATCTTTGGTGCTACGACAGGGTTGGGCATTGACGAGACCTATATGGTCGCGATCGGGCGTCGCTGGGAGTGGAGCTACTTCGACCATCCCCCGCTGGCGTGGTGGCTGGCCCACGCCGCGTCCCTGCTCGCCGGCAGCGAGGCGGACTGGATTGTCCGGACGCCCTTCATTGCCTTGTTCGCGCTCTCGACCTGGCTGATGTTTGAACTGACGTCGCTGCTGTTTGGCCAGAGCGCCGGGTTGATCGCAGCGCTGGCGCTCAACGCCGCGCCGGTGCTGGGCGTCACCACGGGAACCTGGGTGTTGCCGGACGGGCCGCTCGATGCGGCGCTGCTGGCGGGCGCGCTGTGTCTTGCGCGCGTTTTGCTGATCCCTGGAGCCAACCCCGCCCTGTGGCTGCTGGCCGGATTGTTCGGCGGGCTTGCGCTGCTCTCAAAGCTGCACGGCGTTTTTCTCTTTGCCGGCGCAGGTCTGTTTCTGCTGACATCGGCGCAGCGACGGCGGTGGCTCGCCACGCCATGGCCCTGGCTCGGGATGCTCGTGGCAACGGGAGTCGCCTCGCCCGCCATTGTCTGGAACGCGCAACACCAGTGGGCGTCGATCGCCTTTCAGGGCGCGCGCGCGTCGGCGCATGTGTTTCGCCCGTGGATGCCGCTCATAGCGCTGGCCGGGCAGGCTGCGTTTCTGGCGCCCTGGATCTGGGCGCCGCTGGTCTTTGCGACGGCCATGGACGTGCGCAAAGGCCCTGCCGATCCCGCCGCCTGGCTGCTGATCTGCCTTGCCATCGGTCCCATCGCCCTGTTCACGCTGACGCCGGCGTGGTCGGATCAGCGACCCTATTTCCACTGGGCCGCGCCCGGTTATCTCATGCTGTTCCCGCTGCTCGGGCGATGGTTTACGCCGGGGTTCGATCACGGTTCGGCGCGCATCCGGACCTGGCTGAGAGCGTCGCTGGTCTTTGTCGCGGCGGCGGTCGCGGGCATGATCGCGCTGGCGCAGTTTCCGATGATTTCGGCCATCGCTGGCCTGAAATCCGATCCGCTGGCTGAAATGACGGACTGGACGGGTGTCGCCCCCTATGTGCGCGCGCAGGAAACCGCAACCGGTACGAAATTCTTTGTCGTCGCCCGCCGCTGGTATGAAGCGGCGAAAATCGACCATGCGCTGGCGGGCGCAAGCGATGTCGTGTGCATCGGGGAGGATTGCCGGGGCTATGACTTTCTGGCGCCCCGGGACAGCCACGCGGGCGAAAGCGCCCTTATTTTTGTTCCGGAAAACGCTCTGGCGGCGCTGTCTCCTATTGAAAGGCGCTTTTCCGCAATCGCCCCCCTGCCCGATCTGACGATCGCGCGGGGGCCGCTTGTGACGATCCGGTTAAAAGTCTTTCGCGGCGAAAATTATCTGCCGCGATAGCGCGTCTCAGGCCTCGACGGCTTTGCAGGCAATGCCCGCCTCGTTGAAATGCTGCGAAAGCTCGCCTGACTGGAACATCTCGCGCACAATATCGCAGCCGCCGACGAATTCGCCCTTCACATAGAGCTGCGGGATGGTCGGCCAGTTCGAGAATTCCTTGATGCCCTGCCGGATTTCCTCATCGGCCAGCACGTTGACGCCTTTGTAGGATACCCCGAGATAATCAAGGATCTGCACGCACTGCCCGGAAAAACCGCACATCGGCATTTGCGGTGTGCCTTTCATGAACAGAACGACCGGGTTGGCGTCGATTTCCTGCTTGATGGAGTCCTGAATACTGGCCATGGCGCAATCCTTTCGGGGCGGAGGTCAAGGAACCGCCCTGACTCCTATATAGCGCGGCGATCCCCGGACCGGAAGCCTGCCTGCTGGCGTCGGACAAAAGGCCAATCGAATCTCGGATGTTCTATATTTTGAGAATCGCAAAAATCCCTGCTGCAATGGTCATTGCTGATGTTTCCCAATTTGTCCTGAACGGCGCTGTTTTCTGAATTTAGGCCGCCGTCAATCGACGCGATCCCCCTAACTGCGGACGCCAAAGGCTCGATGCGCGGCGGGGCCGGCATTTTTGGAAATGCGCCAGTTGCGTCATTTTGCTAACAATCAAGCAGCCTTGCCCACCTTATCTTTGATGCTGAATAGGACGCTGAAACGTTGCCTGACGCAATTTTGTGCTATTCATATCTTGACCGCACAAGGCCAGAATGCCAGTTTTGGCAATAGGATCCGTTGCCGGGGTGTTCTATGACCAAAATTGGAAACTATTTGCCAGCGTCCTTGCTGCGTGTGCTGGCTTTTTCTTGTTTGGGGTTTGCCGGATTGGGTTCGGCGCCTTCGCTCGCAACCACATTTAATTTCTCATTCTCTGCCTCTGGTTTGGTCACAGCCGTTGCATCCGGTCTGGCTACGGACCAAACCTTGACCTATAACGGGTCTGGCACGTTCACAGCGACGGGTAGTTCCGGAGCATACACCGTCACGGCGCTGACCGGCACCATGAACGGTTTGACGATGGTAATGCTCCCGACCAACACCAATCTGGGTGGCCTCATCGTCGACGAAAAACTGACCTACCCCAACCACCCCTATACCGACCTTAACGGAATTGGCTTTACGACGCAGGGCTCTACGACCGACTATTCGCTCTGGTCAAACACGACCAGTAGTGGGCCGGACAGTCTCTACATCGTCCAGGCGGCCAATGCCACTAACTTTGGACAATCTGGCTCCCTCGCGCTGACGACGTTTAACATCACTCCCGGCGCTCCGGCTCCTATCCCCGGCGCAGGAACTCTTTCGTGGCTCGTGTTGGGGCTAGGCATTGTTATCGTCCGCCGCAGGGCGATTTCAGCGACGTTGCTTTCCGCCTGTTCGAAAATCGCCGGGCGCGCATCCACATAATCAAAATCTCGCGCTATTTCCCGCGTCGATTTCGCGATCGAGCATGACCGTGCAGGGTCGGCGTCGGACGAAACCGGTGGAAAACGCGCGCGCGCCGCCACGTTAGCAATACCCCCATAAGCGGTCATGCCGGTTTGGCGCGTTCCTGTTACGCGCCACTATCCTTCCCCCGATTGGCCTATTGCAACATCCCCCGCAATTCCCAAATCCGGATTTCCCGCCTATGGTCCGGCCAGTTTCACATCAGGCGGAACCCGCATGTCTGAAGATCAAACTATTCTGGTCGCCGCCGAAGACCTGCGCGCTTGCGTCGCGCTGATGCTGCACGCCAGGGGCATGACTGAAGACAGCGCGCAAACGCTCGCTGATGTCGTGGTCTGGGCCGATTTGCGGGGCGTGAGTTCGCATGGCGTCCAGCGCCTGCCGATGTATTTTCGCATTCTCGAAACCGGCGAAATGGACGGCAAGGCCGTTCCGGTCATTGAAAGCCGCGCGGGGGCGGTGTTCATCGTCGATGGCCAAAAATGCGCCGGCCCCGTGGCGATGAAACTCGCTCTGGAGGAAGGCGCGGAGCGCGCCAGAAAATTTGGCATTGCGGTCGCCAGCATGCATTCGGCCACCCACACCGGCGCGATTGGCTATTATGCGCAAAAGGCTGCGGCGCAGGGGCTTGCAGCGATCATGTTCAACGGCGGCCCGCCGAACATGGCCTATCACGGCGCCAAAACGCCGAGCCTTGCAACAAGCCCCATCGCGATGGCTGTCCCAAGCCTTGAAGGGGAATTGCTTCTCGACATGGCGACCGCAACCATCGCCAACGGGCGTCTGCAACAGGCGATGGACCTCGGTCAACCAATTCCGGCGGGCTGCGCCCTGACCAGGGACGGCGCGCCAACAACGGACGCATCGAAGGCCGAAATCCTGTTGCCGCTGGGCGGCCCAAAGGGTTCGGGCCTCGCCTTCATGATCGAGGCGCTGACGGGCGTGCTGGCGACGCGCCCCTTGCTGGCGCCGATGATCGCGGGCGGGCGCAAACATGTGCACAACGCCATGCTGATCCTGCTCGATATCGAGGCCTTCCGCCCGCTGGCGGACTTCAAGCGCGAAATGAGCGAACTCGCCGCTGTAATCAAATCCCTGCCCAGGCTCGATCCGGACGCCGAAATATTGCTGCCCGGCGAACGCGGAGGGCGCGACTACGCGCAGCGTCTCGCAGAGGGCGTCCCCATCGGCGCGAAAGCCTGGCACAGGCTCGTCAAGACGGCTGCGGACCTTGGCGTCGCCCCGCCAAAGGCGATCGGCGAGCGATGACACATCTGACCGGAGCGCCAATCGCCCCGCCTCGACGCCGCGCCGAACCCGCGATACCACACGCCCATGAATAAAATCGATTCCCCTGCGAGGACTGCGGGGCCGGCGGCCGCTGTTTCGTGGCAGTCAGTCTTTGCAACCTATTTGCCTGCGCTTGTGATCGCGCTTGGCGCGGGAATCGCGTTGCCAGCGGTGCCGTCGCTGGCCAAATCCTTCGATGTCAGTTTTGGCGTCGCGAGCGGCGTTGTGACCGCGTTCCTGCTCGGCAATCTCGCAGGCACAATCCCCACAGGCTGGTTGATCGATCGCTATGGCCGCAGGTCGGTGATGATCGCCGGACCGCTGCTGACATCCCTGACCGCGTTTCTGGTCTATTTCGCGCACAGCTTCCCCGAACTGCTGGCGCTGCGGTTTTTCGGCGGTTGCGCGGCGCAGATGTGGGTCATGGGCCGACTTGCGGCCATTTCACATGGAGCTGCGGCGAGCCAGCGCGGGCGGCTGATCAGCTGGATGTTTGGAATGGACAACACCGGCAAGCTCGCCGGCCCGGTGCTTGGCGGATTTATCGCACAGGCCTGGGGGACTGGCGCGCCATTTCTCGCCTATGGGGCCATCGCACTGCTGGCGCTGGCGCCCACGTTTCTCTACGCCGAAGACACGCCCAAAGCCCAACCTGCAACCGCAAAAGCAGCGGACGCGCCAGCTTTGCTCTCGCTGCGCGAAATCATCTTGCCACGCCTTGTCTACTTTGGCGTTGCGCTGTTTGCGGGACTGACGCGCGGACCTGTGCAGGCGGACCTGCTGCATCTCTACGCGGCTTTTGCCTATCAACTCGGACCGCAGGAAATCGGCTATCTCGCCACCGGCGCGGCTCTGATATCCTGGCCGATCGGCTTTCTGGCGGGGTGGATTCTCGACCGTTTCGGGCGCAAGCGCACCATGGTGCCAGGGTTCAGCGGCGTCGCCATCGCGATGACAGCGCTGGCGATCTCGGCTTTTGCGCACCTGTCGCTGTCCTGGTATGTGGCCCTGTTCTTTATCGGCGTCGCAGTGCAGGCTTTAACCGGCGGTTCTGTCCAGACCGTCGGCGCGGACGTGGCGCCGCCGCAGGCGCGCGGAACGTTCCTGGGCCTCTGGCGTTTTACCGGTCAGGGCGGCGCAGCGATGAGCCCGATTATCTTTGCATTCCTCGCCGACGAAGTGAGTTACGGCGCGGCCTTTCTCTTCACCGCCGTAGCAGCTTCCGTGGTCGCATGCCTTCTGGTGTTCTGTGTGCCGGAGACGCGCAAGGCGCGATAAGGCTCTTCGCCGTTGGCAATAATCCGTCGCGTTTTCTCGCGGCGCTTGCCGCGCAATCGTCCCGAGCAAAACCGGCTTCCGCTTCGCTTGAATACGCTATCGATTCACGCTTTCCCCATGACCTGGATCGCAAAGGCGTAAATGCGCATCCGCACGTCCGGAGGCAGGGCTTTCAATGCTTCAAAATACACCAGGCCGGCATCGCACAGGACGCTATCGGCAAGCGGCGGGTCAGGCAAGGATCCATCAAGCAATGCCGCAATTTCCGTTTGTCCCAGCCCGCGGCGTCGCAATTCCTTTTCAAGATTGTCAAAATCGGCGTCGTCCGGCGGTGCGCGCGCCACAGGCGAGGCGCCGCCATCAAGAATTGCCGCCAACGTTGCATTGGCGAGTTCGGCGAGTTCCGCGCGACTGCGCGCCATCGCCATTTGCAAGCCCGGACTCGATTGGCCCAGCAGAAAATCAACGCATATTTTTTTGTCGCCGTTGGCGAGCGCTTCAGTCAGCCGCGCCTGCGCTTCAAAGACCCGCGTCAGTGCGGCGTCGCCCGACTTCCCGGAAACAACGCCGCGATTGCGGCGCAAGGTTCTGAGGATATCGGCGACCTCGACCACTGGCGGATCGAGAGTGCGCGATACCGCCGCCCGAAACGCAAAAGCGTCGAGTTGCCGGCTCCAGTCGGACGGAAACGCCCGCGACATCGACTCGACAAAGGCGGCAAATTCCGGAGCGCCTGCGAGCTCGCGCTCAATAAGGCCGCGACGCTCGGCAATCACAGCAGCTGACGAGACAGCGTTCGCAGACGATTGCTCCTGCGGCGACGAAAGCCTCAGCGCGCCCCTGCTCCAAAGATTTGCGCCCAGCGCTCCGCTCAGGAACATCGCGATTGCGCCCATCAACAATCGGAAATGGGCTGCAGAGAACATTCAAACCGTCCATGCCGGAAAAGTTTGATCGCTTCGCCCGTAAAACATGAACATCAATTCCGGCCGCGCAGATAATCGGGAGCAGGCGGAGTGCCCCAACCCGACGTCCATTCGCGCGGAACCCAGGTTTTAGGACGCTGCGGGCGGACCACATGCCAGGGTCGAGGCTCGAAATAGCCGAGTTCTTCATTTTTCATCTGATCGAGTTCGCAATAGTATTCCACGACATGATCGTCGGGATTGCGATGATAGGCCGCAATGTTGTGGCCAGGCCCATGCCGCATCGGACCCCACCCCAGCGGAATCCGATGCATGGCCAGCGTTTCGCAGGCATTGTTGACGTGGATAAAGTCCTTCAACTCAAACGCGATATGATGCAGCCGTTCTTTTTCACCCCGGAAAAAATTGACGCTGTGGTGGTCGGGATTGCACCGCATAAACACGAAGAAATCGCCGAGCCAGTCCGAAACCCGGAAGCCAAGCGCTTTTTGGTAGAAATCCACCAGGCCCTGAACATCGGGCGTAAAAAACGCGATATGGCCGACCTTGAGCGGACCGACGCCTGCGACATTCTGGTTGGGCGTGAGAAAACGCCAGTCCTGAAACAGTTCGACCTCCGTGCCCTTGGGATCGCGGAACACAACGGCTGCTGGCGTGCCCGGGAAAGGGTCGGACCTGATTTCCGCGGCGACGCCGAGTCCACCCAGAGTTTTGACAACATCGGTCAATTTCTCATGGGGCGCAATTTCGAACGCGACGCGTGTGCAATCGGAGCGCCCGGATTTCACCAGCACGATATTCAGCTGGCCGAGCTTGCTGGCGAGAAAAACGGCGTCGCCATCGCGGCCCGCTTCAACAAACCCGTTGACGCCGACATAATAATCCAGCGCCCGCGAGAGGTCTGTTGTCTCAATGGTCGCGTGGCCAAGCCGCTGCGCCTGAATCATTTCTAACCCCTCAGCTGTCCCGCTGTCATAAAACGCAAAACGCGATCAAAGCACACGGCCCCTAACAACCGGGGCCTTGTCTGGAGTCAAGCGGGGCACGACGGCAACCCTCCGCAGCGCGGCTCAACCCATAGTGGTCACGAGTTCCCCAAGCTTGTCGATGCGGATTTTCACCACGTCGCCCTTCTTGAGGAATTCGCCGCGCCCCGCGCCAACGCCCGCCGGCGTTCCGGTCAGAATGACATCGCCGGGATGCAGCGTGATGTTTTTCGAAATGTCCGCAATCTGCTCGTTGATATTGAAGATCATGTTGCCGGAGTTGGAATCCTGCTTCACCACGCCATTGATATCGAGCACGATCTTGAGATCCCGCTCATTGGGCACATCGCGTTTCAGGGTGATCCACGGACCGAGCGGACAGGAGCCCTCCCAGTTCTTGTGCGCCACCCAGTCATGTCGGAAACCCGAGGTCGGCGGCATAGCTTCGCGCGTGCCGAGATCACGGCAGGAAAGATCGTTGGCGATGGTGAAGCCCGCGACATAATCCATTGCATCGGCTTCCTTGATGTGACGGCCCTTTTTGCCGATGATAACGGCAAGCTCGGCCTCCCAGTCGATTTTCCTGGAATGCGCCTGCATGATCACGGTCGCGCCGGGGTTGGCGAGCGCGTTCATGGATTTCAGAAAATGCCATGAGCGGAGACCCAGCGTATGCGGGTCGGGCGGCGCAGGCTGTCCGGATCTGGCGGCCATTTCAGCGGCATGGTCGCCATAATTGGCCCCGGCGCAATAAATGCCGCCGGGATTGGGAACCGGCGCGACCAGTTTCACCTCGGCCAGAGGCTGCCCCTTGCCGGACGCGTCGGCGGCGATGGCGTCGAGGCGCGGCAAGTTCAATGCCCAATCCGCCAGAATGCCTATCACCGAGCGATCCTCCTCACGCCCGCTGATCGCGGCGACTTCCACAACCCTGTCGCCGACAATCAGCGCCGCGCGCGGCCCTTTGGCCGTCTCTATGGATGCCAGTTTGAAGCTCATGCACATTTCCTCCGTCGCCCGTTGCACCCGGCCGCCTGCGTTTCTGCGACGGCCTGCCGGTTGGCTCGCGGCCAATCTAGCCAAGGACTCGCGGGACAGGCAATGCGGAAATGTTTCGCACGCAGGCAGCACGGTCTCTGGGCAACATCGGCGGATCCGGGACTCAACACCCGAATTGCCGGCGTTGCGCCCGCTTTCCTTACCCTTTGATAACCCTGCCCGAAGCTTTCAACCGCAAGCCTGACAGCGCAATTAACGGAGTTTGCGATCTTTGACGCAGATTCTGCTCGCTATTTTAATGAGTTAGAAGCTATGTGGCATTCTGGGAACACCTCACCGGCAATAGCATGTGCATTGCACGCGACGGGTTGTCTGAAGGTTCTTTTCTGATAAAAACCGTCCAGCGTTTAACCACACGCTTTGACCCACCGAGAGGCGCATTCCATGTTACGTAATCTTCTTCTGTCTTCGGCTGCTTTTGCCGCCCTGACATCGGCCTCGCTGGCCGCCGATCTTCCCAGCCGCAAGGCTCCCCCGGCTGCACCCTATGTCGCAGCTCCGATTTTCACCTGGACAGGCTTCTATATCGGCGCCGACATCGGCGCCGGCTGGACCAATGACAAGGCCCGCGATTACGTCACCGCCACGAACGTATACAATGGCAGCTCCAAGCTGAATGGCTCGGGCGTGCTCGGCGGTCTTTACGCCGGCTACAACTACCAGATCAGCCCGTCCTTCCTGATCGGCGCTGAAGTCGACATCGAAGCAACATCGATTGCCCCGAAGACTTCGTCCTTCACGACTGCCGCTGGCGTCGTCGGCGTTCTGGCCGGATCGATCAGCGAGTCGCTGCCCTGGCAGGGTTCGCTGCGAGCACGCGCCGGCGTAACCGCAGGTCAGGCCCTCTTCTACGCCACGGGCGGTCTGGCATTTGCCCAGTTCAACACCAAATATACCGACAACGCAGTGGGAGCGACCTCGTACTCATCGACCAAGACGGGCTGGACTCTCGGCGCCGGCGTCGAATACGCCTTCAACGCCAACTGGATTGCGCGCGTTGAATATCGCTACACCAGCTTCGGCAACTTTAACGACAGCGTAGCCGCAAATGGCAGCATTTTCGCCAGCCAGACCCTCAAGCACAGCGTGACGGAAAACGCCGTGCGCGTCGGGATCGCCTACAAGTTCGGAGCCCCGGCTTCGGCGGTTGTCGCCAAGTACTGAAAATATCCAGTTTTCTGGAAGGGAAAGCCCGGCCTTGCGCCGGGCTTTTTCATTTGGACCTGACATCAAAAGCTCAGGGGATTGTCGATTGCGCCTGAACGTTAAAAATGCCACTTCACGCACATGTTGAACGAAACCCAAAAAGCGGCGCCCCGGATATCCTTTGTTTCGCTGGGCTGCCCCAAAGCGCTGGTGGATTCCGAACGAATCATCACGCGTCTGCGCGCCGAGGGCTATGAACTCACCAAATCGCACGATGGGGCGGACGCAGTTGTCGTCAACACCTGCGGTTTTCTCGACAGCGCCAAAGCCGAATCGCTGGAGGCGATTCGCGCCGCAATGGCTGAAAATGGCAAGGTCATCGTCACCGGCTGCATGGGCGCCGAACCTGACGCCATCCGCGCGGCGCATCCCGGTGTTTTTTCCATCACGGGTCCCCAAGCCTATGACAGCGTTGTGGCGGCTGTGCACGAAGCCGCGCCGCCCTCGCATGACCCTTTCATCAGCCTGGTTCCGGATCAGGGGATCAAGCTGACGCCCAGGCACTACGCCTATCTGAAAATTTCCGAGGGCTGCAACAATTCCTGCAGCTTCTGCATCATTCCCAAATTGCGGGGGAAGCTCGTTTCCCGCCCGGCCGGCGATGTTTTACGCGAGGCCGAGAAGCTGGTGAAAGCCGGCGTGAAAGAACTCCTCGTGATTTCACAGGACACATCCGCCTACGGGCTCGATATCAAATACGCGACAAGCCGGTTCGCCGACCGCACAGTGCGCGCGAAGTTTCTGGATCTGTCGCGCGATCTCGCCAGCCTCGGCGCCTGGGTGCGCCTGCATTATGTGTATCCCTATCCCCATGTGGACGAAGTCGTCGAACTGATGGCTGAAAGCGGGCGCAGCGGCAATCTGCTGCCCTATCTCGACATCCCTTTCCAGCACGCCTCGCCGCGCGTGCTGGCTAATATGCGGCGTCCCGGCAATCAGGAAAAGACCGCCGAGCGAGTCCGCAAATGGCGCGAGATCTGCCCGGATCTGGCCATTCGCTCGACATTTATTGTCGGCTTTCCGGGAGAAACAGAGGCGGATTTCGAACTCCTGCTCGACTGGCTCGGCGAGGCGCGGCTGGAGCGCGTTGGCGCGTTCAAATATGAGCCGGTCGCAGGCGCGCGCTCCAACGATCTTGGCCTTCCCGAAGTTCCGGATGAGGTGAAAGAGCACCGCTACAAACGCTTTATGGAAAAGCAGCAGGCCATCAGCGCAGCGATCCTGCGCGGCAAGGTCGGCGCCCGCCTCCCTGTCATTGTCGACGAAGCCTTCGCTGGCGGCGGCAAGGGACGAACCCGCGCCGACGCGCCCGAGATCGATGGGTCCGTTCAGATCGCCTCGCGCCGCCCGTTGCGGCAGGGCGATATCATAACCGTCAAAATCGAGACAAGCGACGCCTACGACCTCCAGGGTATCGCCGTTTAGGCCGGGTCAACCTGCCGCTTTGCCGCGCCCCCCGCGCATCCCTACCCTTTCATGCGCGCATACGCGTTGGCCAGGGTATTGGTAAGCCAGCGCGGCATCTTTCGCATCAGACGCTTGACCCGCGCGCGACCGTCTTTGGCCCAGATGCGCATGTATAAACGCCCGAGTGGCGTCAAACCAAGACCAAGGTCATCGACCCCCACGGTTCCGTCCGCCCAATCCATCTTGTAGGCGTCGGGCGGCGCCAGAAGGTCAAACCGCGTGATGCCCTGGGCGTGCGCTGAACGCAGCGTAAATTCGGCCAGCAAAATACCGACGGACAGCTTTTCAAAATCCGGATCATGCGCAATTATGTAGCCGAACGCCTGATCTTTGCAGGTCAGCGAAAACTCAATTCCGATGGCGGCGCCATCCCTGCGAATGACCGAAAGGCGCGAGCCGGGCAAAGCCGCAAGGTCGGAGACCAGCGCCTCAAAACGCGCGTCCTCGACCGTTGGCGCGACCCAGCCCTGCTGCAGAAAACGCCTGCGCTTGAACCCGATGGCTTCAAGCGCAAGCGCGCTGGCGAGCGGACCTGCGGGACAGTGATCGAAACTGATACAACCAGTTTCCGCCAGGCGACGGGCCAGACGTCGTCTGGCGGACCTGGCTTTGGCGGAATAACGCTTTTCATATTCGGACCAGACAGGGGCGCTGGAAAGTTCGAGAAATGGCGCGCCCTCGGTCAACAGGACCGCGAGCTGAGCGCGCGCCAGAATCGGCGCAATCCGGGAATCCGCGCGCACCTTGCGCAGGTGGATCACGTCCACGTTCATCCCGCGCACCGTATTCCAGCCGGTCAGCAGCAATTCGAGCGTGATAGCGCCGTCCTCGACCAGGACATCGCCGAACTGGACTGCCGGTTCGCCCATCCAGATCAAGCGTTTCAACCCAATCCGGGATTTGCGAACGAGCGGCCAGACCATGGCGAGCCGCCCCTCGCGCCAGGCCGCGACAATCGCCAGTTTACAGTCGTCGACAAGATAACGATCCGCCCAGCAGGACAGGAAGCGATGCGTCTGGAACGCCTGCGCCGCAAGACCGGCGCGCTCAAAGAGGTCATTCCAGTCGGACGCGATCGCATCAAAACGCGCGCGGGTTTCAATGATCTCAAGCTGGAACGGGTCTGCCTGGGCCGCATAGCCATGCGCCAGCGGCTCCGGCCGCCTGGCCGGAAAAACATCGAGGCGGCGGGCAATGCCCATACTCATCATCGCTATCCAGCGGTTTAGTGATTGTCAGCGCATGGTCAGTGCACAAGCTTTGACTGACAAAGCTCAAGAATTCGTTTTGCGCCGGGCGTCGGAAAGCGCCAAAGGTAAAACGGAAAGAGCAAAGGCTGCTTCATCGCAAAAACCGCGTCTTCAGCGACCATTTCACGGATAATCAGGAGTGGAATGGGCGATCGCAACGGACGGAAATCCTTGTTCCAGAGACCGGGCTCCTCAGCGCCTGCGTAAAATAGCGCCGTCATTCTGCCCCCGAATATCGCTTTGAACCGGTAGCTGCGTTTCGCGCGCTGAAGGGCGGCGATTCCTTCGGGCTGGATACAATTGGGATAGGCAGTGATAACCGTCCTGAAATACGACGCTTTCGGGGGGCTTTCGATGGCGTCAAATGTTCTGAAGATCTGCCCCATTTCGGATTCGATTCGCCTGGTCTCATCGGGCGCGGCGTCGCTCACGCCAACGCGGATCGTATCCAGCTTTGCAGCTCTCGGCGTGTAGGGACAGACCGCGCCGACCCGGCCCAGGTCTGGGTTGGCGCTCATGAGATAGTCGCGTATCCAGCCGCTCACCTCTCCGAGCGTGCGCGCTTCATCAGCGGTCGCATGCGCCAAACCGTCCGGGCCGCACAGATCGCCAACTCGATAATACTTCAAAGGCCTGGGTCCGCTCATCCCAGCAACGTAACGGCAATCTCCCGACAAAATATGAAGGCCTTTGAAATCTGAAAGAGATCGTTAGCAAAACGTGAATGAGGCATTGAGATTGCCTGTAACGGAGGAACTGACGCCCAAAGCGCAGGGCGGACCAATCGACGCCGGCGCGAGGCCAAACAATAAAACATTATAATTATGTATTTTATTTTTCATAACAAAAATATTATGTATTTTTCTGTTGCGGGCTTGCCCGCACGCCCGCGATCGGGCAAATGACGGATATTCAGGCGAAACGCCAGGGACACATCATGAGTGAAACTATCAAAACCGACGCGCTGATCGTCGGCGCCGGTCCGATAGGACTGTTTGCCGTGTTTGAACTGGGGCTTCTGGATATCCGCGCCCATCTCATCGACATATTGCCACGCGCCGGCGGGCAATGTTCCGAACTTTATCCGGAAAAGCCGATTTATGACATTCCCGGTTTTCCGCTGGTGACCGGTCAGGGCATTGTCGACAATCTGATGAAACAGATTGAACCCTTCCATCCGACATTCCATTTCAACGAGCAGGTTGAAGGACTGGAAATGCTGGGGACCCCCGAGGCGCCCCTGTTTCGGCTGACGACGGACGCCGGGACCGAATTTGAAGCCAAATGCGTGATCATCGCGGCGGGCGGCGGCTCATTCCAGCCCAAACGCCCGCCTGTGCCGGGGATTGAGGCCTTTGAGGGCAAGTCGGTTTTTTACGCCGTTCGCAAGATGGACACGTTCCGCGGCAAGCGCGTGCTGATTGTCGGCGGAGGCGACAGCGCGCTCGACTGGACCTTGAACCTGCAACCCATCGCCCGTCGCGTCACGCTGATGCACCGGCGCGATGAATTCCGCGCGGCGCCCCATTCGGTCAACGCCATGCGCGAACTCGTCGCGACCGGCAAGATGGATCTGATCATCGGCCAGATGACCGGGCTCAGGGGCCACGACGGACAACTTACAGCCGTCGCGTGCAAGGACAATGCGAACAAACCGTTCGACATCGAATGCGAGGCCATGATGCCCTTCTTCGGCCTGACGATGAAGCTCGGCCCGATCGCCCACTGGGGCCTCAATCTGCACGAAAATCTTTTGCCGGTGGACACGGAAAAATTCGAGACCAGCACGCCAGGGATTTTCGCTGTGGGCGATATCAATACCTATCCGGGCAAGCTGAAACTCATCCTGTCTGGCTTTCACGAAGTCGCGCTTGCCGCCCAGAAGGCGCATCGCTACATCTATCCCGACAAAAAGCTGCTGTTCCAGTACACGACGTCTTCGACGAACCTGCAAAAGAAGCTCGGCGTGGCGTAAGCGTGCAGGACCTTTGAGAATTTGCATGATCCCTTGCGCCGCAAGGGTTTTTGCGTTCCGAAAGATTGTTTGCGCAGCCGAAAAACGTCTCAACCTCCTATAGCCGCGCAAAGTGGCGACCAACCGCGGGGCCCTCGTCCCGCTCGCTTTCGAATTGGCGGTTAGATCATGGGCGCAGGCGCCTTGGCCGCCTATTGCCCGAAAAGCATTGCAATCCGTGCGCCAAGCAATCTTATAATGAATTTCAAAGGATATTTGCGGTAGCCCGGCGCATCGTAGGGAATTTCAGCATCTGCAAGGCGAAATCTGGTTTGGGTCCTCATCTCTAGCGGCGGCAGCTCGCCTTTAAATCTGGCGCGCTAGGCTGAAACCCAATGGCCAGGCGCGAACTTCAGATACATGCCCGAGTTGCAGCACGACGCCACGAACCGCCGGGTTGGCGTGTTGTCTCTGATCTTGTAGCCGACCTGTTCCCTTCCCAGCCCTGACGCCAATGTGATTGATGCGGCCCGGACATTTCGGGCACGCCCTGCTATATCGCGGGCATGAGCACTGCTTTATCCACATGGCTTCCCTGGACCGACCGCGCCGGTCGGCTCTCCGGGTTGAAACTGGCTTTTATCATCGGGCTGATCGCGCCTGCGGTCTGGATGTTTCTGGAATGGCGGCTCGACTGGCTGTCCGCCCGGCCGCTGACCGACCTCATCCGCGAATCCGGCGACTGGGCGCTGCGTATTCTGGTCGCTTCGCTGGCGGTGACGCCGCTGCATTTCATTGCGCGCTGGAACCGGTTGATCCTCGTGCGCCGCGCGACGGGGCTTGCTGCGCTTTTCTATACGCTGCTGCATATCGCGCTGTGGTGCGTCGATGAAAATTACGTCTGGGCGACGATTTTCTGGGAAATGATGCTGCGCATGTTCCTCACAGTCGGGCTGGTCTCGACTCTCATCCTGGTGGCCCTTGGCGTTACGTCCAATGACTGGGGCATTCGAACTCTGGGCTCGAAAGGCTGGAACCGCCTGCACGCATTCACTTATGCGGCCACCGCGCTTGGCGTTCTCCATTATTTTATGGAAAGTCGTCTCGATGTGACAGAAGCGGTTCTGCTCGCCGGTCTGTTCGCGCTGGCGATGGCCTTTCGCGCGGTGCGCAAATATCTGACGCCGCAATTTCTTCCGCTCGCGTGCGCCGCTGCGATCTGCGGATTTCTGACCGCCGGAATCGAAGCCTTTTATTACAGCATATCGACGCGCGTCAGCATTTCGCGCGTGCTGTCGGCCAATCTGGATTTCAGCTATTCGATCCGCCCGGCCTGGTGGGTTTTCGCCGCAGGGATCGCCGTCGCGGCGCTGGCCGCTGTGCGCGCGCATTTTGCGCCGGCGACCGCGCGAAAGCGCTCATCATTTTAACTAACGCGTTTTCTTTACGTGCACCGGTTCCCACTCCGCTTGAAAACGCTAATCCTTATCGCCCCCGCCAAACAGGAACGGGGCGACGTCCTTAACCCCCGGCCCCGGCTCAATGGCATAGGGCAGCGGCCGGCACACCGCCATGGCGGAAAGGCCCACGCGCGTTGTCAGCAGGCCATTCAAAACCCCCTCCCCCAGCCGGGCCGAAATGCGCGCAGCGATGCCGTGGCCAAGCGCCTGTTGCAGGATGGAATCGCCCACCGCCATGCCGCCCGTGATCGCAAGATGCGCGCCAACCGAACGCGCCAGTTGTAAAAAGCCGAGCACACCCGGACGCCCGCCATAAATCTCTGCAATGCGCCGGATCAGGCGGATGGACTGCGCAATGACAAAAAGCACGTCCAGCAGGGCGCGGGGGCTGATGGCGGTCACCAGCGACACCCGTTTGGCGGCGGCCGCCACTTCGCGCCGCGCCTGTGCGTCGAGCGGTCGCACGATCTCCCGCTCCGCGATGTCGATGAGATCGCGACCATCGACAATCTCCCGGCAAAGTTGGAGCAACTTTTCACAGGACGCCTGCATCGCGCCCCGCGATTTATAAAGCGACGTCAGGTCGCGTATATATTTGCGGGCGGCGTCGCGATCATCATCCATGCGCGCTTTGGCAAAGGCGATATGCAACCGCGCAATGCCGCGTTGACGCAAGACGCCAGCAAACTCACGCCACAGAAGCACAAGCAGCGCGAGGCCGGCAATGGCGAGCAGTGCAACGCCCACCCATCCCAACGCCAGCGAACGGGCAAAAAAGCCCTCGATCACGCCATCCAGCCAGACGCCGAAGGCGAGCGAGGCCAGCGCTCCGAGAGCCGACCACAAAACCCCGCTCCAGCCCGGCCAGCGGCCGGTCAAGCCCCGACGTTGCGCGCTTTCGACAGCCGCCTCGGCTGCGTCAGGCGCGGCTTTTTTCGCCTCCTGCGCGTAGGCGTCCTCTTGCGGCGCGATCACCGCCTGTTCGGAAACGGCGCTGCCGCCATCGAGGCGAAACGCGCGGGGTCGTGAACTTGCGGGGGAAGCGCTCATAGGTCGAACGTGTGGCCGGCAGGCGCAGGGGTCAAGTCCGCGCGGTAAATTATGTCGAAGTTAGAGCCGGGACACGACTGCGCCAGAGCGCGCAGGCCCGCCGGACCGCCCATGCAAGCGCAGGCGCCCCGAGAACCGCGAGAAATGGCTCCATCGGAAAGCGGTATCGCACCGAAGCGATCGTGATCACATGCACCGCCGTGGTCAGCGCAATAAACAGGAGAATCGGCGACATCTCGCGCCAGCGCAACCGCCATTGAAGAATCGTTCCGGCAATCGCCAGCGCGATCAGCGGCGCCATTGTGAGGGCTGAAATGACGATAAAAAACGGCTGGGCAAAATCCTTGTAATAGGGCCAAAGCCGCCACAGCCGCCGGAATTTCAGCCCGGCCAGCCGGATAAACCGCTGGGGATTGGCGCGGATGAAATCCAGCGCAGAGTCCTGCATCGCGCGATGCTGCGCAATGGGATCGGCAATGTTCGAAAAGGCCTTCGGATCGACATCAACGCCAGCCATATTGCCGCCTTCCGTATTCATGGGATTGTTGCCTGCAAAGAGCACCCAGCCACTTGACAGATTAAGCCGCACGAACTGCTTGTATTTCAACTCATTGTGCAGCCACCACGGCGCCATCAGCGCAAGATAGACCGCCAGGAACAACAAAATGCGCTTGCCCGTGAGCCGCCAGTCCGAGCGTTGGATCACCGAGGAAAAGGCGACGATCAGAAATGGCGCCATGGGTTCGAGCAACGGCCGCGTCAGGATGGCGGCCGTCATGAATACAGCGCCAGCCAGATAGGACGCGCGGTAATAACTCAGGAAAGTCAGCAGAACCAAAGCGACGAACAGGGTCTCCGTCAGCCCGACGATCGCATAAAACATCGGAAATGGATCGATCGCCCAGAGACCTCCAGCAAGCAGCGAAGCGAAACGATCGCCGCTGACGCAAAGCGCAATCCGCGCGACGCACCAGACGCTCAGCACAGACAGGACGATATCGGCCGCCAATTGTCCGTAGCCAGGCCCGGTCAAGGCAATCAGCAGCGGATATCCAGGCATGATATGCGGACTGCCGAAAACGCGTCCCGACAGGAGTTCTGCCGCAGCGGTCCGATAGGTTCCTGCATCGGGCCATTGCCGCGCGATATCTGGCAAAAGAAAAAAACTGGCGATACGAAATGTCAGCGACAGGCCGACAATGACGGCCATAGCGCGGCGATAGACACTCACATCGTCGAAACGCCCGCCAAAACGCAGGCCCACAGTGCCGATCAAACCATTGCTCCGGCGTCAGACGCCGCCGGAAAACGCGGAGCCAGGCGCTATCTTTCACAGTCGATCCATCAAATCAATCTGGACCTGAACCGTTCACGGTATCCCCGGCACGTTGACCCGAATTTTGTACACCGTTGACCTTGCGGCAATATACAGCGTCTTGTAGTCGGCGTCGCCGAACTCCACATTGGCGACGAGCTCAGGCACAAGGATTGTGCCGAGATGCTTGCCCTCCGGCGAAATGACCCAGATGCCGGTCGGGCCGGATTCCCAAATATTGCCAAGGGTATCGACTTTCATTCCATCCGTGATTCCACCGCGCTTGTCGGCGCTCATGTCAATCAACATGCGGCTGTTGGTCAGGCTATCGTCGGGTCGCACATCATAGGCGCGAACGTATTTGTCTGCGCTGCCATTGGCATAAAGGGTCTTCTCGTCAGGCGAGAAAGCAAGCCCATTGGTATTGGGAATGTCGCTGATGACCTGAGTCGTTTTGCCATCTTTCCACATGAACACGCCATTGTAGGAAATGCCGATATCAGGATCCTTGGCGCGGCCACGCAATCCGCCAAATCCGTCCGTGAAATAGATTGCGCCATCCTTTTTGACGACGACATCGTTGGTGCCGTTGAAACGTTTCCCGTCGATGGAGTTGGTCAGTGTGACACGCGTGCCATTTTTTTCGATCCGGTCAATGCCGCGCCCGGCCCAGGTGCAGATAATCAGGCGCCCCTGCTTGTCCATCGTCAGCCCGTTCGAACCGAACATCGGGAATTCTTCAAAGCGCGGATCGGAGCGATCGCGTCCGTTGGTCTGCATAAAACCATGTCGCCAGACGTCATACCCGGTATAACCGCTGTGATCGAGATAAAGCGATTGCTCGCCACCGGGCGTCAGTTTGAAAATGACATTGGCCGGCATATCGCTGATGAGAAGATAACCGCCATCGGCGACCCAGGTAATGCCTTCGGTAAATCCAAACCCGCTTTTGACAACGCTCATCTTCGCGTCGGATGAAATCAGCGCATCCAGCGCAGGGTCGATCTTCTGCACAGGCTGCGCAGCGGGTTCATCCGCGCGAGCTGCCGCCACTGACGCCCCCAGCGCGCACACGATAGTAAGAACGAATCCTGTTTTGCTCATCTTCGCCTCCCTCTGCGGGTCTCATAGGCACCCTTGGCGTCAAAGCTAGGCGGGAATATGCAACAGGGCAAGCGAGGAATGCGGGAGGCGGCGAAGATCGGGTTGACGCGACCTTCGCCCGCCCATATGCCACAGCGCTATCTTGAAACACTGTGAGGAGTATTCGCTTTGGATTTCAGATATGTCGGCAAGTCAGGCCTGAAGGTTTCGACACTCGGCATCGGCTGCAACAATTTCGGAATGCGGCTTGACGAAGCCGCCTCGCTCGCCGTCATTCACGCCGCGCTCGATGTCGGCGTCAATTTTTTCGATACGGCCGACGTCTATCCGCTCGGCAAGTCAGGCGCCTCTGAGGAAATTCTGGGCCGGGGCCTCGCCGCACAGCGCAAGGACATCGTTATCGCGACAAAATTCGGCTTGCCAATGGACCGCAATTCGACGGAGCCGAACGGATCGCGGCGCTATCTGATCTCCGCAGCAGAAGCCAGCCTCAAGCGATTGAACACCGACTACATCGATCTCTACCAGTTGCATTTCCCGGACGCCCATACGCCGATCGAGGAAACGCTTCGCGCGATGGATGACCTCGTCCGGCAGGGCAAGGTCCGCTACATCGGCATTTCCAACATGCCGACATGGGCGCTTGTGGATTCGCTTCATGCTTCCGGGCGCCTCAACGTGGAAAAATTCATTTCCAGCCAGAACCAGTATTCGTTGCTGGCGCGGCAGGTCGAAGCCGAGCTTGTGCCCGCGCTGACACGCCACGGTCTGGGACTGCTACCGTTTTTCCCGCTGGCGAGCGGTTTATTGTCGGGTAAATACCGGCGCAATGTCGCATTGCCCGCTGGCGCGCGCCTGACCAAAAGTCCGCAACTTGCCGGAATTTTCCTCAAAGAGGCCAATTTCGAAATTGTCGAACGGCTGGAAACCTTCTGCCAGGTCGGGAGTTTGACCATGTTGCAACTCGCCTTTCGCTGGCTGCTGGCCCATGACTGCGTGCCAAGCGTGATCGCCGGCGCTTCGACGCCCGAACAGGTCAGGCAAAACGCAGACGCCGTGAATGGCGCGTTGAGCGCCACGCAAATGCACGAGATCGACACGCTGGCGGGCAATGCGCCCGATCGCTTCTGGGTGCATTGAAATCCCGCTTCAAAGGCTGATATTATCGCCTTCAAAACGAAGGAAAGCGGGCCTTGCCCCGTCAAAATCGGGAGCGGAGCATGATCACCGAAGCCGACAATGTGCTTCTTACCCGCGTCGGACCGACAACACCCATGGGGCGGATGCTGCGCCGCTACTGGTTGCCGGTTTGCACGAGCCGGCAAGTCGCACAACCCGACTGCGCCCCGCTGCGCACGCGCTTGCTCGGCGAGAATTTTGTGGTCTTCCGCGACACCAGCGGTCGCATCGGGATGCTTGAGGAATATTGCATGCATCG
The DNA here is from genome assembly GCA_903931945.1 of uncultured Hyphomicrobiales bacterium. Lineage (GTDB taxonomy): Bacteria > Pseudomonadota > Alphaproteobacteria > Rhizobiales > Beijerinckiaceae > Terripilifer. The sequence goes on along the minus strand of CAIZEI010000038.1, from coordinate 28,203 downwards.
GCGCGCGTCGCTCGCATTGGCGCGCGTTGAGGACAACGGCATCCGCTGCCTTTATCACGGCTGGAAATTTGGCGTCGATGGCGAAATTCAGGAAACGCCCAATCATTGTGACGAACGCTTCCGCCGCGCCTTCCGCGCGCCCGCATTTTCAGTGCGCGAAGCCGGCGGACTGATCTGGGCCTATATTGGCCCGAAGGATCTGGAGCCGTCTTTCCAGACATATGCGTTTTTCGAAGGGCCGGAGGAAAACCGTCTGGTCTTCCGTCTCAATATCGCAGCCAATTTCCTGCAATTGTGGGAGGGCGGCACGGATTCCTCCCATGTCGGCATTCTTCATTGCAATCTTGCCAACCCGGAATGGAAGAACAAGCCCGGCTTTGAACCCGACCGGACCGATTACACATCTGTCGCGCTCGCCAACGGCGACAATGCGCCGGATCTCGAAATTGAGAACACGCCTTATGGCTATCAGTACGCCGCCAGGCGGCAGGGCAAGCCGCTGGCCGATGGAACGAGAACCTACAGCGCGCGCGTGACGCCGGTCATCTTCCCGACGGGCAGGATCATCCCGCTCGCGCAATACCAGTTTTTCGTTTTCGAAGTCCCGCGCGACGATGTTTCGACCAGCACCTATATTCTGGCGCACGGCCCCAAGCCTTTCGACCGCGTGAAAATGAAAGCCGTTCTCGGCCTCGACAACGAGCGCCTCTGGAATGAGGACGACTGCAATTATCGCGCAGGACCGGACAATCTGTTCGGGCAAGATCGCAGCAAGATGGATGTCGTCTGGTCCGGTCTGGGAGGGTTGGGGCCGGAAGACGCCAGCATCGGCGTTTCCATGGGCCCAATCGTCGAGCGTCACAAGGAAGCGCTCGTTGCTGCAGATAAAGCCGTAGTGCGCCTGCGCGAACGCCTGCTCGAATCTGTGCGTCGACATGAAACGGGGGGAACGCCCTTCGGTCTTGAAATTACGGATTATTCGAAGGTCCGCAGTCTCGCCGACACCGATATTCCCCTCGACGGTTGTTGGCAGGATCTGTTGCCGCATAATATGGGCCCAGGTCCACGCCGACCCGCCATGGCCGGAGCATAAAATGTTTGTAAAGAACGCCTGGTATGTTGCCGCATGGCCGCGCGAAATCACGAATAAGCCGCTGGCGCGCACGATCCTCGACGAGCCCGTCGTCTTGTTCCGCACGACGATCGGAAAGGCTGTGGCCCTGCACGACATGTGCTGCCACCGGGCGCTGCCGCTTTCGCTGGGATCGGTCGTCGGAGACGCCCTTCAGTGCGGCTATCATGGCTATAAATACGATGCGAGCGGCGCATGTATTGACATTCCAGGACAGTCCAAGATTCCCCCGCACGCCCGCGTGAAAGTCTATCCGACAGTCGAAAAATATCACTGCTTGTGGATATGGATGGGCGAAGCGGAGGCGGACCTGTCAAAAATTCCGGATATCTGGTGGATGGACCACCGTGACTGGAAACCATCGACGCCTGATATGGCGCATCTGAACTGCGACTATCGCCTCATCGCGGACAATGTGCTCGACGCGACGCACCTCACATACGTGCATCCGACAACAATTGGCGCAAGTTCGATTGTCGAATTCGAACCTGAAATCACGCACACACAAAACACAGTCCGCATATCGCGCTGGATGTTGAACCGACCGCCGCCGCCGGCCTATGCCAAAGCGGGCGATTTTGGCAATGCGCATGCCGATCGCTGGGCGGCGGTGGAATATTGGGCGCCCGCCTGTTGCGTCAATTTTGCCGGTTGCGTCGATGTTGGGTTTGGAGGAGCGGGCAAAGATATAAAGGCCTCGCCGCGCCGGGTCGAATTGGTTGCAATCAGCCTGCCGACGCCGGAAACAGCCGGCTCATGCCACTATTTCTTCGCATTTGCGCGCGCTTTCAAACATGACGATCCTGAAATGGACCGCTTTTTTGGACCTGGCATGGTGAAAGTGTTTGAGGAAGATTTTGCAATCCTCGAAGCGCAACAAAGAATGCTCGAAAAATACCCGGCTGCGCCGAGAGTCAGCACGATCTATGATCGCGGGCCGGCGATGGCGAGGCGAATGCTGGAAAAAGCGGTGGCCGCCGAGCAAAGTGGAACGCGCTGATCTCACGCATTCTCAAAAGCATAGGTTCCATTCTTTCTTACAACATGGCCGAAACCCGGCGCGTTGACATGAGCGCCAGCGACAACAATCTTTTCATTCGCCACCATGTCGAGAATGCGATGACGCGACTTGCGCGCCATCTCGCCATCGAGATCATAGCTCAACGTCGTATCGGGATGCGAAATCTGGATCGCCGAGAGATGCACAATATCGCCCCAGGCGAGAAAAGAGTCGCGACCCGACATCACGCGCCAGCAGGTATGGCCGGGCGAATGGCCCGCCGCCAGAACCGGCGTGCACCCCAGAACCTCTTCACCCTCGCGCATCCGGCGGACGCGTTCGACATAAGGCTTCATATTGCGCTTGTTGCGCGCGCGCACGGCTTTCAGCTTGTCCGGTTCGCGCCCCGTCTCCTCCCCCATCCAGAAATCATATTCCTGCGCATGGACGAGAATTTCAGCATTGCGATAGATCGCAGCGCCATCGGCGTCAATCAGCCCGTTGGCGTGATCGGGGTGAATATGCGTCAACACTATGACGTCGACCGCTTTGGGATCGATGCCGCCCGCGCGCAGATTTTCCGGCAACTTGCCGAGCGTCGGCTGCATGTCGTGGCCCGACCCGGCGTCGATCATAACGATCTTGCCATCGCGCTCAAAAACGAAATTGTTAACCGGAATGAACAACCAGCCGTTGTCCGTTCCGCCAACAAGCCCCTCGGACTGCCCCCGTTCCATATTGAGGATCATGTTGAGCGAGGTTTTCAATATTCCGTCGCTGTAACCCTTGATTTCGAGATCGCCCACCCTGAACGATGACGTCATGCAATTGCCCTCCGGATCAATAGCCCTCAAGCGTCAGTTTGATCATGCAGGCGGCGGAAATCACCACGGCGCCAGCGAGCACTGCGAAAGCGGCGATATAATTGTTGCCGGTCGCCTGCAATATCGCGCCCATCATGAGCGGCGAGAGCGCTCCCGTCATCAACGCCACGAAAGCCCGAACGCCCTGCGAGGCGCCCATGTCCTTCTCGCTGCAAACGCTGTGGATGAGCATTTCCGCGCAGGAAATCCCGACTTGCAGCGAGCAAAGCGCGCAGATTGAAAAGACCACGCTCCATTCAGGCCCCGGCGCCAGCGCTGAAGCCATGACGAATATGGCCGCAAGAACCCAGCCAATGCCCGCCAATGGCGCGCGTCTGAAAATTTTGTCCGAGATATGTCCGACGGCCAGAATCGTGACGACAGCGAACCCGAAAATCACGAAGGTGAGATAGCCTGAGGTCGCAAACGAAAAGCCCCGCGCCGTGCGCAAATAGGTCGGCAACCAGATCGACCAGCCCCAGTAAAAGATTGCATTGGTGGCGATCGCAACCGTCACAAGCCAGAAGCGCGTGTTGGTCCACCACGACCCTCCCCCCGCAACCAGCAACAACCCCGGCGCATCCCGATTGTTTTCAAGAGAACCTGTGACGACAAGCTGCGCTTCGGCCGCATTCGCGCCGCTGTGCTCGGCGGGCGTATCGCGCACAAGCGCCCAAACCATCGGCAAGGGAAGGACAACAGCCAGAATCGCCATGCCATTGAATTGGCCACGCCAGCCAAAGTTGATGATCAGCCAGGTTACGACCAGCCCCATGATCATGGGGCCGATCATCGTGCCAATCCACCAGAACGCTGTGGCGCGACCGCGTTCTTTCAGCGCGAACCAGTTGGCGACAAGCGACACGGTATAGGGATAAAGCGCGGCCTCGCCGACGCCCAGAAACACCCGCGACCAGACGAAAGATTCGTAGCTGGTCGCGAGCGCCGACCACACGCATGTCACGGCCCAGACAATCAGGCTGATCGCAGCGGTCCTCCGAGCGCCAAGCTTAACGACAACCCAGCCCCAGAATGGAGCGAAAAATCCATAGGCGAGGAACATCGCCGTTGTGATAAACCCGATTTTGGCCTGCTGGCCCGAAAGCCCGAACTCGTCGAGGAAACTTTGATTGTTTTGCACAATCGACATGTTCGCCTTGTCGAACATGGACACGATCCAGATGATCAGCAGCGTTGGCGCAACATGGGTCCAGCGCACGCGCGTCGCCACTGCATCCGCCTTCAGTCCGCCTGTACGGCCTATCCCGGCAGCGGTCATGCTCACTCCCCCGATCGACGGTTCTCAGGCCCGTTTGAATTGCAAAGTTGCCAGCGGCGCCAACCATTGTCAAATTAGCCAAAGCAGCACAATAAAAGCCGGGAGTCGATGCATGAATGTCGCAACCTATGACTATGTGATCGTCGGCGGAGGATCGGCAGGCTGTGTCATTGCCGCGCGACTGTCCGAGGATCCCCATTGCAAGGTGTTGCTGCTGGAAGCCGGTGGGCGCGATATCGATCCGCTGATTTCGATTCCGCTCGGCATGGGCAAAATGCACCAATATAATCTGCATGACTGGGGCTATGAGACCGAGCCGGAGGCGGCGCTTGGCGGACGCAAGGTGGAGGCCAAACGCGGCAAGGTTCTCGGCGGTTGCTCCTCGGTTAATGTCATGGCCTATACGCGCGGCAATCCCGGCGACTTCGACCGCTGGCATCGCAACGGCGCAACGGGCTGGTCCTATGGCGACGTCTTGCCGTATTTCCGGCGTGGCGAACGTTTTGAAAAGGGCGCCGATCAGTTTCGGGGCGGCGATGGGCCAGTCGGAACAGAATTTGCCAAGACGCCGGATCCGATTTTTGACGCCTGGGTTGAAGCGGGAAAGCAGGCCGGTTTTCCTGCAACCGCCGACTATAACTCGCAACAACAGGAAGGTTTTGGGCGCGGGCAGTTCACGATCAGGGATGGCAGGCGCTCGTCATCGTCGCGCGCCTATCTCAAACCCATTCGATCCCGCAAGAACCTGACTGTGGAAACCGGCGCGCATGCGCTCGGGATCATCATCGGAAACAGCCGCGCAACGGGTGTCAAACACGTAAGGGATGGTCTGGTCACGCAAGCCAATGCAGCGCGCGAGGTTGTGCTCTGCGCAGGCGCATTCAACACGCCGCAGCTTCTGATGCTGTCGGGCGTAGGTCCGGCGGATCATCTGAAATCAATGGGTATAAAGCCCGTTGTGGATGCGCCCGGCGTCGGCAAAAACCTGCAGGATCATCTGGGCGTCTGGATCAGCTGGAGCCGAACGTCTCCAGGGCGTTTTCATGCTGAAATGCGATTCGACCGCATGGCGTTCAGCATGTTGCGCGCCTATTTCCTGGGAACCGGCCCCGGAACTATTGTGCCGGGCGGATTGCATGCCTTCGTCAAGGTTGAAGCGGACGCGGACGTTCCGGACATCGAATTCATGTTCCATACAGTCCCGCCTCAAACAAAGCTCTGGTTTCCAGGCGTTTCCGCCGCCTACCAGGACGCCTATGCTATTCGGCCGACGCTTCTGCATCCAGAAAGCCGCGGCGAAATCCTGCTTCGCTCGGACGATCCACTGGACTCTCCACGCATCGTCTACAATTTCTTTTCGGCGCCGGGCGACCTCCCCCGCCTTGTCGCAGGTTTCAAACGCGCCCGCGAAGTCGGCGAGCAGCCCGCCATGGCGCCCTACCGCCAGAATGAAGCGTCGCCGGGGCCAAAATGCATGAGCGACGCCGATATCGAGACCTTTATCCGGCGAACCGCGCTCACGGCGCACCATCCCTGCGGGACCTGCAAGATGGGTCTTGATGCAATGTCGCCGCTCGATCCTGCGATGCGCTTGCGCGGCGTTAATGGTCTTCGCGTCGCCGACGCCTCGGCCATGCCCGATATCGTATCAGCGCATATCAATGCCTGCGTTCTCATGATGGGAGAAAAAGCCGCCGATTTGATTCAGGCGGGGTGATCTTCACAGCTTGCCTTAACAGCGCCCCTTGCCTAGTGCATTGTGCTATCGCAGACGGCGGGTGGTTGGGAGATGAGACGCATGAACGCGAGCGACGGGAAACTGGCATCGGGGGCGCAGGTGGAACTCGCCGTCGTCGTGCCCGTTTACAATGAGGCGGCGAATATCGCGCCCCTGCTCGCCCGGCTGACGCCGGTTCTGGAGCGTGTGGCGGCGACGCATCGCGTCGTCTTCATCAATGATGGCTCGCGCGACAGCACAATGGACGCTATCCATGCCGCCAATGCCGCTGACCCGCGAGTCGCGGCCGTGTCGTTTTCGCGAAATTTCGGCAAGGAGATTGCAATCGCCGCCGGGCTGGACAACGCTGACGCCGACGCTGTTATCATCATGGACGCCGACCTTCAGCATCCCCCTGAAACCATAGAGGCTTTCGCAGCTAAATGGCGGGAGGGATATCAAAATGTTTATGGCGTCAGGACGGGCAGGGACACTGAAAGCGCAATCCGACGGATGGCGGCGCACCGATTTTATCGCGTTTTCGCAACTCTTGGAGAAACGGAACTGCCAGAGGGCGCCGGCGACTTTCGCCTGCTGGACCGGCAATGCGTGCTCGCGCTGCGCGCCATGGGGGAACGAGCGCGTTTTTCCAAAGGCCTTTATGCTTGGATCGGTTTCAAATCCACTGGCATTCCCTATGTCGTTGAGGAGCGCGCGTCGGGAGAGTCCAAATTCAGCTATCGCAAATTGACCCGATTTGCGCTCGACGGACTGATGTCGTTTTCGACGATGCCGCTCATGGTATGGACCTATATCGGCACCATTATTTCGATTTTCGCCATCTTGATGGCCATGCGATTCCTGCTGGAAACAGCCATTTACGGGATTGACGTGCCTGGCTTTGCGACCATCATCGTTTCAGTCATGTTTCTGGGCGGCGTGCAACTGCTGTCGCTGGGCGTGCTCGGCGAATACATCGGGCGGATATTCGCCGAAGTGAAACGAAGGCCGCTTTATCTCGTCGGGGAACGCGTCGGTCTGCCAGACGATCCTACTTGCGATCCCGCGCCGCGCTCACATGCGCGCCGGGTGGCGTGAGAATATGTATAAAGATATGTTTTCCGTTGCCGGCCTGACGCTTCTGTCGCGCGTAACGGGATTTCTGCGCGATGTGATGCTGGGCGCAGTTCTCGGCGCAGGCCTCCAGGCGGACGCCTTTTATGTCGCATTCCGTTTGCCCAATCATTTTCGGGCGATTTTTGGCGAAGGCGCGTTCAATGCGGCTTTTGTGCCATCCTATGCGCGGGTTCTGGAACAGGCCGGCGCGGACGCCGCCAGAACCTTCGCCAGCCAGATTTTCACGCTGCTGCTGGCGTCGCAATTGATACTGCTTGCGCTGGCCTGGGCGTTCACGCCGCAACTTGTGGCGCTGCTGGCGCCCGGGTTTGAACAAGAACCGGAAAAGTTCGATCTCGCTGTCAACCTGACACGAATCACATTCCCTTATTTGCTCTTTATTACATTGGTGACGCTGCACACCGGCGCCCTCAATGCGCAACGCCGGTTCGCAGTTGGCGCTTTCGCGCCGGTGTTGCTCAACCTGACGATGATGGCGACGCTAGCGCTGGCCTTTCTGTTTCCCGACGCCGCCTATGCCTCAGCCTGGGGCGTGACGATTTCCGGCGTGCTGCAATTCATCTGGCTGACATGGTCTGCCTGGCGCGCTGGCGCGCTGGGAGTTGTGACGCGCCCACACTGGACAACAGATGTCCAACAATTTTTTAAAGCCCTTGCGCCTGCTGTCATCGGCTCGGCGGGATTCCAGATCGCCGTCTTTGCCGACACGATTATCGCTTCGCTACTCCCGACTGGCGCGGTCTCGTCGATTTATTACGCTGACCGCATTTACCAATTGCCGATTGGCGTCATCGGCATCGCCGCCGGCACAGTTTTACTGCCGGAAATGAGTCGGCGATTTGCAGCGGACAATCCCGGAGGCGCCTATCACGCCCAAAACCGGACAATGGCGTTGACTCTCGCGCTCGCAGCGCCCTTTTTCGCGGCTTTCCTTCTCATTCCGGTCGAAATCATGCGCGGCGTTTTTATGCGCGGTCGCTTTACAGATGACGCCGCCCTTGCCTCCGCCCATGTACTGTCGGCCTATGGCGCGGGATTGCTTGCAGTGGTTCTGCTCAACTCGGTCCGCGCCGGTTTTCAGGCGCAGGGCGACACAAAGACGCCAATGACCGTTTCGTTGATCGCGATCGCGTTGAATGTCGCGCTCAAAATCCTTCTCTACAAACCGATGGGCGCTTCCGGCCTCGCGCTGGCGACCGCCATCGGGGCCTGGATCAATTTCGGAGCGCTGGCGTTTCTCGCCTTGCGGCGCCAGTTGTTGCGCCCTGACGAAACATTGGCGAGGGTCGGCATAGCCGTGTGCGCCGCCTTTTTCGCTCTCTGTGCGGTCGCCTGGTTCGGGCAGGCGCCTGCGGCATTGGCCGCCAGAGCCATTGGCGTTTTCCAGACCGAAAGCAGCCTCGCAATGCTCGCCGTGGCGGGCTGCGGCGTCTATGCTATTGTCTTGCTTACCCTGCTCAGGGCGCTTGGCGTAAGATTGGCAAGGCCGCGCGCCACCGCCGAGAAAACGTAACATGAAGCACTACAGCGCTTACGTCTTTGACGCCTACGGAACCCTCTTCGACGTGCACTCCGCTGCTGCGCGGCATCGCGCCGAAATTGGCGAACAGGCAGACCGGCTTTCCGAGATCTGGCGCGCGAAGCAGCTTGAATATACATGGACGCGCACCATGATGGGCGCGTACCGGGATTTTGCTGAACTGACGGCTATGGCGCTGGATTTTGCCGCTGCGCGATGCGGGGGAATTTCCTCAAACTTGCGTGAAAAGCTCTTGCAATCCTATCAAACGCTCGACGCATTTGCAGATGTGAAGCCAACGCTCGCCGCGCTGAAAAAAGCGGGTGCGAAAACGGCCATATTGTCCAACGGCACGCCGGCAATGCTTGCCAGCGCCATCCGCTCGGCGGGGGTCCAGGACCTGATCGACGCCGCTATTTCGGTTGATGAAATCAGCGCTTTCAAAACGGTGCCTGCTGCTTATGCCCTGGTTGAAAAGCATCTCGATGTCGCCGCCGGCATGGTCTCGTTCCAGTCCTCGAACCGCTGGGACGTCGCAGCTGGAAGCAAATTTGGTTTCGACGCGGTCTGGATCAACCGAACGGGACAACCCGATGAATATGCCGACCTCAGGCCGGTCCGGACGCTCGACGGCCTGACCGGGCTGATTGCGCCAACCGCCTGAGCGAAAGCCGTATTGCGGTTCTTATGTTTTCAGCCGAAATTGAGATCATGACACAGCCTCAAAGCCTGACTTCCATCCCTGAGCTCCGCGCCCAAATCCGCCAATGGCGAGCGGGTGACGAGAGCATCGCGCTTGTGCCAACCATGGGCGCGCTGCACGCCGGCCATATCGCCCTGGTCGCTTTGGCGCGGCAACACTGCAGGCGCGTCATCGTGTCGATTTTCGTCAACCCGACGCAGTTTGGCCCAACCGAAGATTTTCTGCGCTATCCTCGTTCTCTCGAAATCGATCTTGAAAAGCTCGCCAGCGCAGGCGCCGACGCAGCGTACTATCCAGGCGCGAACGCCATGTATCCCGCTGGCTTTGCAACGACGATATCCCTTGCCGGGCCCGCGCTCGCAGGGTTGGAAGACCGTTTCCGCCCAACACATTTTCAGGGCGTTGCAACGATCGTCGCCAAATTGTTGCTGCAGGCCTCGCCGGACGCCGCCATTTTCGGCGAAAAGGATTTCCAGCAGCTTGCCGTCATTCGTCAGATGGTCCGCGACCTCGATATACCAGTTGAAATCATTGGCGCACCGACATTTCGCGAGCCGGACGGGCTCGCCCTGTCGTCGCGAAACATTTACCTTGACGCCCGCCAACGGACATTTGCGCCAGATCTGCATCAGGCCATGCAATGGGCCGCCCGGCGCATCCGCGAAGGCGTCACAATCCCCGACGCGCTTCGCGACGCCAGCGCGTCGATCTCCGCTTCCGGCTTTGTGATCGACTACCTCGAAGTCCGCGACTCCGCGACGCTGGCCGCGCCGCGAACTGCACAAAACCCGGCCGAATTGCGGCTCCTTGCAGCAGCGCGCATGGGCCAGACCCGGCTTATAGACAATATTCCCGTAGGCGGCTGAAGAAGGGCAAGATCATGGCCTATCTCGACGATACAAAACCGCTGAAACTTGGCGACATCGCACGCTTGCGCGCAAGCGGTGAGAAGATCGCGATGTTGACCTGCTACGACGCCAGCTTTGCAGCAATGTTCGACCAATGCGGAGTCGATGCGATCCTTGTCGGGGACAGTCTGGGGAATGTTGTGCAAGGTCACACAACAACGCTGCCGGTAAAGCTCGATCATATGATTTATCACACCGAATGTGTGTTCCGTGGAATGCGCCACGCGTTTCTTGTGACGGACATGCCCTTTGGCTCCTATCAGGAATCGCGCGAACAGGCGATGCGCAACGCGGCGCAACTGCTGGCCGTCGGCGCGCAGATGGTCAAAATCGAAGGCGGCGCCTATATGGCCGACACCGTGCGTTTTCTCGTCGAACGCGGCGTGCCTGTCTGCGCGCATATCGGCCTTACGCCACAGGCCGTGCATCAACTCGGCGGTTATCGGGTGCAAGGCAAGGGCGACGCGGCAGCCGCAACGCTCAAAGCCGATGCTCTGGCGCTGGAGCAAGCGGGCGCAGCCATGATGGTGATCGAAATGACTCCATCCGATGTCGCGGCGGACATCACCCGATCCCTGAAGACATGCGCGACGATCGGAATCGGTGCAGGTCCAACATGCAACGGCCAGGTGCTTGTGCTGCATGACATGATCGGCGTTTCGCCCGGCAAGCGTCCACGTTTCGTGCGAAACTTTATTCCCGGGACTGGCACAGTCGAAGGCGCGGTCAAGGCTTATGTTGCAGCCGTGAAAGACGGGAGCTTCCCGGCTGGAGAACACGGGTATTGATTCGAACCGGGTTTCGCTGGCAATCTCGATAATTATGCATGGGGGGTGGGAATGCGTTGCAGATCACTGGTCGTCGCGCTTGCGGTCCTGACCGCCGCAATGCCCGCTCTGGCGAACGAAATCGACAAAGGTCTGATCGAAGCCGCAAAGAAGGAAGGCAAGCTCGTTTTTTACACATCCTACGTCACGCCCGCCATGCATGCGGCGGTCAAGGACGGGTTTGAAAAGAGCTTCGGAATTCCTGTCGATCTCCTCAATGTGCGCGCCAGCGAAATGAACGAACGCGTGCGCACTGAACAGGCGGCAGGTCGATATCTTGGCGATGTCGTGCAGCACGGGCAGGCCTCAATCACCCGGTTCGATCAGGCCGGCAATGTGCAGGACATGGGCGCAGTTTCAGCGGCGAACGGACTGATTGACGGCATGCCCGCGCAACCCAGACAGATTGGTTCCTTCATCGCGGCCTACGCCATTTCGGTCAATGCAAATCTCGTCAAACCCGACGAACAGCCCAACGGCTGGCTCGATCTGCTCAACCCGAAGTGGAAGGGCAAAATTCTTGCTGACGACATGCGCGCGGCGGGAGGCGGCAATACGATTTTCTCGGCGACATATGCGAGCTTTGGCGAGGACTTTCACAAAAACCTTGCCGCCAACGATATCACGCTATCGCGCGATGTCGGAGAAGCCGAGCGGCGGGTTGCGCGCGGCGAATACCCCATTTACATGTCGCAGATATCGTCGGACCTGACGGGACTGCGTGGATTGCCGCTGCGTCTTGTTGTTCCGGTCGAAGGCCTGCCCTATGTGCGGCTCGATCTCGCGATGTTGAAGAATGCGCCGCATCCCAACGCCGCGCGGCTGTTTATCGAATATTACCTCGGCCTCGAAAATCAGAAGCGCATTGCTGCGTTTGGGGTTCTGCCCGTGATCAAGGGCGCTGACGTGGCGCTGCCAGATGAAGTTCAGCCGATGGCGCATGGCAAATTCATGGGCACGATTGAAGCCGAAACGCAGCAAAAAATGCTCGACCTCGCCACCTCGATTTATAAATAAGGATCGGGAGATCAGGCCATGACACCAGTTCAAAAGACTATCCCGCCCTTCAAGGCCGATATCGTCGGCTCATTGCTCCGTCCGGCCAAAATTCTCGAGGCGCGAAAGGACCATAATGCGGGGAAAATCTCCCGCGACGAACTCTGGACGATCGAGCGCGGCTGTATCGTAGAGGCCGTTGTCCTGCAGCAGAGCGCGGGATTGAAAGTTTGCACAGATGGCGAATATCATCGCCGACACTGGTTCATGGATGTCGTCGAACGCATTGACGGCGTCGCGTTCGAAGGCGGCTTGAAAACCACATTCCAGACAGAGGCCGGCCCGATTGAATTTGCGCCGCCGCGCGTTGTCACCGTGGGCAAGCTTGGACGAACAAAACCCCTCGCTCTGAACGAGTTCAACGATCTTAAACCCATCGCGCAAGCCGCAGGATTGACGCCCAAACAGGTCATGCCGTCTCCCACTTTGCTGCATTTCCGCAGCGGGCGCGCGGGCGTAGATACGAAAGCCTATCCTGATATGGGTGAATATTTCAACGATCTGGCGCGCGTCTACCGGGAAGAGATAGCGGCTCTCTATGCCGCCGGCTGCCGTTATATCCAGATCGATGAAACGAATTTTCCGTTTCTCTGCGATCCAAAATTGCATGACCATGTTCGCTCGATTGGCGAAGACCCCAGGAACATTCAACACACCTATGCAAATTTACTGAATGACGTGACGCGGGAGCGACCCGCCGACCTGCGTATTTGCATCCATATGTGTCGCGGCAATCATGAAAGCGCCTGGGTGGCGTCCGGCGGCTACGAGCCTGTTGCGGAAGTGGCGTTCGGACAGATCGATGTCGACGGGTTTTTCCTTGAATATGATTCAGACCGCGCCGGCGGGTTCGAGCCGTTGCGCTACCTGAACAAGAACAAGGTCGCCGTGCTTGGTCTTGTCACGTCTAAAAAGCCGGCTCTCGAAAGCAAGGATGCGCTGAAGCGCCGTATCGACGAAGCGGCGAAATTTGTCCCGCTGGAGCGGCTTGCATTATCGCCGCAATGCGGTTTTGCCTCGACGATTGGCGGCAACAAGCTCACTGTCGATGATGAAAAGCGCAAGCTGGCTCTGGTCGTTGAGGTCGCGCGGGAGGTTTGGGGTTAAGAACGGCCTCAGCCCAGCTTTGGCAAGGGCGCAGCGCTATCCGGGATCGGGTGCCGGTCGACATTCAGGATCATCGCCACGGTCGTGTAGTTGCCGACCAGGGCGATGAGATCAAGGACGCCCTGATCGCCAAAGCGATCCCTGACGCTCGCGAAAGTCGCATCGTCGACGCCGCCCGTCCGTAGCAGCATGATCGTGAAATCGTGAATGGCGCTGGTCTCATCATCGAGGCCGTCGGGCGTCTCGCCGCGCGAAATGGCGTCGCACACAGACACAGGCACACCAACCTTTTCTGCGATTATCCGGTGCGCGTACCACTCATACTCAGCGCTCCAGCGCCGCGCCGTGATCAGGATCGCCATTTCTTTCAGCTTGTCTGGCAAAGTGTTGTTGTAACGCACATGCGCGCCATAGGCCTCTTGTACTTTTGCAAGCGCGGGATGGCGCATCAATGCCGGAAAAGGGCCCCGCACGCCTGCGCGAGGGCTCGTGGCGATGCGATCGAACATCGCGCGTTGTTCATCGTTCATGTCGTCACGCGCCAGCGGTGGAAAGCGTGTCGCAGTCATGTCATTCCGCCGCCGCGCGGTTTGAGGGCAGGTCGGGATCGAGATGCGCGATTTTTGGCGCAACCTCGTTCATGAACATTTCCATCGAAGCAAAGAGCTTTTCCGGCGTCGCGTAATCGCGGCCCGCATGAAATTGCAACCGGCCAAAACCGCCCACGCGGTCATAGAAATTCTCGATCTGCTGACGCACTGTCCCGGGACTGCCAACGAACAGATTTCCGGTGTCAACGAGATAATCGAAGGTGATGTCCTTCAGCGTCCCGCCCGGCGGAATGCGCTCGACCTGATGGTGCGGCGTATTCTCGATTTCCCAGGCAATGGTTTTTTCATAGGACTCGCGCATATCGTCACGCGCTTTCTTGTCGGTTTCCGCAACATAAACCACACGGGTCGCATTGAGCATGTTGCGGCTGGGCTTGTGACCCGCTTTGGCCTGAGCCGCAACCAGGATTTCGCCAAACTCGCGCAACCGTTTCACGGGGATGAAGTCGCCGGTCAGAACTTTCAGGTTAAGCCTGCCCGCAAGTTCAACAGAACTCGCCGAGTTGATGCAGGCGATTGCGACCGGCGGATGCGGCTTCTGCACGGGCGGGCATTGCAGGATCATCTGCTTGCCGGTCCAGAACGGGCCATCGTAATCGACCGGCCCGGTCGCCGTCCATAATTTGAGGATCAATTCTATCGAGGCCTCGACCATCGCCCTGGTATCCTTGGGGTCGCGACCGCGCCATTCCATCTGCCGCGCGTGAAATCCATGTCCGATGCCAAGCATGTAACGGCCATGGGTCAGTTGATCCGTGGCGTTGGCCTCCAGCGCTATCTGAATAGGGTGGTAATAGCCGAGCGGGCGCACGCCGGACCCCATGCGGATGTGTCGGGTCTGGGCCGCCGCCTTGGCAATGATCAGTTCAGCCGGCGTCTGATGCTCGCTGATCCAGGCCTCATCAAATCCGAGCCGGTCGGCAGTGACGATTTCCTTGATATCCTGATCCCAGGCATCTCCAAGACTTCGTTCGAAGCGGCGATTGTTGGAAAAGAGGCCAAATTTCACGAATTCCTCCAGCCGGGGCGAAGTCCGCCTCCCGTTATGCGAATGCTTGGAAGCACTGTAACCCCGGCTGCGCCGATGCGTCAAAAGCATCCGCCTCGACAGAGCCGCCCGAGCATGGCAAAAGCCGCGACTGCCGCCAAATCGCGAGCCAACATGACCGACCTTGCCCATCTGGAACACGAAACATTGGCCGCGATCGCCGCGTCAGCTGACGAGGCGGCGCTTGAGCTTGTCCGGGTGAATGCGCTCGGAAAAAAAGGAACGATCTCGGCCCTGCTGGCGACGCTTGGCAAGATGTCGCCGGATGAGCGCAAAACGGCTGGCGCTGCAATCAACGCCCTGAAGGACACGGTTTCTGCAGCGCTTGCAGCCCGCAGGGGCCTCCTGAAAGAAGCAGCGCTGGAGGCCCGCCTCAAGTCCGAAACCCTTGATGTCACCCTGCCCGTGCGGGAAACCGGAATTGAGACCGGACGCCTGCATCCCATCTCGCAGGTGATGGACGAATTGACCGCGATCTTCGCTGACCTCGGTTTTTCCATCGCGGAGGGGCCGGACATTGAAGCTGATTTTTATAATTTCACGGCGTTGAATTTTCCTGACGGGCACCCCGCGCGTGAAATGCACGATACATTCTTTTTCAATCCCGATGAGCATGGCGAACGCAAACTGCTTCGAACCCACACATCAACGGCGCAGGTGCGCACAATGATGAGCGTCAAGCCGCCGATCCGCGTGATTTGCCCGGGACGCGTCTATCGCAGCGACTGGGACCAGACGCATCTGCCAATGTTCCATCAGGTCGAGGGGCTCGTCATCGATAGATCCGCCCATATGGGCCAACTCAAATGGATTCTCGAAGAGTTCTGCAAGGCGTTTTTTGAAATCCCGAATGTCAAAATGCGGATGCGGCCATCATTTTTTCCTTTCACAGAACCATCGATGGAAGTCGACATTCAATGCTCGCGCCAGGGACGCGAAATCCGGTTCGGCGAGGGACATGACTGGATGGAAATTCTGGGCTGCGGGATGGTGCACCCGAATGTGCTCAGGAATTGCGGCCTTGATCCCGAGGAATATCAAGGCTTTGCCTGGGGAATGGGGATCGAGCGCATCGCCATGCTGAAATACGGCATGGACGATCTCAGGCCTTTTGTTGGCGGCGACCTGCGCTGGCTCCAGCATTACGGCTTCCGACCGCTGGATTTTCCGACATTGGCGGGGGGGTTGAGCGCCTGATGTTCAGGTCAGCGCTGGCCCCGCTCGTCACGATGATGGGGACGATTTTTGGCTCGTTGTCTCAACCAGAGCGACTATCCTGAATTCACCCTCAAAATCGCTCACGAACCGGCGTTGGAGGACGTCGACACGCGATGCGTGTCAACGAGCATTGAATCGGCGCTGCAAATTATATCCAACCGGGCCCTGCGGCTACCCCCATGAGAGCGCTCGCCTGGACTCGGCTGGTCGGGGTTGCGCAGGCGGGGTGAGCGCAGTTCAGCGTGTGACGTGACGCCGATGATCTTCGGCGAGGTTCTTGAAGCGCCTGTTATCGCTGACGGTCTCGACGATATCGCAACGATGCGTGAACCGTCGAGGAGAGCGGTGGTCATCCTGGGATCGCCGAAGGCGAGATTGGTCGTGACGATGATCGAGGTTCGTTCGCAGAGCCTGCTGCCGAGATGGAACAAGAATTGACCGCCAGCCTGAGCGAAGGGAACCGCTTTGCCTGATCGACCCAGCCAACGAAAAGGCCAAACAGCCGCTATTCCATAGAATTTTACGACTGAACCGTGAGAGCGCCTGTGACAAAGACGGCAATCAGGCGAAGGCCAATTTCGGGGCCACTCCCGCCTGGGACTTGCCAAGGTGGGCGAGCGCTTCTGAAAGCGGGATCACGTCGGCGTATTTTTGATGCAGATCGAAGAGGTTGATAGCATGCGGCGCCTCGTGGCGGTCAAATACGCATTCCTCGACGACCTGAACTCGATAACGATGCGAAACCGCTTCGACGACGGAGGCGCGAACGCAGCCGCTGGTGCTTTCGCCGGCCACGATCAGCGTGTCGACGCCAAGATAGGTCAGCTGTCCCGCCAGCGGCGTCCCCCAGAAGGCGCTGGGAGCCGTCTTGCGCAACACAACCTCGCCGGGAATGGGCGCGACTTCGTCGACAATTTCCGGTCCGCGACGTTTGCGATCGAGCGCCGCCTCGTCGAGCGCCGCGCCCGAGCCGCGACCGCCTGCGCCGCGGTGGGCGGCCTCGGACCAGCTGGGCATGCCTGAATTCGCGAGCATGGTGATGTGAATGACCGGTATGCCCGCCGCGCGCGAAGCCGCCAGCAGTCTCTGGATATGCGGCAGCGCGTTCCAGCCCGCCATACCGCAACTCGACGGCCAGGTCTTGATCGCCTCCATCAGTGGCTCAGGCTTGTCGCCAAACACGGCGCGATAAAGATCAATGAGCAGCAAGGCCGGCTTCGAACCAAACCCAACCCGGCGATCGCGCGATGTCGACACATGGGCCTTATCCGCCTCCGAAAGGTAGCGATCCCAGACACGTTCCTGCATATGAGCCTCCATTTATTACAATTCAGGATGGCCGCGCGCGTTGCTCGTCGCGGATCGACGCGCGCACCTGACGTTCGATCCCCCGCCAGACATGATCGACGAGGGCGCCAAATTCAGGCGTGCGTTTCACCTCGAGCGAACGCGGACGCGGGATATTGATATCGAGAATTTCCTGCACGCGCCCGGGCCGGGCGGCGAGAATGAGCACGCGATCGGCCAGGAAAATGGCCTCGTCGATCTGGTGGGTGATGAATACCACGGTATTGCCGGTTTCGCGCCAGATGCGCAGCAACTCATCCTGCATGATCTCGCGCGTCTGCGCGTCAAGCGCGCCAAAGGGCTCGTCCATGAGTAGAACCTCAGGCTCGATCGCCAGCGCCCGCGCGAGATTGACGCGCTGGCGCATGCCGCCCGAGAGTTGGTGCGGGTAGCTATCCGCGAATCCCGTAAGTCCCACGAGATCGAGGAGATCATTGACGCGCGGCTTCCATGACCGCGCCGGTTCGCCCCGCACTTCCGGGCCGAAGCCGACATTGTCGCGGATATTGCGCCAGGGCATCAAATTATCGGATTGAAAGACAAAGCCGACTGAGGGATTGGGTCCGTCGATGGCGGCGCCATCGAGCGACACCGATCCCTCAGTCGGCTTGATCAGACCCGCCAGCACGCGCAGAAACGTCGTCTTGCCGCAGCCGCTCGGGCCGACGATGGTCAGGAATTCGCCGGCGCGGACGCGCAAATCGATGTCGCGGAGCGCTTCGACCGAAGCGCCCGTCTGCTCGCTTTTGAACCGCATACCGACACGCGACGCTTGCAGCTTCACTGCGCCGCCCGCGCTTGCAGTGGAAACACTCGCGAGGGTCATCGCTGCCTCCAGGGCGCAAGCCGCTTTTCGACTACGCGGATGAGCTCGGTGCTGGCCACGCCGGCGATCGCCAGGATGGTCACGGCGGCGAAGAGCGCCCCCATGTCGAACACCTGGCTGGATGTCGTGATGAGATAGCCAAGACCTGAAGTCGCACCGAACAGCTCGGCGACAACAACGCCGACAAGCGCCCGACCGACTCCAAGACGCAGGCCCGCGACGATGAAAGGAACCGCTGATGGCAGAAGCACCTTCAAGAATATCTGTGACCGCCGCGCGCCGAACGCGCGCGCGGTCTCCACCAGACGCTCGTCCGCGCCTTCGACGCCCGCCTGCGTGTTCACGAGAACTGAAAAAACGGACACAATGAAGACGACGACAACCTTCGACAACAGGCCGATCCCAAACCAGAGGATCAGCAGCGGCGACAACGCGACCGTTGGCGTTGAATTGAAAGCAGACACCCAGGGGGTCGCCAGCGCGCGCGCCAGCGGGCTAACGCCAAGCGCCAGTCCACCGGCGACCCCAACGAGACCGGCAATTGCAAACCCGACCAGGAATTCAACGCCGCTTGTAATTGTGTGTTGCTGAATTTCGCCAGTGCGCGTGAGCTCCATCAGGCGGACAATCATGTCCGATGGCGCCACGAGGAAGAGTTTGTCCTGGACGATCCAGCGCGCGGCGATCTCCCAAAGGGCGAGGCCGCCAAGCATCGAGGCAAGTCCCAACGCGCCGGATTTGTGCGCCGTGTAGAGGCGCCGCAAATTCAATCGCGCCAGAGCCGGCGTGGTCGACAGACGCCCGAGATTGGCGGTCGCGATTTTTCCGTTCATGCGAGGCGCACCTTCTTGGTGAAATCATAGCTGACTGCAGCGTCCGACTCGAATTTCCAGATCATTCGGTCGGGCGGAAAGGCGCCGCCGTGAACGCGCGAAATGAAATCCAGAATAAGCTTCCACGCCATCGCCGTTTCCTGCGGGCGATAGCGTCCGGGCATTGTGTCATTCATCCAGCCATGGGGCATGCCCCGGAAAAGCGCGAACTCGTAGCTCTTGCGGTGATCCTCGAGGATTCCTCGCAGCCGCCGGACATCGTCGATGGAGACGACGAAATCGTCCTCGCCCCAAATCCCAAGAACCGGCGCGGAAATGCGCCCGACGATTTGTTCGTATGGCTCGATGCGTCTCGGCGCTGTTGCCGAGTACTCAGCCTGTTGCGCGCCGCCATAGACGACAATGTTGGCGGAAATCTCCTTGCGAGCGCTGTTGAGCAACAGGGGATAGGAGCCGCTCTGGCACACGCCCATGGCGACAAGACGGCTGGAATCGACGCGCGGGTTTGCAAGCAAAAAATCGACGCTGTCGCTCATGTAGGAGATAATGTCGGTGTCGGATAACGGAACCTGGATATCGCCACGGTTGAGCGCGGCCTTGTCGCCGTCCCAGCGCGAGAACATGTCGGGGGCGATGCACGCGTAGCCATCCGCAGCGAATTTCGCGGCCAGATCAAGCGTATGCCGCACGAGGCCGTAGCGCTCGTGACCGAGCACCACCGCAGGAAACGGCCCCTCTCCCCGAGGCGGCAAGGTAAAAAACGCCTCCACGCGGTCACCGAATGTCACGATCGAGGTTCGGGCGTTCTCGTAAGTCACCGATTCCATGCGCAGAGGCTCCCGGACTGGCGGCTAGATCCCTGATTTCTCGGCTATGGCAGCCCAGGTATTGTCGTAGAACTTGTTCGCGGGCGGCGCGGGCTTCGGCAATGCGCCGATATCGACGAGAGAATCCGCGACACCCTGAACGGCTGAGTCAACGGCGATCCCGCCGCCCGTCGCCCACATGCGCTCGCGCACGACATTGCGCGCATAGGTCCGCTCAAAAGCCTCACGAGTGAGGTTGATTTTCGGCCGCAGGATTTCGAACAGTTCGTCCTTGTTGGCGGGATCATAGATCCAGGCGAAGGCCTTGCCGAAGCCACGGATGACGCCAACCAGCTCGTTGGGATGGGCCTTGGCCCAGTCGCGCGTGGTGATCAGCCCTCCGCTCGTGTATTTGCTCGTGGGCAGGTATTTCGGCCTGAGGTCGTCTAGGCGGACGTATCCTCCGATCTCCGCCTCGGAGTCGAAGGGATCGGTGAGGATCGCCGCGTCAACCGCGCCGGACTTGAGCGCGGCGAAACGCGCGCCGCTCGCGCCCGCGTACTGGAACTGATAATCGGAGTCGGCGAGGCCGTTTGGCCGCGCCATCACGCGCGTAAAGAAGACTGTGTTGTCCTTGGGGCCGCCAACAATGATGGTCTTGCCCTTCAAGTCCGTCCAGGTCTTGATCGCGGGTTTGGCCATCATGCCGTAGTTGAGCGCCGCCACCACCTGGTTCGAGGCCATGAACAGCGGCGCGCCGCTCATTTGCACGATCTGCATGACATCATTGAGCGAGCATTCGCCAATTTCGACGGCGCGCGCCAGGAGCTGCTGACAAACCGACGCCGACTGACCGGTGACGACCAGGTCAATCTTGAGATTCTCGGCCTGGAAAAAACCCTTTGTTATTGCGACAAGCAGGGGAGCGGTGCTGAAGGACATCCCCGTGCCGGCATACTTAAGCTCGACCTCGTGCGTCAGGCGCTCGTAAGCGGTTTGCGCGCTGGCGGTGGAAACAACGCCGAGCCACGCGGCTAACGCAAAGCCGACCGACCCTTTCAGAGTTCGTCGAACGGAACACGCCCGGAGCGCGGGCCAGCCTTCGCGGGGAAAGATCGATTCTCGAAACGTCATCGCTTTCAGGTGAAGCGCGTTTTCGCCTCGCCAATCGGATATGCAGGTGGCAATCTTCGGAAACATCGGCTGGCGCTCCATGTTGGGGCCGCGTGCATCCAAGCAATCCATGCGCCAGTTTTATCCGTTCAGCGCGCCGCGTCAATGACCAGCCAAACTCCGAGGTTGGACGCACGGGCGTTGCTGCGCGTTCTCTGGTCGTTCGCCTGAATGACGCCGCAATGCTTCAATGCAACGACCCCACAACTCAAATTCCTTGAAAGAGCCAATTGGCCAAGCTGTGGAGGCAACAGGACTGATCGCGCGCATTTTGCAATCTATTGCTATTTAAAGCGGCATTGCCGGGCATTCCGAAGCATAGTCGGAAAATTCCGACCTCATGCGCAATTGGCGCCCATCGACGCCCAATAGCCTCGACGAATTTCATCGCGCCAATGCGCCCTTCCTCCTGCCGCCTGCCTGCTAAAATTCGGCATCCTGCCCGCCGCGAGAAACCACCAGAAAACCTGAGCTTTTGGAATTCGAGGCCTCGCGCGTGATGGCAAGCGCTCATCCATCCGCATTCAATCTCTGCTTGTCGCGTGATGGCTTGATCCGCGACTTGGCATGTTCAATGCTTGACTGCGTTACGCGGCTGATGCGCCGCGCTTCACTGAGGATCTCCCATGATCGCTCTGCCGAAGTTAGCACTCGATGGCGTCTCCATGGTGTTCGACGCCAACGGTTCGAGGTTCACGGCGTTATCGCCGATCTCGGTCGAGGTTCAGGCCAATAAATTCGTCAGTCTCATTGGCCCTTCGGGATGCGGCAAGAGCACAATATTCAACATCGTCGCGGGATTGCAGCCGCCGACCGCCGGGCGTGTTCTGATCGATGGCGCGGACGCCACGGGTCTGATCGGCCAGGTCGGCTACATGTTGCAGAAGGATTTGCTGTTGCCCTGGCGAACCGTGCTCGACAATGTGTGCCTTGGCATGGAAATTCGCGGTTTGCCGTTGAAAGAAGCGCGACAGCGCGCCTTGCCTTTGTTGCGGCGCTACGGGCTCTCAGGCTTTGAGACGCTTTATCCTTCGTCCCTATCGGGCGGCATGCGTCAACGCGCCGCTTTGTTGCGCACTTTGCTTGTCGACATGGACATTGTTCTGCTCGACGAACCTTTCGGAGCTCTCGATGCGCAAACCAAGGCGCAAATGCAGGAATGGCTGCTCCATCTGTTCAACGATTTTGGCCGGACAGTGATTTTCGTGACTCATGATGTGGAGGAGGCGGTCTTTCTCTCGGACGAAATCCACGTGATGGCCAGCCGGCCGGGACGCGTGATCGAGACCCTGCCCATAGACCTGCCCCGGCCACGCGACCGCGCCATCATCAGTTCGCCGCGATTCGTCGCGATCAAGAAATATTGTCTCGACCTCCTGCGTCTTGAAGCGACCGAAAACGCCTCCGCGTCGATCGCGGCGTGAAACTCACTCATCACCACGGGGCACGGGATGACGTCCAAATCAACCACATTTGCAGCTGCCCCCATCGCCGGCGTTTGGGGACTTTTCTTCCGCAGCGCGCGCGCCCCGCGCCCCGGTAAGCGGCGGCTGCCGGTGGAAACGGAATGGTCCACAGCGCTTGTCGTTTGCATTCAAACCGGCTTGTTGGCGGGGCTCGTCGCCGCGTGGGAAATTTGCGCGCGCGTGTGCGTGATCGATCCGTTTTTCTGGTCTCTGCCAAGCGCCATTTGGGCGACGGGCGTTGTCTATTTCACCGAAGGCAATGCTGTCGTGGACATTTCTTATACGTTCCGCTCGACGCTTTTGGGCTTCTTCATAGGCACGGTGTCGGGGGGCCTCCTTGGACTGTCGTTCTGGTGGTCGCGCAACTACGCCCGCGTGATGCAGCCGTTGATCATCTGCCTCGAGTCCATGCCAAAGCTGGCTTTGGCGCCGTTGATTATTCTGGTCTTCGGCCTTGGCTTGCCCTCGAAGGTCGTAATCGCCACCGCGCTGACGCTGGTGGTCTCGACGCTTACCGCCTACGCGGGGGTGCGCGCGATCGACCGCGACCAGGAAAAGCTGTTTTATTCGCTGGGCGCGAGCCGCTGGCAGGTGTTCACCAAACTGGTCGCGCCGGCCTGCGTTCCGTGGCTGATTTCCATCCTTCGCGTCAATATCGGACTGGCGTTGACGGGCGCGATTGTCGGCGAGTTCGTCGCGTCGCAATTCGGGCTTGGCCGGACAATTCTTTACGCCGGGCAGACCTACGAAATCGCACTGGTCTGGGTGGCTGTCTTCGTCCTCTCGGCGCTGTCAATGATCATGTATGCCGCAGTGTCGTGGCTAGAAGGCCTGTTGCGCCGCGGCGCTTATGGGTGAATGCGCGAGGCGGACAGAAACGGACCAACAAGGAGAATATCATGGCAAAGTATATTCCTCAGCTTCTGCTGGCCGCCCTCTTCGCGGCGACGTGCGCCGGCGCGGCGAACGCGCAAACACGCAAGGCTCTTATCGTCGCCGAACCTCAGCACGGCATCGGCTATCTCCCGCTCTATATCGCGATTGATAATGGATATTTCGCCGAGCAGGGCATCGATGTGACAATTCTGACGATCGAGAGCGGGGCCGGCCACACCAACGCTGTGCTCTCCGGACAGGCCTTCGCCTTCATCGGCGGCCCCGAGCATGACGCATTCGCCAAATTGAAGGGCGCCGAATTGCGCTCGGTGGTGAATGTGGTCGATCGCGGGAATGTCTATTTCGTCGCCGCGAAGGGCAAGGAGCCGGCGCCCGGACAGCCCATGGCGGACTATTTCAGGGGCAAGACAATCGCGGCCGGCCCCTTCGGAGGCACGCCGAACTCAATCACGCGCTACCTTTTGAAAAAATACGGCCTCGACGTTGCGAAGGACGCGACCATCCTGGAAACCGCGAGTTCCGCCGTCGTCGCGACGCTCAAGACCGGACAGGCCCAGATCGGCAATGTCAACGAGCCATCGATCACGCGCGGCGAGCGCGAAGGCATTTTCGGCGAGCCGTTTTTGAGCATACCCGGGGAATTCGGCCCCTATGCCTATTCAACTCTCAATGTGCGCCTCGATTCCATCCAGAAGGGTCCCGACACGGTGAAAAAATTCGTCGACGGCGTCGTCAAGGGCCTGGCGTTCGTCTTCGCCGACCCCGATGCCGCCATCAAAATCGCCAAGAAGGAATTCCCCACGATGTCAGACGAGGACCTCTCGGCCACCATCCATCGCTCGCTCAAGGATTCAATGTGGAGCCATGACGGCTCGATTTCGCGTCAGGCCTGGAACACCGCGCAATCGGTCGTGCGCGAGGCGGGGATTCTCAAACAGGATGTGCCCTATGACGACATTATCGACATGCGTTTCCTGAAGGGCAAGCAATCGACGAATTGATTTTCGATCTTCAACCGATCTGACGAAGGAGCCGCACATGTCCGAGCCAATCTGGAACCAGTTTCTGACCGAGCGCGACAAGCAGGTTTTCGCCGCGTCCGGCTACGGCGCGCGAGGTGGGTTTGGCAAGCGCCCGGCGTTGCTGGTGATCGACGTCAACTATGCCTTCTGCGGCGACAAGTCAGAGCCAATTCTTGAATCGATCAAGAAATGGCGAAACTCCTGCGGCGAGGAAAGCTGGCCGGCGGTGGCCGCCATCAAGTCATTGATCGACAAGGCGCACGAAAAGGGATTGCCGGTGATCTACACGACGGGCGTTCGCCGGGAGGACAATTGGGATTCGGGTTCGTGGAGCTGGAAAAACGACCGCAACGGCGAGAAACCCATCGTCGTCGTCAGTAATATTGACGGCAACCAGATCGTCGACGAGATCGCGCCAGGACCGCAAGACATCGTCATCCTCAAGCAAAAGCCCTCCGGCTTCTTCGGTACGAATATGACGAGCTATTTGACGCTTCTGGGTTGCGACAGTGTTGTCGTGACGGGGACGACGACCTCGGGCTGCGTGCGCGCGACTGTTCTCGACGCCTTCAGTCTGAACTATCGCGTGGCGCTCGCGGAGGAAGGCTGTTTCGACCGCTCGCAGGCGAGCCACGCGATCAACCTCTGCGATATGAACGCCAAATATGCAGATGTGGTCAAAACAAGCGAGGTTCTGGGCTATTTCGACTCGTTGCCGCCGGACCTGTTCGAACTGCCCAAGGGCAAAGTGCGGAATGTGGCAACGCCGGGGAATCGCATTTGAAACTCTGACGGCTTGAATGTTCCGTTTGGCGATTTTGGAAACGTGGATTCTATGCGCTCCCGCGCGAATCGCGCCAGGAGCGAGAGCATGGAAAAGTTCATTGCAATTTGGGGGGCCTCGAAGACCCCCGCTCCGGAAATGCAGCGCTGCACAATTTTCAAGAGATTCTGGAGATTGCCCTGTGCGCGGTTTTGTGTGGCGGCCAGGGCTTGATGGACCTGGCTTTTCGCCAAATCAAAGGCGCCATTCTTGCGAACCTTTCTGAAACTGGCCAACGGCGCGCCGAACCAAGACACGTTCAGCCGGTTGTACCGGACGATGGATCCGGACGGGAGAAGTGGAACCCGGATTTGAGACCACCTGTTAAGGCATAGCGCGTCCGATCAATGGTCCCACGGGTGGGTCTACTCCAGTTCGATGCGCACTCAACTCCATTCTCCGAAACGGCCGTGGCGGGCCTGGGTCGCGGACATTCAGTTTTGCTGAGCCATCGTCTCGCCTGTTTCCCTCAGTTTCGTAGCGTTATTTTCAATTGCAGCCCCGGTCGACTGCAAATGGGAGCTTTCACCTGCCGCCTGTGAGGGCTCGCCAACGCGGGTGTTGGCGATCAAACCGAGCATGCACCCAGGCACGAATATTGAAATCACAAACATCACCAACGAGGTCTTCAGCAAGAGCCCCCAAAAACAGGCGCATAAGATGAAAATCGCAAAAAGAATTGCGAACCGGCTATTGAAAAACCGCAGCTTTTTTCCGATCCGTGACCTTATGTTGGCCGCTTCGGGAGAACCGGCAACGCTTCGTTCTCCGAGCCGCCACCCGCGATTGAAAGATGCCTGCAACGGCGTTCGTTTGTTGAAGTTTGCCATAGGCCAATTTCCTCGATCCGGAATTGGCAGGATCAACCCCACGGCTTGCGCCAAGCTTGCAAAGATCAATCGAGTAGCTGCCCCTACCATGGGCAACTCGCGGGACTTCCTGGTTGTTCCATGTGAATGAGGCGGCGGACACGACCTCATTGGCTGTTTGCGGCGCATCGCTGCAATTGGCGCCCCGGTCGGAAATCCACAATGGGCGACGACTTTCTCGCGTATCGCGTCATTTGCAAGCGCGCCGTGCTGACAATTAAAATTTGGTCCGGTTTCAAAGTTATCGCCGACTTGATAACGAGCGGGAGGTTTCCTCCGGCGTCTTCTGCTTGCGACCCAGAAAGCGCCAGATGCGCAAAAACTCCAGGCGCATTTCAAATTCGGGCAAAGCTTACCGCACCCAGCAGCGTTAATCTGATTTTGTATATTCCGCTCGGCCTCTGAACAAAAGTATCGGCTTACAATTTTCGTGTTTGCGACCGTTTCTGGATTCGACGCAATCAAGCCCCACTTCAGTCATCGACTTTCGTGTTATTGGGCCATGTTGAGAACGCACCGACGGGATACCATCATTGACATTCAAAACGTTGATTGCCTTCAATCATCGCGGCAATGCGTTTACGGCTCAGCGCTTTTGAAAAATAGTAGCCTTGGCCCACATCGCATAACGCCTCGCGTAAAAATCTCGCCAGCTCGGCATTGCAAACGCCTTCAGCGACGGATTTCATTTTCAGCTGCTTGGCCAGCTGTATCGACACGTTAACGATCTTCGCCATATCGGCGTCGGCCAGGCAGTTTCTTACGAAGGACTGGTCGATCTTCAGTTCTGAAAACGGCATTTGCGCGAGAGCGGCGAGCGATGAATAGCCGGTGCCGAAATCATCGATTGCCACATGTATTCCTTTCAGCCGCAATCGAATGATTACATCGGTCGCCGTTAATGTGTCCGCCATGGCGGCTGTTTCCGTTATTTCAATTGTCAACAAATCAGGCGCTACGCCATACTTGCCGAGCATCCCCTCAACGCGTTCCGGCAAATCGATTCGCGAGAGGTCTGCGCCGGAAATATTCACGGCCACATTGACTGGGCACGGGCCGTTCTGAAGCTCCTTGCTTGCTTCGATCGACTGATCCAGCATTGAAGTCGTCAGATCGCCCATAAGTCCGAATTGCTCGACCGCGTTGAGAAAGTGCATTGGCGAGCAGACTTCGCGCTCTGGCGAAACCCACCGTGCGAGCGCTTCACACCCGGTAATCCGCCCCGTCGCCAGGTCCACCTTCGGCTGGAAATATGGAACGATTTCCCTGTTATGGATCGCGTCACGGATGTACTCATACGAAATTGGACGATTTTCGATTGCTGGATCTCTGACCTTTTCGGACAACGGCCAATCATTGAGCGCCGCCACGAACTCGTTAGGGCGGATCGGCTTTGACAAGACCGAGCAGACGTTGAGGCCTAGCGACCGCGCGACCCAGGCGGTTGATTTCAAAATTCTTTTATCGCTGCCGCTCACAATGATGACGCCAGCGGCGATTTTGGCGCTCCCTAAAAATCGCAAGACCTCAATGCCGTCCCTCTCGCCAAGGTCGTTCTGTCTCCCACCCTCACCCTCCAGATGAGCAAGGCACGGATGTGGAGCCCCGCACGCCGTCAGGCGTGAGTCTCGACAGTTGCGGCGGTCTCGTGCCGATCGAGTGGACCTGGCTGACGCCGTTCGAACACGTGTCGTTCTTCGTCGATTTCCTGAAGACGGGGGCCTGTTCAGCTCTTTCATCGCGGATCGTGCGTTGCGTGATACGAGTCTGAACGCGCCGGACAACCGCGACGTGTTCAGCACGGCGACGCTGTCGATTGCATCAGGGCGGAAGCGTTACGCACATATCGCGGCGTTGCGCGGCGATGGAGCTTTGCCGAAGCTTTCTTGCATGAAGAAGTTCGTCAGCGAGGCCGAGGGCGCGGGTCCCGGACGATTGCTGCGCAATCGCCTTGAGACGCGGGCATTGGCAACGAAGCGATGATGCGCGAGGCCGAACAGCGCGCGCAACCCTATC
>CAIZEI010000037.1 GCA_903931945.1 uncultured Hyphomicrobiales bacterium | reverse complement strand
TTGATTTCGCCCGGAAAATAGGTCGCCCCGACAATGCTCTTCACCTTCAGCGCGCGCAGCGCGGAAATATGATTTTGTCCGGCGGTGAAAATCGGCGTCTGGTATTTCTTTTCCCATCCCTTGATGAGGTCCGCCTCGCCCTTCAGGCCGTGCACCATGAACGGTGGCGCGCCATTGGGATGGATGGCGTCGCAGCCCTGTTCTGCCAACAGCGCAATTTGTGTCTCATAGGCGCCCATGACTTCAGCAAACTCGTCGCGCGTTCCGCGCCGGATATTGGTGAACAGCGGCAGAACGCCGATGCCTTCCGGCAGCAGACGAATAAACTCTTCCAGCGCGCCGGGTCGCAGGGTGGGGTGAATGATGCCGGCAATGCCACGCCACGCAGAAAACGCCAAGTGAACCTCCCGCAGACTATTTGCGCTATAACTCTAGTCGAGACCGACGCTTGATGCTAGCCGTTGCGAGACCGATAGAGGGGGACAGTTTGCTGAACCGCGCCAGCGCACCCGCCACGCCAGCCCGGCGCCCGCCCGTCATCGAGGCGCAGGGGTTGCAAAAATCTTTCGTGGTCAACGGCAAACGGCTGGCTGTCTTCGAAAACATGTCACTCTCGATTGCGCAGGGCGACTTTGTGTCGATCGTCGGGCCCTCAGGTTGCGGCAAATCGACCTTGCTGAAAATGATCTCGGGCCTCGAAACGCCCAGCGGTGGAGACATCCGGTTTCAGGGCGCGCCCGTCACCGGCCCCGCAGACGGCATGATCTATGTCTTCCAGCAATATACAAAATCAATCTTTCCCTGGAGAACGGTGCTGGAGAACATCGAATTTGGACTTTCCAGCCACAAAAACATGCCTCGCGCATTGGCGCAGGAAAAATGCCGGGAATATGTGCAACTCGTCGGTCTTGATGGATACGAACATCATTATCCCTATCAACTCTCGGGCGGGATGCAGCAGCGGGTTGTCATCGCTCGCGCGCTGATCTGCGAGCCGGCGGTTTTGCTGATGGATGAACCCTTCAGCGCGGTCGACGCCTTGACGCGGGCGTTGTTGCAGGAATTGATTCTGAAAATATGGTCGGACATCGAGCTCACCGTTCTGTTTGTCACACATGATGTTGAGGAGGCGGTGTTCCTGTCGAGCCAGATCATCTCGCTCTCCAGAGCGCCGGCGCGCATTCACGAGACGGTCGCAATCGATTTGCCCTATCCGCGCGACCAGATCGCGACGCGCGCCGCGCCGCGTTTCGCCGAGCTTCGCAAACTGCTGTTCTCCGGTATTTTCCTGCAGGAAAAAGGTCTCGCGCCCGAAGCGCTCGTACGCGGGGAGAGCTGATCCATGCTCAAGCGGTGGCCCGGGTTTTTGTTGATCGCGGTTTTGCTGATCCTCTGGGAGGTGTCCTCCGCGCGATCCTGGATTGATCCCGTCACATTTCCACGCGTCAGCGTCATTTTTGACGCGTGGACGCGCGGCGTGTGGACATCGGGTGACTTGACGCGGCAATTGCTGCCGAGCCTTGGCCGCATCTTTGCGGGTTTTGTTCTGGCGACGATTGTCGCCGCGCCGCTCGGACTGTTGATGGGGTCAATAACGCTCGTCTATCGGCTGCTTGAACCAATGACGGAATTCATTCGTCCCATTCCAAGTTCAGCCTATATCCCGGTCGCGATCCTGTTCCTTGGCATTGGCAATGAGATGAAAATCTTTGTCATCTTTCTTGCCTGCTGTTTCCCCATTCTGCTCAACGCCTACAGCGGCGTGCGCAGTGTTGATCCCGTGTTGATCGATACGGGGCGCACATTCGGCCTGTCTCGTTTCGCCATTGCGCGGCAGATTGTCTTGCCTGCCGCGATGCCGGGCATTCTCACCGGAATGCGGATCAGCCTTGGCATTGCGTTGATTGTCGCCGTGGTTGCCGAAATGATCACAGGCAATTCCGGTATCGGCTATTTCATTCTTGATATGCAGCGCGTGTTTCGCGTGCCGGACATGTTTGCTGGCATATTCACGCTGGGTCTGCTCGGCTTTCTGATCAACTTTGTGTTTCTAAAAATCGAATCGCATCTGTTGCGGTGGCGGGGAGGGCATGTCGATGTCTGATCGCTATTCTGCGGCCTCGACGTCAACCACAGCGGGTACATAGTTGAGCGCCGGCGAGAGCCAGCGTTCTACCTCGGCGATACTCATGCCCTTGCGCGCCGCATAGTCTTCAACCTGATCGCGCTCGATTTTGGCGACGCCAAAATAGTGTGAGTCAGGATGTGAAAAATAGAGCCCGCTGACCGAAGAGCCCGGCCACATCGCGAAGCTTTCTGTCAGCTTCACACCGATACGGCGCTCGGCGCCAAGCAGCTCGAACAGCGCGCCCTTTTCGGTATGGTCTGGCTGCGCGGGATAGCCAGGCGCAGGCCTGATGCCGCGATAGGCCTCCGATGCGAGTTCCTCCGCTGAAAGACTTTCGTCGCCGGCATAGGCCCAGAATTCCTTGCGCACGCGTTCATGCATTCGCTCTGCGAGCGCTTCAGCAATCCGGTCGGCAAGGGCTTTGACCATGATCGAGCCATAGTCATCGTTCGCTTGCGAAAAGCGCGAGGAGAGTTTTTCTTCTTCCGGACCGGCTGTCACAACAAAACCGCCAACCCAGTCAGATACGCCCGTTGGCGCCACGAAATCGGCAAGGGCGAGATTCGGGCGACCGTCGCGGCGCAGGAGTTGCTGACGCAAAGTGTGCAGCACGGACAGGGACTCGCTCCGTGATTCACCTGTGTAAAGTGCGATATCATCGCCCACAGCGTTGGCCGGCCAGAATCCGATGACGGCTTTGGGGTTGAACCAGCGCTCGTCGACAATGCGTTTCAGCATCGCCTGCGCGTCGTCAAACAGGGACCGCGCCGCGGCGCCCTGATGGGGATCGTCGAGAAGCGCGGGATAGCGGCCTTTCAACTCCCATGTCTGAAAGAACGGCGTCCAGTCGATATAGGGAACGAGTTCGGCAATTTCATAATTCCGGAACACGCGCGTTCCGGTGAACAGGGGGCGGGGCGGCGTGTAGGTCTCCCAATCCGTCCTGAAGGCGTTGGCGCGTGCGCGCGCCAGCGAAAGCCTCTGCTTTTGCGCTTCCGAGCGCGCGTGCGCGTCGGCGACCTTGCGATATTCATCGCGAACGTTTTCAACATAGGCCGAGCGTGTGTCTTTCGCTAGAAGCGCAGATACGACGCCCACCGCGCGACTTGCGTCCGTGACGTAGATTGCCTGCCCGCGGGAATAATTCGGATGAATTTTCACCGCAGTATGCACACGGCTGGTCGTCGCGCCGCCGATGAGCAGGGGGATGTCAAAACCCTCGCGCTCCATCTCGCTTGCGACCACGCACATTTCGTCGAGCGAAGGCGTTATCAGGCCCGAGAGGCCAATGATATCGACCTTTTCGCGCCGGGCGGTTTCCAGAATGCGGGATGCGGGGGTCATGACGCCAAGGTCGATAATTTCGTAGTTGTTGCAAGCAAGCACCACGCCGACAATGTTCTTGCCGATATCATGGACATCGCCCTTTACCGTCGCCATCACGATCCTGCCTGCCGCCTCCTTCACCTGGCTCTTGTCGGCATCCATGAAC
>CAIZEI010000036.1 GCA_903931945.1 uncultured Hyphomicrobiales bacterium | reverse complement strand
CGATTCGACTACGCGTGTTCGCAGCAACCTTCCTGAGGCTCTCCGGCATTTGTTCATCGGGAGATCGTTGACGCCGCCGCTCGCTCTCTTGGAGAACAAGGGCCTCAAGATTTCGAAGTCGTTGCATGGTCAACATCCCTGTCTTTGTCAGCTTGTTTAAAAGCCCGATTGAAGTAGCCGGGGTTCAAATTGGTCGGAAAATAATGTTTCCGTTTCACCCACACAAACCCCTCCGATTTAGAAATAATAGCAACATCGATTGGCCCGCCCACAGTTTCCATGCCGCGAGAGACGCGACGTTTGAGTGAGGTCAGGTTGACCAATGCTTCAGCCATATCGGCCAACTCCGGCTTTGGCATGAATTCAACCATATCATCAATTTCGGCTTGAGATCGTAAACGAATGGCATCAAAGGCATCCTTTTTAAGACTCTCGACGAATTCCTTTTCTGCCGCTTGGGATTCCATTTCAAGTGCGACTTTCGCATTTTGGTTCGTGAAGCTAAGCCGTTCAAATATTTGCTTCGGTATCGCGGATACCGTGCTTTGTAAAAGATTTACAATAAGTTCTTGCATTTGTTCATCTAGACCATAAAGAAATCGTTCGACCATTTCTTTTTGCGCGAACGGAATCACCTTCGCTCGTTTTCCAGACCTTCTTATATCCACAAATTCTACTTGTTTATATTTTAACCTGCCGCAAACAAACCCGTCAATTTCATAGGAAACCAGCGTTGGAAATATTTCCAACGTACCAAAACCGGCGATGACAAGGCCGGTACAGGCATCAGATAGCTGATCCTTTCTTAAACACGTTTTGGCCAAATTGAAAATTCTCGAACTTTGTCGATTGGAAACTCGCGAAGAAAAGCGGGCCTTTACCTGTTTCCGGAGGAATTCATCAAACTCGCCGTCAAAACTGATCGGACCTTCTCCATAAAACTGGGCGTCACTCAAGCCTGATAAAATTGACTCGTTGATAGAGATGGCCTCGTTAATAATATCACTAAAGACTTTCTTAATATCCTCGTCGCTGGAACTTCTTTTTACGTACTCAACAATTCTTTCATTCGTAGTTCTTTCCACATAATTATCAATAGCTCTAAATAGTGGCTCGATTATAGGTAAAATAGCATTCTCTTTTACTTTAATCGGAGCGTTTTTAACATATTTATCGTTCAAAAACTTGAGGAAAAGGTCTGCTGCCTCCGCCAGGCGATCACATTTAGGGCACACGTTCACAAATTCTTTTATCAAGATAGGCAGGGGGACTTCGGCAAAACTCATACCATTATATAACATTATGCTTATCGGGTTTTTAGCAGATAATTCAAATAGTTTTTCAGCGGTATCAAAAACTTTCTCTTCTCTACTACCTATGGAAATAGTCACTGCACTATCAGCAGCGAGCGCGACAGCAGTTTTATTGAGAATCGCTATCTCGGCGGTCATAACTTCCCCCTGAACCCCTGTGACGCACCGAACAATTCTTGTCTATCTGAGATTTTATTATCTCCACGACGAAGGTACGACTTCGATTCAGCCTGCCAACGTCGTCGCGAAGTCCTTAAGTCCATTCACAGAATTATTCATATGTTCAACAAGGAAAGCAGGGTTGTCAATATCTAATTTTAGCCGACCTGGTCGAAAACAAAATTAGTAGTCACTCCAGACATTTTCATCCCCCATCCCCGCGCTTGCGCTGCCTCCCCTCAAACCCATGCCGGTCCATCGAACAGCGCTTTCACGGCCGCCTCCCGGTCGTCGTCCGGCTTGACCGACCATGAAGGCGGCGAGCCGTCTGCGGGCCAATCCTGCACCAGCCCGGGCACGCGATCGCGTCCGCTCAACGCGCCGAACATGGCGTGGAAACCCAGCGCACGGTAAGCCTCGAATTGCTCTTCGGTAAAAAACTGATCGCCCGTCGTTTCCTGCGGGAAAGCGTCGTAGGCGCGCTTGTAGTCGAGGATGATGTCGCTCTCATCGCCCGAAAGGGAGGATTTCACATAGAGGATTTTCCCGATTGGCCCGCCGGGATAATCGATATCGCCAAGTATGGCGTGCGGCCCCTTTTGCTCTACGCCGTCGTCAAGGCCAGTCTTCGCCGCAAGCGCGCTCTTTCGCAGTTCAAGCCAGCGGATATTGTCGATGCGAACGCCAAGATCGATACGCGCATAGCGCTGCAAGGTTGCGAACGATCCAAAGGTCATGCCGGGATCGCATTCGCCGTCAATGCAAATGATAAAACGACAACGTCGGCGCAGCAACTCATAGACGCCAAGGTTTTCGACATGCCCTCCATCGGTGAGGTACACACGCTCGCTCCGTTCATCAATGATCGAGAACATTTCGCAAAGCAGGTAGAGCTTATCAACCCACGAACGCGGCCAGCCATGCCGCCTGGAATTGTTTGCGGCGTCGAAGTAAAACGGGTTCTCCGCCCAATATCCCAGCCGGATATTGAGCAGCGCCAGGGTCGGCGTCAAAGGCCGGATCGACGCCGATCCCATATTCGATGACGCGGCGGCGCCAGATATTGCAATGGCCGTCGCCAGGTCGAAGCCCGGCGATTTTTTTTCGAAATCGAGCGTGTGCGCGTAGCCCGTCGATGGGCTGCCGATCCAGAATTTGCTGAGCAGGAAAAAGTCCGCATTGCGGCCACGTTTGTTGACGAGGCGGGAGCCCTGGATGTTCAGCGCAGTATTGATGAGCAGATAGGGCGCGCGATCATCGGCGAGTTCCGAAAGCTTGATATAGGCGGCTGAATTATCATCCGCATCGCGTATTTTATGCGGAGCGGGTCCAAGAGGCGGCAGATGATCATCATCGCTGTTACGTGGATCAACCTCAGGCGCCCAGGTGGTTGTCGCCTGTCTATGGCCCTTTGAGTTTTCAACGAGCGCCTTGCGAATATCGAACAGAAACGCCGCAGCCAGGCGCTCCCTGTAGATGGCGTGAAGCGTATTGAAATTCGCGTCGCGGCAAAATGTCCAGACAACCAAAATCAGGCCGGCAATCCCGAGGAAACATTTGATCGCGGGCTCGTGCAACCCGATCAATCCGGGAATACCGCGCAACCAGTCCGGCGTATGTGTCCAATCCGAAACGTTTACTATCGTATAAACTCCCGAATGCATCTGGACCGTTGGCAAGATTTCAGCAATCGCCCAATAGGAGAGCGTCAGATAGACCATCCAGAGAATGAGTGGCAGCGCCGCCGCCGCCCACCAGAGCAACGCCTTGCTCGCCACGCGCGCAAGCATGGATGTCCAGCCAGACCCGCTGGGGTTGGACTTGACGGTTCCCTGTAATTGTTTGGTGAACAGCGCAGCCAAAGCGCCAAGGGGCGCCAGGACCTTTGTAATCGTCCCGATAACAGCGGAGATCGCGTCGCCATATCCTTGCAGCGCCGAGATCTCAGCCTTCGGGTCGGTCGAGTTCGTCACAACCAGCGCGACATGCTCATGGACCCAGAAATACAAGAGCAAAATCTGCGGCTGCAATTCGACGAATGCGACCAGCGCAATCGCAATGATCGACCGCCATGCAATTGTGGTCGGCCATGCATTGACCACCTCCTGCTGGCCCGTTCTGCGCCAGACCGGAAACGCCCAAAAGAACAGGTAAACGAGCAGTGCGATCAATCCAGCGATCGATAATGTGAACGGGCCCCATGCATCCAGAAATCCGATGCCGCTAACACCAAGCGCATCGGAATCCGGGTGCAAAAACGCCGTCAGCCAGGCGCAAATCAGAATGACGCCCATGACGGGCGACAACGTTGCGACCAGACCACGCAACAGAATTGCGATCGACGCCATCAAATCCATGAACCCGCGCGGCAACAGAAAATTCGAATGATCGCGAACATGGCGAACGCCAGGATTGTCCATCAAATCCTTGTCGGTTGCGCGGCCGCCCTCCACCTGCTTGTAAGCGAAAGGAAAGAAGTTCGCCGTCGACATGCCCGCGACCATTGACGCGCCCATATATCCGCCGCCAGAGACCGTCGAGACATAGTCAATATCCTCGATACGCCCTTCGGCGTTCAACGCCTGCAAGGCGCCCAGACAGAACGCCGCCGAGCGCACGCCTCCACCCGACAGCGCCAGGCCGACCGTGTCATAAATCGCGCCGTGTGGCTGATTGTGACCAAGCGCGTCGCCGTTGCTTGCGGCGGACAGAAACCATTTCACGTTCTCACGCTTCCGCGCGGTTCTGGAATCGTTTTGTGTTTTTGAGGCCGGTGCGGAGTTTTTGGCGTTGCGCCGTCGATTGATCGCCGCAATTTCGAGCCGGTGCTCCTGGCTCGGGCCGCTGGAGTGATCGGGCGAACTCCGATCCGCCGCTTCGTGCTGGTCCGCCATTGCCGCCCCCTGTGTTCTTTGGAGCAGCCTTTCATATTTCAACGGCGACAGCAAGTTTATTGAATTAAAAAAAAATCTACTGTTCTTTTATCAATTCAGCCAGTCTCGTTTTCTCTTCCTCGCTCAATTCTTCCGTCATCTCGATCAAAGCGCCCCGCCGCCGCCGGGCCGCCACGACCAGCCCGAGCGCGCCCAAAGCCAGCACGGCAAAAGGAGCGCCCCAGAGCAGAAGCGTCTCTGTCTTGAACGGCGGCTTCAGCAATACGAAATCGCCATAGCGCGCCACGAGATAGGCCTTGACCGCGTCATCGCTGTCGCCCGCGCTCAACCGCTCGCGCACAAGCAGCCGCAAGTCCTTGGCGAGCGCCGCCTGACTGTCGTCGATTGACTGATTCTGGCAAACGAGGCACCGCAATTCGCCGGAAATGGTCCGCGCGCGCGCCTCCAGCGCCGGATCCTTCAGCGCCTCGCCGGGCTCGACCGCATGGGCGGGGAGGGCTAAAAGCGCAAACAGGGCAAGGGCGAAATGAATTCGCATCCCCTACTCCGCCGCCTGAATCGCGGCAGGAGCCGCCGCCCGCGCTTTCCGGGCCACGCCGATCCGCAATCGTCGATCGGACAGGGACAGAATTCCGCCAAAGGCCATGATCAGGGCGCCGATCCAGATGAAGGCCACCAGCGGCTTCCAGTAGAGCCGCGCATCGACCGAGCCGTCCGGGTTTTCGCCGGACAGGCTGACATAGACCTGCCCCATCCCGAGCGTGGCGATCCCGGCCTCGGTTGTCGTCATCTGCCGCGAGGGATAGAAACGCCGCGCCGGCTCGATTGAGGCCACAACAACGCCGCCGCGCATGATTTTCGAGGGCGCGATGCTGGCTTTGAAATTTTCCCCCGGTCTTGTTTCAAGACTCTGGACAACAACCTGATAGGGGCCAAGGTCGACAGAATCGCCAGCCTTCAGCGTTGTGATCTTCTCGACGCCCCAGCCGGTGGCGGCGAGCCCCAGCAAAGTCACGCCCAGCCCCGCATGAGCAAAGGCAGCGCCCCACGCCGACCGCGGCAGGCCAAAAGCGCGGGCGAAAGCGGTCCGGAAAGTCGCGCCGCGCCCCGCGATCCGCGCGGATATCTCGACGAACGAACCCACGATCAACCATGTGGCGACGCCGGTTCCAATAATCGAGACAACCGGTTCGCCATGTATCGCTGCGAAAATGAGCGCCACAGCAAGGGCCGCAACCCCGGCAAAAACCAGTCGCTGCAGGGCGCCAATGAGATCGCCGCGTTTCCACGCCAGCATCTGCCCGATCGGCATCAACAGAAACACCGGGGCGATAATCGGCCCGAAGGTAAGATTGAAAAACGGCGCGCCGACGGAAATTTTTTCGCCCGTCAGGGCTTCCAGCGCAAGCGGATACAGCGTGCCGGTGAAAACCGTGGCGCAGGCCGTTGTCAGCAGCAGATTGTTGGCGACCAGCGCGCCTTCGCGCGATATCGGCGCAAAAAGGCCGCCCGGCTTCAGCGCAGATGAACGCCAGGCGAAAAGCGCCAGGGCCCCGCCGATGAAAAACACCAGAATGGCAAGGATAAAAACGCCGCGTTGGGGATCGCTGGCAAAAGCGTGAACAGACGTCAGCACCCCCGAGCGCACAAGGAACGTGCCGAGCAGCGACAGGGAAAACGCCAGTATGGCAAGAAAAATGGTCCAGATTTTTAGCGCATCGCGCTTTTCCATCACAACGATGGAATGCAGCAACGCCGTGCCCGCAAGCCAGGGCATCAACGAAGCGTTTTCAACCGGATCCCAGAACCAGAACCCGCCCCATCCCAATGTGTAATAGGCCCAGTAGGACCCCATCGCGATACCCATGGTCAGAAACGTCCAGGCCAGCAGCGCCCAGGGTCGCACAAACCGGGCCCAGGCAGCATCGATGCGTCCCTGAATGAGCGCCCCCGCAGCGAAGGAGAACACAATCGAAAAGCCGACGTAACCGATGTAAAGCATCGGCGGATGGATCGCGAGACCGGGATCCTGCAAAATCGGATTGAGATCCTGTCCTTCGAGCGGCGGCTGCGACACGCGCGCGAAGGGATTGGAGGTCAGCAGGATGAACAGGATAAAGGCCGAACCGAGCCAGGCCTGAACCGCGAGCACCGAAGCCTTGAGATCGTCTGGCATCGCCCGCGAAAACAAGGCCACCAGGGCGCCAAACAAAGCGAGTATCAGCACCCAGAGCAGCATGGAGCCCTCGTGATTGCCCCAGACGCCCGAAATTTTATAAATCATCGGTTTCAACGAATGCGAGTTTTCAATCACATTGGCGAGCGAAAAATCCGAGACGACATGCGCATAAGTCAGGGCGCCAAAACTTGCCGCGATGAGTATAAACTGCATCACAGCGACGGGCGGCGCGACCGCCATCAACTGCGCGTCACGGCGCGCCACACCCCATAAAGGCAGGCAGGATTGCACAAGCGCCAAAGCCAGCGCGAGAACCAATGCATAATGCCCGGTTTCAACGATCATTCAGGCGCCCTCACGGCTTGCCGACCGGCGGCTGTCCGCCCTCATTCCACTTGCCCTGCTTTTTCAGCGCGTCAGCGACTTCGCGCGGCATATATTTTTCATCATGCTTGGCCAGCACGCTGTCCGCTTTGAAAAGCGCCGGCGTTGCAAGAACCCCTTCGGCGACAACGCCCTGCCCTTCGCGAAAAAGGTCGGGCGTCTGGCCAGTGTAGGTGACAACCAGATCGGTTTTGTTGTCAGTCACAACAAAATCGACTCTCTGATTGTCGCTGCGCACAATCGAGCCTGGCTTGATCAAACCGCCGATCCGCAGCCGCGTTCCCGGACCCGGATTCTTCTCCGCAAGTTCGCTGGGGCCGTAAAAAAACACGATATTATCGCGGAATGCGAACATCATCAGCCCGGCCGCGAGCCCCAGCATACCAACAGCTGCGGCGATCAGAACCAGACGTCGGCTTTTACGCGTCATGTCAACCGCCCAATCCAAACTGGCCAGATAAAGCGTCGAGTTGCGAAAGCGAGGCAGCATCCCCGCTCAGCGCCTTGCGCGCATCGTCAAGCGCCGACCTGGCCTTGTCCTTCTCGCCAAGGACGGCATAGGAACGGACGAGTTGTTGCCAGCCTTGCGGATCAGCGCCGTTATGCGCCAGCCTGTCAGCGAGCGCCGCAATCCGCTCGCGCATGAATTTCTGCTGATCGTCGGCAGGCATGGCGGCGACAGCCGCGCCTGCGGCGCTCAATGGTCCGCTTGCGGGTCCGGTCGGTCTGCCGCCGATTTCAGCGATCCGTTCCCGAACCGCAGGCGCAAATGGCGCATCGGCGGGCGAGGACTCCAGCAGCCGGGTCCAGCGAGCAATTGCGCCCTGATTGTCGCCCGCCTGTTCATCGGCCATGCCCAGAAAAAACTGGGCGCGCGGCTCGCTGGCGTCTGAGTTCAACGCCGCTTCAAAAGCCGCCCTGGCTTGCGGGGATACCTGCCCGTCCTCGGCATAGACCAGCGCTTCGCCAAAAGAACTCGCGCGTTCGGCGTTGACGCCCGCAATCGAGATCACCTTTTGCCAGGCGCGCGCGGAATCGCTGGCTCGGCCAAGTTTAAGATAGACCGGAGCGATGATTTCCCAGCCGCGCGCATCGTCCGG
Source organism: uncultured Hyphomicrobiales bacterium (assembly GCA_903931945.1). Lineage (GTDB taxonomy): Bacteria > Pseudomonadota > Alphaproteobacteria > Rhizobiales > Beijerinckiaceae > Terripilifer. The sequence continues at coordinate 23,364 of CAIZEI010000036.1, read as the reverse complement.
CGCCTCTTCAAGATGTTTCTCGATCCGGGCCAGCGCGACATTGATATCGCCGCCGTCAACCGGACCATTCAGCCGCGCCTGCAAGGGCTGATCGGGATAACCGGCTGCGCCAATGATTGTGTAAAGTCCGAATGACACGGCGGGAATGAATATCAGGGCGGCAAGGGCGGCGATGCGTCGCGCCATTGTCGAGCCGGACGGCGTTGGCGCCGCTGCCTTGCTGGCGGCCAGCAGCCGCCGGGCGGCTTCGGCGCGCGATGCGTTCGCCTCCGCTTCGCTCGTCAGGCCCCGCGCGACATCCCTCTCGATACTTGCAAGCTCGGCGTCGTAAACATCGCGGCGACCTGCCGCCGGGTCCGTCCCGCGACGCCCCCGCAAGAGCGGCCACAGCACGGACAGAACCGCCAATGCGGTCATTACGAGGAAAACAGACCAGATCATGGCACTCGTTTAGCCGCTAAATCCGGCGACGGGAAGGCGTATGTTCAAGCCGGCAAAAGGTCCCCGCTTGCATGCAACGGGGCTTTCAGGCGCGCCGGCTCCCGCCTCACCATTTCCAGCCCCCGTCCGCAAGCCGGCAGGCGTTGCCCTTGCCGTTCTTTGCGCGCCCGTCGATGAACACGGTATGCGTATAGTCCCGGCAACCGCCGTTCTCAGCCCCTGGCTCGATAAAACCGAAAGCGCCATTCTGGCCTTTCCACGATTTCTTCTGGCCGCTGTCCAGCGCCGCCTCCTGCGTATTGAACGCTGTCTGGCGGTCTTGCTCGGAGAGTGAAGCGCCCAAAGTCCCGGCAATCACGCCGGCGGGCGGCGGCGGGCCAGCAGGCGCCGCGATGGGGGCTGCGACCTGCGGATCGGGCGCAGGCGCGCAACCGGAGAGGCAAGCAGCAAGAACGCCGCAAGCCCCTATCAACTGGATGTCCGGCCATCCCCGCATCGCAATTCCCCGAAACCCGTATATTTCTGCGGAACTGGGTAGACCGCCCCTAGGCCGAAGGCAAGCGCAGACGCGCCCGCAAACCGCCCAACGGGCTGTCCTCAAGCATCAGCGCGCCGCTGTGCAGCGCCGCCAGATCGCTGACAATGGCAAGGCCGAGGCCGCTGCCCGGCTTTGTTTCGTCCAGTCGCTTGCCACGGGTCAGCGCCAGTTCACGTTGCGCTTCGGGCAACCCACTGCCATCGTCGTCGATCAACAGATCGATCATGGTCCGACCGGCTGAGTCGACAAATGGCCCCAGCGCGGAAATCTCGACGCTGGAGGTCGCCCATTTCCCCGCGTTGTCGATGAGATTGCCGAGCATTTCCTCAAGATCGCGCTTTTCTCCACGAAACCGGGGCCCCTCGGCAATTCCGGAACGAAATTCGATCGATCGTACAGCGTAGATCTTGCGGAAGGCGCCCGTCAGGCCCGCAACAGCCGGCGCAATCTCGGTTGAGGCGCCGATCACGCGCGTGCGCGCTGCTGCGCGGGCGCGGTCAAGATACCATGTCACCTGATCGCGCATGATGGCCGCCTGTTCTGCGATCTTCTCCAGGACGGCGCCATCCAGCGCCCGCGCTTCGTTGGTAATCACGCTGAGCGGCGTTTTGAGCGCGTGGGCCAGATTGCCGACCTGCGTGCGGGCGCGCTCCAGGATGTCGCGGTTCGACGCAATCATCAGATTGAGTTCATCGGCGAGCGGCGCAATTTCCACCGGATAGGCGCCAGTAATACGTTCGCCCACGCCGAGGCGGATGCTGGCGACTTCGCTACCCAATTGCCGCAGCGGGCGCAGGCCGTATCGCACCTGCAAAACGGTCGCGCCGGCGAGCGCGAGCGCCAGAACGCTGAACGATACGATCAGCGCCAGTTCAAATTGCCAGATCTGGCGTTCGAGTTCTTCGGTCGTGGCCGCAACCTGCACGAGATAGACGCCAGCGTCGCCGACATCGATTTCACGCTCGACGATCCGCACCTTCCGGCCATCCGGCCCATCGGCGTAGCCATTGCGCCTGCCGCCAAGCCCCGCTGGAACGCCCAGGTCCGCGAGTCGCGGCAACTGGACGGCGAACAACGACCGGGACGCCTTGATTTCGGGCTTGTCTGTGTCAAGACGCGTGATCTGCCAATACCATCCTGACAGCGTCAGTTCGAATTGCGGTTCGCCCAGTTGGCCAGGCGTGGTTCGCGTATCGTCGCCCGGATCTGCGACATCAGCGACAATCGCTCGTAAATAGACGCCGAGCCGCTCATCAAACCCCTGCTCGGTCGTTCGGCGATACAGCGACGACAGCACAATTCCGGCAATCAGCAAAAGAAGAACGCCACAGACGATTGCCGACGCCAGCAAACGTCCGGCAATAGACCAGGGTTTGCGCACAGTCGCGTCCATCACTCCCGCGCAGATTTGCTGACCGCGTCGCCAGCGCCTGGCGGCGCCACTAAATAGCCGAGCCCGCGAACCGTCTGGATGAGGTCGATCCCGAGTTTTTTGCGCAAACGCCCGATAAACACTTCAATCGTATTCGAATCCCGGTCAAAATCCTGATCGTAAAGATGCTCAACCAGTTCGGTTCGAGACACAACGCGACCGAGGTGATGCATCAGATACGAGAGCAGTCTGAATTCGTGAGACGTTACTTTGATCGGGTTGCCGTCGACGAGCACGCGCCCGCCGCGCGTGTCCAGCGTCACCGGACCGCACGACAACTCAACGGTGGCGTGACCGGCGGCGCGGCGCAAAAGAGCGCGGATGCGCGCCAGCACCTCCTCCATATGAAAGGGTTTGGCGACATAATCGTCGGCGCCGGCGTCAAACCCTCGCACCTTGTCGCTCCAGCCATCTCTGGCGGTCAAAAGCAGAACCGGCGTTTTATGTCCCGCCTTGCGCCATTCCTCGAGAACCCGAACGCCGTCTTTTTTGGGCAATCCGATATCCAGAATAATCGCATCGTAGGGTTCGGTATCGCCCAGGAACCAGCCCTCTTCGCCATCGAAGGCCCGGTCGACCGCATAACCGGCCTGCGCAAGGGCGGCGACGATTTGCCGGTTCAGATCCTTGTCGTCTTCAACAACCAACAACCGCACGGGCGGCTCCCTTGATTCGTGGTCGCGGATCACTCGCCATTCTTGCCGACGATTTGCCCGTCTACGGCCCGAAGGTAGACCTGCGCGACTTTCCCGTCGCGCGACAACAGGGTTATTTCATAGATATACTCCTCATTCCAGCGGCACAGCCGACTGCGCAGAAAATCGCCGCCGCCGATGTGCTCCGCCGCCGCGCGCTGGATGGCTGCGGGATTTGCGAGCTTGAGTTCGGCGATCGCGGCGCGGCTCTGCGCGGCATCGAGGCATGTCCGCGCATAGGCGGCTGGAACAGACTGCAATCCAGAGCCATGCGCCAGCAGTACGATGGGGATAAAAGGGAGCATGCCATCAAAGTCGGATGCAGAAGGTGAATGGGGGATGAATGAACGCTAGCCTTCCAGTTCCTTTTCCCGTTCCAGATACGCCGGGTCGGCTGCGTCCATCGGTTTGATGCCTGCGGCGTGAATGAAATCGAACAGGGCGGGACCAAAGGCCATCAGCAGATCGATTCCCTGCTCAGCCTCGGCAATACCGGGCAGAAAGCCCGTCAGGGCAGCGGCTTCCCGGCCAAAACCGGGAAACTTCTGTTCGAGACTTTCAACGACCGGATTGGCCTGCGCAGCCTTGATGAACGCCGTCACCTTGTCGAGCCCGCCCTTGACTGCGGCCCATTCGTTTGCCGCGCCTGATTGATTTGTCATCGTTCATGCTCCCGCAATGACTTGAACCGCCGGCGCGCCCGTCAGCGAAGGGCAGGCGTCCCTGGCGATCGCCGCATTTCTCGCAAGGCTCGCCTGCACCCGGGCGGCGGCGCCGGCGTCTTTTGCGATGACCTGGACGAGAGAAGCCGAAGCGCAGTCGATGGCGACAACATCCTGACCGATTTGTTTCAGTACATTGCCCGTCGCGGTCAACGCGACGGTGTAGGATGTGAGCTGCGTTTGCGAACAGGCGCCGAGCGACCCTGCCAGCGGCAAAGCGCATGTCAGGGCGAGCGCTTTTCCCGCGCCAGGACCTGATCCGGGCGGCAGGATAGTGACAGTTCGCGCGGTCGCCAAATAGCGAAACACAATCGCCCCCATCGCGCCCAGCATCCCGACGCCCTGCACAATGGAATCGACTGTTGCGGGGTCCGCAGCCCAGGCTGCAAATTGCGTGAGATGAAACGCCGACGCGACAAGCGCTGTCAGCGCCAGCAAAGCGCTCCAGAAGGCCCTGCTTTCGACGAGAGATTTGACTTCAGTCATGCGTTGTCCTTTCAGTTTTGAGGGGTGATTATTCGCGGTAACTGTGCTCGACGGCCTGAAAATGCATGGGGTCGTCGTCGCCATTGGCGCCGCGCCAGATCAGGCTGCATTTTTGAAAACAGGCGGCGGCCTCTGCCGGGATAAATCCCGGACGCCATCTGGCGGGGAACGGATTGTGCTGCGGGTCGATGTCAATGGCCGCAGCCCATGAGTGGATCGACATTTTTGTCGATGATCCCCGCATCAGGCGGTACATGAACGAGCCGCCGGTGAGATGCATTCGATGCGCCTCGATATCGGCTTGCGACCCGTAGAGTTTTTTGATTTCAAGCAACGCCTCGCCAAAGGCGTCGCGGCATTTTTTGTGAAACAGAAGATGGCCGACTTTGGGTCCCCAGGAAAACTTCATGTCGTAGGGTGGCACAAGTGGAACGACATTGGCCGCTATCCATTCCGCGCTCGCGTGGCCATTGGCGCCATGCGGATCGCCAAAGAAGTCGTCGAGGTCTCGCACATTGCTTTCATGCGGCCAGTTCATTGGGGTCTCCTTTGATTGAACAAAAAAGGCCCCGCGTGCGGGGCCTCGTATTGACAGCGGTTCCGTTAAACTCACGCCGCGTTGTAGTAAGCCCCGATACAGGCGTTGGAACTCGCCGCAACCGTGTCGCCTGCGCCGCCCAGCCCGAACGGGAAGGGCCGTTTGGCGTAGGGGATCGCGCCCACCAGATACGCGCCGCCGATCGCCGGGCGGTAATCGCCGCCGCCGCTTGCCGTCGTCTGTGGGTTTTTGAAGCCAAGCGCCGTCGTGGTGAGGAGGTTTGAGCCGCGCGGCGTGAGATTGCCCGCCCACATGACGCCGCCGGGCGTTGTCCCGGTCAGCGAGTTCTGGACCATGACATAGCCGCCGCCGACGAAACAGCGACCATAAAGATTGCCATCGCGCAGGCCGGAAGGCGTCACGCCGGAGTTGAAATCTTCGCCCTTCTGGTTGAGGCTGGCGCCGTTTTCGCCCAAAGCCAGCGAGAAGATCGTGCATTCCTTCAGCGGCCCGTAGGCTCCCACCGAATTGTAGCAGAGGTTGATGCGCGAACCCGCCGCTGTGTTGGCGATGAAATTCACGTTCTGGATGGTTTCAACCGTCGTGCTGTCAGCGGAAATCCAACAGGCTGGCGATATGTTCTGCAATTGCTCGACAACATTGAGCGCCACGCCGATGCCCGCCGCGCCTGCGGAATTTCCCGGCCCTGCTATCTTGATCGCGCCATTGTTGCCCTTGTTCACCGTCAGGCTATTGGCGAGAATGCAGAGCCCGTTGACATTGGACAAAGCGACGTTGGTCGAGGTCGTGTCCGAAATATTGACATTGCCCACAACCGAATTGCCGACAAAGGAATGCGGTACACAATAGACCGTGTTTGTGCCGCCAGACCCCAGAGAGGTCCCGGTAAACGTCATCGAATTTCCGATAAAATGATAATGGTTGAAATAGTTCGAGCCCGGCGCGAGCCCGAAATATTGCGTCATCGTGCAGTTGGTGTGCCACATCAGCGCGTAGCCGAACGCCAGCCCGGTGAAGGCGGCGTTGGGCGCGGTCATGACAGCGCCATCGAACCAGATCGCGGATGAAATCGGGCCGCCTGTCGCAGCGGCGTTTTGCGGGCCGCGAAACAGCCAGGACGCCGTACCGCCATCGCCAAGGGACACGCCCGCGCCAATATGCATCATCGTCATCAGGTCTTTTTGCGATCCGATGTTGATGATCGCCGCGCCGGCGGCGACGCCGGTGGCAAGCTCGAGATGGCCCCATGTCGGCGCCAGCGCAGAGGCGGGCGCGACGAGCGAAGCGCCGCCCCCTAAACCGCTGCTGGTCCCGGCTTTCAGTCGGATGTGGCAGGCCGCGTGATTGTTGCGCGCGAAAGTCGAATTGTTCAAAACCTTCGCCGCATTCATCGCCGCTGCGATGGTGAGGAAGGGATGGATTTCGGCCAGCGTGATTTGCGCCGCGTCACTGGCCGATGTGGCCGAGGCATAGGCGACGCCCGAAGCGTCAACGCCCCCGACCGGATCAACGCAGGCAAACACCTTTCCATATGTCCCATTGGGATCGACCACCAGAGGCCGCGCCGAGGGGTAGACCGTCGGCCAGACATTGCCCTGCGCAGAACATGTGTAGGCGTCGCCGATCCACGGATAGACGTCCCAGTCTTCGGTCCCGGTCGCTGTCGCGGCGCCTGTCAGATTGACGTTGACGCCAAACACCGGAACCGTTTTGCCCGCGCTCGCCAGCGTCGAGGCCGACATGGCGTTCGTGATCGCCGAATATGTCGTATTGCCTGCCAGAATGCGGCACCGCGCGCCAGCGGCCATCGCCTCCTGCTCGAAGTGGCGATGGATCACCCCGATTTCGCGATGCGCCGTGGCGCCAAACACCTGACTGTCCGGGTCCATGTAAACCACTTGCGGCACAAAATAGGCCGCCGAGGAATTGTTGGCGGCAAGTTCAAGATCGAAGGTCGCTACGCTCGAAACACCGCCCGCGACATAGGCCCCGGCGCTCGCCAGAATGAGCGGACGATAGCCCGAGCAGTTCACGCCGCTATCCCAGTCGCGCGCATAAACCGGGCTCGACAGCGTGTAGTAAACGTCAACATCGCTACCGGAGGCGACAATGTAGGGGCTGGCGTCGTTCGGATAGGGCTGCGAAAGCATCGCTGTCGCGTAACAGGTGCGCCAGCGCACGATCTGTTGCGGCCCGCTCGCATTCATCGCCGACATGCGATCATAGCCAAGGCTGGGAACCATCAAAGCCACGGGCGAGGTCGCATTGAGCGTGAAAGCCGAGGCGCCGCCGGTCGCCATGCCCTTGAATCGCAGCCGCAAAACCCAGCCATTGCAAGGCAAGGGTTCGCCGAGACCAAAAGTGATTTCGTTCGAGGAAACGATTTCGCTGTCAATGATCGAACCGACCGCGCCCACCGATGTCACGGCGCCAAGGGTCTGCCAGTAGCGGTTGGCGGGATCGCCGGTCACGGGGATGATGGTGGGGGACGCCGCCGGCGGCGGATCGTTCATCCGCATCACCCAGGTGCTCTGCGCCTGATCGTAGGGCTGGTTCAACCCGAGAACAATCGCCAGCGCGCCGCAGAGACTTGTCGATTGCGCAAGCCGCGTCTGCGTCGAGACAGTTGCGTGCGGCTTCATCGCGCCCGACCAGCCCGCATTGAATGCGCCGGTGATTTGCGGCGCCGCAGCGCCGCCCTGAGGGCCTTGCGCGCCTGCGGCTCCGGTTGCGCCCGTCGCGCCGGCAGGTCCCTGAATGCCCTGCGGACCGGGAACGCCTTGAGGACCTGCCGGGCCAACGGCGCCCGCCAAACCCTGCGCGCCTGCGGCGCCAGCGGGCCCTTGCGCTCCCGCAGGTCCCGGAACTCCAGCTGCGCCTGAAGGACCCACGGCGCCATTGGCTCCCGCCGGACCGACCATTGCGACGCCCGATACAGGCCAGGCCGTCGCAGATTTCGGGCCATAAATCTTGACGCCTGCGGTATCGATGTAAAAATCGCCAGCAATCCCCACCGTCGTCGCAGGCGCGCCAGCGCCATTCCACAATCTGTTCATCGCATTGGCGACGCCAGACGGGAAACTGACAACGCCCGTCGCCGGATCGATATTGATGGATTCACGCCAGAGCGATCCATCGGCGGAGACCTTGATATGAAAATGATCGTCGCCGCATAGACCCGTCTCGGCGCGCCCGGAATAATTGTCCTGATACAGCTGCGACACCGTATTGGGTGACGCGCTCTTGTTCAGGGTGAACCGCAAATCGCCCGTGCCGCCTTCGCCCGGCGCAAGCGCCGTGAACAACGCCGCATTCAGTTTCGCCGACAGCGGAGTGTTGCTGTCTGCGATCGCGCCGATTCCAAGCTGGGCGAGGCTCTGCAAGGCGTGAATTGCAGTGGCGATATCCGACCAGACGCCATTGCCAAAAAACAGAAGCTTGCTCTCGGCCTCAACATAGCAGCGCCAGCCCACGCGCGGCGTCGCGAATGACCATGCGCCATCGATGAATGCGGCGACTGCGCCGTCGCGCCCGGCAAAAGCGCCCGTCGCGCCCGCGCCCAGCAAATAGCGATCCCCTGCCGCAGGCGACGGCGGCGGCGAAAGCGTTCCCCGCGCCTTCACGCTCAACTGAACGCAAACATCGAGATCCGCCAACGCGGCGTTATGCGTAACATGTTTTTGCGATTGCGCCGCGTCAATATAGGGCAGCGCCAGATTGGGCGTGTTGCTCATGAGACATTCCGATGCTGGTGATAAAACAGGGCGCCGCGCGGTCAGACGACCGGCACATGCGCGATCAGCGGAAAACCGCGGCCAACTGCGGCGCTGATCTGGTAGATGTTGAGATCGAGCGCGCGCACAGCCGCGCCGAAATCCGCAATTTCATCCGCGCCCGGATAAAGGACCGAGGGCGTCGACGCAAAAAGCGTGCGCGCCACCGAACCGCTTGCGAGAATATCGATCTGGTAATTCTCGCTCTCTTCCGACAGCGGAATATCGACAGGCTCCCACGCGTCCGAGTCCACCCTGCCCCTTCGCAGGAACGAAATTGTGACGCCATCCGCCGAGCGGCAAGCCTGCGGCTGCACTGGGGCGTAAGGCGACAGAGCCGCTGCGCCAGCGGTTGTGGCGAAGGCGACATAGGCGGGATCGGCGTAGTTCAAACTGGCCAGACCGATGCGCCAGTTGTGCGTCGCGCCGAGTTCAGAAAGCCCTGCGGAAATGGGAACGACGGCCTTGTCGAGCAGCACGAAATCCGCGCCAGGCGCCAGCCTGCGCCCGGCAAGCGCCTCATTTCCGCCAAGCCCGCGCAGCAATCGCGACAGCCGCCAGACGCCGGCGGACACCAGTTCAGCATTGGCAAAGCCAATGATTTCCCATTGTCCATCCGGCCCGCGCAAGGCTGCGGTATTCGCGCCGCCCAGCAATTGAAAATCAGACGCCGAGCTCAGCGCGCCACCCGACAGCGCCACACGAAATTGATTGGCGTTATCGAACCGTCCCGCAGGGCCAGGACCAACAGGATCGAGCGTGACTCCTATTGTCGCAGCCGATTGAAGCGTCTGCGAAAATGCAAAGCTGGCGTCGCCATTGGCTTTCCAAAGCGCCAGAGGCCCCATCCAGGGATTCGCGAAAGCCGCCAGATATTGCATCGAGGTTGGCGAATTACGGGCGATGGCCAGATCCAGCGCCTTGATCGCCGGGGGGCCAGGCAAAGGCGGCGGCGATTTTGGCGACGCTAGAAATCGCGGCGGAGCGGAATCGAACACGGAGGGTTCAATCGCACGCGCCTCAATGGCGCGCGTCAATTCATCGGTGATCCGCGTGATGCGAAACAGTCGCGGCGCGTTGTTGATTTCAAGGGTGACCGCATCGCCAACCTCCAGCGCAATCAAGCCCGGGCGCGCAATGAACGTCGCGGTCTCGCGCGCAACCCACATATCCTGCAGCCACATATCCAGACGATGCTGCGCTGTCGCAACATTCGTCACAATGGCGGCCTCCGCCTGGCTTTGCCTGCGTGAACCGCCTTCAAGCCGGCGCGAGAGCACGGCGCTCGTTTGATATTCGAGATCGCCATTGGTGAAGGTGAGTTCAATTTCGTTCGGCGTCTCGGATTCCTGCGAGCGAATCAGCGTCACAAGTTCGCCGCTCTGCCCGGGCGCAAGATCATCCTGTCCGAGAGTATAGGCAGACGGCGAGACGATACCGGAAAACCGCAATGCGCCGCCGGAAGCGATCACATCAAAACCAAACAGCGAAGCCAGCGGGGCGAGGGCGTCGCGCACCGAGATTGCCTTGTCCAGCGCATAGCCGTCAAGAAAGCCATCGATTGCAGGACGCGCAATCGCCGGCGCAGTCGGATCAAACTCCTGGATGATCTGCGCAACCAGACCGTCGAGCGGAACGCCCTCAAGGCGCCCGTTGAGCCAGTGACCGGTCTCCCAATTGGCGGCGTCGCTCCAGACGCCGGTCAGCTCCGGAAAAGCAGGGAAAGGTCGCGCGTCCCAGGCCCAGACATGCAGGCGTGAGACATCAACCATTGCAGCGCCATAGACCGGCGAAAGGGGGTTGGCTGAAGCGCTCGCTGGATCGAAATGAGATATGAAGGCCTCAAGCGCCCGCGCCTGCATGAGGTCATCACGAAACCCGCGCGAGTACGGAGGCAGTCCGGATTCAGAGGATTTCAGGTCCGGAAAAACATTGGGCGCATTGGCGCCTCGATCCACCGCAGGACAACCGCATTCGATCATCCATATGGGCTTTCCGGCGGGAACCCACGCTGTCGACGTCGTCAACTCCGCGTTTCCCAGACGCTCAACGTGCGCATTTCCCCACCACCCCACAAGGTCTTTCGAACGGAATATCCAGGGTTTTCCGGCAAGCCCGTCGGTAATCGGCGTGCGAACCTGCGCGTCACGATCACTAGCGCTGGCGTAATACCAGTCATAGTCCTCGCCCGAATTCACGCGTGCGCGCAGATAATCAAGATCGTACACGGAACGCGCGATGGCGGCGTCCAGATGCGCAGTCCCGTCGCGCCAGTCGCTGAGCGGCCAGTAGGCGTCGATACCGACGAAATCGACATGTGGCGACGACCACACGACATCCAGCGGAAAACGCACTTCCGCGCCGCCATCCAGCACGTGTGCCCCGTATTCGGTCCAGTCCGCTGCATAGGAAACTTTGGTCGCCGCGCCCAAAATCCCCTTCACATCGCCGGCAAGCTCCGCCAGCGCCTCCGCAGCGGGATAAACGCCACTTGCCGCGCGAATGCGCGTCAACGCCGCAAGCTCCGAACCAACGAGAAATGCATCCACTCCCCCCGCTTCCGCGCAGAGATTGGCGCAATGCAAAATAAATCGCCTGAATGAATACGCGCCGATATCGCTCGATTGCGAACCAAAAAACGCCGCGATCTGCTCGGCGGCCGCCGGGGTTGCATCCGCCGATCCGGCAACGTCCGGCGCAGGATCGCAGGTGATCCGTCCGCGCCAGGGATAGGCTGGCTGTGGCGCAACGCCCGTCCACGGGTTGGGCAAATTGTTGCCTGCCGGAATATCCATCATCACAAATGGATAAAACACGACAGACAGTCCCCGCGCTTTCAAGTCCTGAATGGCGGCGATTACACTCGCGTCGCTCGGCGTGCCGCCATAGGCAGGCGAACCATTCACGTCAGAAACGACTCGCGCTTCGCCGCGCGAGAGTCCGTTCACCGACCAGTCGGGAGAAATATTGGCCGCAGGCGTCGTCACGCGTGGCGAAACAGTGCATTGCCCGGCGCGAACATCATCGCCAAACCAGGCGACAACAAGAGCGACGCTTTCGAGATTGGGACATAACTCCTGCAATGTCGTCAAGGAGCCGACCCAGTCGCTGGTCGCAAACATTTCGTTGCGATTGACCCATTGCGACACGCCTGGCGTCGGCATGTTCAGAATCCTTGTTGGCGAATAGCCGAATTCCGTGGCGCCCGGAATGAGATTGACCGCACGGATCATATTGCCAAGACCCGCGACGGGCCGAAGGATTTCGAACGCAAGCTGCGGAATCCTGTTGCCAAAATTCGCAAGCGGAAGCAGCTCGAACACAACGTAGGCAAGGCCGCGATAGGCGGGCGCATTCTGCGAACCTTCCTTTGCGACAATCAGGGGATCGGGCTGTTGCGTCTCGTCTCCATTGTAAACACGCATGACGATTGTGGAGGGATCGATTTCCGCGCCGTCAGCCCAAACCCGCCGCACTCCGGCAATCGGACCTTCGCATAGCCCGACGGCAAAATTCGCCGCATAACTATAATTTGTCGTTGCTGGACCGCTGCCGCCTTTGCCGCCGCCCGCGCGCGTCACGCTGGTCGTTTCCAGAAATCGCGTCGCCCAGATCAACTGTCCGCCGATGCGCACGCGCCCGAAAATACGGGGTATGGCCGCGCCTTCAGTCGAGACAAGCCCGGCCAAGGTCGTGAGCCGAGGACCAACCTTGGTCTTTCCGGGCGAACCGAACAACGACTGATCGACGACTGCGCCAGCTGCGGCGCCGAGCGCCCTGCCAACCATAGCCCCGACAGGGCCGCCAACAAGGCCGCCGACGAGGCCGCCGGCAGCCTGCAATACAACAGTCGCCATATTGATACTCCTCAGACGCCTGTGTTTTCAGACCACGCCGGGAAAGGAAAACGCATAGGCAAGCTTCCGGCGCCACCACGGCGTGATCGCGACTTCGCAAACCTCCGCGCCATCATGCGCGTGGATCATCGTGCTGGCGGAGCTGGCAATCGCGAGATGTTTGGCTGGAACGCCTGCGCGCCAGCGAAACAAAAGCACATCGCCCTCGCCGAACGCTTCCGGATTCACCGGATCAAAATATTTTTCGCCTGCGCGCGCGAGAGTCTCGACGCGCCCGGCCTCCGCCCAGTCAGGCGAATAGGGCGCGGGGCTTTCGGGTTCGGCGCCAATGGTGTCGCGCCAGACTCCGCGCACCAGGCCCAGACAGTCGCAACCCACGCCGCGCAGCGAGGCTTGATGCAAATAGGGCGTTCCGATCCAGCGGCGCGCAGCAGCCACGATGGCGGCTCTGGATGGCGCGCTCATCGAAACAGACTTCCGCCATCCATCGCCGGCAAATTCGAATTGGCGTAGGACAGCAAAACGTCAATGCCGGGAATATGCGGGAAGCCGCGAAAATTTGTCTGATTGCTGAATTTCGTGGCGCATGTCGTCAGACGCTTGTCGCATCCTGCAACAATCGTCACAGCGTCGCCAACGGCGATGGCCGCGCCGAGCGGGGTCCACAACGATATCTCGGCGCCCGCAGTCACTGCGACGTGAGATTGAATGGCAAAACTCTGTCCGGCGTTGGCGCCCGACGTAAAGTGCGCCGCGCCGCCAGCGAACCAACCGTCAGCATAATCCGTCAAGGCCAGTGTGAATGTCAGGCGACCGTCTGTCGCGACAATCGACGCGGTCGCGCGAAACGAACTCGCGCTGGTGTCAACCATGCAGCGCGCATCGCCAAGGTTGGCAGCGCAGCCCGACTGAAAATAGCGACCGAACGGCTGATCAAATTGCGACGCGATCGATCTGACTTCGACGTTGAATGCGTATTCCGTGCGCTTGACTTCGCCTGTGACGCCCGTATCCAGCAACACGCGCGCATCGCAATCGCTCCAGTCGACAAGCCAGCTTTCAACGCTGGCGCCATCGTAACGTCCGTTGGCGATATCCGCCTCTGTAATGGCGGCGGACATCAGTGCGCCAGTCACCTCGCTGCCGCCAACAACAAAGCCAAGGTCGCTTTCGACTGAACTGGCGTCAAGTCCCGACCCCGCGGAAAATGTTGAACCATCGAAAGCGAGATCGCAATCATGATCGGTAAAGCCCATGCGCGTTCCATCGCGCAGCGTCAGACGCCAGCAATGGCAAAGCGTTGTCGCGCCGGACAGACGCGTTGACAGAAGTTGCGAAATATCGCGCATGCAATCCTCACGGAACGATTTCGATAATGGGAATTTTCGGCATTTCGCCGCCTTCAAAGGCCGTGAAATCGATTTCGAGATAGTCCGTATCGAAACGCACCGGCGTATCGAACAGAAAGCCAGCGGTGACGGCTGCGCCGGCGCCCGGAATTGCGCCCGGCCGGAATGTCGCCACGCCGCTGGTGGGATCGAGATCGAAATCGACGCCCACCATTTTTTCGAGACCGGCGACCGCGATGCGCGCCGTTCCGACAACCGGTTTGGCAATTGTTCGCACGTAGGGCGCAAAGACCGCGCCATAGGTTTTGACAAGTTGAAACGACGCCGTCGCGCCATCGCCGATCCCGAGAGCCTGATCGCCGGGAGACGGCGTCATATTGGGAGCGCAGGATTTGAAATCCGCGCGATCGCGCCACCGAAAACCAAACAACATGCCGCGACGTTCTTCGAAAAACGCCGTCACAACAGCCAGCGAGGCGAGGCTCTTGACGCCATAGCCAGCATCGAAACGACGGCGCGAACGCGCCCACCGCGCATTGCGCTCCTCGCGATTGGAGCCCAGCGTCACGATATCGGTGCGTCGCTCCGGTCCGCCGCTGCTCCTGATCGAAATATCGAGCGGAAATTGAACTTCATGAAATCCATTCATTGCGATCCGTCCCTCCCGCCAGGCATAACTTCAAAGACCGCGTTGCCCGCGCGCCACGGCGCGCGCCAGAGAGCCGGTCACCTGCACCTGGGATTTCTGAAACGAGTTGACGTCAGGCGTCGAAATATTGACATTCACATTGGCGCCGCTGCCGCCCTGCCCTTGCGACATCACGCCAAGGCGTCCGCCAGGCCCGCGCGCAAGCGGCAATATGGCTTCCGCGCCGCGCTCGCCCATAAGGCCCAGCCCGCCAGCCGAACCAAAGAACGTCGGCTGCGCCACGACGCCGCCGGACGCAAAGGGTTGCGCGGCGATCGACGACGCCGCGTTGGCGCCAGCGCCACTGGACAGGCCGCCAAGCAATCCCGAAATCAACGAATTGACGCCCGAACTCAGCCCCTGCGTCACAGGCTGCAACGCTGCGTTCAGCGTCATCTTGGAAAGACTCTGAACCACCGATTGAAGGGTCTGGTCGAAGGACTTTCCGGCTGCGATGGCCGTTGCGAACGTTTTTGTCAGACTGGATGAGACCTTGTCCGAGGACGCGCCGATATTGTCGAGCGACGCGCGCACCGAGTTAAAATCCTGCGCCGCCACTGCGGGGCTGTTGCCGACATCGATCATGATTTTTCCTTATCCGGAAAGGCGGCCATCAACAGGTCCAGCGCCGAACGCGTGGTCGCGCCTCGCCCGGACGCCCGGCCATAGTGTCCATCGATTGCAAATGATAATTCACGCGGCGACATCGCCCAGAACGCGCGTGGCTCCAGCCGCAGAACGCCCAATCCAAAAGCCATGGCCTCGTCCCAGGGAAAGGGCGCGGGCATTGAACGCGCATCCCCGGACAAGCCCCGGTCCGAATTCAGACGCCCTGCGGCTCCCGAGGGTTTGCGGCGCTGTTCAATTCTGGCGTCGGGGCGCCAAATGTCGCCGCAAGGAGTTGGGCCGCTATGCGCACATAGCCCTGCAGGCCTCCGGGAACCGTGAGCGCAGCCAGTTCATCGTCGCTGACAGGATGGCCCGCGCCGCGCAAGCCACGACCGATAATGATGATGAGATCGCGCGCCGAAAGCCGGCCATCTTCAAAGCGTTTGGCGAGCGCGACAAGATCGCCCGCGCCAAACGCCGCCTCGAGATCTGCAAGCGCTCCCAGCGTCAGGCACAGAGTGTAGGTACGACCGCCAAGTTCAGCGTCGATTTCGCCTCGATGCATATTCGCCATATCAGCCTCGCATCGCAGTGAATACAAGCGGACCGGCGGATTCCAGCGATAGCTCGAACGTCAGCTCGCTGTTGTAGTCGCCCCGCCAGTCCAGCGCCGAAATCTGGAACAAAGCCTGTATCGTACCGAACGATGGAACGACAATTTGCCAGTTTCGAATATCGCCATCGAAAAACGCTTGCCGCATCAGAGCATCGGAGGCTGCGTCCTTGAACAGGCCCGTGCCGGAAATGGTCGCACGACGCAATCCGGCGTTCGCCAGCAGTTCGCGCCACCCACCGATGGAATCCGCGCTGGTGCTATCGACGGCGTCGGCATTGATCGCCATGCGTTGCGTGCGCATTCCCGCGACAGTCACAAAATTGCCCGTCCCGTCGTCAATCTTCAGCAGTAAATCTTTACCCTTTTGCGCAGCCATGGTGGCGCTCCTGTTCGCAAGTCTTTCATCACAATGATTCAGTTACGGCGCGAAAGCGCGGGCTGGCGCGCGTGAACCGCCCATTCGTTTCGCGTCTGGTGTCAAGTTGCACAAAACGAAGATTGACCAGCGTGAAGCCCTGAATCGGCAATGGCTGATCGTGCAGCAAAGCCTGAATCCGGCCTGCTATCGAGAGCGCCTCGCGCGCGCCCGATTGCCCGGACCACGCGTTGAGAATGATAAAATGCTCCATCCCCAAGTCTGATGCGGTCGACCAGTCGCGCGATTGCAGATCGCCAAAGGTGACATAGGGCAAAGGCTCCCCGCGCGGCGCCTCATCAAAGATTTTGACGCCGCCAAGCAATGTCGCCAGTTGGGCGTCGGCGGCGAGTTTTGCGTGAATGGCGGCGCGCAGCGCCACCGGAGCTGAAAGCGTCATGGCGTCACCTCTTCGCATTGCGCGCGCGTCGTGACGCCCTTCTCGTCGAAAGCGTCGAAGCTCAAGATCTGGAACACCCGGGCGCCCAAGGACAACTGCATGGCAGCGCTCAGACCCGGACGCGTGCGGAAGAAAATATCATGCGTGACGCTGCGGCCCTGCTCGTCATTGCGGTAAATCATCGCCTGCGAGCGCGGCGATAGTCTCGCCCAGAACGCCGCTTGCGGCGTAAAGGCGATCGTCGCGCCGCCATTGTCGTCCGGCGTCGCGACCGGCGCCAACAATGTGACAAAATACCGGCGTGCGCCGATCGGCAATCGCGCGCTCATGTGAGCCTCGCACGACGAAATGGCGCGATCAGCGCGCCAATGGGGCCTGGCAACCGATCGACCGATGTAGCGGTCTCGATATCGCCCCTGTTTTCGAACCAGTGCGCTGTCAGCATCTTGATCGCAAGGCGCAGCGGTTCGGGAACGCTGGCGGGCTCGTCCCCGTAACCGACGATGGTATCCAACTGAATACCGCCGCCCGGCGCGCCGGGCATTGGCGGCGCGGCATTGAATACCACACGCGCCTGCTCGGGCGCCGACACTACGCTGTAGCTGCTCGCGGCGAGACTTTCCGCCACTCCGCCAGCATCAATGACGCGAATGGCGGCAATGCTCTGGAATGGCGCCAGAGGCAGGATGACAATTTCCGGGCGTAGCCTATAGCCATCGTGATACGCGCGGCGACCGGGCCATCGGTCAAACACGAGCCGCCACGTCTGGGTGATCAACATGCGGCGCGTCGCCGCCTCGATGATCCCGCGAGCGCTTGTGATGAGCGCCATTACAAGATCGTCCTCCCCGGATTGATCGAGCCGCAACCATTCTTTGGCCTCGACAAGCGACACCGGCTCGCAAGCCGGCGGACTGATAAGGACAGGCGTCATTGGAACTCCCTCTTTCATGATATAAAGGACACATGAGAGCCATGCGCATGAACAAGCCAAAATGGATTGCCAGGACTGTCGTCGCAGTGGCGGCGCTGGTTGCTTGTCCGGCGCTTGCGCTTGTGGGGCCCGCCAACGAACATGGTCCGCTCGAACCGCATGTTGTGATGGTGCTGCAAAGCCTTCCTGGCGCTGCGGCTTTCTGTTCAGGCGTGGTTCTCGCGCCCGATGTCGTATTGACCGCCGCGCATTGCGTGAACACTGTCAAAAACACCGTCATACATTACCACGATGCGTCAGCGCGCCCGGTTCTGAGTCCGGTTGTCGCAATAGCTGTGCATCCGCTCTATCGCCGCGACGCTATCAGGACGCGACGCGTATCCATCGATCTTGCGTTGATTCATCTTGCTGGCGCTTTGCCTGCCCCTTTTCAACCCGCAACGCTTGCCTCAACCCGTGCTTTCGCAGTTGGCGAACGGTTGCGAATTGCCGGATTCGGTCTGACGCATGAAGGCAAAGGAACATCCGGCGGAACGTTTCACTGGGGCGTTCTCGCAGTGCGCGAACCCCTGTCGCAACTGCTGCTCTGGTCGGAAGATCCGAACAGTCAGGGGTTTGGCGCCTGTACGGGCGATTCCGGAGGGCCAGTCTTTGCAGAAGGCGCCGAGGATATCGTCGCTATTGCAAACTGGACCACCGGGCATGATCGAAAAACTCATTGCGGCGCCCTGACCCAGGGCGCCCTGATCGCGCCGCAACGCGACTGGATCGAGAACATCGTGCGGAGCTGGCGCAAGCATTAACGCCGCGCCAACGCCGCGCGCCTGATTACGCCACGCCAAATTTCAGCAGTTTGATCGCTTCAAAATCCTGCATTCCGCCGCCAACGCGCTTGGTTGTGTAGAATAGAACGTAGGGCTTGGACGAATAGGGATCGCGCAGCACGCGGATGCCAACGCGATCCACAACAAGGTACCCGCGCATGAAATCGCCGAACGCAATGGGTGTGGCGTCGGGCGCGATGTCAGGCATTGCTTCAGCTTCAACAACCGGAAAATTCATCAGTGTCGCAGCCCCGCCAGCGATCGTTGGCGGCGCCCACAAATATTCGCCTGTCGTGGTCTTGAAAGTGCGAATGCGCGACTGCGATTTGCGGTTCATCACCCATCGCCCGTTCTGCCGGTATCCGGCGCGCAGGGCGTAGACCATCGAGAACAGAATGTCAGACGGGAACGTTGCGGGAAAATCGCCGGCAACGCCCGTGTCGATATAGCCGGTATTTCCCCACGACCAGTTTGCCTGCTGAACCTGCGGATATGTCAGAAAGCCCTTCGGCTGATTGACGCCGGTTCCATTGACGAAGGCCATGCCTTCCTGCTCGGCAAACACGGTGGCGACTTCGGTTGCGATCCATTGCTCGACATCGACAACAGCGTCATCAAGCAGGGTCTGCGTCGCCGCCGGCATGGCGTAAAGTTCATGCGCGGCATAGGTGAGATCGGCGATCTGCTGGTTCGCGCTTTGCGGACGCGCATCGGCTTCGGCGACCCAACCGGCGGCCGGACCGGTCGCGGAATAGGCCTTGCGGAATGTCGATGTCGATGTCTCGCGCACCGTCGCAATCGAACGAATGGGCGAGATATTCGCAATGCGAAGCATGATTTCGCGCTCGGCGGGGATCGGCACGAGATAGCCGCCATCCGGGCCGGAGCCTTCGGTCATCGCCTTGCCCTCAAGCGCTTTCAGGCCGCTGACCTCTCCTGATTTCATATACGAGCGAAAGGCCGCCTTGTGTTCGCGCGTCTGCGTATCGTCGATGCTTTTCTCCGACAGCGCCAGTTTGGGTCGCGCCCGCTCAAGCGCCTGCGCGTCAAGGCGGGCCTTGGTCTCATCGAGCGTGCGATCGATGCGCGCCAGTTTCTCCTCGGTGAGAACGTCGGCGGACAGCCGGGTGTCGATCTGCGCAAGACGTTCGTCGTTGGTTTCGCGAAACGCGGCGAAGGCCCGCTGGAAAGACTCGACGCCGGGATCGGCTTTTGTCTCGGCAGCGATGGTGGATGTGTTGGCCGTCATGTGAAACACCTCTCTGGTTACAAAAAAGCCGCAGTCCAGAGGGGCTGCGGCGCAAGAAGCCGTCGACGATTGTGACCACGAGCGGACGGCGTCGCGCGAGATCGGTTCGACGCGAGGCCGGCAGGCCGCGCGAGACCGAATTTAATGTGCGTTGGATGGCGTCCGGCGAGCGAACCGGGTGATCATGGCTCCAGCGCACGTCGACGGCGCTGCCCGGTGGAGGGACCGAACGCGCGTCGACCCTGCCGACTTGCCACTATTCGTCCAGAGCGCGATCTTGAGTGACGCCCACGCTGTCGAGCCACGCGCGAAGGGCGGCTGGATCGTCGGGATGCAAGCCCAGTTTGAACTTGACCGCGTGGGTCTCCCGGCGAAGCGCTTCCATGAAGCCAATATTTGGCGCATCAATCACAAGCGTCGAATTATCCGACCATGACTCAGAAACAATCGCCATGGAGCTCACATAGCCATCATATGAAAACACTTTTGCAGGCCATTCGGTCCCTCCCGTCGGTCACAGACTAATGAACGTTTGCAATGTGTCGCCACCGATGCCGATGGAACAAGCAGTTTCAACTGTCTTCGCTGTCAATAAACCGGACGGGGAAGGCGTGACGGCGACAACGTGAAAATCGCACGATGGACGCAACTTGTATCCTTGCGCATCACGCAGCCAGCAGGACATGAACCATGCCCCCGCAGCCGGGCCGATGAGACAGCCGAATAAAATCTGACCCAATTTCATTCCGTTTCTCTTCAATTTCCAACCCGGCCGGAACTCACTAAATCATATCCGTATTTTATATGATACGAACAATAATTCGCATTTCAGTCTTCGCAAAACGCGCGTTTCAATTCCATCTCGACGCGCAAGCCTGCAGCCTTCGAGCGAAGCCGCAGATATTTGACGGAGAGGTCCGTGCGCCTTGCCGCGAGCGAGCCGGGAACAATCGCATCTGGATTGGCGTCTGAAATCACACGCGGGTCGTTTCCGCCCGCGCCGACTTTCGGCGCCGGAGCGGATGGCGCCGCAGTATGTGCTCCACCGCCTCCACTGCCGCTCCATTGCCCGCCTTCGCGCACGCCCGCCAGCACACGTGGCTGATTGGCAGAGTAGCGAACATCGAGCGCCTGCCGAAGCGCCGCGCGTTTCAATTCCATCTCGACGCGCAAGCCCGCAGCCTTCGATCTCAGCGACGCAACGGACGATAATTATGGCAAGACCGATGCCCTCAGGCCTCAATAAATTTTCCTGGCAGCTTGAACCACACATCCTCCCAAGGCGGATCGCCGCCGCCTTTGGCCAGCCATTCAGAGATCACACTGTCGGCAATCTGTTCCTTCGTGCGGCCATAACGCAATTGAACCTGCCAACCCCGTCCGCCACTCGGCAACACCGGAACGGCGCCGCGATCAAGTAGCGCAATGATATATTGCCGGAGAAACGCAATTAGCGCGGAGCCATCAAGCCCATAAGTCGCACGGCCCGTCGGCACCATCGCCCATAAACCAACGCCTTCGTCGCGTGTTAACTCATTGCAGGACAAAGCAATGAATTCATCCGATGTATGGGGTATCATACGAACTTTTGACAGGTGTGTCATCTTTGATGAACCTTCATGTCGCGTGGTATTGAAGCATTGTTGTTTTTCACGACATCGATTGTCGCGCCATTTTGTCCGCTCATTCTGATCCCGAAAACTGAGCCATCGAGCCGCTGCCACCATTGACCATAATACTCAATCGGAGTCGCTATCGGCGTGGCGCCATCCAATAGATCTTTTGTAAGCAAATCAAACTCCGACGACGAAACCGTTCGTATATTTGCGGTAGCGCCTGGTTCGACAGTTCCGATCGGAGTCCCAGACGGCACCAGAATGTCAACGAGTGGAATCGTTGGTTTTGTGTTTTGAGGGTCAATTATATCAGTTTGCGGAGACGTGTCGGGCGCATTCGCATTGGCATTGATTAATTCCAGATACCGCGCATCGGCTTCCGCGCGCTCCGCATTCATTCGCTGGATTTCACCTTCGACTTCTGTGGCGGACATGCCCGGCGATGGCTGCCACGCCGGGTCAATCGTCCGCACGCGATCACGCGCGATAATCAATTGCGTGTTGGCGCTGTCGAGCCTCGATTGCTGCTCGGCTGTCACCTCGCCGACGGTGTTTCCAATCCGTCGTGGCTGCCCTTCACCCGGTCGCCGCTCCCCCGCCGCATAGCGCGCGCCCGGAACAATCGCATCGGGATTGGCGTCTGAAATAACACGCGTGTCGTTTCCACCCGCGCCGATTTTCGGCGCCGAAGCCGATGGCGTCGCAGTATGTGCTCCCCCGCCTCCACTGCCGCTCCATTGCCCGCCTTCGCGCACGCCCGCCGGCACATGCGGTTGATTGGCGGAGTAGCGAACATCGAACGCCTGCCGAAGCGCCGCGCGTTTCAATTCCATCTCGACGCGCAAGCCTGCAGCCTTCGAGCGAAGCCGCAGATATTTGATGTAGAGGTCCGTGCGCCTTGCCGCGAGCGAGCCGGGAATGATCATTTCCGCCCGCGTCGACGGAGCGATCTTCACCGAGGTCACGCGCGCTTTCGGCGCCATCGGAAATGTCACCAGCGAGATTTCCACAAGATCGATCCTGTGCAACAGGCGCACGCCGCTGGCGTTCTTCGTCGCGCGCTCGGCGCGAAAGCCGATTGACAATCCATCGACCGCGCCTGATTTCATCAGCGCGAGGGCTTCACGCGCGCGCGCCACGGCGAGGTCGAGCTGGCCCCTGACTTTCAGACCGCGCGCATCTTCGACAATCGACAGCCAGACCCCGATCGGTTCAGTCTGGTTATGCTGCCACAGCATCTTGACGTGCGCGGCGCCGTTCACGTCCAGCGTGTCGCGGAACGCGCCGCGTTCGATAATATCGCCGCCGAGATCCATCACGCCGAACAGCGACGCATAGCCCTCAAACACGCCGGCGGATGAAATATCCGCTAGGGCGACAGTGGCGCGTTTAAATTCGTTCTGCGGGCGCGCAGGCGCGCAGACGCAAGCCGGTGCTGGCGACATCGAAAAACTCCGGACATGAAACGGGAGGAAGAGCGTTGGTTCAAAATCCGCGCGCGCGCGGCGCCAGACGCTCCAGCGCATGACGAAAGGCCTCGAACACATGCAAGTGATTGGCGCGGCGGTGGTTCGCGCGAAGCTGGCGCAGCCAGTTCAGAATGGTTGAAATGGCAATCATTCGCCCTCTCCAAAACGCTGGTTAAACCGCGAGAGCTCGCGCACGAAGGCGTCGAAACGCCGGTTGGCGGAGGCCAGTTCGCGCAGGCTCCACATCAGCAGACCGGAGGCGCCGCTCGCCCACAGAAACAGTGCGAGATGCGCCAGATCGCTCCGCAAAATGATGGTTTCGATTACATCGTTCATATGAGCTGACTTTCACGCGGCTGGCCCGGCGCATAACGCATCTCGACCGGCGGCTTTTTCTTCGCCGTTTTCGGCATTGCGGTCACGCCGTCTTTCGGCGCCTTGCCATAGCCAACCGCCTCGCGTTTTTCGTCGATGGTGAGAAAATTCGCTGCATCCACGCGCGCCCATTCCGACGCGCGCTCTTCGGCCAGCGCGTCGATGCGATCGACATCGTAATCGAGTTTCACATCGCCAAAGGCCGGTTGCAGCCAGGCGCCAAAACTTTTTTGCGTGCGCGCCACAAGCGGGATCACCGTCGGGCGCCAGAACGCGCGATTGGCCTCCTGGTAATTTGCAAACGTGTTGTCGCCGGG
>CAIZEI010000035.1 GCA_903931945.1 uncultured Hyphomicrobiales bacterium | reverse complement strand
CTTGTGCTGGGTGATGTTGGGCACCCAGTCCTTGCCCTCCAGATCAGGGCCGCCGGCGAAAAGGTATTGCTCTTCAATGCCGCCGATGGCGTTGCGGCCCGAGTGGCATTCGGCGCAGTGGCCCAGAGCTTCAACAAGATATTTGCCGCGATTCCATTTGTCGGTGCGCGCGGGGTCTACAGCGACTTCGCGGTGATCGAGATAGATCAATTTCCACAGGCCGAGCCCACGGCGGATATTGTAGGGAAAGCTGACGGAATGCGGCGGCGCCTTGCCTGCGACCGGCTCCAATGTGCGCAAAAACGACAGGAGATCGCGGATATCCTCAACTCTGGCATGGGTATAGGTCGTGTAGGGAAATACCGGGAAGTAATGCGAACCGTCGGGAGAAACACCCGCCTGCATGGCGTTGACGAGATCGGCGACTTTCCATTTGCCAATGCCGTCATCGGGATGCGGCGAAATATTCGGCGCGAAGAAGCTACCGAAAGGGGATTTCAGTTCGAGGCCGCCGCCAAGTTTCAGGCGATCGACCTTGCCCTCTTCCTGTCCTTGCGAGACGTGGCAGGCCGAGCATCCCCCTGCGTTGAACACAAGTTTGCCCTTTTCGGGATCGCCGCCATTTTCGATTGAATTGGCCAATGTGGCGGAGACCACAGGCGCGGGCGCAGTGAGCCACCAGAAAAGCGCGCCGCCCGCAGCGCCGAGCAGCACGAGAGCGACTAGAAAACGGCGCATGGTTCACTCCCGGCTTGAACAAGCAGAAAGGGGCGGTTCTGAAGCCGCCCCCTCTTTTTTATGGAGAACGCCAATTATGAAGATCAGCTCTTTTTCGCCCGGTAGAGTTCGTGGCATCCGGAGCAATTCTTGTTCAATTCAACGTAATTAGCTTTGAAGCTGGCTTCGTCCGTGATGTTCGCCAGCGCCGCATCCGCTTCCTTCGCCAGCTTGGCGTAGCGTCCCTCGAAGTCCGCTTTGGCTTCCCAGATTTTTGGCAACGCAGCGGTGTCGCCACCGGTCTTCGCTGTATCTGGATAAAGCGCTGGCAACGCCTTCGCCGATTCGACGATTTTCTTGAGGTCGGCCTCGACCTTTGCGTGATCGAAGGGCGTCTCGCCCTTGTTCATTTTGCCCATTTCGCCATAAAAGGCGCCGCCAACGGCCTTCATGGTCGCCTTGCGGGTGGCGATCGGATCGCTCTGCGCCATCACGGCGGTTGCGCCAATCGCGAAAGCAAATGCTGTCAATAAAATCCGTTTCATATGTCTCTCCAGATCGATCCATCGAGCCTGCGATGAACAGGCGCCGGTCTACCACGAGGAAGGCAATCCTGCGCACAGGTCACACAAAAGTGAAGGCGCAGCCTAGTCCTTGACGACGGGCTCGCCGGCGGCCAGCCAGCCGTTCATCGAGCCGCGAAAATGCGCGCGCACGTCATCGCGGCCGGCCGCCTGCGCCAGCGCCAGCGCTTTTTGCGTGCGCCCGCCCGAGCGGCATTGCAGCACCACCCGCTTGCCCGCAATGCGGGGCAGGGCGGCAGGGTCAAATGTCGAGAGTGGGTTGAGAATAGCGCCCGCGATATGTCCCTCCGCCCATTCGTTGGGCTCGCGCACGTCGACCAGCGCTATCGATCCGTCGGCAAGGCCTCGCTTGACCTCTTCAAGACTGACCTCCTCGATAATGACCTGCTGCTGCGAATTCATGGCGCACTCCTGTATTTTGAGCCTGTCTAGCAGAAATGAGGCGATCCGGTCATCCCCATCCCAGAACGAATGCGGCAATGAACATCGCCGCGCCGGCAAACAGGATGATGAAGGGATGCAGTTTCGACCAGTAGCCGAGGGCGAGGCCGGAGGCGAGCGCGACGATCCAGGTGAGCGGGCGCCCGCCCGACAGTCGCAGCACCGACAACGCGCCTGCAAAAATAAGCCCGACAGCGACCGGCGCAAGTCCCCGCTCAAGCGCTGTGTGCCAGGGGTGGCCGCGATAGCGGTCGTAAATGCGCGCGACCCCGTAACACAGGATCGATGCGGGGCCGAACAGGGATACGGTCGCCACCAGAGCGCCGCTCCAGCCCGCGACTTTCCAGCCGATCAGGGTTGTCAGCATGGCGCCAGGGCCGGGCGCGGTGCGCGCAATCGCAAACAGATCGACAAATTCGCGCGCGGATATCCAATGCCAGACATCGACGGTCTGGTGCTGCAATGGCGCGAAAATGCTGGGGCCGCCGCCCACCGAAACCAGCGAAAAGGGGATCAGCACCCACATCAGGCCAAAATAGGGATTGTCACGCATGGGCGCCGCCGCCCCTTGGCCAGGCGAACCACACGCTGAGCGGCGCAGCAACAGCAATGACCGGAAACAGCGGCCATTGCGCGACGCCTATGGCAAGAAAAACGGCCAGCGCCACGGAGCCTGTCGCCAGTCTGTTGCAACCGCTCTTCGCGCCCATGTAGCCGAGGCGTAAAATCATCCCGACAGCCGCCGCCGCAATGCCATCCATGGCTGCATGGAAACCGGGGATTCGCGTTGCATCCTCGTAGATGAGCGCAAGTCCAATGCAGAGGAAAAACGGCGCCGCCAGCACCGAGACAACCGCAATGATCGCGCCGGGCGCGCCGCGCAGGAGCTGGCCGATATAGACCGCCAGATTGGTGACGTTCGCGCCGGGCAGCACCTGCCCCAGCGCGAGGCC
This sequence comes from uncultured Hyphomicrobiales bacterium, assembly GCA_903931945.1. Classification (GTDB taxonomy): domain Bacteria; phylum Pseudomonadota; class Alphaproteobacteria; order Rhizobiales; family Beijerinckiaceae; genus Terripilifer. The sequence continues at coordinate 64,456 of CAIZEI010000035.1, read as the reverse complement.
GGAGAGGAATTGCTCATGCGTCAGCCAGCCTCTCTGCGTCACAGTTTCGCGGTGGATCCAGCCGGTCAACCCACCGCCAAAGCTTGTTGCGCCAATTGTGAAAAAGACGCGAAAAATGGCGAGGAGCGGTACGCGTTCCTTGTCCCGGGTCAGAACGGCGGCGGCAACGTCTGCGGGCAATCCGCTGTCGTTTACCTGCACTTTGCAGTTTCCTCGATGTCGTGGATGACGCAATCGGCGTCAAGACCATCGGCTTTGGAAGCAACAATCGCCGTCGTCAATTTTGGCGGCATTTTGTCGCGAATCAGCGCGTTGACTTTTCCGGCGTCGGTGGATCGCAGGATCTGGCTGTAATTGGCTTCATATTCGGCGGTTGCGCCGCTCCGCAGCAGCGAAAGCAAAGCAAACGCCTTGCCGGATGGCGTTTCGGCGTTTTTTTCAAAACCGCTAGCGAGTTGTTCGCGCGCCGAAGCCGCTTCATCTTCGGTGATCCCGCCGGTCCGCCAGGTCTCGTAGACCTCGCGGCTGCGTTTCAATCCGGCGGCGGCAAGCTCATTGGACATCGCCGAGCGGATTGAAAAGGTTCGTTGCCGCGGCGTGATCTGTCCCAGACCGGCGGAAATTCCATATGTGGCGCCCAGTTCGCCGCGCACCGCCTTCGACAGGCGGCGATCGAGGCCGCCGCCAAGCGCATTGCCGCCGATCAGCGCCACAGGCCCCTCGCCCTGGGCAAGATCGAGCGGGCCTTCGAGCACAACGGCTGTTTGCGAACCTTCGCGTTCAAGAACGATGGTTTTGGCAGGAAAAGCGGGCGTTGGCGGCGTCTGCGGGCCGGGCGAACCCGTTTCCGGCAACTGACCGAAGGCTTTGTCGACCAGCGGCCCGAATGCGCCTGCCGCGGCGGCGCCCACAGCAACGATCGTCAGATTGGCGCGTGCAAAAATTTCGCGCCGCCAGAGATCGACGTCTTCGGGCGTGACGGCGGCGATAGACGCAGGTTCGCTCCAGGCGCCGAAAGGACTATCGGCTTGCGTGACCCTCCGCAGCAGCAGCGCCGCGAGAGCTTCGCGATTGTCCATCGTTCGTTGGCGTCCGGCGATTGCCGATTGCCGGATCTTTTCGATGTCGGCGCTTCGTAGCGCCGGTTTGGTCAACATCTGGAAACACAGATCGAGCGCGTCTGCGAAATCGCCAGGTTCCGACTCGACCTGAAAGGTTGTGAACATCGGCGATGGCGAGACGCCGCAATGGGCCTCAACATCTTTCAACGCTTCGCTGTAATCGCCGGACGACCTGCCCGCCGGCCCATAACGCAGGAGACTCGAGCCGACAATCGGCGTGGCGATTTTATCGGGATGGGCCAGTGCAAAGCCGTCGGCAAAACCGGCGTACAGGACGTTCATCGGCGTGTCGGCTCGTTGCAGATACCAGAACGGGATGCCGCCGGGCGATGTCGCCTGCGTGAAAGTCTCTGTAGCGCCGGCGGGCGCGGACAAACAGGCCAGCAGGGCGCCCGCCGCCAGCGCAATGAGATTCGTTTTCACATTCATGGGATGCGATTTCCCCCGGGCGCAGCGGCGGCATTGTCGGCGATTCCGGCGGGCGCCATGGTTCCAAAGAGTTGGCGGCCCGGCCCCGCCATCGCTTGCAGGAGTGGCGTGATCGATTGAGGGGTCACGGCTTCAAAGTTCCGGGCGCTGTCTTGCCAATCCTGGTATTTGCCATTGCTGGAGAGCCAGGACTGCAGCGATGTCAGTGTTTTCTTGGGGTCGGCGGCGATATCCGCGATTTCCCTGAGGCGACGCTTTTTCAGGCGTTCGATGACCCGGGCGTCCAGGCCTGTTTTCGCCAGTTGCTCGTAATAATCCAGGATCGCCGTTTTCAGGGTTTGCGGCGCAACGCCGTCCTCAAGGGTTCCGTAGGTTGTAAACCACATGGCGCCATCGCCAATCGATGAACGATCCGCGCTGATGTGTGTCGCGAGTTTCTTGTCTTCAACCAGCGCATCGGAGAGGCTGCCTGTGATTTCGCTGTTGAGATAGTCGAACAGGATGGCTTTCGCCGCTCGGGTCTGCTGCGGAAATGGCTCCTCAAAACGCACGATCTTTTCGAACTGGATTTCCGGACGGACGACGGATTCGTCTGCCCCGTTTGCGCCCTCGTCCATGGGCGCGAACGTTCGGCGGGCGTCGAGCCAACTGCGCCCCGGGATTGTCTTTTCGGGCAAGGGGTCGAGGTATTTGCTTGCAAGCTGTTTCACAAGCGCAGGGTCGACGGGACCGTAAACGATGAAGGACGCGTTATTTTTGGCATACCAGCGTTGGTGGAAGGCCTGCGCGCGCTCGACTGTATAGGCGGCGATATCATCCTTGCTGCCGATGACCGCCTGACTGAACGGGTGGCCCGGCAGCAGGCGCGCATTGACCGCATTGTTAAATCGTACGCGGAAACTGTCGCTCAGCCGGAAGTTGAATTCTTGCAGGACAACGTTGCGCTCGCGGTCAGCGGCCTTCAGCGGAGGCTCAATTTTCGCCAGCCGTTCCGAGAACAGCTGGAAAAGTTGTTCAAGATCTGGCCCGATTGACTCCGCTTTGGCAGGGACGGATTGATAGTAGGAAGTCGCGAGCATCGACGTAAATGCATTGGTCTGACCCGCCGCGAAAAACAACGACTGGTTTTCACTGTGCTCGCCGCTGCGGCCAAGGAACATCAAATGTTCGAGATAGTGCGCCAGCCCATGGCATTGCCCGCCCTCTTCGTCCTCACAACCGGCGTGAACAATCATCCACAATGTGACAACCTTCGCCTTGGCGTCAGGCACGACAAAAACATTGTCGGCCACCTGCGCCTCCGGACTGGCGGAAGCCTGCCCGGAAACGGCGGAAAAGCTCAATAATAAGGTTAGCAATACAGTGGTGAATGGCGCTGTCACAAAGCCTCTCCTTGTCGCGAAGCCTCTCCTTGTCGCGGCTGGCGCAGACTATGCCTGACGAATGAGAAAAGACAATGGCGGGCGCTGGCCGGGCCTGCGGCCAATGGCGATAAACGCCGCCTATTGGCTGGCTTTCTGGAGCTCGGCTGTGGCTTGCGCCAATAGATCTGGCGGCGTTGCAGAGAAGTTTTCCGCCAGCGCCTGAATATCCTCGCCGCGCGCCGCGTCAATCGTCGCACCGGATTTTGCGGCGTCGGCGAGAAACTGCGGATCATGCGCCATGGACCAGAAGGCTTTGCGCAATTCAGCGAGTTTTTGCGGCGGCGTTCCTGGCGGCGCAGCGAGCGGGCGGCCATATTTTTGGCGCGCATAAAACAAGGGCAGGATTTGCCGCGCTTTTTGCGTATCGACAATTTCTTGCGGCGTTGGCGTGTCGGGTAAATCGGGCGAGCGCTCGGCGACAAACTGCAAGGGAATGCGGATTTTCTTGTCGCGCACCCAATCGGGTTTGCTGAGTTCGATGCCATGCCAGTCGGCGCCCAGCATCCCCTGCACTTCGCCTCGTTCGATAGCGAGCGTGATTTGCGCCGTGCCGATATAGCCGGCGATGGTTTCGAGCCGGGCGTCCAGCAGACTGTTGACGAGCTTGGGCCAGATTGTGACATCGGATGCAGGCGCGCCGCCGCCCAGCACAACCTTTTGCGTCAGAAAGTCGCATGCGGTTTTGATGGGCGTTTCCGCCCAGACGGCCGCCACGGTTATGTAACCGTCGAGACTGCCAATCCAGCTGAATTTCGTTGCGTCATAATGCGCCTGGCTGTTGCCGAGCAAACCATCGAACGCGGTGGTGGTCGGCACCTGGCCGATGACCGTCCCGTCTTTCGGGGCGACATTGTAGAGCCAGTTCGCCATGATCAATTGTCCGGCGCCGGGCATGTTGGAGGCGATGACGGCCGGTTCGCCCGGCAAGAAACGCCCGAGATGGCGCGCCGCGAGGCGACCGTAAAGGTCATAACCGCCGCCTGCGCTTGTGCCGATGACGAGGCTCAATGGCTGGGTGTGGCCGCCGGAAGGCGTTTGCCCGCGCGCCGGAGCTGCGGCGATCACCGCAGCCATAGCGATCACGATTTTTGTGGCGATCATGCGTTTCTCCCTGAAGGATTTAAGCATGATAACCGAGGAAGGAACAGACTTTCCGCGCTCGGGGATTCGTGTACGATTGCAAAAAGAGGAGGAAGCCATGGGCGCTCGAAATCACGCCGCGCGCGGGCAGTGGAGAGGGCGCGACTTTGTGTTTTCCGTCGGCATGGCCTCTGCAGGAGCTTTTTTGATGTCTTCGAAGCCCGTCCGCGCAGCCATCCCGGAAACCCTCTTCGCGCCCGTTCCAATTCCCGTGCAAGCGCCTGCAAAAGAGGGCCTGGCTGCTTTGCCGGGAACAAAACTCTTTTATTGGGACACCGGCGGCGATGGCGTCCCGGTCATCCTGGTCCATCCTGCAACGGGCAGCGCCTTGTTCTGGCCCTACCAGCAGCCTGCGCTGGCGGCGGCGGGATTTCGCGTCATCGGCTATTCCAGGCGGGGCTATTTTGGCTCGGATGCCGCCGATCCCACAAATGCCGGTGTCGCCAGCGAGGATCTGCTGGCGCTGGCGAATTTTCTGGGACTGAAAAAATTTGCCGCCGTGGCTTCAGCGGCGGGCTGCACCGTGACTCTCGATTTCGCCATGTCGCACGCGGACCGGCTGCTGGCTGCGGTGGTCTCGGGCGGCTCGCTGGGCAATATGTCGGATCCTGAGTATCTCAGGGCGAACGCCTCTGTCGCAACAAAGGGATTTGAGGAGATGCCGCCGGAGTTCCGCGAACTCGGGCCCTCCTATCGCGCCGCCAATCCGGCGGGTGTCAAAGCCTGGATCGAGCTTGAGAAAAAGTCGCTCGCCGGCAATCGCATGGGGCCGAAGAACGCCAACGCCTTCAACTGGTCGACTCTGGGCGCCATAACGACGCCCACGCTGTTTCTGGCGGGCGCGGCGGACCTTTACGCGCCGCCAGCCTTGATGCGCATCGCAGCTGCCCATGTGCCGGGCGCAGAGATGCAGATTTTTCCCGAATGCGGACATTCCGCCTATTGGGAACAGCCCGCAGCTTTCAATCGGGCGGTGATCGAATTTGTCGGCCAGACCATCAAATAGGGTGTCACACCCAGGGGTGCTCGGCCTTTTTCTTCGCCTCGTAACTGTCGAGCGACTTCGCCTTGGTCATGGTCAGGCCGATATCGTCGAGCCCGTTCAACATGCAATGCTTGCGGAAAGGGTCGATATCGAATTTCACCACGCCGCCATCCGGGCCACGAATTTCCTGGCTTTCAAGATCCACCGACAAGGTGGCGTTGGACCCGCGTTCGGCGTCGTCCATCAATTTGTCGAGGTCTTCTTTCGACACCTTGATTGGCAGCACGCCGTTCTGGAAACAATTGTTGAAGAAGATATCAGCGAAGCTGGTTGAAATCACGCAGCGCACGCCAAAATCGAGCAACGCCCAGGGCGCATGTTCGCGCGAGGAACCGCACCCGAAATTGTCTTCGGCGACGATGATTTTGGCATGGCGATAGGCCGGTTTGTTGAGGACGAAATCAGGGTTCTCCGAGCCGTCGTCCTTGTAGCGCATCTCGGAAAACAGGCCCTTGCCAAGTCCTGTGCGCTTGATGGTTTTCAGATACTGCTTGGGGATGATCATGTCGGTGTCGATGTTGCGAATTTTCATCGGCGCAGCGACGCCTTCGAGCTTTGTAAACTTGTCCATGATCGATCCTGCCGGGGCCGAAGCCCATGATTGTGTCTGCCGTCTTCTAGAGCGTTTTCAAGCGAAGTGGAAGCCGGTTCGCGTTAAGAAAACGCGCTAAAACAAGGAGTCTTGAGCCCCGATCTGATTCCATCAGATCATGACTCAAGCAAGGGAGGTCTGGCGAGGGAAGGGCGGGTCGCGCGCCGCCGACGTGCCCGGGGAACGCCGGTTAATGCCTTTTTAAGTATGGACTCGCTAGGATTTCACATGAATTCCATTTCCCCGGCCGCATTGCGCGCCTGCCGCTCGCTGGAGCGAGTCAACCGGCTCTTGCGCGAGCGCGAAAGCGAAGGCGATCTGAACCCGGCGCAATGGGCGGCTTTGCGCTGCCTCGCCAGCGCCAACCGCTTTTCACGCTCGCCCAGCGCCGTCGCCGCCTGGATTGCGACAACGCGGGGCACGGCCTCGCAGACCATTATGGCGCTGGAGCGCAAGGGGCTGGCTTCACGCGCAGCGGACCCGCGCGATAAACGCGGCTGCATTCTCGAACTGACAGAAAAAGGGCGCACCGCGCTTGAGAATGATCCCGTTGCGACTGTCGCCAGCGTCCTGGCCGGTTTGCAACCCCTGCATCTGGTGGCTCTGGGGCAGGGACTCGCGCGCTTGCTGGACGAGCTTCTGGACGAGGGGACGCGCCCGGCGTTCCAGCCCTGCCACGGTTGCGCTTATTTTGATCGGGACGCGGACGCCGGCGGGCACTGTCGTCGATTTGACGTTATGCTTGATGCCGAGGAGGCTGCGCGACTTTGCGTCGCCTATGAAAAGGCCTGAACATCAGTCTGCGCTTTGTTCAAGCGCTTCCATATCTTCGTCTGAAAATCCGAAATGGTGGCCGATTTCGTGGATCAACACATGGCTGACAATCGCGCCCAGCGTTTCGTCATGCTCGGCCCAGAAGTCCAGAATCGGACGGCGATACAGCCAGATCGTGTTCGGAAATTCGCCGGTGTCGGGTGTCGCGCCGCTCTGCGGCAGTCCGCGCCCCTGAAACAGGCCGAGCAGATCGAATTCGGTTTCGCATTCCATCTCGTTGAGCGTTTCCTCGTCGGGAAACTCGGCGACACGAATGACCAGCCTTTCGCACAGCGCGTGGACATGTTGGGGCAGCCCGGCGTAGGCCGCATCCGCCAGAGCTTCGATGTCCGGCAGATCGGGAGATTTCATCTCAGCAAACGGAGATGCTCGCTCCATGATTATTCCGCAGCCTGTTTTCGGGGTTGCGCCATATCTTCAGGTTTGACCGGCGCTGCGCCCGGCCAGGGCGAGGGCGAAATGTCGAAGACCACATTGTCGGGCGCGCGGAACTTGATCTCGGTATGCGCGGTTTTCGGCATGTCTACGAGCGTGGTGATGTTCGGCGCGCCGAGGCTTTCCAGATGTCCCGTCCAGCTGTCGAGATCGTCGACGACCATGCCGATGTGGTGCAGGCCGGTGTAGTCGAGACCGACGCCAATCTGATCCTTGCCAAGCTTCAGGAAAGCGATGCTGATGTGCCCGTCGGTCAGCACGACGGTGCAGGGGCGCGGCGCCTCATCGGGTTTGGCGGGGTCGAACCCATGGCGCGACACCTCGCGAAAGCCGAAGGCCTTTTTGTAAAAATCAGCGGACTTTCCGGGGTGGTCGCTTGCGATGGCGATGTGTCTGATCTGGGCCATGGAAGTCCTCCTGTCAGTGACTTACGAGATCTCCCGCACATCCACAAAGCGCCCCGCAATCGCCGCTGCAGCGGCCATGGCCGGGGAGACGAGATGTGTGCGGCCCTTAAAACCTTGACGACCCTCGAAATTGCGGTTCGAGGTGGAGGCGCAGCGCTCGCCCGGCGCAAGCTTGTCCGGGTTCATCGCAAGGCACATCGAGCAGCCGGGCTCGCGCCATTCAAAGCCCGCCTCGATGAACAGCTTGTCGAGGCCTTCAGCTTCCGCCTGCGCCTTCACAAGACCGGAGCCCGGCACAACCATCGCATTGACGCCAGCGGCGACCTTCTTGCCTTTGGCGATCGTGGCGGCGGCGCGCATGTCCTCGATGCGGCCATTGGTGCACGAGCCGATGAAGACGCGCTGGATAGGGAGCTCCGAGATTTTTTCGCCGCCCTTCAGGCCCATGTAGTCAAGCGCGCGCTGGATCGAATTGCGCTTGCCCTCAGTGGCGCCATCTTCGACACGCGGCACGGTTCCGGTGATGGAAATCACGTTTTCAGGGCTGGTGCCCCAGGTGACGAGCGGCGGCAGATTGGCGGCGTCGAGTTCCACCTCGATATCAAAATGCGCGCCTTCGTCGGATTTCAATGTTTTCCAGAAGGCGACCGCTTGTTCCCATTGCGCGCCCTTTGGCGCCTTCGGGCGACCCTTGAGATACTCGAATGTCTTCTCGTCGGGCGCGATCAGGCCAGCGCGCGCGCCAGCTTCAATGGACATGTTGCAGACCGTCATGCGGCCTTCCATCGACAAATCCGTGATGGCCTCGCCGGCGTATTCAATCACGCTGCCGGTGCCGCCGGCGGTGCCGATTTGGCCGATGATGGCCAGAATGATATCCTTGGCGGTGATGTGGGCGGGCGCCTTGCCGTTCACCGTCACGCGCATGTTTTTCGATTTCTTCTGGATCAGCGTCTGGGTGGCGAGCACATGCTCGACTTCCGACGTGCCGATGCCATGCGCCAGCGCGCCAAAGGCGCCATGCGTCGCTGTGTGGCTATCCCCGCAGACCATCGTGACCCCAGGCAGAGTGAACGCCTGCTCCGGCCCGATGATATGACAAATCCCCTGCCTGATATCGAGGCCATCATAATATTCGAGCCCGAAAATCTTCGCGTTTTCTGCGAGATATTCGATCTGCGCGCGGCTTTCATCATCATCGATGCGCTTGGTGCGATCAGTGGTGGGGATGTTGTGATCGACAACCAGCAGCGTCTTTTCTGGCGCACGCACCTTGCGACCGGACAGGCGCAGACCTTCGAACGCCTGCGGGCTGGTGACTTCATGCACGAGGTGGCGATCGATATACAGCGTCGTGGTCCCGTCGGCGTCAGCCTCGACCACATGGTCGTCCCAGATCTTGTCATAAAGCGTACGGGCTACTGTCGTCGACATCGGTTTCTCCCAGCCGCGAAGCGGCGCGTGGATGGAATGGATTTCGCGTTGTCTTTACAGCCATCGGCGCAAAGAGCAAAGAGGTCTTGCGCGCCAGTGGCGTCAGGCTATGTCTGGCGCAAGCGCCGCCATCAGGAGACCGCCGTGTCAGACCGTCCGAAAGTCGCCCCCTATCTCACGGTATCGCCCGCCGCCGCGGCCATCGCGCATTATATTGCGGTGTTTGGCGCGCGGCAGAAGGCTGTCATGCCCGCGCTTGATGGCCTGCGCATTCTCCATTGCGAGCTGGAAATCAACGGCGGCTCGGTCATGTTGTCGGACGCGTTTCCCGAATTCGGGTCTTGCCGCACGCCCATTCCCGGCGAACCCGTCACCATGTCGGTCAGCCTCGAATTTTCAAGCGCCGCCGAGGTGGACGAAACGTTTTCGCGCGCTACGGGGCTTGGCGCGAAGGGCGAGGCGCAGCCGACCAACTCATTCTGGGGCACACGGTTTGCCGTCGTGCGCGACCCTTTCGGGCACCGCTGGATGCTCAACGCGCCGCTTTGACGGGGGGCCAGGGGGCGTTGGATTCCGGCCGCTGAACCCGACGTTCGTTGCGGTCAGGGCAAGCGGGACGGCCGAAATTCAGGGATCGCCGCGATAGCTTGGAAAACAATCGTCGCAGGCGGATTTTTTTGGCGATCCGTCGTTGTTGTTGATGCGCCATTTGCATCATATGCAGCCCTTTGCGCACTGCGTCCGGCCTACCCTGAAACAGCCGAAATTACCTGGCGATGAGGCGTACCGCGCTCTAACGGGGCCCTCAATGGAACGACTTACGGCACGGCGATTGCAGCGTGCGTTCTGAAACTCCAACTCGTCCCAATTTGGCACGCAAGGGTGAATCGGCGAAAAAATGCGGTCAAGCATCGGCGATAGTCTGCTACCCGGAGCCAACAATCTCAATCTCTTGCGCTTAACGGCCGCATGTGCCGTGCTTGTGTCCCATTGCGGGCTCCTAAAGATCGGTACGGAGGAGGCCGAACCGCTGGCCAGCGTGATGGTCTATTCTTTCAGTGACCATGCGTTGCACGCTTTCTTTTTTATCTCGGGTTTTACGATCGCAGCCAGCCTCGCTCGCGCCGATTCATATGTGGAGTTTTTCGCGGCAAGGGTATTGCGTATTTGGCCGGCGCTCATGGTCATATCGGCAATTCTAGCGCTTGGCGTTGCTCCGGTCCTTGGTGACGCAACGATTGCCGCCTATTTCGTGAACCCCGCATGGGCGGAATATATCACGAAAGCCTCTTTCCTAATGGCCGGAGGAATGAACTTGCCTGGCCTCTTTATTGGGAACCCACATTTGCCGGTGGCTAATGGTTCGACGTGGACCCTGAAATATGAAGTAATTTGTTACGGTCTCATTGCGGTCGGCGCAATCTGTTCAGGCGGTCGCAAAAAGCTTGCTAGTACCCGGTTGCTGGAGATTTCGACGGTCGCCGCAGCCGGCTTAATAATGATCACCGCAGCGGGCCGATCGGAGGCAACTCTGGGCCATCTTGCTCGTTTCTGGTTTGCTTTTGGCCTTGGCGCCCTGTCCTGGAAATATGCTGATCGATTGCGCCCGTCATTGTGGATGGTCGCAAGCATCGGCGTTTGTCTCTGGTTGAGCCTCGGTGGAGGCGTGGAGCGCCTGCTATCCATCGTGTTCACCGGAGCACTGGTCCTTTTTTTCGCGGACCTGCCCACTGGATGGCTGCGGAGATTTACAAATCGAACTGACCTCTCCTACGGAGTGTATGTAACGGCTTGGCCGATAACGCAGGCGATAATCAAGTTCTTCCCCGAACAACCACTATGGACTGTCACAATCGCGACTCTGCTCATTTCGAGCGCATTTGCGTACCTATCCTGGTCCTTGGTGGAAAAGCCGGCGATGTCGCTTCGCCCGCGGCTCGTTCTTGCAATCAAAGGGGTAGCATGCCTGTCCATCGTCACGCCATTTAGGAGGAACGCCATTATCCCGGTTGTTCCTGACAAAGCAGCATCCCTGACGCGAATCGCGGCCCCAACGCGATCTTGCCTGCTTCCCGTCGAAGTCCAACCCCAGCAACCAGATTCAACATGATCGTACGCTTTGCAGGAAGCGCACCGAAATCGAAAACAAGTTCAGTATATTCAGGCGCTGGCGGCGTGCTCACAACCGCTGCTGCCGGTGCGCGCCCACCTTCATGTCGGCCCTCCGCATCCTGGCAGCCCAAGTCCAAGGCCTCTGATCAATGAATCTTGAGCTCAGCTCTTGGCGTTTCACCTCAGAATTTCATTTGCAACGCCAATCCACCAAGGGGTCCTTCGCACCACCTCGGTTGCAAGCTGGCCAACGATGATTGTCGGCAAGCAGATCAAATAAACCTTGTGAATGCGCTTCTCGATCCACAGATCACGACCGATGCCCAATAAAACCAAAGCGTCAAAGCCCAGATCGAACCAGCCCTTCGGCACGAGATAATTTGGAAATCGTGCAAAGGCAGCGACAGTGAGGCTGGCAGCAGCAAGGAACATCATCCGTTTATGAAATTCCGGGCTTTTGCGCCAATAGACGGCCAACCCAAAAAGAACCGTGAATAGCGCCATATCGAAGAACGGCACCAATAAAGCCGTAGCTTGGTCGTGGGCTCCCTGAGAGATGTTGAAACGGGACATCACAATCGCCACCCAGATGCCGATAATTGGTAGCAATCCCCCAATTGGTAAACTGAACAATCCAATGAGTTTGTGTGAACGAATATTTCGTGCTTGCAAAAGTCCAGTTTGAACAAGAAACAATATAATCCAAATTGAAAATACAAAAGTATGGACGTAAAGAATTGCTGGCCTTGGCGAGGGCGGATTTAACAATCGTGTGTCAATTGCGCGCCCAAATCCATAAGAAACGATTGCTGTCACCACGACAGCCATAAAAAAATAAAAACGCTTGGTGAAAAGCTCTTTTAAATGAAGATGCATTAGCTGACTTCCCTATATAAATAAATTCATCCTATCAATAACTTAAAGAACCGTCACCCTGGAGTGGAAGGACAGGGGCCCCCGGCGGTAAGAACCGCCGCCGATATTTCGAGCGGTCGCCCCATGCGCTGGACGCGCGACTTAGAGCGGGCCTGGCTTTCGCCTGTGCGCGGGTGGAGGAGATCATCCTCCACGCGCCAGCCCGCCAATACTGAGAGCATCAGCCGGCCCGGGGCTGGCCGATTTACGAGGCGAAAACCAGGTGAACGGATCAAAAAATCGGGGGCGCCAATCCTCTCCCCATAGGATCGCCGAACGCGACCCATTTCGGATCGCTTTGGGGGGAGGGTTTGCGCGCGCACCATTCGGCGCCGAAAATTCAGACATTTCTTTCCAGTTGCACAACCTGTGGACGAACCGGGCCTGACAAGATTTCTCGGAATCCTTGCCTGCCGCCGCCAGTCCCCTTCACCGCGTCACAGCCGTTATCCACTCCAGATACGCCTGTGACGCATCCGCCATATCAATTCGTAAAATTTCCGGCGTCTGGTAATCGTGGACGGCGCGGATGGCGGTTTCGATGTCCGGCCAGTCCGGGGTTTTCGCCTTGATCAGCAGCAGTTTTTCATTTTCCCGCGCGATCGTGCCCTGCCAGAGATAGGCGCTGGAAATCGGCAAAACCTGCACGCAGGCTGCGAGCTTTTCGCCGAGCAGCCGGGCGGTGATTGCTTCCACAGTCGCCTCAGACGAGGCTGTGGTGAGGATGATGGAAAATGCCGTCATCCCCTTTCCATAGCAAAAACGCCGCCCGAAGGCAGCGTTTTCATTGAACAAAACGCAGTTTGCAAAATGCGAAGATCAGGCCTTTTTCGCAGCCTTGGCGTTGGCCTTGGCCGTCGCCTTTTCGGCGCGCTCGGCGGCGCTGTCCATTTTTTCGGCGATACGCGCCGACTTGCCGCGACGATCGCGCAGATAATACAGCTTGGCGCGCCGCACCTTGCCGCGACGGACGACCTTGATCGAGTCGATGTTCGGCGAGAACAGCGGGAATACGCGCTCAACGCCCTCGCCATAGGAAATTTTGCGGACGGTGAAATTCTCGTTGATGCCGCCGCCATTGCGGGCAATGCAGACGCCTTCATAGGCCTGCACGCGGCTGCGCTCGCCTTCCTTCACCTTCACATTCACGATGACCGTGTCGCCAGGGGCGAATTCAGGGATCGTGGGGTTCAACGCCGTCATCTGTTCGGCGTCGATTTCTTTAATGATATCAACCATGTCCTAAGTCCTTGCGGTTTCGCCTGATGGCGAGCGTTTCGCGACGCTGTTATCAATTGAGGGGCTGCCTATAGAGCATGGGCCCTGATCTGTCGAGGGGGCTGGAGCTATTTCCGATCTGATGAAATCCGATCGGAAATGGCTCCGGAGTCCTTTATTAACGTGTTTTCTTAACGCGAACCGGTTCCCGCTTCGCTTGAAAACGCTCTACGGCAATGCGAAGACGTAAAGCCCGTTGGCGCCATGCACCGGCTTGATGCTAGGCGCCATGTCCAGCACGCTGCGCGAGCCCGACTGGCCTTCGCCCGTAAAAATCGCGACATATTGCTTGCCGTTGACTGCGTAAGTGATCGTCGAGGTCATCACCGGGCCGCCCACCAGCGCTTCCCACAGCACATGCCCGTTTTCGGGGTCGAGCGCGCGGAAACGGCGATTGAGATCGCCCCAGAACAGAAGGTCTCCCGCCGTCGTCAGGGCTGAACCATTGCCGGGCGCCGCCTGCGAAAAAATGCGCTTCATTTCGCCCGTGGACATATTGATTTTCATCATGCCCATGAACTTGTCCGCCGGCACGCCTTCACGCCGCACGCCAAAGCGCGGACCAAAGCCGAGCGGTTTGGTCGTGTCGGCGGTCATGTCGAGACAGGCGTCCTGGAATGGCACGTACAGCGAATTGTTCTTCGGATCGTAGCTCGTCGCCCAGTAGGAGCGCGTGTTCTGGAAGCAGCCAACCATGCGGTCGCCATCTTTCTTGAACACCGAGACGTCGTTGATGTGGGTCTTGCCTGTTTTCACGTCGATGGAGGTCATGTTGACGTTCGGCACATCGTAGGGAAACGGATTGGCCCAGAGGAACTCGCCGGTCTTTTTGTCGATGGCGAAGACATCGCCGGCCTCCGCAACCTCGACGACAATATCGCGTTCGTCGCCTTTGGGAATCGCCGGGTTGATCCATTTGACGAATTTCGGATCGGCGGCGACTTTCGTGTGGATCAGCGTGCGTTCGTGGATATGGTCGGAATCCCAGTCGTCGCCGGGGAGGTGCTGATAATACCAGATGAGTTTGCCCGTATCGATGTCGAGGGCGATGGTGCTGTTGCTGTAAAGCTCGGATGGCGAGTCATAGGACACAGCATCGGCCTTGCCGTTGTGGCGCTTGAGGCGGGTGTAGGGAATGGGATTGGAAATCGCCCAGTACAGCACGCGCGCCTTGGGATCATAGGAGCCCGGCAGGCCCCAGGAGGACGCGACGCGCTGCTCGGTCTCCATGTCCGCCCAGGTGTCGCCGCCCGGCTCGCCCTTGCCGGCGGTGTTGAAGAACTTCCACAATTCCTTGCCGGTCTTGGCGTCATGCGCGGCGATGAAACAGCCCGCCCGCGTCGAGCAGGTGCGGTTGCTGATGACCTTGCCATCGGCGACGATGACGCCGCCGGAATGGTCTGTCTTTGTGGAGAGATCGTAGACCTTCGTTTCCCAGCGCAGCTTGCCTGACTTCGCGTCCACGGCAACAACGTAGCCATCGGGCGCGGCGAAATAGATCATGTCCTCCCACATGGCGAGCGCCTTGGCGCGCGACAGCAGCGGGCTGTTCCGCTTGCCGTCGGTGTCCTTGGTGTAATCGCGCTTGTATTCCCAGATTTCATCGCCGGTGGTGGCGTCGATCGCAAGCAGATTGGCGCCGGGTTCGATCATATACATCACGCCGTCATGCACGATGGGCGTCGATTCCTGCGTCCCGGCGGGCAGGCCGCGCGCAAACGCCATTTGCAGCCGCGCGACATTGGTTTTGTTGATCTGGTCGAGCGGGCTGAAGCGCTGCTCGTCATAGGTGCGGCTGATTTGCAGCCAGTCTTCGGGCGGGGGATTGGCGAGCATGTCAGAGGTGACAGGCCGATAGTCGGCGGCGCCAGCGCATGTCAGCCCGGCGCAGATAAAGACACTCGCCAACAGGGCGTTGCGGCGCAAGGCGCTCATGCTCATCCTCCCGATTTTGGTTGTCGCCCTCTGGCGGGCGGTTTCGCGAGGGAGATTGCCTTAAATGGCGGCGGCAAACAAGCGCTGTTGCAGGCATTCTCAAAATTACGTCTGCGCGCCGCGCCAGGCGTCACAGAGGCCCCTTTCATTTGAACATGTCTGTTGCGCGCTGGAGCATCTTTTCACGCTCCGCAAAGGGAATGGAGCCCATCAACTTCGCCGCAGCGAAGCGTTTTGCGTCCGGGTCAGTCAGGCCCTCGGCAACGCCCTGCGTCACAACGCCCATTCCGGCGTTCGCGTAGGTGACTTGCGATTGCCTGTCGAGCAGGTGATTGATGAACAAACGCCCCGCGTTCGGGTGCGGCGCGCCGCGCAGAATGGCGCCCTGAATAGGCGTAAACGGGCATCCATCGGCGGGAATGACGACCTTGACCGGCAGGCCTTTGAGCGGTGTTGCAAAGGCAATGATCTGGTTGATGAATATGGGGTATTCGCCGCGCGCAATCTTGCGGGAATCGTCCTGCAAATCGCGTCCGACGCCCATATTCTGGGCGATCAGCTGTTTAAGAAAGTCCTCGCCATATTTAAGGTAGAGCAGCGCGAACACAGTCTGCCCGCTGCCGACTGCGCGCATGTCGTCTGTGAGAATTTTCCCTGTCCATCGGGCGTCAAGCAGATCCTTCCATTGCCGGGGTTCCTCGTCCGCCTTTACCATGTTGGTGTTGACAAGCATGCAGACGATTTGCGTCCAGGCGGGAACCTGCCATGTGTCGCGTGCGAAGGGCGCGCGTAAACTGGCGGCGTTGGGGATTTCGCCGAGCTCTGCGACAAAATTGGTCTGGCGCTGCTGGATAATCGAGGAGTCGCCGTGAAATTCGGCATCGGCGACGAAATGGTTCGAGGTCTGTTCGGTCCGGATTCTCTCTGTCATTTCGCTGGCGCGCGCGTCAAACTCCTGAACCTGAATGCCGTATTTGTCCTGAAACGCCTTGACCACAGACTTCCAGTGGGGCGCGCCAAGTTGCGCGTGATAGACGGACACGGTCCCTTCCTTTTGTGCGGCGGCGACAACGCTGTCCCATTCGTCTGCGTCGCCAATACTGACGCACCCGATGGCGGCGACACATGCAGATAACGTTCGGACGATGGTCCTGGTCATTTTTCCTCTCCGGGGGCGGGTTCGCGCCAGTTAATTCCGCGCTGCGTTTTGACGCTGCGCATTCTTGACCTGTATTAGCTGAAATGTGGTAGTTCTAGATGATTGCACGCGAACGCGCGAAGCTTTTTTGTGCGGGCGGGAAGGGAATGGATATGTCGAGGGGAGCGACAGCTGAACGCGCCGGCGAGCGCGCAAGCGTTTTCGGACATCCCGCGATTGATTGCGATGCGCATATTGTCGTGCCCGCCATCAATTCGATCATGCCCTATCTCGACGCCTATTGGCGGCAGCAGTTTCTCAACCGGGGAATTGACAGGTTGAGCTGGTCGTTGACCAGTGAGGCGCCCAATTCTCCGATTTCCGGTCGACCGGATTGGCGACCTGCGCAGGGTAAGCCGGGCGCCGATCTTGCCATGCTGCGCTCGGCGGTGCTGGATGGGTTTGGCGTGCAAACCGCGATTGCGACCTGCCTTTGGGGCGGGGCGGTCCTGCACAGCGAAGATATGTCCGCCGTCGTTTGCACTGCGGTGAATGACTGGATTGCGGCGGAATGGTTGGCGCACGAACCGCGCTTGCGCGCATCCATTGTCGTGCCGCTGGGCAACCCGGAGCTTGCAGCCGAAGAGATTGAGCGACGGTCGGGGGACAGGCGTTTCGTGCAGGTCACGATGCTGGTTGCAGGCGAAACGCCGCTCGGCAAACGCCACAACTGGCCGATTTTCCGCGCAGCTGAAAAATATGGCCTGCCGATTGGCGTTCATGCTGGCGGCGCCTACCATCACCCGATGATGGCAAATGGTTTTGGCTCATATTTTCTCGAAGATTATGTGGCGCAGGCGTTTGCGTTCGAAAGCGCTGTCCTGAGCCTTGTCAGCGAAGGCGTGTTCGCCAAATTTCCCGACCTGAAAGTGGTGTTTCAGGAATCGGGCGTGACATGGCTCCCCGCCTGCCTGTGGCGTTTCAACAAGACCTGGCGAGGCGTTCGCGCCGAAATTCCATGGGTCAAACGCCCGCCCAAGGACATTGTGCGCGATCACATCCGCTTGACGACGCAGCCCTTCGACGAACCGGATGGCGCGCGGCGGCTGGAGCGGTTTTGCGAAATGCTCGACAGTGATGAAATGCTGCTGTTTTCGACCGATTATCCGCATTGGCATTACGAGGGAACGGAGGCCTTGCCGCTCGATCGCAACAGTCCGCTCGCGCGCAAGGTGCTCTACGAAAACGCGATGGCGACTTATCCACGGCTGAATGGGAGCCTGACATGAAAGTTTGCGCGTCTCCGCAGCGCATGGCGGATATGTTCCCTCTCTCCCCGCGAGCGGCGAGAGGGTTAGGTTGAGGGGCATGGTTTTGCGTCCGCGCTTCGACGCCGCGCGCAATTCTGGATCGTGCAACATATTTCTCGGTTCGTTCGTTGCCTCCCGGCCCCTCGCCCCGGCCCTCTCCCCGCGAGCGGCGAGAGGGAGTTCTTACGCATGTGTTGCGGGGCTTCCATGACTCAAGACCTGCTCGACCGACCCGCGCCTCAGCGCGTCGGCGCGCGCGAGGCGCAGCTCGGCGTGATCGATTGCGATATTCATCCGCAAGCGGCGAGCCCGCAGGATGTGCTTCAGTTTCTCCCTGAGCGCTGGCGCGATTACGCCAAAACCTACAGCGGTCTCTACCGGCAGGCACTCGCGGACACCCTGTCGCATCCCCGGATGGCGCCCGATGTCGCGCGCGCCGACTCATGGCCGCCGACAGGCGGGCTTCCCGGCTCCGATCTTGCCTTCATGCAAAAGCAGCATCTGGACGCCAACAATGTGGAATTCGGCATGTTGATGCCGCTCAACCGCGGCCCCGGCAATCAGCGCAATCTTGAATATGGCGCGGCGCTGGCTGGCGCAGTGAACGATTGGCAGATCGCCCATTGGGTCGAGCGCGACAAGCGATTGCGCGCGTCGATTGTCGTCACGCAGGAGCATCCGCCATTCGCCATCGCCGAGATCGAAAAGCGCGCCGGCGACACGCGTTTTGCGCAGATCATGCTGCCGCCCAAAAGCCTTGAGCCGCAGGGACGGCGCAAATACTGGCCGATCTACGAGGCGGCCTGCGCGTATAAGCTGCCGCTCGCGCTGCATGTGGGAGGCGTCAATGGATATGCGCCGACTGCGAGCGGCTGGCCCTCCTATTACATCGAGGAGCAGCACACCAATGTGACCGGTATGCTGAGCCTGATCACGTCGATGGTGATCGAGGGCGTATTCGAGCAATTCCCGGCGTTGAAGGTTGTGCTGGTGGAAGGCGGCGTCGCCTGGGCGCCGTCCTTGAAATGGCGTCTCGATAAACATTGGAAGCGGCTGAAAAGCGAGGCGCCGCACCTCAGGCGGCTGCCATCGGAATATGTTCATGATCACTTCTGGATGACGACGCAGCCGCTGGATGAACCCGACGACGGCGCGGACCTCATTGAAATGTTCGAAATGGTGGGTTTTGACCGCATCATGTTCTCGACCGACTATCCTCATTGGGATTTCGACGAGCCGAAATTTGTGATCGGCAAATTGCGCATCGGCGAAGAAAAACTGAAGCGCGTATTGTCCGGCAACGCCAGGGAGCTGTATGGCCTGAAATGAGCAAGACAAGACATATAGCGGCGCGGGTCGATGAAATTCCGCCCGGATCGCGCAAGAAAGTCGCTATTGCGGGCCGCGACATCGCGCTGTTCAACATTGCCGGCGACTTTTTCGCGCTCGGCGACAAGTGCCCGCATGAAAGCGGTTCGCTTTGCGCCGGCAGGATCATCGGTCTGGCCGAAGCCGACGAGCCCGGCAAATATCGCCTGTCGCGCGACGGCGAATTCGTTAAATGCTCATGGCATGGATGGGAGTTTGACATTCGCACCGGACAATCCTGGTGTGACCCGGCGAACACGCGCGTGCGCGCCTATGAAGCCTCCATCGAGCCGGGCGCAGCATTGATCAAAGGACCGTATGTCGCGGAGACCTATGCGGTGCGGGTTGAAGAAAACTATGTCGTGATCGACCTGTGAGCGCGCGAGAAGAGACGAAATGAGCGAGATCGTTGCGCCTTTGCAGGCCGGTCGCGCTGAGCGACCCGCAAGCGCTGGCCTGTGGAGCCGATGGGCGTCGGGGCGCGGGATCGGCGTGCTGGCGATCATCCTGCTGCTGTCCTTTCTGACGATCTATCCTTTTGCAATGCTGTTTTACGGCAGCCTGCATTCGACGCCGCCGGGCATGGCGGGCGAATATAACCTGAATGGCTACAGGCAATTGCTGAGCAAGGAAGCGCTCGGCATTCTGCTCAATACAGTCGGGATATCGCTCGGCAAAACAATACCGTCGCTGACCCTCGCGGTGTTTCTCGCTTGGATTATCGCGCGCACAGATACGCCCTGCCGCGACAAGCTTGAAGTGTTGATCACGTTGCCGTTTTTCATTCCGCCTATTCTCACAGCGATGGCCTGGGCGATGCTTGGCAATCCCCAGGTGGGGCTGCTCAATCAGCTGTTCAAGTGGGCGACTGGCGTCAATTATTCGCCCATCAACGTCTATTCATGGGGCGGCGTTGTCTGGCACATGGTCCAGTATTCCACGCCGTTCCTGTTTCTGTTCATCGTCGATGTCTTTCGCGCGATGGACCCGGCTCTTGAAGAATCCTCGCGCATGTGCGGCGCGTCACGCCTGCGCACGTTTGGCGGCATCACGCTGATGCTGATGCTGCCGGCGCTGACAAACGCCTTCATCCTCAGTTTCATTCGCGGCATGGAGAATTTTGAATCGCCCCTGTTCTTTGGCGCGCCGGCGAAAATCACTGTGATCACGACCGAAATGTACAATTCGATCAACCATCACGCGACGCCGGATTATCAGTACGCGACAGCGATCGGTTTTGGAGTGATGATATTGATGTTTGCGCTTGTGATTGCGCAATGGCGCCTGTTGCGCGGGCGCAGCTTTACGACAGTGACGGGCAAGGGCTATTCGCCGAGCGTGATGAAACTCGGCAAATGGCGCTGGGCGACGTTCGGGTTTTGCGTTCTGTTCTTTTTCATCACCGTGGTTTTGCCTGTCAGCCAATTGTTCATTGGCTCGTTCTTTCGCTTTTTCGGGTTCTACCAGTGGGACATGCTGACGCTGGAGCACTATCGGGCGGTGTTTTCGTCCAGTGAAATCTGGCGCGCCATTTCCAACACCATGTTGCTCGGCCTTGGCGGCGCAACGCTGACGATGGCCCTCGGCGCTGTTGTCGCCTATATTTCGGTGCGCACGAAATGGCGGGGTCGTCGCGTGATCGATGCGCTCGCCTGGCTGCCGTGGATGATGCCGGGCATGGTGCTGGGCATCGGCTTTCTTTGGGCTTTCGCGATGCTTCCGGGCCCGATTCCCATTTACGGGACGATCTGGGCGTTGTTGCTGGCCTATCTTGCGCTTGGAACGCCTGTCGCCACGCGCGTCATGACGGGCGCCTATGCGCAGCTTTCCTTTGATCTTGAAGAATGTTCGCGCGTGCATGGCGCGAGTTTCTTCCAGACGCTGTCGCGCATTCTGGTTGCGCTGGCCTGGCCGTCGTTCGCGGTGGGCTGGGTCTTGACCTTCTTCGGCATTATGCGCGAATTATCCGCGTCCGTGCTGCTGTATTCGGTCGGATCCGAAGTGTTGTCGGTGGTGCTGATGAAGCTCTGGGCCAACGGGCTTGCCGAACAGGTCAGCGTCATCGGTCTGATGATGATGCTGCTCGTGATTTTATTTCGTTATGTCCAGATCAAAATTCTTCAGCGTTATGTCACGACGCTCGGCGTGTAGGGAAATCTTCAGGCATGGCATCGATTTCGCTTCAGAATGTCAGCCGCCATTTCGGCGATTTCGCCGCCGTCGACGGGGTCGATCTTGAAGCCGCGTCGGGCGAGTTTGTGACGCTGCTTGGCGCGTCCGGTTGCGGCAAGACGACGACGCTGCGCATGGTCGCCGGGCTCGAACAGAATACAGGCGGGCGCATTGTCATCGATGATGAGGTCGTCAGCGACGCCGCGCGCGGGGCTTTCATGCCGCCGGAAAAGCGCCGGCTTGGCATGGTGTTTCAGTCCTACGCCATCTGGCCCCACATGACGGTGTTCGACAACGTCGCCTATCCCCTGCGAATCCGGCGACGCCCGAAGGATGAAATCAGTCAGCGCGTGAAGTTGGCGCTGAAACTCGTGGAGATGGACTCCTTCGCCGCGCGTCCCGCGCCCGCGTTGTCAGGCGGACAGCAGCAGCGCGTCGCCATCGCGCGCGCGCTGGTGTTTGAGCCGCGCGTGCTGTTGCTGGATGAACCGCTTTCGAATCTCGATGCGCGATTGCGAACGCAAACGGGGGATGAGTTTCGCGCCCTGCAAAAGCGGCTCGGAATTACCAGTCTTTACGTCACCCATGACCAGACCGAAGCGATGGCGCTGTCGGATCGCGTTGTGGTGATGAGCAAAGGGCGCATCCTGCAAATCGGCGCGCCGGAGGAAATATACCGCCGACCGAACAACAGGGGCGTCGCGGAGTTTTTCGGGTCTCCGAATTTGATCGCCGCTACGGCGCGAGCCTCGCGGCCACTCGCTGATGGCCTCTTTTCGATCGATGTCGAGGGCGATGGCTGGTCGGGCCAATGTCAGGCGAGCGAGGGATTTTCGCCCGGAACGGTCGTTTCGGTGATGTTGCGTCCCGAAAACATGCGGATTTCGGATGGCGATGCGCCCGCCATGTCGTGGAAGGGCGAAGTGACTGCTTCGGTGTTTCGCGGCGCGCAGCGTTCGCTCAGCGTCAAAACGGCGGCGGGGCCATTGAACGTCGATATTTCAGCCTTTGCGCACCCGGCTGTGGGTTCGAACATCACGCTGGTTGCGGACGAGGCCGCAGCCTGGGCGATGGCGACATAGGGGCGGCGCATGGAAATTCGGGCCGCCGTTGCGGGCGACGAGGACAGCGTTTGGGCCATTCTCAAGCCTGTCATTCGCGCGGGCGAGACTTATGCGTTGCCTGTGGAAATGACCCGCGCCGACGCGCTCGACTATTGGTTGGCGCGGGGGCATCGCGTGTTTGTGGCCATCGAGGGCGGGGCGATGGTGGGAACGTATTATTTGCGCGCCAATCAATCGGGCGGCGGCGCGCATGTCGCCAATTGCGGCTATATGGTTGCGCAGGGGTTTGAAGGCCGCGGCGTCGCGCGCGCCATGTGCGAACATTCGTTGAAAGTCGCCAGGGCCGCCGGCTTCCGCGCAATGCAATTTAACTTCGTCGTGTCCGCCAACACGCGCGCGGTGGACTTGTGGCGGCGTCTGGGGTTTGCAATTGCGGGGCGGTTGCCCCGCGCGTTCCGGCACCCCGAACTTGGCTATATTGAAGCGCTTGTGATGTTTCGCTCTCTGGAGGATGATCCCGCCACAGGCAGGAACCTATGAAAGTCCTCTTTTCCGGCGCTATCGATTGCGATTTGCATCTGCCGCTGCCGGGCATGGCGACGTTGATGCCCTATGTCGATGCATTCTGGCGCGAGCAGTTCGTCACGCGACGTATCGACAGAATGGATTTTGCGCTGACGAGCTTTCCTGCGCAGACACCGCTGGGCATGCGCGAGGACTGGCGCGATGTGCGTGCGAGCGAAACGCCGCTCGACAAATTGCGACGCGAGGCTTTGACTCCATTTGGAACGCGCATTGCCATCGCATCGATCCTGCATGGCGCTGTGGCGCTCTACAATGACGATATGGCGGCGGTGCTGTGCTCGGCTGTCAACGACCACATGGCGCGCGACTGGCTCGATCATGAGCCGCGTTTGCGCGGTTCCATTCTGGTGGTGGCGCAAAGCGCGGAACACGCCGTTCGCGAAATCGAGCGCGTGGCGGCTGACAAGCGCTTCGTGCAGGTGTTGATGCTCGTCATGGGCGATACATTGCCGGGTAAACGGCAGCTCTGGCCGATCTATCGAGCTTGCGAAAAACATGGCCTTTCTCTCGCCTTGCACGCCGGCTCAGCCTATCGTCATGCGCCGACGGGCTCTGGCTGGCCGTCCTACTATGTTGAGGACTACGTGGCGCAGAGCACTGCGTTTGAAAATGCGATTGTCAGTTTTCTGGCTGAAGGCGTCTTCAACGCGTGTCCAAATCTGAAACTGGTTTGCCTCGAAAGCGGCTTCACCTGGTTGCCGACCTTGCTCTGGCGCCTGAACAAGGAATGGCGCGGGGTGCGGCAGGAGGCGCCGTGGCTCGACCGCATGCCTGCCGAGGTTCTGCGCGAACGCGTGCGATTAAGTCTGCAACCTGTTGACGCCCCGCCCGATGGCGCCATGCTGAAACGCGTGCTCGCGCATATCGATTGCGACGATATGCTGCTGTTTTCCAGCGACTATCCCCATGCGCAATTCAAGGGCCTGGAAATCCTCCCCGATGGATTGCCGGATAATCTGATTCGCAAAATCATGATAGAAAATCCCATCGCGAGTTACCCGCGTTTGCAGGCGGAATTCGCGGCAGCACAGGAGACGGGGCATGAACGCGCCACTTCTTGATGTGAAAGCAAGCCAGACGCTGTCTTTTGTCGATTGCGATATTCATCCCGTTCAGCGTTCGCTCGCCGATTTGTTTCCCTATATGGGCGCGCGCTGGATCGAGCACGCCAAATCCATCGGTCCGCATATCAGACAGGGGCTTTCCTCGATGCAGGCGCATCCGCGTATGATGGCCGCCGGCCAGCGCGCCGACGCCTATCCTGAACGCGGCGGGCCGCCGGGCTCTGATCTTGCCTTGATGCAACGTCAGCATCTTGACCCCGCAGGCGTCGAGATCGGGATGCTGGTGTCGCTCAGCAAGGGCGGCATGGAAGAGCGCAATACGGACTATGCCCGCGCGCTGTCGCATGCGGTCAACGACTGGCAGATTGAGGATTGGGTGCGCAAGGAGCCGCGCCTGCGCGCGGGCGTTGTCGTGCCGCAGGACGACCCCGACTTTGCCGCGCAGGAAATTCGCGCGCGGGCGGGCGATCCGTCCTTCCGGCAGGTGATTCTCTCGCCACGCTCGATCGAGCCGCTGGGACGCAAGCGCTATTGGCCCATCTACGAGGCGGCGCAGGAATGCGACCTGCCGCTGGGGCTTCACCCCGCGGCCAATGGCGCGCATCCCTCGACCGGCTCGGGATGGCCGACCTTTTACATGCAGGAACACTATGCGTTTGGCACGAACATGCATGGCAATCTGGTCAGCATGGTGTTTGAGGGCGTGTTCGAGCGATTCCCGCGACTGAAAGTTGCTTTGATCGAAAGCGGCTTCACCTGGATTCCGGCGATGTGCTGGCGCATGGATCGCCACTGGGAGCGAATGCGGCACGAGGTTCCCCATCTCAAACGCCCGCCGTCCGAATATGTGCGCGAGCATTTCTGGTTTGCGACCCAGCCGATGGAAGAACCCGAGAATCCCGTGCATCTCCCCGAAATCATTGACTGGATCGGTTGGGACCGTCTGATGTTTTCGACAGATTATCCCCATTGGGATTATGACGATCCCCGCTATTGCATCAAATTCGCGATGACCGATGCGCAGCGCTCGCAACTGTTTGGCGACAACGCGCGGGCTTTGTACCGGCTATGACAAAACACGTTGTCGCTTCTGCGGATGAATTGCAGCCGGGACAGCGCAAGCTCGTGAATGCCGGCGGCCGCGAGATTGCCGTTTTCAATATTGCGGGTGAAATGTTTGCGCTCGCCAACCGCTGCCCGCATGGCGGCGGACCTTTGATTGAAGGATATGTGACGGGTCTGGCCCTGTCGTCACGCCCGGGCGAATACCGGCTTGCGCGGGAAAACGAATTCCTGCGCTGCCCCTATCATGGCTGGGAATTCGAATTGCGCACGGGGCAATCCTATTGCGACCCCAAATCCGTGCGCGCCCGGCAGTTCAGCGTCCATGTCGAGCACGGCGAAGAACTCGCAAAAGGACCATACGCCGCCGATCGTTTCGAGGTCGCGCGCGAGAAGGATTACGTGGTCGTGGAGGTGTAGCGACTGGCCGAAATCTGTAACAAGTATGTTGGGGCGCTTGCCGGCGGTCGCCTGACTGCCGGGCTCTCAGCAAAACAGGTTGATTTCACACGCGGCTTCGGGAATTGTGCCGCGAACCCGTTTTCTTGGAGGAACGCCCTTGCCCTTGCCGGCCAACCCGCGCGACACATTCAAATCGCCCATTCCCGTCTTGCGTCCGAAAAATGTCGCCATCATTGGCGCATCGGATCGCGCAGCATGGCCGCGACAAATTCACGGATTGCTGAAAGCCTCTGAATTTCCGGGCAAGGTGTTTCTCGTCAATCCCCGCCAAACCGAGGTTTTCGGCGAAAAATGCTACCCGGATCTGGCGTCGTTGCCAGAACGCGTTGAACACGCGCTGATCATTGTGCCAGCTCCCGCCGTGCAGGATGTGCTGGAAGGCGGCGTCGCTGCAGGGCTGAAAAGCTGTACAATCTACGCCGGCAATATCGGCGAAGGGGTGAATCCCGAAGTCGTGGCGCGCGGCGCCGCCTTGCGCGCGCTGGTCGAGCGCTCCGGGCTTGTCGTCAACGGGCCCAATTGCATGGGCGGCAATTCCTTGCGCGAACGTTTTTTCGGCTATCCCAATCCCGAACTCATCAAAGTTCCAGTCGGCAATGTCTCCTGCATTTCGCAATCGGGCGGCACGCTGCAATTTCTCGTGCAAACGGCGGCGGCGCGCGGCGTCAAATTTTCGACGATGTTTTCCAGCGGCAACGAAATCGATCTTGATCTGGCCGATTTCATCGACTTTTTCATCGACGACGACCATACCAAAGTCATCGCCCTGTTCATTGAGGGCATCAGGCGTCCACAGGTGTTCATGCGGGCGGCGGCGCGCGCGCTGGCGGCGGGAAAGCCGATCGTCGCCATCAAGACAGGCAAATCACAAAAGTCGCGCGACGCCTCGTTGTCGCACACTGGCGCGATTGCCGGCGATTATGAGGTGTTTTCGGCCATGTGCGAACGGCACGGCATTGTCGCCTGCCATTCGCTTGACGATATGGTCGAAACCCTTTTGGCGTTTCAGCCCTGCCGCTGGCCCAAAGGCCATCGCGTGGGTTGGGTGACGACATCGGGCGGCACGGTCGATCTTCTGCACGATTATATTGAGGAAAATCCGGTGACGTCGGCGCCTGATTTCACTGAGGCGACCAAGGCGGCGATCCGTCATCTGGTGCCTGCCGAACTCGCAATCAAAAATCCGCTCGATGCCGGCATTCCCTCGACCGACGCAAATGCGGCCGAGATGTGCATCGCCGTCGCCAGAGATCCGAATGTCGATATGCTTGCCTGGGCGCAGGTTTTGCCGAGCGGCAAGCGCAGCCCCGACGTCGCCACGTTGAAAACCATTCTGGCGGCGACGGACAAGCCGGTGCTGGCCTTTGCGCGCATGAATTATATGTTTCCCCCGTCAGGGCTCGATTTTCAGGACGCAGTGGGCTTTCCCTTCCTGCAGGCGCTGCCGCCGACCATTCGCGCGCTTGGCGCGCTTGCATGGTATGGCGCGCGGGTTGGCCGCAAGCTCGTTCCACTGTCCGCGCCCAGAGGCGGCGCGGGTTCGGTTGCCGGCGAAGGGTTGAATGCGGAGCTGGTCCGGCATGGCGTGACGCCGCCGAAAAGCGCCCTGGCGAGGACCCCTGCGGAAGCTGGCGCCGCTGCAGCAAAAATCGGTTTTCCTGTCGCGCTCAAAATTGTCTCGCCCGAATTTACGCACAAGACGGAAATAGGCGGGGTGAAACTCAACTTGAAATCGGAGGGCGAAGTCGCGGCGGAAGCTGCGGCGCTTGCGGCGGCCTTGCGCGCTCACGCGCCGGGCGCTGCAATTGAAGGCTTCCTCATTCAGGAAATGGCGAAGGGCGTCGAGATGATCGTCGGCGCGCGCAACGATCCAATGTATGGGCCTGTGCTGCTGCTGGGCGCGGGCGGCGTCATGGTTGAACTTTTGAAGGATACGTCCTTCCGCCTGCTGCCGGTCAGCGAAGCAGAGGTTCGCGACATGCTCGGCGAACTGAAAGTGTCGAAACTTCTGGCGGGCTGGCGCGGGGCGCCTGCCTGCGATGTCGAAGCGCTGGCGCGAGCAGTCAAGGGGCTCGGCGATTACTTCCTCGATCATCGCCATTTGCTCGATGATATCGAGATCAATCCCATTATTGTATTGCCCAAAGGCGAAGGCGTTCGCGCAGTCGATATCCGCACGTCATCTCAAACATAATCCTGGAGACATTAAATGGATTTCACACTGCCCGAAGAACTCAGGATGTTGCGCGAGAACATCCGACGTTATGTCGACAAGGAGATGATCCCGGTCGAGCGCGAAAGCGTCACGGAAGAAGAAGAGTTGAAGCCCGAATGGCTGGAAAAATTCCAGAAGGGCATGAAGGATCTCGGACTGTGGATGTATGACGTGCCGGAGGAATACGGCGGGCAGGGGCTCGGCATCATGGCGCGCTGCATCATCTGGGAAGAACTGGCGCGCACGGTTGCAATCCCCGCGCGCCATTCGAGCATCACGGGGCCAAGCGTGCGCGCGATTCTGTACGACCTGCCGGAGGAGCTGAAACAGCGCTATCTCTATCCGGTCTTGCGCGGTGAAAAGACCGCCTGTTTCGGTCAGACCGAACCGGAGGCGGGATCTGACCCCGGTTCGATGCGCACCACAGCCGTGCGCGATGGCGATGACTACGTCATCAACGGAACCAAGCGGTTCATTACGGGCGCTGCGCATGCGTCTTTCATTCAGCTCATGGCGGCGACGGATCGCGCCAAGGGTTCGCGCGGCGGCATTTCGTGCTTTCTTGTCGATATGGATACGCCGGGCGTTAAGATCACCGCGCGCTTCAAAACCATGATGGGCGACCGGCCCTGCGAAATCCATTTCAACAATGTGCGCGTGCCTGCAAGCCAGCGCGTTGGGGCCGAAGGCGAGGGCTTCAAATTCGGACAAAAATGGCTGGGCGTCGGGCGTCTG
The DNA here is from genome assembly GCA_903931945.1 of uncultured Hyphomicrobiales bacterium. Classification (GTDB taxonomy): domain Bacteria; phylum Pseudomonadota; class Alphaproteobacteria; order Rhizobiales; family Beijerinckiaceae; genus Terripilifer. The sequence goes on along the minus strand of CAIZEI010000035.1, from coordinate 36,180 downwards.
CATCATGGCGCCCGCGCCGTCGGCGTCGCCGAGCGTTGTCTGGAAATGGCGGCAAGCTACGCCAAGCAGCGCGTGACGTTTGGCCAACCATTGTCCCAGCGCCAGTCAATCCAGTGGATGCTGGTCGATTCCTACATTGACATCAAGGCCGCGCGGCTGATGGTGTGGGAAGCCGCCTGCAAGATGGATAAAGGCGAAGATGTGCGCAACGACGCCTATATCGCCAAGACCTTCGCCGATGAAATGGCGTTCAAGGTCGCCGATCGCTGTATGCAGATCCATGGCGGCATTGCGCTGACGACTGACCTGCCGATCGAGCGCATGTGGCGCCAGCAGCGCAGCTATCGCATCACGGAAGGCGCGACCGAAGTGATGAAAATGGTCATCGCGCGGCACATTCTGAAGACCTATTGAGGCCGGGCGCTCACTCCACCATGGGGCGAGCGCGGTCCTTGATGGCTTGCGGCGTCGCGATCAGTTCTTCGGAAACCTTGCGCATGGCCTCGCCACTGACCGGGTCGACGTCGATCGAATTTGCCGCGGCTTCTTTCAGAAACTCGGGGTCTTTCATGGTTTCCATGAAGGCGGCGCGCAAGGCCTCGATGCGATCCGCCGGAACGCCGGGCGCTGCGGCGAGCGGGCGCCCATAGCGTGTGCCAGCCGCGATCAGGCGTATCGCCTGCCGGTCAGCGTCCGTTTTCGCCAGGTCTTCGAGCGATGGAATTCCATTGAGATCGACGGGTTTCGGGCCTTCATAGGCCAGAATGGAAATCGTTTTTTCATCCAGCCATTTGCGCTTGGTGGTCTTCCAGCTCGACCAGGTGTTGTTGCGGCCCGCGACCTCGCCGCGCTCCATTGCAACGTTGACATCGTTGCCGCCGGGATAGCCAACAACGATCTTGAATTTGGTGCCGGCAAATTCGTTCATCATCACAGGAAATGTGTAGGTGATGCCGCCATGGCCCACTGCGCCAATGATGATTTCTCTCTGCCGCGCTTCCTCGATATTTGTCACGCCGCTTGTATGCCAGAGCGCGAGCGTTTCAACGGTTGGCGAGATGGAGCCGACCCAGTTGAATCTGGCGGAATCGAATTGCGGACCGGGAACGCCAACGGCCTGCATGGTCGGCAAGGCGTTCTGGATCATGCCGATGAATGTGCCGTCTTTGGGGGCGACATTGTAGAGATAATTGGCTTCGGTAATGCCGCCAGCGCCGACCATATTGCTCGATACGACAGCGGGATTGCCGGGAATGTGTTTGCCGATGAACCGGGCGACCAGCCGCGCGAGAAAATCATATTCGCCGCCTGCGCTGACGCCAACGAGGACGTTCAGCGTTTTGCCGCGGTAAAAATCGGCGACAGACTGGGCGTGGCCCACCGAAGGCGCAAAAATCGCGAGCAATGCGGCGGCTAGCGTGCGATGACGTCGCATGGATTTTCTCCCTGAATAATACTATATCGCACGCGCCGCAGCCATATCGTGCGCCAGTGCGGATGCATCCTCCGCCCCCCATGCTGTCAGCGGCGGCATGGGAACCGCTATCGCGGGATCGTTATGGATGGCCGCTAACCCGGCCTTGACGCCGGCGACAAGCGGCTTGCCATCGAACAATTTGCGAATTTTCATGGCGCGATCCAGCGCCGTTGCGTCGCCGTTGCGCCAGACTTTGGCGCAGAGATCGGCGTTGAGATTGGCGGTCGCCGAAATGCAGCCGGCAAATATCCCGCTGCGGCTTTCGAGCAATGTCGCCTCGTTCGCCGGGAAGACCTGAAAACCCTGATGGCGCGCGGCCAGCGCGCGTTCATAGGGCAGGTCGCCGGAGGAATCTTTCAACCCCGTGACGCGATCGTGAAAGCGCTGGATCAGTTTTCCCACGAGTTCTGGCGTATAGGGCACGCCCGACAGCGCGGGGTAGTGGTAGAGAAAGATCGGCGCAGGCGCCGCCGCGCTCGCCTCGATCAGCGCTTCGATATAAGCGATAACGCCGTCGTCGCCGACGCCCTTGTAGTAGAACGGCGGCAGCACCAGGGCCGCGCCAAAGCCGAGTTCGCCAGCAAAGCGCGTCAGCGCGCAGGCGTCGTCGAGGGACGCTGCGCCCGTGCCCACCATCAGACGCGAGGCGTCAAGCTCTTTTGCCGCGGCCAGCATGACCTCCATGCGCTGCGCGCGCGAAAAGGAGGTCGCTTCGCCGGTGGTGCCAAGCACGTTCAGTCCGTCGCAGCCGTTATCGAGCAGGTGATGCGCAAGTCCAAGAAAGCGCGGAATATCGGGCTTGCGCTCCTCTGTGACCGGCGTTGCGATGGCGGCGACAACGCCGCGGATGGGTGCTGGCATGATCCGTTCTCAGCTATTTGTGAATTTTGCTGGGCGCTTTTCGGCGAAGGCGGCCATGCCTTCTTTCTGGTCGTTGGTGGCGAACAACGAATGAAACAATCGGCGTTCGAATTTGATACCCTCGGCGAGCGTCGTTTCGAAGGCGCGGTTGACGCATTCCTTGGTCATCAGAACTGAGGCGCGCGACATTGAGGCGATGGTTGCGGCGGCTTTCAAGGCTTCGTCGACGAGCTCGGCGGCCGGCACGATGCGCGAGACGAGGCCACACCGTTCAGCCTCAGCCGCGTCCATCATCCGGCCTGTCAGGCAGAGGTCCATGGCTTTGGATTTGCCAACAAAGCGCGCGAGGCGCTGCGTGCCGCCAGAGCCGGGAATGACGCCGAGCCTGATTTCCGGCTGGCCAAATTTGGCTGTGTCGGCGGCGATGATGAAATCGCACATCATCGCGAGTTCGCAACCCCCGCCCAATGCAAAGCCTGCGACTGCCGCGATCATCGGCTTGCGCCGCTGGCCTGCCGGGTCCCATTTGGAGATGAAGTCGCCAAGATAGACCTCAATGAACGTTTTGGATTGCATCGCCTTGATGTCGGCGCCGGCGGCGAAGGCTTTCTCCGAGCCGGTGACGACCATGCAGCCGATGGCGTTGTCCGCTTCGAAAGCGTCAAGCGCAGCGTTCAATTCGGCCATCAATTCATCATTGAGCGCATTCAGCGCTTGCGGGCGATTGAGGCGGATCAGACCCACAGGACCATGGGTTTCGACGATGATGCAATTGGGCATGGGCAGGCCTCCGGCAAAGCAGGAAACTGCTAAACCAATTTTCAGCGCGAGGGAAATGGGCGCGTGGCCCGGCACTGTTGACGGCGGGTGAAAATGACCGCACTTTGGCAACGAGCAAAAAGCGTGCGCCGGCCAGGCAGCGCGGTACGGCGGTCGAAGTCGCCATCAGGGAGGTTGAGCATGTCAAAACACCGTTCGGGGGGCGTCATCGCTGCGGCGCTTTGGGCGACGTCGGCGATGGTTCCGGCGCTGGCTGCCGACATGACCTTCGAGCGCGCCCTGAATGCCGACAAGGAGCCGCAAAACTGGCTGCTGCATCACAAGAATTTTCAGGGTCATCGCTATTCCACGCTGAACGAAATCAATGCCGCCTCTGTTGGAAAACTGCATTTGACGCAGGTGCTGGCCCTCGGCGGTCTGGAATCGGGCGGGCGCTACGCCAACGGCAATCTTGAGGCGACGCCGATTGTGGATGACGGCATGATGTATGTGCCCAATGGCTGGGGCGAGGTCTACGCCATCGATCTCACGTCCGGGCGCAAGGCGGATATCAAGTGGAAGATGGATCCCGGCATCGACCGCGCCTGGGCGGGCGATGTCGCGTGCTGCGGCGTCAACAATCGCGGTGTCGCGCTCTGGAAAGACAAGGTGATTTCCATCTCGCTCGATGGCCGCATGTTCGCAATTAACCGCGCGACGGGCGAGGTTGTGTGGGAACGCAAGATTGCAGACCCCGCGCTGGGCGAAACGATCACCGCGGCGCCGCTTATTTTGCGGGACCTGGCCATCACCGGCTCGGCGGGCGGCGAGTTCGGCATTCGCGGCTGGATCGACGCAACGGATCTCAATACTGGCAAACAGGTTTGGCGGACCTATACGATTCCAGGGAAGGGTGAGCCGGGCAATGAAACCTGGAAGGATGGCAAAGACCACTGGATGCACGGCGGCGGCTCGGTCTGGGTCACCGCGACCTACGATTCGAGCGCTGACACATTCTACCAGGGCATTGGCAACGCCGGCCCCGACTACGATCCTGAATATCGCCCCGGAGACAACAAATGGGCGGCGAGCGTGCTGGCCCTTAGCCCCGCCGATGGCAAGATCAAGTGGGGTTTTCAGTACACACCGAACGACCCTTACGATTTCGATGAAATCAGCGAGCATCCGATTATCGATGTCGCCGTCAATGGCTCCCAACGCAAGTTGGTGACCCATGCCGCGCGCAATGGATTTTATTATTCGCTTGATGCTGTGAATGGTTCGTTTGTCGGCGGTCGTCAATATGTGGACAGGTTGACGTGGTCAAAGGGGCTCGACCCCAAGACGGGAAAACCGCTCGAATACGATCCGACGCTCGATGTGCAGCCCTATGTGGTGAACAGCCATCCGACGCGGGCCAATCCGAAAGGCGCCCTGAAATGTCCCGTGACTTCGGGCGGCAAGAACTGGGAGCCGGCGGCCTACAATCCTGACTTGAATTTGATGTATGTGCCCTCCGCCGAGGGCTGCAACATGCTGGAAGGCAAACCGCAACCCGATTTTGTCGATCAGGGCGGCACAGCCAAACCGCGCGACCGATTTACGGCTGGCAGCGCCAACTATCCTGCCGATGAGCCGCTGTATGGCAGTCTGTCGGCCCTTGATCCGGTGACGGGCGAAATCAAGAGCAAGGTGAAGCTGCAATGGCCGAACTGGTCGGGCGTTCTGGCGACGGCTGGCGGTTTGGTGTTCACCGGGCATATGGATGGCGAAATCACCGCCTATGATTCAAAGACGCTGAAAGAAGCCTGGAGCTTCAACGTCGGCTGCGGCATCATGGCGCCGCCGATCACCTATGCGATCAACGGCAAGCAATATCTCGCAGTTCTGGCAGGGCCGCACTGGCTGCGTCCCAAACCCGCTGCGCTGAAAGATCAGGGCGCCTGTTCGATGCTCAACGTCTTTACGCTCTAGGCGTCGTGGCGGCTTATTTTAAGGGCAGGCTTATGAAATGGGGCCGGGGTCGATTTGCGCGCGGGGCGGGTTATATCCTCGTCGCGTCTGTCGTTTGTTCGGGTGTTTTCAGCGTCGGCGCGCAGGCTCAGACGCCAGCAGCTGAAGATGCGCGCACGATTGAATTTGGCAAAGAAATTTTCAAGACCAAGGCGCGCTGCCAGTATTGCCATAAATGGGACGGGACAGGAGATCAGGGTTATGGCGGCAATGCGCTGTCGCTGCGTAAAACGCAATTGACGCCGGATCAGCTCGCGATGACCGTCAAATGCGGACGCCCAGCGACCGAAATGCCTTTCCATGACAAGTTCGCCTATACCGACAGGCGCTGTTACGGCATGACGCGTGAACAGGCCGGCGGCTCTATGCCGCCTGAACCCAACCAGTATTTGCAGGCGGGCGAAATCAATGCCGTTGTCGCCTATGTTTTTGCAAAAGTGGTTGGCCGGGGCGATCCCGATTACGACGAGTGTGTGGATTTTTGGGGCAAGGACACCAGGCAGTGCGAGCCCCTGAAAAAATAACAATGCGCGCGCTGGTTCTGGCGCTGGCGATGATCCTCGTTGCGGCGAGCGGTCGTGCGGCGCAGGCGCAGACGCCCGGAGAGTTGGGCGAAATTCATGGCTTGAAATTAGGTCTGTCCGCTGCAGCCATGTCCACCGATGGGTTTGGCGAATTTGCCTGTGGCGGCAATGGCGGTCCGGCGCGCCAGCCGGTCGAGGACTGGAGCGAATATCAAAAGTGCAAGCCTGAATCGGATGGCCTGCGCGAGGTCGCTGTCCGTTTTGACGATGATGAGGAATATATTGGCAAGGCGATTGACGATCCGACCTACACGCATCGCCAGGGCACGCGCGTTGCCGGCCATCCTGTATTGTTGTCAGTTCTGTTCGATGATGCGGGCGTTGCACGCGGCATCAGGTTTGTCAGCGATCCGCGTGGCGATGGGCCCGAACGGCGCATGGCGCATATGCTGCGATATGCCGTTATGGAGCGCTATGGCCCTGAGGGCTGGGCCTGCGTGGATTTTCCACCCGGCGAAGGCGAGACGCCGGTTGGCGGCGTATTCATCAAGCAAACATGCCGAAAGAATGATGGCGAGCGGGATATTCGGGTGCAGGCGCAGTTGTTGCGGCGTCCCGGCCAGGCGGATCTCGATCCGGTCACGAAAGTCTATCGGCCCGGACAATTCGACAGCTGGACCCGTGTGGAAATCAGATCTCCCGATTTTGCCGCAAAATAGCAGGGCAATCGACTGAAGGCCTCCTCATCCTTCGAGACGCGTGCTTCGCACGCTCCTTAGGATGAGGGCGAGACGTATGGTCCGTCGCCCAATTGCCCGAACTCAAATAAGTGGAGGCTTATTCCTTGTGCTTGCCATCGGGCAGGATGGCCGCGTCAAGATTGGCGCCTTCCAGCTGCGCGTCGCTGAGAATTGCGTATTGGAGATTGGCGCCTTCGAGATTGGCGTTGCGCAGGTCCGCGCCATGCAGATTGGCGCGCATGAAATTGACGCCTGCCAATTGCGCGCCGTTGAGATTGGCGCCCGTCAGATCGGCTTCGATCAAATCGGCAACGGTTAAATCAACGCCATGCAAATCGGCTTCGCGCAGGTTCAGTTGATTGAGGGTCGCCGAGCGCAGGGAGGCGCCCGCAAATCTTGCGCCGACAAGGCGCGCGCCCCGGAGGTCTGCGCCATTCAACTTCGCGCCGCGCAAATCGGCCTGCGTCAGCCGCGCATTTCCCATCCTCGCGCTGGTGAAATCGGCGCCCGACAGATCGGCGGCGGACAAATCCGCCTCGAACATCAAGGCGTCATGCAGATCCGCGCTTTTGAAGATGGCCCATTTGGCGTCGATCTTGTCGAGATCGGCGCCAGCCATTCTGGCGTTGGAAAAATCTGCGTGCTGGAGATTGGCGCGAAAAAGGCTCGCGCCAAAGAAGTTGGCGCCGGCCAGATTGGCCCGGCTGAGCCTGGCGCGCTTGAAATTGCCGTTTTGAAAATCCTGATTTTGCAGGTCGCAGCCCTCACATTTCAGGCTGCGCCCGGCCAGAAAATCGTCAGCGGGGGTCGCCGGCCCCGCGTCGCTTTGCGCCAGCGCTGGCGGGCAGGCCAGAGCCAGGCTCGTCAGAATTGCGAGACGTTTGCGCATCGACGTTTCCTCAGGCGGCTTCTGCGGCAAAGTTGGCGCCGGACTGTGGAGAAAGTCTATCGCGATTTGGCGCGGATGGAGAAATCGATTGTTGCGAGGCCGTGGGGATCGGTCCCGCGCCAAGCCCTGCGTTTGACGCAACCCCACCCTTGGTTGCTTGCGTGGCGCGCTGGCGCTAGACAGGTCGCAGAGGCTGATCCAGCCGCATTTCACCACGTCGCAGACGGCGCGCGCCCTTCGCGCATGCCGTTTTGGAGGGAACATGTCCATCGCATCTGGCCAACTCCGGGTTATCCTTTTCGGCCTCGTCCATGTGCTGAAATACACCGCGCGCAAATATCCCGAATTCGCCGCGCGGATCAAGGAACACGATGTCATCGCGCAGATGGTGGCGAAGGACGAGGAGCTTGGCCGCTGGTATCAATTCAGGGGCGGCAAGATTACCTCGGGTTTTGGCATTCACCCCAAACCGGATGTCACAATCGCCTTCAAGAACGCCAAAATCGCCGCCAGCCTGCTGACGCCGCCCTTCAACTGGCTCGACCAGATCAACGCGCAAAAAGATTTCACCATGACCGTGCAGGGCGATGACGGCCTGCTGAACTGGTTCGCGCAGACCATCATGCTGACGCAGAGCATTGGCTGGGACATGGGTATCCCGCAGGCCGATGGCTCCATGCGCTATTGCAACATGGCCAATGGCGGGCCGTTGTTTGTCTATGTGAAAGACGGCAAAATCATCCGCACCACGTCAATCGATTTTGATGACAGCGATCCCCAGCCCTGGACGATAGAGGCCAAAGGCGTCAAGCTGACGCCGCCGCGCCGCACCACGCTTGCCCCGCACGGGCAGAATTCCAAGGCCATGGTCTATTCGCCGGATCGTTGTCTGTATCCGATGAAGCGGGTCGATTTCGATCCCAGCGGTGAACGCAATCCGCAAAACCGCGGCAAGTCAGGCTATGTTCGCATCTCATGGGAGGAGGCGCTGGAGCTTGTCTCCTCCGAGATCAAGCGCACCAAGCGCACCTATGGACCTGGCGTGATGGCGGTCTCGCACGGTTCGCACCATACCTGGGGCAATATCGGATATTATCTCAGCGCGCTCTATCGATTCCGCAATGCCGTTGGCCATACCGCCGTGCATCACAATCCCGATTCGTGGGAGGGCTGGTACTGGGGCGCCGCGCATCACTGGGGCTATTCGCTCCGAGTCGGTCAATCGGAGACCTACGGCACGGTCGAGGATTGCCTGCAAAATTCCGAGATGATCGTGTTCTGGTCCGCAGACCCGGAGACAACGTCCGGCTCCTATGGCGCGCAGGAAGGGACCGTGCGCCGCCAGTGGCTGAAGGACCCCAAGCTCGGCATCAAGGTCGTGCACATCGATCCCTTCTACAATTCTTCGGCGCAATTCCTGCCCGGCAAATGGATGGCGCCGCGTCCGACGACCTCTCCGGCTATGGCGATGGCGATCGCCTATGTGTGGATCAAGGAAGACCTTTACGACAAAGACTACGTCTCCACCCACACCGTCGGCTTCGACAAATGGAAAGCCTATCTTCTCGGCGATGAGGATGGAGTGCCCAAAACGCCCGAATGGCAGGAAGCCGAAACAGGCGTGCCGGCGAAAGATGTGCGTGCGCTCGCCCGCGAATGGGCCTCAAAGCGCACCTATCTGGCTCCCGGCGGCTGGGGCAACGGCCACGGCGGCGCCTGCCGTAACCAGACGGGCATTCAATGGGCGCGGGTGATGGTGTGCCTGATCGCCATGCAGGGGCTTGGCAAGCCCGGCGTCAACATGGGCAATCTGCAATGGGGCTGCCCGGTCGATCTGAATTTCTATTTTCCGGGCTATGCCGAAGGCGGCATGTCCGGCGATATCGAGGGCACGTCGCTGCCAGTCGAGCTTTATCAACGGATGCCGCAGCTCCCGACGATGAACACTTCCAACCAGAAGATTCCGCGCATTTTCATGCCGGAGGCGATTCTGGAGGGCAAGGCGGAGGGCTATCTGTGGAACGGCAAGTCCATCGAGCATCAGTTCGCAAAGGTCAATTATCCCGCTGCCGGCCATGCGCCGGTGCGGATGCTGTATAAATACGGCGGCTCCATGATTGCGACGATGAACAATACCAATCGTCACGTCAAAATGTATCAGTCGGAAAATCTCGAATTTGTTGTCAACCAGTCCATCTGGATGGAAGGCGAGGCGAAATTTGCAGATTTGATCCTTCCCGCCTGCACCAATTTCGAGCGCGTGGATATCTCGGAATGGGCGGCGCTGGGCGGCTATGGCCATCACGGCCAGCAGCAGGTCAACAATCGCGTGGTCATTTTTCAGGCGCCGGCGATCAAGCCGCTCGGCGAGTCGAAATCCGACTACTGGATTTTCACCGAAATCTGCAAAAAGCTGGGACTTGCGAACTATTTCAACGAGGGCATGAATGAAATCGACTGGGTCAAACGCCAGTTCGAGGCGTCCGACCTGCCCAAGCATATTTCATGGAAGAAGTTCATCAAGAAAGGCTATTTCGTCGTCCCGACCGAGAAGGAAAAACTGCGCGCGCCGGTGTCGTTCCGCTGGTTCTGGGAAAACCGCGCGAAAGACGTTCCGGAACCGTTGCCGTTGCCCTCCGATTATTCGGGTGAATATCTCAAGGGTTTGCAGACGCAGTCGGGCAAACTCGAATTCGAATGCAATTCGCTCATCAGGGCCGGCGATCCCGAGCGACCGCCAATCGTTAAATACGAACCCTCATGGGAGGGGATGCATTCGGGGGCGATGTTCGAAAAATTCCCGCTTCAACTGGTGACGCCACATTCCAAGTACAGTTTTCATACGCAAGGCGACGGCAAGGATTCCTTCCTGCTCAACATCGACGACCACCGTGTGAAGGTCGATAACTGGTACTACTGGATCATCCGTTTGAATCCGGAGGATGCGGCGGCGCGGGGCATCAGGAAACATGATCTCGTCAAGGTCTATAACGACCGTGGCGCGGTGCTTTGCGCGGCCTTGCCAACGGCGCGGCTCGCGCGCGGCACAGTGCATGGGTATGAATCCTGCGCAATCTACGCGCCGATGGGCGAGCCAGGAAAATCCATCGATCGCGGCGGGTGCCTCAATCTGCTGACGCCGCATCGCACGCAGACCAAATCCACGCATTCGCTGGCGGGCGCCAATTCGCTGGTGGAAGTTGAAGTCTGGGATGGCAGAATCGAGCATATGTCCGAGGCCTTTGCGAAGGATTCGCCGCCCGCCACGCCCATGGTTCATGCGCGCGTCGCCGAATTCGTTGCAGCCAAGTAAGAGCGAAAAATATGTCCAAGTGGAACATGATTATCGATGTTGCGGAATGCACGAATTGTCATTTGTGTACGCTGGCGACGTCGGACGAATATGTCGACAACCAGTTCAAGGGTTACGCCGCGCCGATGCCCAAGCATGGACATCGCTGGATTGATATTTTGCAGAAAGAGCGCGGGCAGGGCACGATGATTGACATCGCCTATGTGCCCACCATGTGCAATCATTGCGATGATGCGCCTTGCATCAAGGCGGCAAGCAATGGCGCCATAACCAAGCGCCCCGATGGCGTTGTGATCATCGATCCGGTGAAATCGAAGGGGCAAAGGCAGATCGTCGAGAGTTGCCCCTATGGCCATGTCTGGTGGAACGAGGACTTGCAGATTCCGCAGCACTGGAATTTCGACGCGCATTTGCTTGACAACGGCTGGAAACAGCCGCGCGGTGGGCAGGTCTGTCCGACCGGCGCGATGAAGGCGGTCAAGCTCGACGATTCCGCGATGGCGGCGAAGGCAAAAGCCGAGGGCCTTGAGCGCATGAAGGAAGAGCTGGGAACCAAACCGCGCGTCTGGTATCGCAACCTCGCGCCATTCAAAACCGCGTTTATCGGCGGCAGTGTTTCGAAGAGTGTTGCAGGCTTGGTCGAATGCGTGGAGGGCGCGGTGGTTGTGCTGTCGAAAGACGGCAGGGAGATCGCGCGGCAAACGACGGACAATTACGGCGATTTTAAATTCGACGGCTTGTCCGAAAATTCGGGCGCCTATGGCGTCGAAATCGCCGGCGGCAAGCGCGTTGATGCGGAATTGAAAGACGGCAGCGTCAGCCTGGGGGAAATCAGGATATGATCTTTGCCGGGTCACGGAAGATGCAGGTCGCCACTCGTGTGGCGTCGGCTCTTCTGCTTTGCATACTGCTCGCACTGGCGCCGCGTGCGGCATTTGCCCAAACCTACTACGCGGGCAAGACCATCACCATTCTGGTCGGAGTGGACGCGGGCGGCACTGTCGATACGCTGACGCGGCAATTCTCACGCTATCTCATCAAACATCTTGCCGGCAGTCCATCGATTGCGGTGCAGAACATGCCGGGCGGCGCAGCGATCGTCGCCACCAATTATCTTGCCGAACGGGCAAAGCCCGATGGCCTGACGCTGCTGTTCGGCCCGTGGGATCCATTGTTGCAGGCGACCCATGCGACCAGCCTCCGGGCGCGTTACGACCAGTTTGAATATCTGGGCGGCGTCGGCGATATCCGTGTGCTTTATGGCCGGACCGACATCATTCCAGGCGGAATGAAAAAACCCGCCGATATCGTGAAAGCCGACGGCATTGCGCTTGGCGCCCTGAACGCCAGCGATTACTCCGGGATATTGCCGCATCTCGCGCTCAACGTGCTGGGCGTCCGGCATCGCTATGTCCTGGGGTATCGCGGAGGCGCGGACGTTTTTCTCGCCCTGCAGCGGAACGAAGTGCAGTTTCACTCCACCGCGATTTCGACCTTCCGGGGCCGCAATGGCGCTTTCATCAAATCGGGCGAAGGCATCGGCGTGGCCTATCTCACGCCTGTGAGGCCGGATGGCGCGTTTGATCGGGTCGCTGGCATTGATGATATGCCGGCGTTTCCCGATCTTTACCGGCAGATTTTCAGCCGGGCTCCGGAGGGCGCCACCTGGGATGCGCTCAATTGGCTGACGCAGGAAGCAGGCGAATTGACCTACGCGATGTTTGCGCCGGCGGGGTCGCCGCAGGCCGCCGTGAGCGAACTGCGGGCCGCATTTACGCAGGCCGCCAACGATCCTGAATTTTTGCAGCAGACGCGCGAGACCAATGGCGTTCCCTATAGCTATGTCGATTCTGGCAAGGGCGCGGCTATTTTCGGCGGGCTGGCGTCCACGCCCGCAGCCGTGATCGAAACGCTGCAAAACGATATCGCGAGCTATAAGTAGGGTGGTGTGACTCCCCTCCCCGCACTTTGGAGCGGGGAGGCGAGTCAGCCGCTCAGCCCTTCGGAGCGACGCTGGCCGCAGTCTGTCCGAACAGGATTTTCTTTGCCTCCTCGGTCATGCCCTCATTGCGATAGAGCGCCGCCTTGGCATAGGCGCGTTCGGTCGCCGGGCGCCCTTTGATCGCGTTCTGCCAGCGCTCAAGATTCGGAAAGTCAGCAATATTTTGCCCCTGCCGTTCCCACATGGTTGTCCAGGGATAGGACGCCATGTCGGCGATGGAATAATCGCCGGCAAGAAACGGCGTATGGGCCAATTGGCGGTCCATAACGCCATAGAGGCGGTTGACCTCCTTGACATAACGATCGATGGCGTAGGGGATCTTTTCGGGCGCGTAATGGGCAAAATGGTTGTTTTGTCCGGCCATTGGGCCAAGTCCGCCCATCTGCCAGAACAACCATTGCAGCACATTGGCTTTGCCGCGCGCCGCCGCAGGCAGGTATTGGCCGGTTTTTTCTGCGAGATAGACGAGGATGGCTCCGGATTCGAACACCGAAATCGGATCGCCGCCACCCAAAGGCTGGTGGTCGACAATGGCGGGCATCCGGTTGTTCGGCGATATTTTCAGAAAATCCGGCTGGAACTGCTCGCCCTTGCCGATATTCACCGGCTTGATTTGATAGGCGAGGCCCGTCTCTTCCAGGAAGATCGTGATTTTATGCCCATTGGGCGTTGGCCAATAATAAAGATCGATCATGGCAAGCTCGTCGTTTGAGGGAACGCGCACTATGCGCCCGCGCGGGTCCCGTCGGCAAGACGGAACCGGACCAAACAAAAACCCCGGCGCAAGGCCGGGGTTGATGAAGTCAGGAAGAAACGGGAAAATCAGAAGCGGCGCTCGACGCGCATACGCGCCTCAATGTCGCTTCCGCCAGCTGAATTCGGCCCGCCGATTTTGAGGTTATTACAGGCGGCCGAGCCAAAGCCGGGGCCACCAGCCTGACAGGTCGCGATACCCGTTCCGCCATTGGCGACGGACGTTGCAGCGAATTTCTGGTCCAGTTTAACGAACTCAATTTCACCCGCGATATCCATATCCTTGACGGGCGACCAGACGGTCTGCGTGCCAATGCGGGTCAACGAGAACTTGCTCAAGCCGCCGAGGGTCCAGTCGGTATTCCGGGTCTGCGTTCCCGGCGTCATGGTCAGGTAGGAGAAGAACACCCACTGCCGGAGGGTTGGCGTCCAGAAATGGTTAAAGTAGACCGCTGTCGACCAGCCTTTTGTCGACTCGGTGTTAAAGCAGCCGGCGTTCATCGTGGTTGCTGTACAGGCCGCCCCTGACGGCATGACATAGAGGTCGCGATCCTGACGCATCAGGCCGCCAACTTCACGACCGAAGCCCGAGGTCACCGCCGACGAGCCGAAGCTCTGGAGCTGCACGATGTCGCCATCGGCATAGGCCGCCGTGGCGTGGATCACATCGCCCGGCGCGATCATCGGCAGGTTGATTTTCAGACCGGCGCCGACGGCATAGCCTTGCTTGGTGAGGGTCACGTTCGGCGAACCAGCGGCGCCGGTGGCGTAGGCTGTCGAAGCCGAGTTCTGCTGGGTGAGGGCCATCACCTGCGCGGCGCCCCAGCTCTGTTCGACGCGGAGGTTGGCGGCAAGGGCCGGATAGGTCAAAGGCCCGTTGGTGACAGCGCCGCCGACTGTGCTGGCGGCGCCGGTGAAGGAACCCGCAGGCGCGACGGCGCCGCCTGGGCCAAAGTCGATATAGCCAGGCGCAGTCGATGAGCTCTGGCCGGAGCGGTCTTCAAGAGCAATGGAGCCAGAAAAGCCGCCGCCGAACGTGGTCTGATAGGCGAGTACGTTGGTCGCGCCGGCATAGCTCGATTGCGAGAATGATCCGAGCGGAACGCCGGGCATGAAGGAGAAAACGTCGCGCGTTGTGCGACCAAAGGTGAAGCCTGCAAACTGAACGATCGCCTGTTCGAGCGTCAGCGCCACGCCGCCTGCCTGACCGGTGAAAGAGCCGGTCGCGTAATTGTCCGCGCCGGTATAGATGCCGGTGCCGTTCAGCGCGCGAATGGAGACATAAGTGCGGGCTACGCCGTAACCTGTCGCCGTGCGGGCGTCGGCGGAAATAAGACCGCGGCCCTGGAACCCGGACACGTCGAGCACGTTGGAGGGAATGAAGCTTATATTCTTGCCGGATGCTACGCCGCCCAAGAGCTGCGTTGCGGCATTGGTGCCGCCAGTGGCCGAATAGCTCGCAAGCGTGTAGATATTGCTCGGCGAACCATAGCCATATTCAGCGCGCGCAAGACCGCCAATGTGCAGGCAGGTGTCCGTGCCGGGAATGAAAAAGAAGCCTTCGCCATAGGCGTCGCAAATCTTCACGTAGCTGGCGGGTTCCGACTTGCGCGAGGGCAGATCGGCGGCGGAGGCGGCGCTCGCGGCGACGATGGCTGCGGCTGACCCAAGCAGCACATTCCTGACGTTATTCATATAAAGTCCCCCAAACCTGATTCCGTATATTCAACAGGCAGACTGCCCCGATTCGAGCAGCATGGCAACCGAACCTGGGCATACATTACAAAGTTTTAACATCCTGCGAAAGAGAAATATGCACCGGGATCGCGTTTTTCACACACGTGATATATTTGTCACAACCGCGCGCCCGGCGCCGCGTGAATCATAAAATTTGAATCATCGACGCAATGGCGCGTCATCTATAGCTGCCGAAACGGCAGGATATACCTTTGATTCACCGCATTTTTTAGGGGAAATCGGGGCTGGGCCGGGCATGTTGGCGCAAAGAGGACAACCTCCCGGCGTTGAACAGGACCCGTCATGCAAGCGCAACTTATCCACAGCACCCCGATTCGTCAGTGCGACGCGCGCGCGGACGGACGCGAGCGGGAGATTTTCATCGAACGCTCCCACATCATTATCGCGCGCGGCGTCGCCGGCGTGCGGATGCGGATCAACGTTCCCGTGCGCTGCTATCGCGGGGTGGTGCTCGCGCTCAACCGGACATCGACCGGGCGGGACTCCTATCGCGTCAGCCTCTGGCACGCCGACCGGGATTTTTCGGTGACGCTGCTGGAGGCTTCCGACGACAGCGAGATTGTCGCGGTCTGGAAATCCTGGGCCGCGTTTTTCAGCCTTCCGAAATTCATCGAGAGCGAGCCGGGCCAGCTCGAAAGCGCCGAGCGGAGCCTTGGTGGCGTTTTACTCGGACGCGCCGGCGCCCCCAGACGCAGGGGCGCGGTTATGGCGGCCCGCCGCAGCCGGCGGCGGTTGTTGCGCAAAGCGGGCGCGGCCGCGCCAAGAGGCGCCGGCGTCAACGGACACGATCTGATCGCCAGTTAGGGGAGACACACCGATGGCCGATTTTCGTCAGGGCGCGCCGGGGGGGAGCTTTTTGTCGGCTCTCGGCAGGATGGGACCGCAAAGTTTGAAGGGCGCGCGTCAACACGGGTGGAGCCGCGAATGGCATCTGCGTCCGCGCAGATTGCTGGACGGTCCGTCAGAAACCTGGGCCCCGGCTTCGCGGCCAATGTTAGGAATGCGACCTGTCCGCAGGGACGCGAACAACGCCGAAGGTCTTTGAAAGTCCTGCAATGCCGGGCGATCGGGAGCCATGCTCAGATTGTTGCGGCTTTGGCGATGGCGTCTGCGGCTAGGCCTGCGAATAATAACAAACCGGCGTCGCGATTGGCGCGAAACAACATCAGCGCGCGCCCGGAATCGCCGGCGTTGATAGCGAAGACCTGCCAGATCAGATGCGCCGCGAAGGCGGCAAGGCCGGCATAGGCCAAAGCGCCGCCGGTCGCGCTGGAGATCGCGCCCAGAGCGCAGGCGACAGACAACGCATAAAACGCGCTGACGCCTGCCTTGACATGTCCGCCGAACAATCGCGCGGTTGAGCGCACGCCGATGATCGCATCGTCGCGGGCGTCCTGCATCGCGTAAATTGTGTCATAGCCAATCGTCCAGCAGATCGCGCTGGCGTAGAGCAGCAACGCGGGCGCAGCGAGCGAGGCAAAAGCCGCCGCCCATCCCATCAACCCGCCATAGGCGAATGCAAAACCGAGCACCAGCTGGGGCCACGAGGTCACGCGTTTCATGAATGGATAGATGGCGACGATCGCCAGCGAGCCGAGCCCGAGCGCAATTGTGAAGCCGTTGAAAGTAAACAGAACCAGCGCGCCAATCGCCGCTTCGGCGACGAGGAAGCATTTGGCGGCGCGCAGGCTGACCCGGCCCGAAGGCAGCGGACGCCCGCGCGTCCGCTCGACGCCAGCGTCAATCCGGCGGTCGATAATATCATTATAGGTCGAGCCCGCCCCGCGCATCGCCACTGCGCCCACTAAAAACAGCAGAAGAAAATCGAGGCGCGGCGCAGAGGCCGCCGCAATCCCGGCCAGAGCCGTGGATTGCCAGCAGGGCAGCAGCAGCAATTGCCAGCCGATGGGGCGGTCGATGCGCGCCAGTTCAATGAATGGACGCCACTTGTCGGGCGCCAGCCGCAACCAGCGACTGTTAATGGAATCCGGCAAAGCATCCGGCAGGGCCGGGTCTTCCGGGGGCCCCGCCGGAACGATCACAAGGGGCCGCTGGGCAATTTGACAGAGGGTTGCGCCTGAACGGGGCCGCCGCCGCCTTCCGCATTGCGTCTGGCCTGCTCGGCGGCGGCGCAGGCGCGCTGTGCATACATGGGCGTCTTGGCGAAGCCTTCTTTCATCTGATCGAGAATTTGTTCGGGAATGCCACAGGATTCCTTGTTTTTCAGCGCCCAGCTCCGCATCTGCGTTTCGATTGACACCAGCGTCCGGAACTTCGGGCAAGCGGCGATTGGATCAATCCCCTTGCCCTTGCTGGACTTGGAGAGGGCGTTGATGGCTTCCATCTGCGCATTGCGCTTCTCGGAATACTTTTGCATGTTTTCCTGGCAGCCGGGCGGCGGCTCCGCGGCGGCCGGCGGCGCGCTGAGCGCATCGGGCATGGTGAGCGCCGGGGGCTGGCTGAGAGCAGGCGGCTGGCTGAGCCCCGGGATTTGCGATGCGCCGCCAGCGCCTCCGCCATAGGACGGCGCGGCGAGCGATTGCGCCCGTGCGCCGCCTGCAACGCCGCTGGCGGCGACCGCAAGAGCGCTCACGAATGCTCCGCATCGCGCGAAACGTATGGTTTGGCTAAAATTCATTTTGTTTTCCGCAGTCTGGCCCCGCACGCTTGTACCAAGTCACGCGCGCAGCCTCAAGCGCCGATCGGAAGGCTGGAAAACAGGGGAAATTCGAGCCATTTCAGCGCGCGCTGCCCGCGCTCGACGAACATCCGCCTTCAGCCGGCGGCGCAGTTTCCTTTGCCCGGACCTCGACTTCGACGCCGCCGCCAGGCTGGTCGGGGTCTCCGACCGTGGTGGACCCGCGCCGCGCAAAGCAATCGAGAAGACCAGATACTTCGGGATCGCGTCGTCCCCAGTCCAGATAATCGAAGGGCTTGCGCTCGATCAGCAGGATATCAATGCGGCGATTGCGCAAATCGCTCGCCAGCGCGCGTCGCTGCGTCTCGACAAGGGATCGCAATGCAGGCAGGCGGGCCGGATCGAATCCGTCGCTGGCTGCAATGCCGGCCGCGTAATATGGAACCCATCCAGTAAACGCCTGATCGGCCCAGACGCCGCCGACTGCGCGCGTGGTGGGAAAACTGATCGCCGGATCGGAAGCCATCGTCATGATTCGGGGATGGCTTTTCAATGCAAGGATTTTTTCGTTGACCGGCGCCATGTCGATGCCGATCGCTTCCCAGCGCCAGGATTGAATGAAAAACGCTGCGGCGACCGCCGCCAGCAAAGCGTCCATGCGGCCTGTCGCAGGACGTTGCGCGGCAAGTCCGCATAGCAGAAACGTCGTCAGGGCGAGCGCTGGCAGGAAATGATACGGCCATCCCTTGCCCTGTGCGATTGCGGCCGCCGCAAAGCCGGCGATGGCTGCAGCCATCGTCAGAATCCAGGGCGCGAGCGCGGCTTTGTTGTGGGTCAGCGCAAGAAAGGCCCCTAGCGCAACAACTTCCAGCGCAAGTGCGGGGAATGCGCCGAACAACATGCCGGAAATCGGCGTGCGCACAGAAAGATAGAGTTCAATGATCGGCCTGAGATCATGACCATAGGCGGGATAGAACATCGGGATATGCGCGAGATAGAGAATGACGATCGCGCCGGCGATGAAATTCTCCGGCGCAAAAAGGATCCGCCACGACCTCGCAGACGCCGCCGCAACGCAGGCCGAAGCCGCAAAAGCCAAAGCGAAATGCGGCTTGATGGACAGAACCAGCCCGCCACAGAGACCTGCAACGACGATCATCGTCATCGTGGCGACACCGTTCTGCGCGCGGCGGATTGTCAGTGCAAGCCAGGGCAGAAAGGCGATCAGCGCGATATGTTCGCGCTGGCCAAAATTGACCGCAGGCAGAATGGTTAGAACGGCAAAAGCGACGGGCGCCAAAAACCGCCGCTCGCTGGTCGTAGCCGGGAACGAGTCCTGCGGCTGCAATCGAGCAGACCACAGAACGCTGGCGAACCCTGTTGCGAATATCAACTCATCGAGCGCGGTTTCAGGCGGCAGGCCTGTCAGGCGTCCGAGCGCGACCGCAGGCAGGTAGATATAGATCGACATGGGTGGATTGGGCTCTTGCACATCGACATAGAGCCGCGCGCCATCCAGCATTTTTTCAGCGACCGTGATCAGCCACGACACGTCCGTATTGGCCATCAGAAAATGGCGTCCGGCCATGGCGACGGCGAGCGCGCAAAGGAAGGCGCAAGCCAGCGGCGGAGTCCAGAATTGCGTTTGTCCCGGGGCGATCTGCATCCCCGGACGATAGCTGGCGCGGGTGAAGGACCAATGAATCGGCGCGCTTGCCATTGGGGACTGCGGCGCGCTAACTTTGGCTCAGCGTTGCCGGGGTGGGGGCGCGAAAAACAAATCTGGGGGAGGGGACCATGTCCCAGGATGCAATCGTTCTGCCGCGCGGCGGGATATTCGGCAATCGCTGGTGGATTGTCGCCGCTTCGTTCTGCTCGCTGCTGGTGGGTTCGGGCGCCATCAATATTTTCGCGTTCGGCGTTTTTGTGACGCCGGTGACGCAGGAACTCGGGCTCTCGCGCGGCGATTTTGCCGGCGGACTCTCGGCGAACGGCGTTTTCACCGCCATCGCCGTCCTGTTCATGGGCTGGGGGCTTGACCGTTTTGGCGTCCGCAAGGTGCAGATGATCGGCATCCTGATGTTCGCTTTCGCCGTGTTTATGTTTTCGCGCATGACGGCCTCTGTGCCATTGATTTTCGCCCAGTTCGCTCTGGCGGGCCTGTTTAGCGCGGCGCAGACGCCGGTCGGCTATTCTACGGCTGTGACACAGTGGTTCGACAGGGAGCGCGGATTGGCGCTGGGCATCGCCTGCGCTGGCGTGGGCGCCGGCGTTGTCTTCGTGCCCTGGCTGGCGAGCACGCTGATGGTCGATTACGGCTGGCGCGGCGCCTATATGGGTCTTGCTGTCGCCATTCTTGTGATGGCCTTCATTCCCAATTTGCTGTTTGTGCGCGATAGACCCGATCTCGTGCAGAATGGCCGTGTCAATACGGATCACCTCCCGGGCATGTCGCTCGCACAGGCGGTGCGCGATTACCGGTTCTGGGTGCTGCTGCTCGCATTTACATTCGCGGTGCTGGCGATCAACGGCACCATCACCCATGTTGTGCCGATGCTGATCGACCGCAAGACGCCGCCACCCGAGGCGATCAAGGCCGTGCAGGCCGCCGGCATCGCGATCATTCTGGGTCGCATGTTGTCGGGCTGGTTCCTCGATCGCTTCTGGGGGCCGTTTGTCGCGCTGTGTTTCTTCGGCTTGTCGATCATCGGCATGGGAATTCTTGCGAGCGGCGCGACCGGCAGCCTGGCCATCGCCGGCGCTGTTCTTTGCGGTTGCGGCATTGGCGCGGAAATCGACATTATGGGTTTCATGTTGAGCCGCTATTTCGGCCAGCGCAGCTATGGCAAGATTTACGGCGTCATTTTCGCGGCGTTCAATCTGGGCACCGGCTTCGGCCCGGCGATTAGCGGCTGGACCTACGACGCCTACAAATCCTACATCCCGATTTTGACAATTTACATGGTCATCATGGCGCTGGTGTGCGCGTCGCTGTTCACGCTTGGCGAATACAGGTTCAAGCCGCAACCCAACAGTCAGGCGTTTACCTGAAACGGGAGGCGCGCTTGGCCAAATCGCTTTTTTGGGGGATTGCGCTCATCGCCGCTGTCAGTCCCTGTCTGGCGGCGGAGGGCGCGTGGGGAATCTGGTTGCGCGACACCGGTAGCTCGCGTGTCGCCATTGCGCCCTGCGGCGCAGCCCTGTGCGGTCATATCGTATGGCTGCGCGACAAGGACAATCCCGCCCACGTCGGCCAGCAAATATTCTTCGACATGAAGCCGTCGGGCGCGGACGCCTGGACAGGTCGCGCCTTCAACCCGGAAGACGGCAATACCTATTCCGGCAATATGAGCGTCTCGGGCGACACATTGACGACGGCGGGCTGCGTGCTTGCCGGGCTGATCTGCAAGAGCGCGGTCTGGTCGCGGGTGAAATAGCGGCACGCGCGGCGGCTGGACTTTTTGCGCGAAGCATCGCAATATCTGCACGTAACTATGCGCGGCATGAATATGTCATTCGCGCGCAAGGGAGAGAAACATGGGCATCCTCAGAAAGCGGGGCGGAGCGGGCTGGTCCGCGCCGGATGAATTCGTGGCGGGCAACGGCCTGCTGCATCGGCGCGCGCTGCTCGGGCGCGGTCTGATGCTGGCTGGCGCAGCAGGCGTCAGCGCGGCCTCCGGAGCAACGGGCGCGGCCGCCGAGCCCCTGCAAAACGCCGAATGGAGCATGCACCAGGGCACGACTGTCGAGGCCACAGGCAGGCGCTCCAAATTTGAAAAGGATACGGTTCGCATCCTGTCCAATCCGAAGGGTGAACCGCGCACGCAACATGCGCGTACGCCGCATCATCGTTTGAGCGGATCGATTACCCCGAGCCACCTGCATTTCACGATTCTGCACAATGGCATTCCCGATATCGACCCGGAACAGCACAAGCTGGTCATCCACGGAATGGTGAAGCAGCCGATGGTCTTCACCATGGACAAACTGATGCGTTATCCGATGGTGACGCGCCAGACATTCGTCGAATGCGGCGGCAATTCCTCGCTGATGTTCTCGAACGAGCCCATTCAGAAGGACCTGCAATATCTGCACGGCCTTGTTTCCAACTCGGAGTGGACAGGCGTGCTGCTGTCGACGCTGCTGGACGAAGTCGGCGTCGATCCGAAAGCGGTATGGATGCTGCCCGAAGGCGCCGACACCCCCTTGCTCACGCGGTCGGTGCCGCTGAAAAAGGCCTGGGATGACGCGATTCTCGTGCTGTATCAGAACGGCGAGCGTCTGATGGCTGAACAGGGCTATCCCGTGCGCCTGCTGCTGCCGGGCTGGGAAGGCAACATGAATACCAAATACGTGCGGCGCATCAAGATCACCGATCAGCCGGCGATGAGCTATTACGAGGCGCGAAACTATTCGCCGATCCTGCCGGATTACACGGCCTACAAGTTCTATTTCGTCAACGAGGTGAAATCCTTCATCACCAGCCCGTCTTTCGGCCAGTCATTGAAGGATCCGGGTTATTACGAAATTTCCGGCGTCGCCTATTCCGGCACCGGACGTATCGAGCGCGTCATGGTTTCGGCTGACGGCGGCAAGAGCTGGGCGGACGCCGCCGTGCAGGGGCCGACCATGCACAAGGCGTTCACGCGGTTCCATATTCCGTGGCGCTGGGATGGCTCGCCAGCGACGCTGACCAGCCGCGCGATCGACGATGGCGGCAATATCCAGCCGCTGCGCGCTGATTTTGTGAAAGAGCGTGGGCAAACGCTGAAGCCTGCGACCAATATGATGGGCTTCTACAGCCAGCACTACAACAGCCTCACGAGCTGGGGCATCAACGCCAAGGGAGAGATCGCGCATGTCTATGCCTAAGGTTATCTCTCTGGCTGCGCTCTTGCTGGCGGGCGCTGGCGCCATGGCGCTGGCCGCCGACGATGGCAAGAACGGGCTTGGCGCCCGTCCAGGTCTCGGGCAGCCCATAACGGAAGCCGATGTCAAACCATGGGACATCACGATCCTGCCCGATGGAACCAACCTGCCGCCGGGCTCCGGCACAGCGGCGGTTGGCGCGAAGGTGTTCGTCGACAAGGGCTGCAACCAGTGCCATGGCGATGGCGGCAAGGGCGGCAAGAATGCGGCGCTGGTCACTGACGAAAAATTGCAGGGGCAGGGCATCGAGGCCAACAAGACCATCAAGGACTTCTGGGCCTATTCAACGACGCTGTATGATTATATCCGCCGCGCCATGCCCTGGCCGACGCCGCATACGCTGAGCGATGAGGACACCTACAATCTGGTCGCCTATATTCTGGCGGAAAACAAGCTCATTGACGCGAATGCGGTCATGGACGCCAAGACCCTGCCGCAGGTGAAAATGCCGAACCACGACAATTTCATCGTCAAGTTCCCCGACCGGATTTAACTGTATCAGTCGGCGCATACGCGAACGCCCGCAGATTCTGACTGCGGGCGTTTCATTTTGCGGTGGCTTTGATTGCTCAGGCGGCGTTCACATCGGCGCCGAGCAGTTTGCGGGCGTCGAGCGCCGACATCGGCTGACCGAACGCAAATCCTTGCGCGAACTCGCAACCAAGCTGATAGAGCTCGATGACGTCGCTTTCCGTCTCGGCCCCTTCGGCGACCACTTCCATACCCAGATCATGCGCCAGAGATACAATCGAACGCAGCAGCGTCGGTCGCTCTCCGGTTTCGGTGGGATGCACGAACATGCGATCGATCTTGATCGTGTCAAACGGGAAGCGCTGCAGATAGGCCAGGGACGAATAACCGGCGCCAAAATCATCGAGCGAAAGCCCGGCTCCAAGATCGCGAATGCGTGTCAGCATCTGGGCGGCGTATTCGGGGTTTTCCATCACCAGACTTTCGGTGAGTTCGAGCTTCAGCGAACCGGGTTTCACACTATATCTGGTCAGAACCGTTTTAACGTCGTTCAGCAGATCGTGGCGCAGCAACTGCCGTGAGGAAATGTTGACGCTGGCGAAAATCGGCGGATCGACGTCGAGCGCGCGTTGCCAGATTGCAAGTTCGCGCGCTGTGCGGTCAAGCGCCATAAGCCCCAGGTTGACGATCAGGCCGGACTCTTCTGCCAGCGGAATAAAATCAGCGGGGCCGAGGCGTCCATGTTTGGGATGGTCCCAGCGCAGCAGGGCCTCGAACCCCGCAATGGTGCGATCGTCCAGCCGCACGATTGGCTGGAAATAGACTTTCATTTCGCCGCGCGACAGGGCCTTTCGCAGATCGGCCTCAAGCGCCAGCCGATCTGTGCGTTGTGTCCGCATCCCCGCGCGGAACACTTCGACGCGATTGCCGCCAAGGCGTTTGGCCTGCGACAGCGCAACCTCGGCGTCTTTGAAGATATCGGCGGCTTTGGGGTGGTTCTGCGAATCGTAGAGCGCCATGCCAACGGACGCGGTAACGGCAATCTCATGCTCGTTGAATGTGACCGGCGTCGCCAGCGCGCGCCGCACCGTGTCGGCCAGTTGCATGATGGCGGCGACGTCCTGCGTCGATGTGACGATAATGCCGAACTGGTCGCTGGAAATGCGGGCCAGCGTATCCTGCGGCTTGATCTGGCGGCCCAGCCGGCGCGAGGCCGTGAGAAGGATTGAATCGCCCGCTGCGACGCCTGCTGCGATGTTGATGTCGCGGAACCGGTCGAGATCGATGGCGAGGACCGCCGGTTTTGGACCGCCGCCTGCCGCCTGTCGTATGACAGAGTCCAGACGATCGAAGAAAAGTTCGCGGTGTGGCAAACCGGTCAGATTGTCATGCACTGAATCCTGCAATAGCCGTTCCTCGGCGTGTTTGGATTCGGTGACATCCGCCATGGCGCCGATAACGCGCGCGACATCGCCTTCTGAATTGACGACGGGGCGCGCCTTGAGGCGAAACCAGAGGTAATGCCCGTCCGAGCCCCTCAATCGCAGATCGAGATTGATCCGACCGCGGCGTTGCTCCAGCACCGTATCGAGACAGGCCTGATAGCGGTCGCGGTCGAAGGGATGAAGAAAGTCGAACCAGCTCGATGCGGGCCCGCCCAGCGATCCGCGTTTGAGGCCGAGATGTTGCTCGGCGTCGGGGCTGACATACAGATGGTCCGCCGTGACGTCCCAGTCGAACACAATATCGCCGGAGCCAGTGAGCGCGAGAGCCTTTCGCTCGGCGTCTGTAATAACGCCCGCCGCCAGCCCTCCTCCCGCAAACGCGATCTGCATGATTGTAAAGCCGATCAGCATCACGATCAGGGCGAGGCCGCCGATCAGCGCCGGGGACACGAGATCATTGGTAAAAAATCCGGTGACAGTGGCGCCCGCCGCACAAACCCACATCAACAGCAGGAACCATGTCGGAATCAGCATGATCGCCCGGTCATGGCCATGCACCGCCATATAGAGCACAAGGATGAAACCGACGACAGCGACCGTTGCGAGCGAGATACGCGCAACGCCCGCTGCAGAGGCTGGATCGTAGAAGGCAAGCGCCAGAAGGCAGGCGAGCAACAGCAGCCAGCCCCCCACCAGATAAGACGCGCGCACATGCCAGCTTGAAAGGTTGAGATAGGCGAACAGGAAGACCGATAGCGTCGCCGCCAGGAAGGTTTCAGCCCCCGCGCGCCAGACCCGGTCGGCGCCGTCGGTGGAGCCGAATATTTTCTGCCAGAAGCCGAAGTCGATGCAGACATAGATCAGCACAGACCACGCGAGAGCGGCGGATGCGGGAAAAATGACCGCGCCCTTGACCACAAAAATGACAGTCAGAAACATGGCCAGCAGGCCCGCGACGCCAATGACAATGCCCTTGAAGAGGGTGAGGCTCGCCTCCTTGTCCTTGTAGGCGTCAGGCTCCCATAAATAGAGTTGCGGGAGATTGGGCGTCGCCATTTCAGCGACATAGGTGACCGTCGTGCCAGGATCGAGCGTCAGCCGAAAAATGTCGGCGTCGTCGCCTTCTTCGGATTCGGGCGGAAATCCCTGACTGGCGGTGATTGCGGTGACGCGGACGGAGCCCAGATCCGGCGTTACGACGCCCGATCCGACAAGCCGGTAATGCGGCGCCACCAGCAAACGCTCCATCTGGTCATCGGTATCGTTGGTAAGCGCAAACACAATCCAGGCTGGCTGGCTGCCCGGCTTGGCTGCGTCCACCTCGATGCGCCGGACGACGCCGCCTGCGTCGGGCGCGGTGGACACCTGCAATTTGTCGCCCTGCGAGAAATTGCGGGAAACCACGTTGGTCAGGTCGATGGCTGGCGAGTCGGGCGGGATTCGATAGGATTCAACAGCCCCCGCGGTTCTCAAGCCGCTCATGGCCATCAAAACATAAACAAGCGTACACAGCAGCCGACGCACGGGACCCCGTAAATTTCCGGGCCGCGCCCGCCAAAAACCAGTTGCGATAGTCAATCTTCGCATCGTGCCACAGCATGTCAAAAATGTGGCGGCGCCAGCGCAGAGTACCGCGAGCGCGCTGGCGGTGGCAATAGCTTGAGCCGCGCCAGTTTACGGTCCTGCGAATTTGGGTTGCGCCGGCCTCGCCAAAAGTTCAAAGTCGCGCCAGGGAACGAAATTCAATCAGGGGGCGGAAATGTCAGGCAAGCCGAATTTGGACCGGCGCGGATTTCTGAAGGGCGCGGCTGTCGCGGGCGGCGCGGGCGTGGCTGGAGAGGCGCGCGCGCAGGCGACGGCGCCTGCCGTCCCCAAAGCTGCGCCCCCGAGCGCCGCTCAACTCGCTTCAGAAAATGACCATCCCGGCGAGGCCGAAAAACTGACCGAGGAGAAATCCGGCTCCGACTTCATGGTCGATGTCTGCAAGACTTTGAACATCGACTACATGGCGGCCTGTCCGGGCTCGACCTTTCGCGGTTTGCAGGAAAGCTTCATCAATTACGGCGCCAACAAGCAGCCGGAATGGCTGACCTGCATGCATGAGGAAGTCTCCGTCGGCATGGCGCATGGCTACGCCAAGGTGGCCGGCAAGCCAATGGCGGCCATGGTGCATGGAACCGTGGGCACGCAACACGCAGCAATGGCGATCTACAACGCCTGGTGCGACCGCGTGCCGATCATTCTGTTCACAGCGAGCGCTGGCCCAATTGAAGACCGCCGACCCGGCGTCGAATGGATGCACACGGTGCAGGACGGCGCGGCCACGGTGCGCGATTTCACCAAATGGGACGATTACCCCTGGTCGTTGCAAGGGTTTGCTGAATCCACTGTGCGCGCCTATCAACTCGCGACTTCGCAGCCGCAGGCGCCGGTGTTGATCACCGCCGACGGCAAACTGCAGGAAATGGAGCTTTCGAAGGCGGCCAACGCCAAACTTTCCATTCCAAAACTCAATCATCCCACGCAGGCGGCGGCCGATCCCAACGCGCTGCGCGAAGCGGCGAAGATGCTGGTCGCCGCTGAAAATCCGGTGATTTTTGCCGACCGCTATGCGCGTTCACAAAAAGGCATGGACGATCTGGTGCGTCTGGCCGAAGCGCTTCAGGCGCCCGTGGTCGACCAGCAGAACCGCATGAACATGCCGACCACGCATTATCTTTGCCAGTCTGCGCGCGGCGGCGCCCTGCTGGCGCAATCCGATTGCGTGCTTTCGTTGGAGCCGCAGGATATCTACGGCCAGCTCAACAAGATGACCGATCAGCTCGAACGCAAGACCGGACTGAAAATTCGGCAGACGACCAAGGTCATCAATATCGGCACGCATGACCTGATGGTGCGCGCCAATTATCAGGATTTCCAGCGCTACAGCCCGGCGGACCTGTCCATCACCGCCGATCCGGAAGCCTCGATGCCCTGGTTGATCGAGGCTGTGCTGAAGGAGATCGGCGATCGCAAACCGGCGTTCGATGCGCGCGGACAAAAAATGCTGCAAACCTACAAGGGTTTTGCAGCACGCGCGCGCGCGGACGCGGCCCTGACGTGGAACTCCACCCCCATCAGCGGCGCGAGGCTGTTTGCCGAATTGTGGGAGGCGGTCAAGAACGAGGACTGGGCCTTCACGACGCCCAACAATTATTCCGGCAACTGGCAGCACCGGTTGTGGCCAATGGAAAAGCACTATCAGTATATCGGTTCATCCGGCGGCTCGGGGGTCGGATACGAGCCAGTCGCAGCGCTTGGCGCGTCGCTGGCGCACAAGGACGCGGGCGGGCGTCTGCCGATATCGATCATTGGCGACGGTAATTTCAATATGGCCCCGCACGTCATGTGGACCGCGGCGCATCACCGCATTCCCATGCTGGCGATCATCCAGAACAATCGCGCCTACCATCAGGAGGTCATGCATATCCAGCGCATGGCCAACAGGCATAACCGCAATGTGCAAAGCGCCGTCATCGGAACAACGATGACCGATCCCAATGTCAACTACGCCAAACTGGCGGAAAGCTATGGCGCAGTTGGCATCGGACCGATCACCGATCCCAATGACCTCGGCGCTGCATTGAAAAAAGGCGTTGCTGCAGTCAAGGCCGGCCAGCCTGTGCTGATCGACGCTGTCATGCAACCACGCGGTTGAGGGGGGAGACCGATGAAAAAGCTTGTTATGATAGCGGCTCTTGTGATCGCGGGATCGGCTCAGGCGCAGGACGCGCCGGCGGGCGATGTGCGCAATGGCGCAGCGCATTTTGTGAGCGACGGATGCTGGCAATGCCATAATTACGGCGGCATTGGCGCAGCTTTGACCGGACCGCGACTGGCGCGCACGGCGCTGCCGTTCGAGGCGTTCCTGCATCAGTTGCGGCAGCCGGCGTCTGAAATGGCGCCCTATGAAGCCGCTGTTTTGTCAGACCAGACGGCGGCGGATATCTATGCCTGGTTGAAGTCGCAGCCCGAACCGCCCAAGCTCGAAAATCTGCCGTTGTTGCAGACGATGGGCGTGAAATAATTTGCGAATTTGAGCGCATCTTGCGCGGAGTCGATCAGGGAGATGGCAATGTCAGGGACAGGGAACGTCGACAGGCGCGGGTTTTTGAAAGGGGCCGCCGTTGCAGGCAGCGCAACCATCGCTGCGGAAACGACCGCGCGCGCGCAAACGGCGCCCGCCGCGCCCAAGGCGGCGGCGCCGACAGCCGCACAAATGGCCGCTGAAACGCAGCCGCCCGGCGAGGAAGAGAAGCTGACGACGGAAAAGACCGGTTCCGATTTCATGGTCGATGTCTGCAAGACGCTGGGCATCGAGTATATGGCGGCCTGCCCCGGCTCGACGTTCCGGGGCTTGCAGGAAAGCTTCATCAACTACGGCAAGAACAGCAAGCCGGAATGGCTGACGTGCCTGCATGAAGAAGTCTCGGTTGGAATGGGCCATGGCTATGCGAAGGTGGCGGGCAAACCGATGGCCGCCATGGTGCATGGCACTGTTGGCACGCAGCATTCCGCGATGGCGCTTTACAATGCCTGGTGCGACCGCGTGCCGATCATCGTGTTTACGGCGAGCGCTGGCCCGATCGAAGATCGCCGCCCCGGCATCGAATGGTATCATACGGTGCAGGACGGCGCCGCAACTGTGCGCGACTTCACCAAATGGGACGATTATCCATGGTCGTTGCAAGGGTTTGCTGAATCCACTGTGCGCGCCTATCAGCTCGCGACATCGCAGCCGCAGGCGCCCGTGTTGATCACCGCCGATGGCAAGTTGCAGGAAATGGCGCTGACGAAAGCGGCCAACGCCAAACTCAGCATCCCCAAACTCAATCATCCCACGCAGGTCGCCGCCGATCCCAACGCGTTGCGCGATGCCGCCAAATTGCTGGTCGCGGCTGAAAACCCCGTCATTCTCGTGGATCGCTATGCGCGCACGCAGAAGGGCGTCAACGATCTTGTCAGGCTTGCGGAACTGTTGCAGGCGCCAGTCGTTGAAAATCGCGGTCGCATGAATTTCCCCACGACCCATTATCTCTCACAATGGGAGCGTTCGGGGCCGTTGCTGGCGCAGGCCGATTGCATTCTCGCGCTGGAGCCCTCGGACCTCTTCGGTCAGTTGACGCGAGTTCGCGACCAGATTGAGCGCACCTTCGCATCAAAAGCCAGGCCCGGCGCCAAGGTCATTGCGATTTCCACGCATGACCTGATGGTGCGCGCCAACTATCAGGATTTCCAGCGCTACAGCGCCGCTGATGTGTCGATCACTGCCGATGGCGAGGCTTCAATGCCTTATTTGATCGAGGCGGTGCAGCGCGAGATCGGCGACCGTAAATCCGCGTTCGAAGCGCGGGGACAAAAGCTGCTGGCAGCCTACAAGGGCCTGGCCGACCGCGCCCGCGCGGAGGCTGCGGTCGCATGGGACCTCGGCCCGATTTCGTCCGCGCGCATGTATGCCGAACTCTATAATCAGGTGAAGGACCTTGACTGGGCGCTGCTCTCGGACGGCGGCTTTTCGTCGAACTGGCCGCACCGGCTCTGGCCCATCGAGAAGAGCTATCAATTCATGGGCGGTTCGGGCGGCGGCGGCGTCGGCTATCAACCGGTTGCAGCGCTCGGCGGCGCGCTGGCGCATCGCGATGCAGGCGGACGCACGGCGATCTCGATCACCGGCGATGGCGAATTCAACATGGCGCCGCATACGTTATGGACAGCGGCGCATCACAAGATTCCCTATCTCACCATAATCCAGAACAATCGCGCCTATCATCAGGAGGTCATGCACATCCAGCACATGGCCAACCGGCACAATCGCGGCGTCGAGAACGCGGTCATTGGCACGACCATGCGCGATCCCAACATCAGCTACGCCAGGATTGCCGAGGGCTATGGCGCTGTGGGCATCGGACCGATCACCGATCCGAAGGATCTTGGGCCCGCGATCAAACGCGGACTTGACGCCATGAAATCCGGTCAGCCCGTGCTGATCGACGCCGTGATGCAGCCGCGCTAGGGGAAACAGCCATGAACATTGGAAAAATCGCGCTTGCCGCGCTTGCCTTTTTCGCCATGCCGGCAGCCTCCTCCTGGGCTGCAGACGCTGCCAACGGCAAAAAGCATTTCGACAACGATGGCTGCTGGCAATGCCATGGCTATGGCGGGCAGGGCGCCTTGCTGACGGGACCGCAAATATCCCGCACCAAGCTCACATTCGACCAGTTCCTGCATCAGTTGCGCCACCCGGCCTCCGCCATGGCGCCCTACGAAGAAGCGATCATGCCAGACGCAACGGCTTCTGATATTTATGCATATCTGGAAGCCATGCCGGAGCCGCCGCAGGCCAAGGACTTGCCGTTGCTTTATGTCACAAAGAGCAAGTAGCTTTTTCGAGCGCGCGGTCCTTCTCCTGTGAAACAGGAGAAGGTGGCCGACAGACCGGATGAGGGTCGCGCAACAGCGCAAACCTTCGATTGCTGCATCCCACTCAAGGTCCTCGCCCGACCTACTTCGCACCCTCGGAGTTGCTGTCCCAAATCGTTCGAGCTCGTTGTCGGGCACGCTCAATTCGTGAGTCATTGGCCTCAAAGCCAAAGGTTTCGCAAAATTTCGATATCAACATTTCTCCATCTTGCGGATCTCCGCGGGCGATCATCGCCAACCCCCATGCCAGATCGCGCATACTCCAGACTTTTCTTTCCGGATTCTTGCGCAGCATCGCCTCAAGCGCGTCCTGTTCTTCTTTGAATATTTCCACGATGTCCCCCAGCGAATGAACGCGGGCGAAATAATCCTGCGCGCGCTGGACAGACATCGCGACGACACGCGATACGCGCGCTTCGGTCGTTTCCTGCCAATCCGGAATATGAAAAAGCGAGCACCAATCTGGCACAACGCCATCGTTGCGCCAGATAGGATCGTAGCAGATATCCATGCGCGCGGTCTTCGGCGTTCCTTTCGAAGCCAGCGACAAATCATCGGCGCGTGGCGCAAAAGGAAGGGAGAACCCCCAGCGTGGCGTATTTGCAGAGCTTTTCAAAACATAAAACTCGAATACCTCGTGAATGTGCGGCTTCTCCGCGCGAACCCATTTGCGCAAACGGACCCGCTGGAAACCCAGCGGCGTCAGCTGTGCTGCCATGGCTTGATCGAGCCAATCCGCCAGTTGAGCCATTTTTCAATGATCCTATCGTCGCGGTTGGGTCCTGAATGAAACGATCAATCAAATCAGTGATTGAACATTGGGCTCGCCCTCATCTGGCCTGTCGGCCCCTTCTCCCGCCAGGAGCGAGAGAAGGACCGCGCCTTGGCGTCCGGCCTAAGCCAGTCCCGGCAGCGTCAGGAACGCGCCCATGGCGTGCCACACCCGGGCGCGGTTCTTGCCGAGCACGGCGACATGCGCGATCCCCCGCAACTTGACGAATTGCTTGTCGGGGTTGGGCAGCTTGCCGAAAAACTCCAGCAACTCGGCGTCTGTCGCGTTGCCGTCGGTTTCGGCGCGATGCATCATCACCGGGCAGAGGAGTTTGGCAGGATCGACCATCGGCATGTGGATGGCCATGTCGATATAGGTGCCGTTTGGCACCTGATCGCCATATTGCAATTCGTAGGCGGCGAGGGCGTCTGGAACCGGCGCCTCGAAGGTTGAGGGATCGTCGCGGGTAAAGATGCCGCGGAACGTCGCCTGTGTCGCCGTGCGCGTCAGGCTCGCCTGATAGGTTGCGACATCGTGGCGGCGACGCATGATTTCAGGCGCGCCTTCGCCCGTCCAGGTGAATGCGTCGAGAATCAGCCGCTCAACCCGATCCGGATTGCGCATGGCGAAAACGCCGGCGCGTATGGCGCCCGAGGACTGGCCTTTCACGCGAATCGATTTTTGCCCGGTGACCGCTTCAACCACCGGAAAAGCAGCTTCCATATTGCCGACGCCGGTCATGATGTCGGCATTGTTGTTTGTGCCGCGCGTGGAGCGCCCATAGTTTTCGAAGTCCATGGTCCAGACGTCAAAACCGCGACGCGCGAATTCGTCCATGAAAGAATAATTCGGCAGGCCGGGAACCTGCAGATCGAAGCCGCCCCGGCCCGAAAAAGACGAGCCGTGGACGAGGAAGAGCGCCGGCTTGTTATCGGGGCCGTCGCCCACCACACGCTTGCGATAAAGATAGAGCTTGACGTCGCCCTGCTGCGCCCAATGGTCTTCGGCGACGATTTCTCCGTTGTTCACCTCCGCCGAGGCGGGCAGGGCGGTGGCGGCTGCGAGCGCGCCGCCCGACAGAATGGCGCGGCGGCTGACGTCTGTGTTGAGTTTTGCGACCATGGCGTTCTCCCCGTTGATGTGGAATCAGGGTATCACCCAAAGGCGGGATTGGCGAACCTATCGACAGGACACAAATGGCGCGCGCATCGACCGCGATTGAACTGGTCTGCGGCGCCGCGCGCGCCGCGATTGCAACGCATGGCGCGCAGGCTTTGACATGGCGCGCCGGCGGCGTCGATCTTCTGTGGACGCCCGATCCTGCGATCTGGGATGAGACTGCGCCGGTCCTGTTCCCGGTTTGCGGCTGGACGCGCAATGGCGAGGTTCGCATCAGCGGCAAGACTTATCCGCTGGGTCTGCATGGTTTCGCGCGGTTCGAAGATTTTGAATTGGTGGAACGGCGGCCGGATTTTGTTCGCCTCGTGCTTTGCGATAACGCCCGCACGCGGGCGCAATATCCTTACAGTTTTGAACTTTCGATCAGCTACAGGTTGCGGGAAGCGGCGCTCGAAATCGAGACATATGTCAACAATTCAGGCGAGCGGACGATGCCCTACGCCTTCGGCCTGCACCCCGGGTTCCGGTGGCCTTTTGTTTCTGGCGCAATGCAGAAAGATGATATCCAGTTTGACGAAGTAGAACGACAGGATATCCCGATGATTGCGCCAGGCGGATTGTTTTCAAAACGCACGCGCCCGGTTGTTCTGGAAGGGGGACGGAGGCTGACGCTAACGCCGCAGACGTTTGAGAGCGAAGCCCTGTGCTTTCTCGATTGCGCCAGCCGGGGGCTTGAGTGGCGCGGGCCGGGCGGGCAATCGCTGCGGGTGGCCATGGAAGGTTTTCGCCATCTGGTCTTGTGGTCTCGTCCGGGCGCGCCATTCCTGTGCATCGAAACCTGGACGGGATACGGCGACCCCGAGGATTTTGTCGAAGACCTCGCGCAAAAACCCTCCATGATCCATCTGTCGCCCGGAGAGAGGCGGCGCCACGCGGCCACTTGGTCGGTCAAATTATGACACGGCGCTTGGCGCCGTCGGGCGCTTCTGCCATGAGAGCCATGCGCCCAAGTCCCTGGAATCAGCCATGAACGATACGCTTACGCCTCCCGACGCGTCCGGCCTCCGCACATCGCCCGATGGCGGCGGGA
Organism: uncultured Hyphomicrobiales bacterium; assembly: GCA_903931945.1. Classification (GTDB taxonomy): domain Bacteria; phylum Pseudomonadota; class Alphaproteobacteria; order Rhizobiales; family Beijerinckiaceae; genus Terripilifer. The sequence continues at coordinate 2,168 of CAIZEI010000035.1, read as the reverse complement.
TGATAATCGATGGCAAGCTGATATCGCAGGGTGTGCTTGATGCGACCGCGGCAGGGGCGGCAAAACTGGTCGCGGACGCCGGGATAACGCCGGGTCTGGCGGTCGTGCTCGTGGGAGAAGACCCCGCAAGTCAGGTCTATGTTGGCGCCAAGGGCAAGGCCGCCAAATCCTGCGGCTTTCATTCGGTTCAGCACACCCTGCCGGCGTCGGCCGCACAGGCTGACGTGCTTGCGCTCGTCCAGCAGTTGAACGCCGACCCCGCCATTCACGGCATACTTGTACAATTGCCTTTGCCCCAGCATATCCATGCGGCAGAAATTCTGGAAGCGATTTCGCCTGCAAAGGATGTCGACGGTTTCCATCCGGTGAATGCAGGTCTGATTGCGATTGGAGAAATGGCACGCGCGTTTGCGCCCTGCACGCCAGCGGGCGCGCTCATCCTGATCGATCGCGCTGCGCAGGCGCTTGGCCTCGACCTCGCCGGACTTGAAGCTGTGGTCGTCGGTCGCTCCAACATTGTTGGCAAGCCGATGGCGCAATTGCTGCTGGCGCGCAATTGCACAGTCACCATCGCGCATTCGCGCACGCGCGATCTGCCGGGCGTTGTCGCGCGCGCGGACATTCTTGTGGCGGCCGTCGGACGACCCGAAATGATCCACGGCGACTGGATCAAACCTGGCGCCATCGTGATCGATGTCGGGATTAATCGCGTTCCCGCCGAAGGTCTCAATGCGCAGGGCAAACCCCGCACGCGACTGGTGGGCGATGTCGCCTTTGCCAGCGCCCAGCGCCGCGCTGGCGCGATCACGCCCGTACCCGGCGGCGCCGGACCGATGACCATCGCCATGCTGATGGCCAACACGCTGCAATCGGCGCGTCGGTCTTCGCAAAGCTGACGGGATTGTGGGAGACTGCGGTGAACTCGGGGTTTCGATGATGCCGTCGCTCGCACAAATCCCGTTCTTCAAGGAAGCGGGCATCGACTTTGCCAGGTTCGACCGGCGTTGCGCCTGGCGCCGCTATGATGAACGCGAATTGGTCATCGACTATGAGGACGACAGTTCCGAAGTTTATTTCATTCTGTCGGGCGAGGTGCGCGTGCTGATTCGAACGCCTGCCGGAAAAGAAATTATCCTTGCCGATTTCCGGGCGGAGCAGTTCTTCGGCGAGTTGGCTGCGATCGACGGCGAAAAGCGCACCGCCAATGTCACGGCCCTGACGCGGGCGGAGCTTTGCGTCATGCCGGCGCTGACGTTTCGCGAAATCCTCTTTGCCTCGCCGGTGTGTTGCGACACGATTTTGCGACTGCTGGCCAGCCGGGTGCGCGAACTCGACAGTCGCCTTGCCGAACAAACGGTTCTGGATCTTCGCCATCGCCTGTATTCGGAAATTCTGCGGCTATCCCAGCCCCGTGCAGGCCACGCGGGCGAGCGCATCGTATCGCCGCCGCCTTTTCATCACGATTTTGCAGCGCGCATCGGATGTCGCCGCGAGCAGGTTTCGCGCGAGCTTTCAGCCATGGCGCGCGAAGGCCTTGTCGAAAAACTGCGCGGCGGACTTGTCGTTCTTAAACCCAGGGTTCTTGAGGCGCGCATTGCGCTGGCGCGCGAGTCGGGAGATTAGGGGTGACCGATCCTGATCACACGCGGCCATTGCTGTCGCTGAGATCCCTGACTCGCAGCTATGGCGATGTGAAAGCGCTGGACGGCGTGTCGCTGGATATTGCGCGGGGATCGTTCTTCGCCTTGCTCGGCCCCTCGGGATGCGGCAAGACGACATTGATGCGGCTTGTGGCAGGCTTTGAGACGCCCGATACCGGATCTATTCTGCTCGATGGGCGCGATATCGTCACCACGCCTCCGCATCGCCGACCGGTCAATATGGTGTTTCAATCCTACGCCTTGTTTCCGCATATGAACGTCGAAAGCAACATTGCGTTCGGACTGGAGCGCGAAGGCATGAAACGCGCCGATGTGGCGGCGCGCGTCGAGGAAATGCTACAACTCGTGCAACTCGGCGGCTTGAACCGCCGTCGCCCGGATCAATTGTCGGGCGGACAACGACAGCGCGTGGCGCTGGCGCGCGCATTGGCCAAACGCCCCCGCCTTTTGTTGCTGGATGAGCCGCTGGCGGCGCTGGATCGCAAGCTGCGCGAAGACACGCAGTTT
>CAIZEI010000034.1 GCA_903931945.1 uncultured Hyphomicrobiales bacterium | reverse complement strand
TGCCCAAGCGGCAAGCAGACCTCAGCATCCAACTTCATCAGACAATTTGGTAGGTGGGTGCAAAACAGCGCTTACGAAGAAATTGCAAAACGGTTCAATGATGGCAGGAAACCGGAGTCTCTCCTCCATGAAGCGCGGACACGTCGCCCGCCGCCGAGAAATGAGTTGGGTTATTTTGTTACGCACGAATGAGGGTGCGATCCCCGGAGACGCCCGCCTGATTCAATTCCGCATTCTTTTGCATCATTTCATCACAATTGGATACAAGTTCCGATCCATATTCGAAACACGATTTGCCCGCCGTCGTCAGAGTCAGGCGGGAGCAATTTTCAAACAACGGCGTTCCCAGAAGTTCTTCAAGCCGCTTGACCTGGAGACTAACGGTTGGTTGCGATAAGCCGAGCGCCTTGCTTGCGCGAATGAACCCGCCCAATCTAACGACCGTGACAAAGGACCTAATAAAATCAATCGATGGACTGGGGAACATTCCTGATTCCTCTCTGTGCTGACTGCGCGCGGCATCCAATCCAGCACTGCGCAAAAAGCTGTTGTCCGCGCCTACGCATAATTCAACAGTTCTTGCTTGAAACCCGGGAGGACCTTGCGCCATCTAAGCGGCCAATGTGCGCGATGCTATGGTCAATGCGCGGTCATATGGGGTTTTGCGCGGCTCCGCCGATATAACGCGGATGTGATCCCGTTTAAAACGCGATTTAGCGCCGCCGGGATTGGCGCAAGGTTTCCGATGGCAATTCGCCAAACTTATCGCGATATTTGGCTGAAAAATGTCCAAGTTCGCTGAACCCCGTTTCAAACGCAACCTCCGTAACCGAAGATGCGTTCTCAGCCAGCAACAGCCTTTGCCGCGCGTTTTCAAGACGGCATTCCAGGAGGTAATCCCGCGGTGAGAAACCATAGTACCGTTGGAAGTTCTCTTGCATCGCCCTCATGCTCACGCCAAGATCACTGGCAACCTTCGTTAATTCGATGACCTCCCCGGCGTGTTCCTTCAAATAATCGCGCGCCCGTCGGATCGTCGCTGGGCTGCAATCGGCAGACGATTGCCCGACTTGATTGGCGACGCGCGGGAACAGAGCGACGACCGCGAGGTTGAGCAACAATTCTTCGTAGCCGCCAAGCGTCAGGGCGCCCATTCCCATGGAATTTAATTCCGTCATTTCAAGCATCGCTGATTTCATAGTGCGCGCCAGGGCTGCCCCGATCGCCGACCCCAGGTCGAGACATTCAACCATCTCGGAAACCAGGATGCTTGCGGTCTGGGGCAAGCCCGTCAATCTCTCGGCACGATCAGTTAGCGCATCGATGGAAGCAGTGAGGGCCAAACCCTTTCCATCAGCCACCTTCACATTAAATCGTTCAAACGGACGCCCGACTCCGGCCTGCTTTGCAGGAGTTAACTCGTGCAGGTGGTTCCCCGAGCAGTATGTGAACAGGCCTTTCAGGGGAATCGCAATATGAGCGTAGCCATTTGTGTTACGCGTCATCGACCAGCTTGCAATTTTGGCGATCGTCAGGCTGCAACGGCCCATTGCGACGCCCGTAAAATCAATCTGATACTTTTTCTGATCTCCGTGGACCTCGACCTTCGTATCCGATCCGTAAACGGCCTGTAAGTGCGCGGTGGCAATATCGATTTTGCTGGTGGCGAATGTCTTCACCGCCGAACCGATCTTGTCATTGCCCAGACCCGCAGTCGACGCCATTCGACTATCCTCCAGGAGACTGTGGACTGACGCAGTCAATTCTGCATGTTTGTGCGTGCGAAAACCAAGGTCGACGCACATTTCCCATAGCAGCATGCCGCACGGCGGCATAGTTGCTGCAACGCAACGAGGGCGGTTTTGCACACAAAACCGCCGGACACGTGACGCCTGAAGAGGAATTGGGATACCGGTGTTTTTCAGACGCCAATTGATACAGCGAACAGTTTGCGCTTTTGCCATTGTGGGCTGGCTTCCCGACCGGATCGCTGGCAAATCGCTGGAATGATTGTTCGAAACAGCATGAACCCGCCTTGGCCAAGAAACACCCTCAGCGCCCGACACTCCCAACCACCCACATGCGAGCGCGCCGTGCGCATTTTCATCGATTGAACGCTATCCTGCCATGGTTTTGGGCGATAGCCGATTAGGGGAAAGTTCGTTTTGTGCGGTCAAAGGCGCGTGTTCCGCGCTCAACATCGACACGATGGTAAATTGCCGGAGATTTCGCTCGATCTGCGCTGCGTGCGCGTCTTCTCTGGCGCCCTGCAAGACCGCCAGCAAATGATATCGCCAACAATGATATCGCCGGGTTTTGGCAGCGCTTTCAATTTTTCAACTGCTGGGCCTCTGCTGTTGCCCGGATATGCGATCCAGATAGAACGATCGACAACCATCATTGTGAGGCATCGGGCTCGGACAGTTCAAACGTCCTGCTTGGCGCATTGAGTCAAGTTCTCCTTCCAGGCGAAGGCCGGCAAGAGATGCAATCGCGACCCTTTGACGAAGAATGTTCACAAGCTTGCGCAGGGCTTCCTCCACAGTCGCCTTTTCGTGGATAGGCCGTTGATTTTCATCGCTTCGGCCAGAAGCCGGTCGTCAAGATCGATTTTCCTGCGCATCGCGACCCCGATATGCATGAATTTTTACACGCACACACATCGGCCAAAGCGGGTTCGCTTGCCCGCAGCTTACGTCCCCAGTTCCGGCTTTTTCTCCGACACGAACCGGTTGATTGTTCCGTAGAGCAACCGACCGCCGGCATGCACTTCGACGATCACGACATCGTGCAATTCGCCGGGGATGAATTCTATGGACTCGAACCGCCCGACGACATTGCCGACCTTTGCAGGATGCGGCACGCGGCCAAGCTCGCACGAGGATTCGTTGCGCTCATCCATCAGCGCAATATAGGCCTTGAATTTCTTGGTGGCTTCTTCAAAGCCGCTGGTCTGGTCAGTATGCAGGATATCTTCAATTTCCGCCTGATTATCGCAGATCAGTGAGAAATCAGCGCGGGCGGCGCTGGCCGTCAGCATGAGAAAAGTTGCGAATACAGCTCGAGTCCACATAAGACCTCTCCATTCCGGATCGATGCCCGGCATGCCTTGATGTCCCGCCCTTCGACTGCAACTCCAGACTGTCTCGCCACTGAACCGACATGTTTTCAGAGATGTCCAAAAATGTCGTTAAACCCCGAAGCAATCCCGGCGCCAGCCTGACAGCCTTTCGCCGCATTGATTTCGCGCCCGGAACAAGCTCTACTCGCCGGACAGATCGGGGGAGAGAACGCTATGGGCCTCAAACCACTGGCGATTGCATTGTGTCTGGCGGCCTTGTTTGCTGGCGCCACATCCGCTGAACCGCTTAAAATTCGGGCAGCCTATATCGTGCCCGGCACGAATATTTTCTCGATTTTCAATGCAAAGCCGGGAATTGCCACACATTTAGGCAAAACCTACACCCTGGAAGCGGTGCGATACCAAGCAACGCCTCCGATGATCACAGCCATGGCGGTCGGCGATCTAGAAATCGGATTATTGAATTCAACGTCTCTGAGTCTGGGCGTGGAAAACGCCGGCATGCAGGATTTGCGCGTTTTCGCGGATGAATTCCGCGATGGCGTTGAGGGCTACAACACCAACGGGTTCATGATCCGCAACGATTTTGAGGGCGCTCCGGCGAGCCTGAAAGGCAGGACCGTCGCCACCAACGCGATCGGCAGTATGGTCGATATTGCCGCCCGCGCCTGGCTTCGCAAGGCAGGGCTCGAGGACAAACGCGATTACAACGTCGTGGAAGCTCCCCTGCCTGCAATGAAAAGCCTGCTGATCGAGAAGAAGGCCGACCTCGTTGCATCCGTGCCGCCCTTCCTTTTTGACCCCGAATTGCGCAAGGCGGCCCACCCCCTCTTTACCCAACGCGACGCGATGGGGCCGTCAGAACTCGGAATTTGGGGCGCGCAGGACGGGTTTTTGAAAAAGAACCGCGCCGCGATGGTCGATTTCCTTGAGGATTCGATGCGGTTGATCCGTTGGTACACCGACCATGCCAACCATGAGGAGGCGGTCGCGATTGTCGCGGCTACGACCAAGGCGCCGGCGGCGCTCTTTGCCGACTGGCTGTTCACGAAAAAGGATTATTACCGCGACGCCGGGCTGAAACCGGATGCCGCTGCGCTCTCTTCAAACATTGAGTTGCAGGCGCAGCTTGGTTTCGTGAAGGGCAAGCTCGATGTTAAAAAATACCTCGATCTCAGCTATGTCGAGGAAGCCGCCTTGAGACTGAAATAACAATCGACTGAAACACGTACCGAACACGGAGGAACCCCATGCGTATCTGGACCAGAGCTCTTGCAGCCATCGGCTTGTTCGCAGTCGCTTCTGCCCCCGCCAGCGCCGACCCTGTCAAAATCCGGGCGGCCTGGATCGTGCCAGCCTCAAACATCGCCTCGATTCTTTTCATCAAGAAAGAACTCGCGCCGCATCTCGGCAAGTCCTACACGTTCGAGCCTGTGCGTTATCAGGGCACGCCGCCCATGGTGACCGCCATGGCGGTCAATGAAATCGAGATCGGCCTTCTCAACTTTACGTCGCTCGGCCTTGGCGTGGTCAACGCCGGCATGGACGATCTCAGGATTGTCGCCGACGAATTCCAGGATGGCGTATCGGGACACCTCTCCAACGAGTTTTTCGTGCGCAAGGACAGCGGCATCAAGACTCCCGCCGATCTCAAGGGCAAGGTCATCGCGGTTAACAGCATCGGCGCAGCCGTCGATATCGCCATGCGTGTGATGCTGCGCAAATTTGGCCTTGAGGACAAACGCGACTATTCGGTGATCGAGGCGCCCTTCCCCACGATGAAGGCCTTGCTGCAGGGCAAAAAGGCCGACCTCGTCGCCGCGGGAGCCCCCTTCTCGCTCGACAAGGAATTGCGCGACAGCGCCAATGTGCTTTTCAGCCAGGGCGACGCGCTGGGGCCGAACGAACTTGGATTCTGGGTGATGCGGGACGATTTCGCCAAAAAGAACAAGGCCGTTGTGGTTGATTTGCTTGAGGACACCTTGCGCGCCACGCGCTGGTTCCTCGACCCGAAGAACCACGACGAAGCGGTGAAAATCGCCGCCGATTTCGCCAAGGCGCCGCCAGCCCTGTTTCAGGACTGGCTGTTCACCGCGAAGGACTATTACCGCGACCCCAATCTGCAACCTGACATCGCCGGCACGCAACGCACGGTCGATTTCGCCCGCGATTTCGGCTATATTAAAAGCAACTTTGACGTGAAAAAATTCGTCGATCTCAGCTACCTCGAAGAGGCGCGGGCGCGTTTGAAATAAGTTGGCGCAATGTGACAACAGGCGCACGACCGGTGGCGGCGTGCGCCAGCGGGAGGCCTTTCAATGAAATTCGGTTATTTCACGCTCAGCGACAATCACTACGAGAACAACCCGCGCAGCCCCAACCAGTTCGTTGCCGACATTCTGGCCGAAGCGCTTTACGCGGACGAACTTGGCTATCATTCGGCCTGGATTGGCGAGCACCATTTTTCGACACTGGGCGTCAACTCGTGCCCGGAGATGCTGCTCTCCTATCTGGCCGCCCGCAGCAAGACGATCCGCCTCGCGCCGGCGGTGACCGTGCTGCCGATTCATCATCCCATCCGGGTTGCCGAGCAATGGGCGACGCTTGATCTGATCAGCGGCGGACGCGTCGATTTTGCCGCCGGGCGCGGCTATGACGAGCGCGAATATATCCCGCTGGGCGGCAATTTTCGCGACAATCAGTCGATTTTCGAAGAGGGCATGGAGATCGTCACCAAACTGTGGGCCGCTACCGGTCCGATCGACCACCACGGCAAACACTATCAGTTCGAGGATGTGACAGTGACGCCGAGCCCAGTGCAAAAGCCGATGTCGGCCTATGTGGCCTCGTTCTCGAAACCCTCCATCGAACTTGCGGGACGCCTCGGCCATGGCCTGATTGTCGCGCCCTTCGCCGCCGCCATGACCTTTGGCGGCCTTGCCGACGTCAACAGGCTCTATAGCGAGACCTGCGCGAAATACGGCAAGCCGCGCCGCAACCTGATGTGCAGCTATTTCATTCATTTTTGCGATGACGCGGCGAGCGAGGCGGCGGCGCGCGCGCGCCAGATCCGATATTACAGGGAATGCGTGATTCCGGCGTTTCCCTCAGACCCGGAAAAATGCCCGCCGAGCTATCGCTACACGCTTGAAATGATGGACCGGTTGCACAAGGTGAAGCCGGAGGATCTCGGCTCGAATTCCGTGCTGATCGGCAATTCGCAACAAATCACCGAGATGCTGAAAAAGGTCGAGGCTTCAGGCGTCTCCGAGGTGATCCTCTATTTCAACGTCGGCATGAAGAACCACAAAATGGTCAGGGACGAAATGGCGCGCTTCATGAGCGAGGTGGCGCCGCATTTTTAAGGTCAAGCGCGGGCCATCGGACATGATCATTTGAGCGAGCCCCAAACGCTCGATCAACGCCAGTAGATTTAGCGACGCGCCGCGCGCGTGCTACTTGCAGAAAAATCACCCGGCTGGCGCCAATTGCGCGGATGGCTCGGGAATCGAGCGTCCCATTTCGGTGGCGGCCTCGATCCAGGTCGCCGCGAGGATTGCGCCTCATGGCGTCCAGGCGTTTGCTCATAATATTTCGGCCCGTCACCAAAATTTGAACATGTCGCGCGGACATAGAGCCGTCAACAAAAACCCCGGCGTTTCCGCCGGGGTTCTTATTTCGAAGCGTGCACTATTGAACGAAACAGATTTCCCTAGAAATCCACGCCGCATCGAGATCGCGCAAACGCGATCTCGACGCTTTGGATTCCTGGGCGTCTGGATTTCCCTAGAAATCCATACCGCCCATGCCGCCCATGCCGCCTCCGCCGCCCATCGGGGGCATGGCGGAAGACTTGTCCTTCGGCGCTTCGGCGATCATGGCTTCCGTCGTGATCAGCAGGCCGGCGACCGAAGCTGCATCCTGCAGCGCCGTACGCACAACCTTGGCCGGATCGACGATGCCGGTGGCGATCATGTCGACATATTCTTCGGTCTGGGCGTTGAAGCCAAAAACCTGAGACTTGTTTTCGATGATCTTGTTGACAACGATCGAGCCTTCAACGCCCGAGTTGGCGACGATCTGGCGGAGCGGCGTTTCAAGGGCTTTCATCACGATGTTGATGCCAGCCTGCACATCGACATTGTCGCTCTTCAGCTTGCCGACGGCAGCCTTGGCGCGGAGCAGCGCAACGCCGCCGCCCGGAACGATGCCTTCTTCCACCGCAGCGCGGGTGGCGTTCAGCGCGTCGTCCACGCGATCCTTCTTCTCCTTGACTTCGACTTCGGTCGCGCCGCCGACGCGGATCACCGCAACGCCGCCCGCGAGCTTGGCCAAACGCTCCTGGAGCTTTTCCTTGTCATAGTCCGAGGTGGTTTCCTCGATCTGCGCCTTGATCTGGGCAATGCGGCCCTCGATCTCTTTCTTGTTGCCGGCGCCGTCGACGATCGTGGTGTTCTCCTTGTCGATCCGAACCTTCTTGGCGCGGCCGAGCATCTTGATATCCACGTTCTCAAGCTTGATGCCGAGGTCTTCGGCAATCATCTGACCGGCGGTCAGGATCGCGATGTCTTCCAGCATGGCCTTGCGGCGATCGCCGAAGCCCGGCGCCTTGACGGCGGCGACCTTCAGACCGCCACGCAGCTTGTTGACGACGAGCGTGGCCAGAGCCTCGCCCTCGACGTCCTCGGCGATGATGGCCAGCGGCTTGCCGGTCTGCATGACCTTCTCCAGCAGCGGGAGCAGGTCCTTCACGGTCGAGATCTTGGACTCGACGATGAGGATGTACGGGTCGTCGAGGACGG
>CAIZEI010000033.1 GCA_903931945.1 uncultured Hyphomicrobiales bacterium | reverse complement strand
CGATGGTTCCCAGCACCTTGCCGTCGAGCCCAACCTTGAAAATCTTGCCGACGCTGCCCACAAACATCACCTGGTTCGGGCCGGGCGTCAGGCACAGCGACCACGGATTGCCGCCGACGCGGAATTCGCGCTGGTATTTGCCATCGAGATCGAAGACCTGAATGCGGCCATTCTGGCGGTCAGCGACATAGAGATTATTTTGCGCATCCAGAACCATGTTGTGCGGCGTGTTGAATTCGCTGGGACCGGTTCCGCGCACGCCCCAATCCTTGATAAAAATTCCCTCTTTGGAAAATTTGGCGATCCGTGAATTGCCATAGCCGTCGGACACAAAAATCGATCCATCCGGCGCGGTGACAACATCGGTCGGTTGATAAAAATTATCGCGCGCAGGAATCGCATGTTCGATGACATGGGTTTTCCAGGTCCAGGATTCCGGACGCCGCCCCAGCACCATGCTGGAATGCAGGTTTTTGTCGAAGCGAACAACGAGATTATTGCCCGCATCGATATACCAGAGGTTGTCATCCCGATCGATGCGGGCGCTGTGCGGCCCCTCAAAAATCGGCATGGCGTCGCCGACCGAGCGCAGGAAATTGCCGTTGTGATCGAACTTCAAAAGACTTCGCGCGCCGCGATTGACCACGAAGATTTCGCCCGCGGCATTGAGCGTGACGCCGACGACCTCGCCCATATTGATATCGGCCGGCAGCTTCAGGAATCCGTCCTCGACGCGAAATTTGAGCGCCGGCGGAGCGTCAGGGCGCGCGTCAAGGCGTTCCTGAGCCTGCGCCTGCCCCATCAGATAATCGACGACAAAGCCTGGCGCTTTGCCGGGGGCTTGAACGGGAGTTTGGCCGGGGGATTGCGCCAGCGCCGCGCTCGCCGGAAGAAAAAACAAGGCCGAAAAAAGGGCTGTCGGCAGACGCATGCAATTCCTCCCTGAGTTTATGGGAGCATTGCATCATTCCTAGCGCCCGGACGCAAGGCCTCGCGATACGATCAGGAATTCGGCGCGCCGGGGCGGCAAAAAGTCACTCTCGCGCGGCGCAGCGCGGCGTGCTAATAAGCCGCCATGTCTTCATCCACCGACTCTCCTGCGCGGTCCCTGTCGGATTCGCCCCGTATCTTCGAGAATGACATTCTCGATTATTTCTCACGGATCGACCATCGCATTCCCTTGGCCGTCTATGGCCCCATCGTTGTGGCGCTGGCGATCTGGTCCACGCTCCACGCGGGCGCCCTGTTGACGCTGGTGGGTCTCATCGGCGGCTATGTGTTCTGGACGCTGGTGGAATATTTTGGCCATCGGTACATTTTCCATTGGGAAATGCCCGGCAGACTGGGGGCGCGGATGCATTTTCTCATCCATGGCGTCCACCATCTCTATCCGAGCGATCCGCTACGGCTTGTCATGCCGCTTTTGATGAGCGCGCCGATCATGATGCTTGCGGCGTTGTTGATTCTTTCGACATGCGGGAGCTCGGGCTACGCTATACTGGGCGGCTTTATCGCGGGATATATCGGCTATGACATGGTGCATTACCATGTGCATCATGGCGAGACGCGCACCGCTTTCGGGCGTTTTCTCAAGCGCTCGCATATGCTGCATCACTTCCGCGATCCGGATCATGGTTTTGGCGTCAGCGCGCCTTGGTGGGATTATGTTTTTGGAACAGCCCGCGATGCCTGAAGCAAGGCCCGGAATCGGGGCTTCCGACAGCGCCTGTCGTTATTGAACCGTCCGTCGATCGCCTCATCAATTACAATGGCGCCGTGATTTGCTTTGCATCAATGGTCGATATAGCGCGGGCGGCATTGCCGCCTCTCCCGGTCTTGTGTAAGGCTCCAACTCGATAAACGGCCCGGCAAATTCTGGAATGCGCGTGACGGACACCAGCAAAACGCCCCTCCTTGACCGAATCATCACGCCTGCGGACCTTCGCGCCTTGCCCGAATCGGATTTGCGTGGGGTTGCCGACGAATTGCGGCAGGAGACGATTGACGCGGTTTCTGTCACCGGGGGGCATCTGGGCGCCGGGCTCGGCGTTGTCGAGCTGACGGTGGCGCTGCATTACGTCTTCAACACGCCCGCCGACCGGTTGATCTGGGATGTGGGCCATCAGGCCTACCCGCACAAGATTCTCACCGGTCGCCGCGACCGCATCCGCACCTTACGGCAAGCAGGAGGGCTTTCGGGTTTCACGAAACGCTCGGAAAGCGAATACGACGCCTTTGGCGCCGCGCATTCCTCGACGTCGATATCCGCCGGGCTTGGTATGGCTGTCGCGCGCGATCTTTCGGGCGGCCACAACAATGTCATTGCGGTTATCGGCGACGGCGCAATGTCGGCCGGCATGGCCTATGAGGCGATGAACAACGCCGGGGCCATGCACTCCCGGCTGATCGTCATTCTCAACGACAATGACATGTCGATCGCCCCGCCCACAGGGGCGATGTCAGCCTATCTGGCGCGTCTGGTTTCGAGCCACACCTACCAGTCGATCCGCGAAACAGCCAAACAACTGGCGCGCCGCCTGCCGAAATTCTTCTATGACAAGGCGAAACGAACTGAAGAATATGGCCGCGGCTACTGGATGGGCGGCACGATGTTCGAGGAGCTCGGCTTCTACTATGTGGGGCCGATCGACGGGCATAATCTCGACCATCTCCTGCCGATCCTGAAAAATGCGCGGGATATGCCCTCGGGGCCCGTTCTGGTGCATGTTGTCACCCAAAAGGGCAAGGGCTATGGCCCCGCAGAAGCCTCCGCCGACAAATACCACGGCGTCAACGCGTTTGACGTGCTGACCGGCGCGCAATCCAAGCCCAAAGCCAATGCGCCAGCCTATACGCGCGTGTTTGCCGAAAGCCTGATCCGGGAAGCGCAGGACGACCCGAAAATTGTCGCCATCACGGCGGCCATGCCGTCCGGCACGGGCCTCGATCTGTTCGGCAAGGCCTTTCCCACGCGCACTTTTGATGTCGGCATCGCCGAGCAACATGCGGTCACCTTTGCCGCAGGTCTTGCGACAGAGGGATACAAGCCGTTTTGCGCAATCTATTCGACATTCCTGCAACGCGGCTATGATCAGCTGGTGCATGACGTCGCCCTGCAAAAGCTGCCCGTTCGCTTTGCCATTGACCGGGCCGGGCTTGTCGGCGCCGATGGCGCGACCCATGCCGGCGCCTTCGATCTTGCCTACCTCCTTTGCCTGCCGGGCATGGTTGTGATGGCGGCCGCCGATGAGGCCGAACTTGTCCACATGGTCGCAACAGCCGCCCACTATAATGAAGGTCCGATTGCGTTTCGGTATCCGCGCGGCGAGGGCGTGGGCGTTGATATGCCCGAGCGTGGCGTACCGCTGCGGATTGGCAAGGGTCGAATGATGCGCGAGGGGACGCGCGTCGCTTTGCTCTCACTCGGCACACGGCTGTCCGAAGCCTTGGGCGCGGCTGAAGAACTTGGCGCGCGCGGCATCAGCGCCAGCGTCGCCGACGCCCGTTTTGCCAAGCCTGTCGATCGCGATCTCGTGCTCAAACTCGCGCGCAGCCATGAAGTCCTGATTACGATTGAAGAGGGCTCCAGCGGCGGATTTGGCGCGGCGGTGCTTGCCATGCTTAGCGATGAAGGCCTGCTCGACACCGGCCTCAAGGTCCGGACAATGACGCTGCCGGATATTTTCATGGACCACGACAAGCCCGAGCGCATGTATGCAAATGCCGGCCTTGACGCCAAAGGCATTGTCGCCAAGGCGCTCGAAACGCTGGGGGCCGCCAGCCTCAACGCCTTCGGCAAGATCGCATAAAGTCTGGCGTTATCAGTTCCTGATATCCTGCAAAAATAGCTCGGTGGGAATCTCCATGCCGAGCCCTTTGGCCCGCGCCAGTTCATAGACGCGGCCTGCAACCGCGTAGAATTGCGCGCCCTGCAAATTGCCGCGCTCGGACCAGGTGATCTGATTCGCCGATACGCGCCCCTTTGACTGGCCGCTGACCAGATCGGCAAAGCTCACGCGCCGGTCGGGCAGCACGCTGCCATGGGCTTTGCGCTCCTTGCGGCCATCGCCGAATTTGGGCGCGTCAGGCCTTGCCTCCCAGCCAATGTGCTCGTCCTCAAGCGCAAGTTCGGGATGGCCAACGGGCGCGGGCGCATCGCCAAAGCGGAAGTAGATTTCCACGCGTTTCAGCGTTTCGGCGTCGGGCATTCCCGAGCCGCCGATATTGACGATATGGGTTCCCTTTTCGAGCAAAGTTCCATCAAGCACAGGCACGGCTGAATCTGTCAGCCCGGCAATGATATGCGCGCCGCGGTAGACCTGTTCGGGCGCGTCGCAAGCGATCGCCTCAATGCCGTAAAGGTCGGCCATCTCACGCGCAAACGCCTCGCGATTTTCCCGCGTCGGGCTGAATACCTGCAATTTGCGAATTTTCCGCACCAGCGTGAACGCTTGCATATGTGAGCGCGCCATGCCGCCCGAGCCCAGCATCCCCACCACTTCGGCGTCCGGATTGGCCATGTATTTGACGCCAATGCCGCCATCGCCCCCGACCCGCATGTGCTGCAAGACGCCATCGTTGATAAACGCGAGGGGTTCGCCCGTTTCGACACTGGTGAGAAAAATCAGCCCGCAATAAAGGCCAGGCCGCAGGCAATATTTTTCCTGCGTGACGACGCCGTTGTAGGCGCTCTCGTAAATGATGTCGGATTTCATCCGTGTCGCGAAATAACCAGCCGTGGAGCCGCCTTCCATCGACCCGAACTGATAATTGCGGGCTGGATCGCTTGTTGGTATGCGGATATCGATGCGTGGGCGGCAAACGGCTTCGCCCTTCGCCAGATTGATATAGGATTCTTCGAGCGCCGCGATCACCACGTCCATCGTCAGAACGGATTCGACATCGTGATTGTTGATAATGAGCGTCATGGAATCTCGCATCTCTTGTTGTTTTGACTGCGGGCGCAGATCGGGCCAGTTTGCCACAGACATACAGAGTCTGGAACGAATTCGCCATGGACGAAGTTGAATGCATTGTCGTTGGCGCGGGGGTTATCGGCCTCGCCATTGCGCGCGCGCTGGCGCTTGCGGGCCGCGAGGTTCTCATCCTCGAAAAAGCCGGCAGTTTTGGAACAGAAACATCCGCGCGCAACAGTGAGGTCATCCATGCCGGGATTTATTACCCCAGGGATAGCCTGATGGCGCGGTTTTGCGTTGCGGGACGCAAGGCGCTCTACGATTATGCGCGCGAACACGGGGTTGGCCACCGGCAATGCGGGAAGTTGATCGTCGCCACAAGCGCGGGCGAGCTTGGGCAACTTGAGAGCATTGCCGCACACGCGCTCGCCAATGGCGTTGACGATATACGCCATGTCGGCCCCGCCGAGGTGCGGGAGTTGGAGCCTGCGCTCAATTGCATGGGCGCGCTGCTGTCGCCCTCCACGGGCGTTCTCGACAGCCATGCCTATATGCTGGCGCTGCTGGGCGAGGCTGAAAATGCCGGCGCGGCTCTCGCCTGCCACGCGCCGTTTTTATCCGCCCGCGCGATCGGCGATGGTTTCACAGTCGATATCGGCGGCGCCGAGCCGCTGAAGCTGCAATGCCGGATGCTCATCAACGCAGCCGGGCTTTATGCCCCCGCGCTGGCGCGGGAAATCACGGGAATGTCGCGTGAAAAAATCCCGCAGGCCTATTTTGCGCGCGGGCATTATTTCACGCTCTCGGGGCGCTCGCCCTTTTCACGGCTGATCTACCCCGTGCCTGTGCCTGGCGGATTGGGCGTGCATCTGACGCTCGATCTGGCTGGACAGGCCAAATTCGGCCCCGACGTCGAATGGATCGATGACATTGCCTATGGGGTCGATCCCGCGCGCGGGACTGGCTTTTACGCCGCCATCCGGCGTTACTGGCCTGATCTGCGCGACGGCGCCCTGCAACCTGGTTACAGCGGCATCCGCCCCAAAATCGTACCGCCCGGCGCGCCCGCGCAGGATTTTTACGTCCAGGGGCCAGGCGATCATGGCGTTGCGGGACTGGTCAACCTCTTTGGCATTGAATCGCCCGGATTAACGGCGTCACTTGCGCTCGCAGATCATGTCCTGACACTGGTCGGATAGGTTACGCTTTACAGCGCGTCTTGCGCGCGGAGCCGGTCCGAACCATATACCGGCAAAGACATTGCGTTCGCGCCAGTCAGGGCGAGCGCCGGAGTGGGCTTTCGATGCGCGATCCCTATACGATTCTTGGTGTGCCTAAGACCGCCAGCGGCGATGAAATCAAGAAGGCCTATCGCAAGCTGGCGAAGCGTTTTCACCCTGATTACAACAAGGAAGACCCAAAGGCGAAAGAGAAGTTCTCTGAGGCCAACGCTGCCTATGAAGTGCTCGGCGACGAGAAAAAGAAGGGTCAATTCGACCGGGGGGAAATCGACGCTGAAGGCAAACCAAAGGGGTTTGACCCGTTCGGCGGCGGTCCGGGGCCTGGCGGAGCTCGTCGTCAGGGCGCTCCAGCCGGCGATTTCGAATTTAATTTTGGCGGTGGGCGTGGCGGCGGCGCAGGGGCGGGCTTTGATCCGACCGACCTCTTCGAAGGCCTGTTTGGCGGCGGAAGGCGCGCGGGTCCCCGCGCTGCCCCGCGCGGCGATGATGTCGCCGCGACCGCGACGGTGACGCTGGAACAGGCGGTTCTTGGAGGCGAGGCCCGGGTCATCCTGCCCGGCGGGCGCACCATGGATGTCAAAATCCCGGTCGGGATCGAGGACGGCAAAACCATCCGCCTCAAGGGGCAGGGAACCCCCAGCCCGATGGGCGGCGCGGCGGGCGACGCGCTGATTACCATCAGGGTCGCCAGGCATCCGCTGTTTCGGGTCGATGGCCGCGACCTCCGGGTCGATCTGCCCATCACGCTTTACGAGGCGGCGCTGGGCGGCAAGGTGGAAGCGCGCACGCTCACGGGCGCCGTGGAGCTTGGCGTTCCGCCAAACAGCAGTTCGGGCCGCATCTTGCGCCTGCGTGGCAAGGGCCTGCCCGCCAGCGCCGGGCTGGCGGCGGGCGATCTGCTCGTCAGTCTGAAAATCGTGTTGCCGGATGCGCCCGATTCCGAGCTTGAGGCGCTGATGAAGCGCTGGCGCGATACAAAGCCGTACAAGCCGCGCGAGGGATGACGGGAATTATTTCGCCGCTGGCGTCACCAGACTTTTGGCGCGTTCCACGACATCCCTGGGCGTTGCATAGGCGCGCGCGACCAGCGCCTGCGATTCCTCCCCGGTGAGGGGTGAAATCTCCGCCATCATGGTCTTGCCGTCGGCGAGAAACTCCGGGTCGATCATCGTGGCATCGAAAGCCCGGCGGAGAATTTCGACCTTGCCGGGCGGCGTGCCGGGCGGCGCGGCGAAAGGCCGTCCCATGCCGGTGCCGATCAGAAACAGCGAAAATAATTGTTTGTCCGCATCATTTTTCAGCAGGTCGAAAATCAGTGGCGCGTCGCCTGCTTTCGGGCTTTTGTTGAAACCCAGTTGCAGGATCACGTTGACCTTTTTATCGCGCAGCCAGTCCGGTTTTGACGCCTCAAGAGAGGAGAGCGTCAGTCCGCAGCGGCCATGCACCTCGCCGCTTTCAATGGCCATGAAGGTTTCCTTGGTGCCAAGATAACCGGTGATGAGCTTGAATTTCGTGCCGATCGTATCGTTCAGAATCAGCGGATAGGTGTCGGTTTCAGACCCCGCGCCGGTTCCCGCCAGCACCATTTCGCGCTGCCTTGCGTCGTCGATGGTCTTGAAAGGACTCTCGGCCCAGGCCACGCACAGGCTCACATCGCGGCTGATCGCGCCAATCCAGCTGAACTTGCTCATGTCATAGCCGGGGTTGCGCGCGCCGATCAGCGGCTCGATCAAGGGCCCGCCGGGAAAGGTCGTCAGCGCGGTCCCGTCTTTGGGCGCGGAATCGGCGAGAAAATTCGCCGCGCGGATGCCGCCTGCCCCTGGCATGTCCTGCACATTGACGGCGGGATTGCCGGGAATGTGACGACCCAGATGCCGCCCGAGCAGACGCGCGTAAAGATCGATGCCGCCGCCCGCCGTGCCAGCCACATAAAGCGTGATCGGTTTCGTGATGGTTTCCTGCGCCGCCAGCGGAGTGGAGAACAAGGCAAGGGCGAGGGCCATCCAGCTCCCTCTCCCCGCCTTAGCGGGGAGAGGGTTGGGGTGAGGGGTAAAACCGCAATGCCATGCGATATTGAAACTGGAACGAAAAAGTCTTTTCATTTAACTGCCCCTCACCCTGCCCCTCTCCCCGTAAGAACGGGGAGAGGGGACGCGTCTCACCGGGAGTGTCCCGGGCAACGACCGTTCAATTGCGTTCACTCACACCGCCGCCGCATCGATCAGCACAAAGGCCACAACAGCGGGCGCATCCCCACGGTTGCTCCAGGCGTGATTGGTGCCGCGCTGCACCAGAACGTCGCCCTGTTTCAGCAAGGTCTCGCCCTCTTCCATCAACGCCCAGATTTCGCCGCGCAGAACGATGGCGTAATCGATCGACGCGGTTTTATGAAAGCCCGGATGCCGCGCATTGGTGCGGTCGAGCGCGCCCGCGCGCCCCGTGCCATCATCGTGCTGCGAGGCGTGTTCCGCCTCCAGCGACGCGCGGCGTTCGCTATCGGGCGGGTAGGATATGACGCGAAAAACGCTGCCGTTTTTCGGCGGCGGCAGGCGGAAGGCGCGATCTGTGGGATCGGCGTCGCCGGCATTGCTGGCGGGCGTCGACGATGTGTCCCACAGTTCGGTGACGCGCGATGAGCCTGCCGAGCGCTGATAGACATGCGGCGCCGGGCCGTCAAAAATGAAGCAGGACTTGCCCTGCGCGTTATGGCCGGTGACGACGCGGCGGATGGGAGAACTCATCGTCTCAACCTTGCTTCCAGGCGGGCGGTTCCTCGCCATCGATCAGCACAAAACAGATGCGGCAGATCTCTTTGGAATTGTTGACCCATGCGTGATAGGTCGCCTGCTGCACCATGATATCGCCCGCCCGCATGGTGACCTCCGAATCATCGAGCAGCATGTCGATCTCGCCTTCCAGGCAAATCGCGTAATCGACGCTGCGGGTGCGATGCATGAAGGGATGGCGCAGCTTTTTGCCGCCCTCGTGATTGAGGCCCATTTCCTTCAGCACCTGCTCATGGCTGACGCCGCCCGTGTCGCCCGCCGGCGGAAATTCCACCACGCGCAGAATGGAGCCGCGCGGCGGCGGCGCGACAGGCGATTCCCGGTCGGCGCGATCCGCGTTGGAGGCGACATTGGCAGGCGCCTCTTCGGTCACCCATAGCAGCGTCGAAGTCAGCCCGGTCGCCGCGCGCACGCGCTGGTTGGGCGCCGGCCCGTCCATCGTGACAACAGCTTTGCCATTGGCGTCATGGCCTGTGACGATGCGGCGGACGGGCTTGGGCATTGAGGCTCCCTGAGTGCTTGAATATGGCGCGCCGACAGGGATAGGCCATTTCGGGCGGCGGCGGAAGCCGGGCGGTTTTCAAACTCACTTGCCCGCCATCGCCGCGCGACCTAAACAGGCGGCAACTCCTGAAGGTTATCCATCATGTCCGCCAACACGCCCGCACAACCCGTTCGCGCCCGCCTGCCACGCGGCTTTGGCGATCGCGGCCCCGCCGAAATTCTCGCCACAAATCGCATGCTGGACGCCATCCGCGCGTCCTATGAATTGCATGGGTTTGAGGCGGTGGAGACGCCGTTTCTCGAATATACCGAGACGCTCGGCAAATTCCTGCCCGACACCGATCGCCCCAACGAGGGCGTGTTTTCCATGCAGGACGATGACGAGCAATGGATGTCGCTGCGCTACGATCTCACCGCGCCGCTGGCCCGCTATGTGGCGGAGAATTTTGACAAATTGCCCAAGCCCTATCGCTCCTACCGGATGGGCTGGGTGTTTCGCAACGAAAAGCCCGGCCCCGGCCGCTTCCGCCAGTTCATGCAATTTGACGCTGATACGGTGGGTTCGGCTTCCGTCGCAGCCGATGCCGAAATCTGCATGATGGCGGCGGACACGCTGGAGCGGCTTGGCGTCAAGCGCGGCGATTACGTCATCAAGGTGAATAATCGCAAGGTGCTGGATGGCGTGATGGAGGCCATTGGTCTTGGCGGCGAAGCGAACGCCGGGCGACGACTGACGGTGTTGCGGGCGATCGATAAGCTGGATCGATTGGGACCGGATGGGGTGAGACTTTTGCTCGGCGATGGCCGCAAGGATGAGAGTGGTGACTTTACGAAGGGCGCGGGGCTGGATGACGAGCAAATTGAAAAAATAATGCAAGTTTTCAGTCTCGAAATGAACATATCTGATGATATTGCGAAGGACAAAGAATTCGGAAATATGCTGGATGCTGAAAAAATTAGTGCACTTACGCGTGAGAGGGTGCGCGCAGAAGGCATGATTGGTCGGCTGGTTCGCGATTTCAGTAACTCGGACTTAGCACAAGCGGGAATTCGAGAACTCGAAAGCATCTGGAAAATTTTGGTGACGGCCGGTTACAACGATGGCCGCATCCGCATCGATCCCTCTGTCGTTCGCGGCCTCGAATATTACACTGGCCCGGTTTACGAAGCCGAACTCACCTTTGAAGTGAAAGGTGAAGATGGCAAGCCCGTGCGCTTTGGCTCGGTCGGCGGCGGCGGACGCTATGATGGGTTGGTCGCGCGTTTCCGCGCCGAACCCGTTCCCGCGACAGGTTTTTCCATCGGCGTGTCCAGACTGTTCTCGGCGCTCAAAGCCATGAACAGTCCCATTGTGCGGGCCGATGACGCCAGAGGCCCCGTCGTCGTTCTCGCCATGGACAAGGACCAGGCCGGTCCGACGCTCGCCATGGTGCAGAAACTCCGCGCGGCGGGCGTTGCAGCCGAAATGTATCTCGGCGCCTCGGGCATGAACGCGCAGCTCAAATACGCCGACAAACGCAAATCCATTTGCGCGGTGATTCAGGGCTCCAACGAGCGCGAGAAGGGCGAGGTCGCGATCCGCGATCTGGTGCTTGGCGCGGAGCTTGCCGCAGGCACCAAGGACCGCGCCGATTATCTTGAACTCCGGCAAAAGGCGCAATTCACTGTTGCTGAAAGCAAGCTGGTTGAGGCTGTGCAGGAGGTTCTCGCACGCCATCGCGGGTAAGTTTCATCGATTCGCGCCCGTCCAACCTTTGCGTTATGCTTGATCCGCAATGGCCGGGATGGGCGCATGATTTATACCCGCAAGACGCCTGCGGATGTGGCCCGCTCGCTCGCCGAGCGAGGTCGCCAGCGCGCTCGTGCGCGCGATTTTGCAGAAGATAGCTGGCGACGTGAAACCTTTACCCTGCCGCGCTCTGCCGCGCGCGAAAAAGCCCGCGAATTTTTCCAGCGATTTCCCAAAGCCGCCTATATGACCGAGGTCGAGCGCTGGCGCGAACTGGAGGACGGACGCATCGAATTCACCATGCGCCGCCTGCCGACAGCCGATTGAAGAGCGGCTTACGGCGCAAACTTGCTATTGTCGCGCCGCGTCCAGATTTCGTCGAAATGCCTGACGTAGGCGCCCGCGAATTCGGCATTGTCAATGATGACGATGTCATTGTCCTGCCGCGCCTCGCCGGAAAATGAAAAATTCGCTGAGCCGCTGCGCAGCCAGCGCCCGTCAACCTGATAGGATTTCAGATGCATCAGATCGCCGGCGGACGACTTCACGCGCGCCTCGACGCCTTGCGTGCGCAACAACGCGCCGAGCTTGCTGTCGCGGGCGTTGGCCCGGCTGCTGTTTTCGCCGGGGTCGAGATAGAGACGCAGCCTGACCCCGCGCCCCACAGCGCGCGACAAAGCGTCAATCACTCTGGGGTCGCTCAGCACATAGGCCGTCATGTCGATGCGCCGGCTCGCGCGCCCGATCAGCTCTTCGTCGATGGTGTCAAATCCGGAGCCTGGCCCATAGAACACCCGGACGCCTGCGATGACGGGCTCTCTGTCAAGCGGGGCGCGGGCGTCGCTGCGCACGGCAAAGATCAACAAGATGGCAAGACCCAGGGGCTTCCACATGTTCAACCCCCGGCGGCTCAAGCCTTGCCATTGTTGACCCGCTCGGCCTCCGGGTCGAGCGGCCAGCGCGGACGGGCGGCAAAGTCCATGCCCGAGCTCAGGCCCAGCCGCAATCGCTCGATCCCGGCCCAGGCGATCATGGCGCCGTTGTCTGTGCAAAGCTGCGGCGGCGGCAGAACCAGCCGCAACCCGGCCTCGCCGGAAAACCGCTTGAGCGCATCGCGAATGGCGCCATTGGCGGCGACGCCGCCGGCCACAACGAGGCCGCGGGGCGCGCCGGATTTTTCCCGGAACAGTCGCAGGCCAACCCGCGTGCGATCCACCACTACATCGACGACCGCCGCCTGAAAGGAGGCGCAGATATCGTGGACAAGCGCTGGCGTGACTTCGCCCGCGCGGTCAATTTCCAGCCGGACGGCGGTTTTGAGTCCAGAAAGCGAGAAATCCGCATTCGGTCGCCGCAGCATCGGGCGGGGAAACGCATAGCGATTGGGGTCGCCAGTTGCAGCGGCCTTTTCCACCTGCGGGCCGCCCGGGTAGGGGAGGCCCAGCATTTTCGCCACCTTGTCGAAGGCCTCGCCAATCGCGTCATCGAGCGTCGTGCCCAGCCTTCGATACTGACCGACGCCCAGCACGCCAATCAATTGCGTGTGCCCGCCCGAGGCCAGCAACAGCAGATAGGGGAAATCGAGGGCGTCTGTCAGCCGCGCGGTCAGCGCGTGGGCTTCAAGGTGATTGATCGCCACAAAGGGTTTTCCGGAGGCGAGCGCGAGACCCTTGCCCATGGTGAGCCCCACAACCACGCCGCCGATCAGGCCGGGGCCGGCAGCGGCGGCGACGCCATCGAGATCAGCGAGTTTCAGTCCCGTTCGGGCAAGCGCAGCCAGGATCAACCGGTCGAGATGGTCGATATGCGCGCGCGCGGCGATCTCAGGCACTACCCCGCCATAGGCCGCATGTTCGACCGTCTGGCTGAAGATTTCATCGGCGAGCACTTCGCCGCGTCCGTCGCCATTCAAACGAACGATCGCGGCCGCCGTCTCGTCGCATGTGGTTTCAATACCCAGAACCTGCATCAAACCCGCTCTGTCCCTGCCGCTTCCGGCTTGCCGCAAGACAACCTATAGTCGCGCGAACAGATGAATCAAACCGCCGGATGGATCGATGGCCTTGCCTTCCCTCAGAATTGGCACACGCGGCTCGCCGCTCGCGTTGGCGCAGGCGTATGAAACGCGTCGTCTGTTGGCGGCGTCCGGCGGCGTCAATGAGAACGCAATCGAGATCGTTGTGATCAAAACAACAGGCGACCTGATACAGGACCGCGCGCTGTCCGAATCGGGCGGCAAGGGTCTGTTCACGCGGGAACTAGATGCAGCGCAACTGGCGGGCGCGATCGATCTTGCCGTTCACTCGTCGAAAGATTTGCCGACGCTTTTGCCTGAGGGTCTCGCCATCGCCGGCTGCCTGCCGCGCGAGGACCCGCGCGACGCTTTCATTTCCATCCGCGCGCATCGCCTGCAAGACCTGCCGCCGGACGCCACGCTCGGAACCGCGTCGCTCAGGCGCGGCGCGATGGCGCTACGACTGCGACCGGACCTCAAAATCACGCTGTTGCGCGGCAACGTCGAGACGCGGCTCGGCAAGGCCGAGAGCGGCGCAATTGACGCGACATTGCTGGCGCTGGCGGGCATGAAACGGCTCGGGTTCGAACATCGCGCGACGTCCATTCTCGCAATCGACGAATTTCTTCCGGCGGTCGGGCAAGGCGCTATCGCTATCACCACGCGCGCGGATGACGTTGCGACCAACCGCGCCTTGCAGGCGATCCTTCATACGCCGACCGGCGCCGCGTTGCAGGCGGAGCGGGCGTTTCTCACTGTTCTCGATGGCTCCTGCCGCACGCCCATTGGCGGCCACGCCACAATCGCCGGAGCGAAATTACGTTTTCGCGGACTGGTGTTGCGGCCCGATGGATCGCAAGCGCTCGATGTCGTCGATGAGGGCGCGGCAATCGACGCTGAAAGTATTGGGCGGCGGGCAGGACAATCGCTTCTGGCGCGAATGCCCGCCGGGTTTCTGGCCTGACCATGCGCGTGCTGGTGACGCGCCCGCAACGCGACGCTGAAAGGACAGCGGGTCAGTTCGCCGCGCTGGGTCATGAAGCCGTGATTGCGCCAACGATGCGAATCGAGGCTCGGAAGCCGACGATTGCGGGTGTGGATTTCTCAGCTGTTATCGCGACCAGCGCGCACGCCATCGAATTGCTTGACGATTGCCGTCTCGAAGGACTGCGCAACGCTGCGTTGTTCTGCGTGGGCGCGCGGACCGCAGCGGCGGCGCGGGATCGGGGATTTCAGGACGTTCGCACGTCCGCGCTCAACGCTCAAGATCTGCTGGCGATGTTGCCGGGTTTGCGCCGCGGGACGAGAGTTCTTTATCTTGCCGGACATGATCGCAAAGCCCTGCTCGAAACAGGACTGACGGCGCGTGGCTTTCAGATCGAAGTCGCGGAAATCTATCGCGCCTTTGCCGAGACCCGCTTGCCTGCGGCCGCAATCGAAGCGCTGAACGCGGGGCGGCTGGACGCCGTGCTGAATTACTCGCGCCGTAGCGCCGTCATTTTGATTGGTTTGGCGCGCGACGCGGGCGTACTCAAAAATTTGTTGGCTCTACCGCAGATATGCCTGTCGGGCGATGTTGCGTCCGCGTTCGAAGGCTTTGACGCGCGAACGTTGATTGCGCCGACCCCGGAGTCCTCCGGGATGCTGGCGGCTCTGGAGATGATATAGATCCGCACAGTCGCCTTTCCCGCCGCAAAAGAGTACAAGGCGGAAAAGCTGCCGCGTGGAATTATGAGGGAGAAAACATCCAATGCAAAAACAGACGAAATGGGCGCTCGGGGCGGCTTTTGCCGCACTTCTGCTCGCTGCGCCTGCGCGCGCGGTCGATTACGATATTCATGTCGTCATCCCCACCAGCGGCGGCGGGGCATTTGCCGGCAAAGGCCAGCAGGATGTGCTGGAGGCGCTGACCGGCGTCATCAACAAGGCGGGCGGCGTCAACGGCCAGAACCTGCATTTTGTCTATCATGACGACCAGACAAGCCCGCAGGTCGCCGTGCAGCTCATCAATGAAATATTGCCCCTTAAACCCAGGATTGTGATGGGGTCGAGCCTTGTGGCCATGTGCCGGGCGATGACCGCCATGATGAAAAATGGGCCCGTGCTCTGGTGTCTGTCGCCGGGACTGCATCCGGTTGCGGGCGGCTTTGCTTTTTCCTCCGGCAGTTCCTCGGTCGATCAGATCGCGGCCACGATCAATTATTTCCGGGAGAAAGGCCTGACCAAACTCGCCGCCTTGCAAACCACGGACGCCAGTGGGCAGGACGGCGACGAAGGCATCAAGAGCGTCATGGCGCGGCCCGAGAATGCGGCGCTGAAACTTGTCGCCTACGAGCATTTCAACCCGACCGATATCAGCGTTTCCGCGCAGATCGAGCGCATCAAGCAATCGGGCGCGCAGGCCTTGTTGAGCTGGTCCACCGGCTCGCCGGTCGCCAGCGTATTCAAGGGCGCCATTCAGGCCGGGCTCGATATACCGATTGCGCCAACCAGCGGCAATCAGACCAATGCGCAGATGCAGCAATGGGCTGAGTTCTTGCCAAGACAGCTCATTCTGCCTTCTTCGCTCTGGCCCGCGCATGAAGGCGTTTTCAAACTCGATCCACGCGTCGAGCAGGCGCAGAAGGATATGTATGCCGCCCTTGCTGCGCGCGGCGTGGCGCCTGACAATTCGGTCGCCAATTCCTGGGACGCCGGGCTGATCATCGCTGCAGGTCTCAACAAGATAGGCAGCGACGGCACAGCGGCGCAATTGCGCGACTATATCGCCAGCCTGAAGGATTTCGCTGGCGTCAACGGGCTGTATGATTTCACAAAATTCCCCGAGCGCGGCCTTGGGACGGATGCTGCTATCGTGACAACTTATGATCCCGCAAAAAAGGCCTTTGTCTGGCTAAGCGCTCCAGGCGGCGCTGCGCTCGGCAAATAGGCGATCCCGTCAAATCGATCTGAGGCGAACGACGACATCGATCGCCTCAATCATCGTGCCCTCGGGCGCGGCAATATTCAGTATCGGAATGAGCGCGTCGGGAATGTCGAACAATTCCTCGCGGTCTTCCCGGTAGAAATGGAAGTGCGGCCCGGTTTTGGTGTCGTACCAGGTTTTTGCGCCATAAACGGCGATCTCGCGCAACAGACCATGCGCGGCAAAAAGATGCAGCGTATTGTAGACAGTGGCCAAAGATGGCGGATAACGCAGACGATTGGCTTCCGCGTGAAGCATTTCGGCGGTAAAATGTCGGTCGCCCGATTCAAACAAAAGATTGCCGATTTCCAGCCGCTGACGCGTCGGGCGCAAGCCTGCTGCGGCCAGTTTCTCACGGAGCTTGCAAACCGTATCGTTCGTCGAATTCATCTGGTTCGCGTCCATCGTCTCCACCTTCCGCGCCTAGCCTTACCACGGCAAGGGTCTGGAATAATTCTAAAATGACAGGGGCTGTCTTAATCCCGCCGGGGCGGCAAGCCCGGTCCAAAACCGCGCCTGCCTGTTGTTCCCGCATCCCTTCCAGCAGGCCCCAAAACCTACTCCGCCGCCTTGGCGGCCTCGCCGATGACATTCATCGCGATGGCGCGGAACTCGGCGTCGGTCACAAGGCCACGCTTCTTGATGCCGAGGTCCTTGACCTGTTTCAGCATTTCGCCACAGGCAGCGTCCTCGGGCTCCGGGATGCCGAGTTTTTCGAGCGTGTAGGTGATGGAAGCCTTGCCGCTCTTCTTGCCAAGCACGACTTCGCCAGCGCGCCCTGTCAGTGCGGGATGGGTGCCGAACATGGCAAGGGGTTCGCGCACCACGAGGTCCACGCCAATACCGCTTTCACGCGTAAAATTGCGCGGGCCGAGGATCGGCTTGTTGGCGGCGATGGGCAGGCCGGAGATGCGGCTGACGACCTCGCCAAGTTCAGGCAGCTTCGCCAGATTGTACTGCTTGTCGTAGCCATAAAGCACGTGCAGGGCGACCGCGAGTTCTTCCAGCGCGGCGTTGCCCGTGCGCTCGCCAAGACCGTTGGCGCACGAATGCACGCAGGTCGCGCCCGCTTCCACGCCAGCAAGTTCAGTTGCGACCGCCATGCCAAAATCGTTGTGCGTATGCACTTCAACGGGCAGATTGGTGATGCGGTTGACCCAGCGCACCATGTGCTTGATGGCGCCGGGCAGAGCGCAACCCATGGTGTCGACGACGCCGACCGAATCGGGCGGCGCTTCCTGCATCAGGCGGGTCAGCACATTGGTGAGGTCTTCTTCCCGCGCGCGCGTAGTGTCATAGGGGAAATAGACCGTGTGAAGGCCGCGCTCCCTGGCGTAGCGCACGACATCGGCGCTCTTTTTCAGGACATCTTCCCAGGTCCATTTGAACTGATATTTCAGTTTGGGATAGCCGATCGGCACCTCGATAATGACGCCATGGCAGCCGCATTCGAGCGCCTTGTCCACGTCGCCGCGCGTGGCTCTCGCGAAAGAATAGATTTTCGATTTCAGACCGAGTTTGGCGATCTGTTTGATCGCCTGGAAATCGTCGTCCGACACGGCGGGCATGCCCGCCTCGATACGCTCGATGCCGACTTCGGCCAGCTTTTCGGCGATCTCGATCTTGTCGCGCACGCTCATCACGACGCCGGGGGTCTGTTCGCCGTCGCGCAACGTGGCGTCGTGAATTTCGACTTTTGGCGGCAGCTTGCGCTCGGCCTTCACTTCGGGCGCGTCGTTATAGGGGCACACCCACCATTCGTCCTTCTTGTAGTAGGCTTCGCTCATGAATCGTCTCCCTGTCCCTGCATGGTCTTTCCAGGAGGGTTTTCGCATGGCCCGTGCGGACCAACAAGAGGGCGTGATAGCGGCGTTCGCGACTTTACTTGGCCGCCAGTTTCACGCCAAAGGGCTCGAACGTGCGCCAGTCCGTTGTCTTCGGCACGACGCGTTCCCATGAACCATAGCCGGGATAGTCGGATGCGCGCACGCCGAGGCCTGGCGGCTTCTTGCCCGCCTGAAAATCGCGCACCGCCTGCAACATGGTGCGGCGGAACTGTACGATCGCCTGATCGCTCGCGCCGAGTTTTTCACTGGTGCGATCGGCAATCGGCCCCATGCTCTCCTGCATGGCGATATCCTGATTGGGAAATCCCTTGATGCCAGTGAAACTGCCCAGTTTCATCGCCTGTCTGTCCTGCCCGAAGTTGTTCGAAAGATTTTCGAGCTTGCGATAGGTCCTGTCGAGATCGACGCCAAACTGCGTGCCGGTAAACTTGCGCCAGGCCTCAAGATCGACGCCCGCTGTCGTATCGCTCCAGGCAATAAGATAGATGATGTTGGCGTGGTCATCGACCGGCACGGACATCTGGTAAACATTATAGACATTGTTCGGCGGGATCATGATGTGGAAGGGCGCCAGAAACGTTGTGACGCGAATGTAATCATGCGTCGCCGAATTCTGGATCGGGCGCCGGATGGCTGCGTAACGGAAACCGTAATCGGTTTCATGCACCTGCAAGTGCGGCGATTTATCGGTGGTCGGGCGAGCCCAGGCGGTCCCGGTCGCCGTGGAGCCCGCCACGCGCGCGGCGGGCATATCGGTTGAATGCAGACTGGAGGAATGCGCGCTGTCGATACCGCCTTCCAGCCCCTGCGCCCAATTGCATTGCGACACAATCTTGAGGATGCTGACGCGTGTGCCTTCGGATGGCGCGAACACGGGCCGCTCGAAGCCTGGCTGTTCCGCAGCGGGGCCCATATAGGTCCAGATGACGCCGCCGGCCTCCTCGACCGGATAGGCTTTGTGCCGCACTTTAGCGCAAAGACCGCTTTCCGGCGGCTCGGATGACATGTCGAGGCATTGCCCGTCGACGCCAAATTTCCAGCCATGATAGAGGCAGCGCAATCCGCCCTCTTCATTGCGGCCAAAAAACAGCGATGCCTTGCGATGCGGGCATTGCTCCGCCATCAGCCCCACATGGCCTTCGCTGTCGCGGAACGCCACCAGATTTTCACCGAGCAAACGCACTCGCACAGGGTCGCAATCGGGCTCGGGAACTTCTTCCGTCAACAGCGCGGGCAGCCAGTAGCGCCGCATCATCTGGCCCATCGGCGCGTCGCCCTCGACACGGCAAAGCAGGTCGTTTTCCGCCGGGGTGAGCATGGCGCCTCCAGATATCTTAGCTCTCTAATATAAGTTTACGCTGGCGCCGGACATATGTCGAGCTTTTCATCCATCTGGAGCCGCATCGCGTGGCGACAACGAGCGCCTTCGATTCTTTCGGCTAGGGAACGCGTAGCTGCGCGCCCGCTCGCGCAGGCAGCCATGACATCATCACTGCGACAGCGACAACCAGGCCCGCGCCATCGAGCCAGACGGGCAGGCGCGAACCTATGGTCAAGGCCTCGGCGCCAACGCAGACAAATATCTGCGCGAGGGTCAGTGGCCAGATGGGCCGAAGACCTGAAACCTGATCGTCCCTAGAACGCACATAAGCGACAAGCCCGATCATCACAGCGACAAGCGCGAGATGCAAGGGCGCGCCGTAATCAAGAGCAGCCATCTGGCCTGCTGTGGCAAGCCGCAGAGCGCCTGTCAGATAGCTCGCCAGAACCGTTCCAAGCAACGCAGGCCAGACATCGATCATTTTCGGGGCGAACGCCCCGGGCGAATCTGCAAGCTTGCGCCGCGCCAACCCGGCTGCAACGAGAACCCCGATCGCCAGCACGAAAGCTTCGATCGCATGGGCCAGGGAATTGGGCGCGCTCGTCCCCTCGGCCCGGATCATCTGGAATGCGTCATCCGGCAATCCCGCAATCACCGGGATGGCGAACAGCATCCAGAAGCCTTCGCCAAAGCCATTGATCGTCAGTTTCTGCGCCAGCCAGGACAGCAGCGCTGTCGCAGCAGCGAAGGTCAGCGCGATTTCGATACGGAATACGAGACCGGGCGCTACAACCAGGCCCGCAACCCGTTCCATCGCCATCGCTACGCCGGCGCCCTGAACGCCCGCCAGCAGAAGCGAGGCGCCCAGAACAAGCTTTCGCACAAATTCGGCGTTTTCGATTCGCGCGCTTTGCCATTGACGAAACGGGGGGATCAGCATGGCCGCGATTTCCGCCAGCGTCATCGCAGCAAACAGGGGCCCGACACCCAGCGCAAACAGGCTGATGCGCATGAAGGCGCCCTCGGAAGTCTCCATGATTCTTCCAATGATTGCAGGGTCAAGCCCCGGCAACGGCAGATGCAGCCCCAGCCGGCAGAGCAGCAGCACGCCGAGCGTCAGCCGCAATTTCCGGAAAAGGGGCGACTGGCCGCGCTGCGCAATTGCCTCCATGCGCCTGTCAATTTTTGAAGCCGGCATAGCGAACTCTCATTGGAACGCTTTTTGTAACATAACGGCGGGCTCCAGAAACCTGTCATTCCACCCCTAGCGCTGCGCTACAAAATGCTTTTAATTGCCGCCGGAGCCGAGACCCGCCTTCAATCCGGCAATCAACCACACGCAGGAGCACAGTCATGGGAGAGCACATCACGCTGACGGCAAAGGATGGCGTCAAAATCGGCGCGTATCTCGCCAGGCCCGCCGGCAAGCCGAAGGGGGGGATCGTCGTCATCCAGGAAATCTTTGGCGTCAACCATCATATCAAGGCGGTAACAGACCATTATGCCGCTCAGGGCTATCTGGCTGTGGCGCCGGCGATCTACGATCGCGTTCACCCCAACTATGAATCCGGATACACCCAGCCTGAAGTGCAGGCCGGCGCCGCGTTGCGCGGCAAGTGCGACAACGCCCAGATGATGCTCGACATTCAGGCGGCGATCGACGAAGCTGGAAAGGGCGGCAAGGTCGGCATAGTCGGCTATTGTCTCGGCGGCACAATGGCTTTTGCCGCCGCCTGCAAGGCCGAAGGCCTCAGCGCAGCCGTCGGCTATTACGGCGGCCAGATCGCGACCATGGCCGACCAGAAGCCGAAAGTTCCGACCTTGCTGCATTTTGGCGAGACCGACCACTCCATTCCCATGGCCGATGTCGACAAGATCAAGGCGGCTCGGCCTGAATGTGAAAGCTACGTTTATGCGGGCGCGGGTCATGGCTTCAATTGCGACGAACGCGGCGCATTCAATGAAGCCGCCCGCGACCTTGCCCTGAAGCGCACGCACGAGTTCTTTGCGAAGCATCTGTGAGACTGGCGGCCAAACCTCTCCCCGTTTTTACGGGGAGAGGTCGCGCCGGAGGCGCGGGTAAGGGCAGCGCAATCCAGTGATCTAAATTCTGGCGACAAGACCTCAAGATTGGCATTGCCCATCATCCGGCCTATCGGCCGCCTTCTTCCTGTATCACAGGGAGTAGGCAACACGCCTGCACGTATTTAGAAGGACCCCGATCCATGATCGTCGAAAACGAAAAACAACTCACCACTTTCGCCCTCGACGTGATGAAGCGGACGCCCGACCCGCGACTGCGCGAAATCATGACCTCGCTGATCACCCATCTGCACGCCTTCGTGCGCGAGGTCAGGCTGAGCGAGCGGGAGTTTCAGGACGCCTGCGCGCTCATCGCCGAGATGGGGCAGCGCACCAACGACACCCACAATGAAGTTGTGTTGATGGCGGGCTCGCTTGGCGTTTCCTCGCTGGTGTGCCTGCTGAACAATGGCGACAACGGCAATACCGAAACCAACCAGAACCTTCTCGGACCGTTCTGGCGACTGAATTCGCCGCCGACGAAAAACGGCGACAACATCAACCCCAAGGGCGCACCCGGCACGCCGATGTTTGTGAAGGCGCGTTTCACCGATGTTGAGGGCGCGCCGATCGAAGGCGCCGAGGTCGATGTCTGGCAGGCCGACGACGACGGCTTCTACGAGAACCAGCTCGATCGCTCCTGGAACATGAACTTGCGCGGAAAGTTCGCCAGCGACGGCAATGGCGACATCAGCTTCCGCAGCATCATGCCGCTTGGCTATCCGATCCCGACAGAGGGCCCCGTGGGACGCCTGTTGAAGGCGCAGGAGCGGCACCCCTTCCGCCCCGCGCATCTGCATTTTCTCGCTGCGAAACCCGGCTTCAAGACCTTGATCAGCCAGGTCTATGACCGCGAGGACCCGCGCATCCAGACCGACGCGCAATTTGGCGTCACCCAGGCTCTCGTTGGCGAATTCAAACGCCGCCGCGACAAGGCCCCGGCGTCCGATGTGACCGGCGAATGGATATCGCTTGACTATGCGTTCAAGCTGGAGAAGGGGGAATCGCGCCTGCCGAGGCCGCCGATCAAGTGAGCGATCCCAAGCTGCGCCTATCGGTTCTCGACCAATCCCCCGCCATGCAGGGGATCGGCGAGGATGTCGCCATCCGCCAAACCATCGAAATGGCGAAGCATTGCGAGGCTCTGGGTTATTCCCGCTTCTGGGTCAGCGAACATCATGGTTCCAGAACGATTGTCGGCTCCGCGCCGGAGATTCTCGTTGCAGCTATCGCGGCGAGTACATCGCGCATTCGTGTCGGGACAGCAGGCGTTCTGCTGCCGCATTACGCGCCGCTGAAAGTCGCCGAGCAATTTCGCGTGCTGGAATCGATCGCGCCGGGGCGGATCGATCTGGGTCTTGGCCGCGCGCCCGGCACAGAAGGGCGCATGGCCCATGCGCTCAATCCGCATGGCGACGAAGCTGTTGAACGTTTTCCGGCCAATGTCCGCGATATCGTCGCCTGGACATCGGGCGCGCCGCTGGCCGAGGGGCATCCTTTTTCCGCATTGCGCGTAAGCCCGCAGACGCCTCATGCGCCTGAAGTGTGGGTGCTGGGCAGTTCCGATTATGGCGCGCAGGTGGCGGCCTTTCTTGGCCTGCCCTTCTGTCACGCCGCCTTCATCAATGAGCGGGGCTGCGCGGACGCCATTGAACTGCATCGCAAACTCTACCGCCCGAGCGAGCGCTGGCCGAAGCCGGTTGCGACGGCTTGCGTTTTCGCGCTGGCCGCCGACACGAGCGATAAAGCGCGGCGGATCATGGCGACGCGCGTGCGTTCGCGCCTCAATCGGGACATAGGCGTTCGCGTGCCCTTGCTGCCGCCCGATGAAGCGCTGGCCAGCATCACGCCTGCCGAACAGCGGCGCGCGGACGCGATCATGGCCGAAGCCATTTGCGGCGATGGTCCCGCCTGCGCGCGAAAACTGCGAGATCTGGCTGGCAAATGGGGCGTTGAGGAAATGGTCATCCTCACGCACGCCTATCATATCGAGGATCGCAAACGCTCGTTTGAAATTCTGGCGCGGGAGTTCAAACCGGGCGAGATTTGAACATCACCCCGCCCGCTGCAAAAACTCCACCAGCCTTGGCGACACAACCGCTTCCGTCTGTTCCGCCACCGGAATATCCCAATATTCGGACTTTGGCAGACACTCGTGCAGAAAGCGCGCGGCGGAGGTTGCGTGCGAGGCGTCATTGCCGGGCACGATGAAGGCGGGGACATCACAACACAGCATGTCCTCGGGCTCGGCCCCCGGCGCGGTGTCGCGATCGAACATGGTGCGCGCCCAGCCTGCGATCAGGTGTTTGTATTTTTCGACGTTGAACGCCGCGTAGGATTCGGCAAACGCCGCATCGTGCTGCAACACTGAGGCGAAAGGGCCGCCGCGCGGATCGGTCCCGAAAGGCTTGCCGCCCTCGCGCGCAAGTTTGACCACCGCCGCCTGCCCCTCGCGATTTACAAACCCCAGATGTTCGGCAAACCGCATCTGGCCGGCAAGCCGGTATTTCGCGCCGCCAACCGGCCAGTAGAGCACCACGCTTTTGACCCGCTCGGGATGCAGGACGCCGAACAACGCGACGGGCGAGCAGCCCATGCAGCCGCCCATCAGATGCGCTTGTTCGATCTTCAAATGATCGAGCAGTCCAAGACCGTGCTGCACATAATGCGCATAGGTCACGCGCTCGATGCGCCCGCCTGAAAGTCCGCATTCCCGCCGGTCGAAAACAATACAGGAAAAATGTTTCGTCAGGTGATCAAGCGGTTTGAATTTGGCGTAGATGCCCTGCGTCGACCATTTTTCAATCGTCGCGTCAAAGCCGCCGGGCGCATACATGAGCAACGGCGGGCCATCGCCGACCACGTCGTAGCGGGTGGATATGCCGTCGATGATAGCGGTTTTCATGTCTCAGCCCTTGATCTGCTTGCCGGCGCGCGCGTCGGCGACCAGCGCCTCAAAAGCCGCGATCGTTCCATTGGCGGTGTTAAAATAGGTGTCGGTCTTGCTGTCGATCCATTTTTCGCCATAGCCGAGGACGGTCTGCGCGAGCCGCACGCGGCCATCGAGCCATGGACCGCCGCCAAATCCGCCGATACAGGGGATTTTGACCGCATCCACAACGGCTTTGCCAGCGACGGGGCCGGAATTGGTGAAATCGAGCGCGACGGCGCCCGCCTCCTCCAGCATAAGGGCTTCTTCAACGAGTTTTTTCGCCGCTTCGGCTGTGGCCTGCGCGCCTGCGGAATTTTGCGAAGAATAGGGGATGCCAAACCGCAGCGCTGTTTGCGGCGTCAGGCCAAATTGCGCGAAAACCGGAATGCCCGCCTTCGTCATGGCGCGAACAACCTCGGGAAAATCCGCGGCTGCGTCGAGCTTGATCATATCGGCCCCGCCTTCCTTCACGATGCGCACGGCGGCTTTCATCGCGCTGTCGAGCCCCTCCTGCAGATAGCCATAAGGCATGTCGCAGGAGACGAGGACGCGTTGCGCGGCGCGGCGCACCGCCTTGCAGCAGACGAGAATTTCATCGAGCGTGACTTGCAACGGGTTCGAGTGCCCCCAGAGATTGACGCCGACGCTGTCGCCGACGGAAACAAAGTCGACGCCGGCCTTTTCGGCAAAAATCGTGGTGGGATAATCCCAGGCGACAACGCCAATGCTCTTTTTTCCCTCGCGCTTCATCTGCTGCAGCATCGGAATGGTGACGGTTTCCATGAGGTTCCCCGGAGGTGTTGGATTTGCGTTGCGTCTGTTTTAGCCAAGTGCGCGGGCGCGTCAAACCGGGGGCTGAAGGGGCGTCGTCAAGGGATTCGGGGAGCTTGAAATCAACTACAGCTGAGGCCGCGTGACTTCCTTCATACGTTCGACCACATCTTCGGGCTGGCCCATCACATCGGCGACGATCTTCTGCAAATCCTCCCCGCGCATGGGGTCGACGCCGAGACGACGTTTCTCGGCCTCCGCCGCAAATTTCGGGTCGGCCAGCATGGTGTCGAACCCCTTGCGCAGCGCTTCAATCCTGTCGGCGGGAACGCCAGGCGTCGAGAGGAAGGCGCGCCCGACGGTCGAAGTGCTGGCCATCAATTTCAGGGCGTTTTTATCGCGGGGATTGTCAACGAGTTCGAGAACGGTGGGCACGTCAGGCAGCTTTTTGAAACGTTCCAGCGTAATCACATAGGGAATTGTCGCCTTCCCCTCCGAAAACCATTCCCGCTTGGTTTCCAGATAATCCCAGCTTGTCGATCCCAGAGCGTCGGCCTCGCCTTTTTCCAGCGCCAAACCCATGTTCGCCGAGGAATCGTAGCCGAGAACGACCTTGTATTTTGTTCCGAGCATCTTGTTGAGCGCCCAGGGGATGGTCGCGGATGTGCCTGCGGGTCCATTCGCCGCGATGACAACCTGCTTTTGCGTGGCTTCCGCCACAGATTGCGCCGGCGAACCATGCCAGATGACGCCCATGACGACGCTTTGGTCGACGCGCGCCAGCCAGGCGAATTTTTCCGGCTCGTATTTTCGGGAGCGATCTGTGATTTTCTCAAGCAGGAAGGTTGGCTGGACAATGGCGATCACCGAGCCATCGCGTGGAGCGACAGAATAAACATATTCCGCTGCAGCTATGGATCCGGCTCCCGGCATGTTGCGCGGCACAATGGTTGGATGTCCGGGAATATAATCCGGCAGAAACTGGGCCACCAACCGGGCGCTGAGATCGTAGCCGCCAGCCTCGCCAGTCCCGATAATCATCTGGATCGTCCTGCCGCGATAAAAATCAGCGGCGGGCTGCGCGCAGGCCGCCCCGGCTCCGCCAAGGTAAAACATACCGAACGTGATCGCGACGTATTTAATTTTTGATCGAATGCTCATTTAATATTCCTGTCTGGCGCCCTGCAAAACCGTCGCTGTCGGGCCCGGAGCGGCCATTCCATTCATTCCAGCGCACGCCAGGGTCGCAAGCAAGCATCGCTATATAGGTAATTATTTAATCAAAAAGAGGCACGCTGTCCTCCGATTGAGCCGAATTCCTGATAAAACCCGGGGCTGACTATATGTCATTGGTTGTGATCATTGACGATCGCATTACGAATCGTAACATTTATTCAAAATTGGCGGCCTCGATCGAGGCGAATGTCGTCGTGCGCGCCTTTGGCGACCCGGCGGAAGCTCTTGCATGGCTTTGTGACCATCAAGCCGATCTCATTATCACCGATTTCAAGATGCCGACGATGGACGCGGCTGAATTCATACGCTGTTTTCGCGCAGCGCCCGAGTCTGCCGATGTGCCGGTTATCGTCATCACGGTCTACGAAGAACGCAGTTTTCGATTGCGGGCGCTTGAAGCTGGCGCGACCGATTTTTTGCAGTCGCCGGTCGACCATCACGAATTTGTGACGCGCGCCCGAAATCTGCTCAAACTGCATCACCATCAGAAGTTGCTGGCGTCCCGCGCCAGCACGCTGGAGCGCGAGCTTGAAACCAGCGAACAATCGCGCGCGCGGGTTCTACGCGATTCAAGCGAACGTCTTGCGCAAGTGATCGACACCCTGCCGATTATGATCTGCGCGACCAGTCTTGATGGCCGCGTCATGTTCGTCAATTCCAACCAGGTATCCGTTCTTGGCGTCGATCCTTCCGCGGTCGTCGATGCGCCGGTGACAGTCCTGCTCGGCGATGAGCATGGCCAGCGCGCGCTGGCTCTCGACCGTCTCGTGATTGCATCGGGCGCCAGCCTGCCGCCCTTCGAGGAAGAAATCACAAACCATTCTGACGAGAAGCGAACATTTCTGACAACAAAATCGCCGCTTCTGGACAGCGCAAATGAGGTCACGGGGGTTCTTACGAGTTCGCTCGATATCACCACCCGCAAGGCGGCTGAGGGGCATTTGCGCCAACTCGCGCATCACGATCCGCTGACAGGTCTGGCCAATCGCGCGCTGCTGACCGAACGTCTCAGTCGTCAAATCGCCCGTGCGCGACGCGGCGATCATTTGTTCGCTGTCCATGTTCTCAATCTGGATGGATTCAGGCGCGTTAACGATATTCTTGGCTATGGCGCGGGCGACAGGTTTCTGAAACTGATCGCGGAGAAGCTGCAGGAGACCCTGCGGCCGGAAGATACGCTGGCCCGGCTCAATGGCGACGAATATGTAGTTATGCAGCCGGGATTCCGGGATCCTGCCGAAGCTGCGCTGCTCGCGCAAAGATTGATCGCCACAATCGCCGACGTGACGTCCTACGACGACGCCCAACTCGAATGCAGCGTCAGTATCGGCGTCGCGATCCATCCGACGGACGGCATCGACCCTGACGAACTTATCAAGAATGCCGCGTTGGCGATGGATCGGGTCAAAACCGACGGGGGCAATTCCTATTGTTTCTTCGCAGCCGACATGCAGGCTCGGGCGCGACAACAGGCGACGCTTGATCTGGAATTGCGTCGCGCCATCGACAGAAACGAGTTTGTGCTGTTCTATCAGCCGCAAATCGATTTGTCGGACGGTCGGCTGATCGGCGCTGAAGCGCTCCTTCGCTGGCGCCGACCGGGCATCGGCATCGTTTCGCCGGGGACTTTCCTCGCCCGCGCCGAAGAGAACCGGTTGATCATTCCAATCAACGAGTGGGTGTTGACGGAGGCCTGTCGCGAGGCGCGAAGCTGGCAGCCTCAGGGCAAACCGCCTTTGCGGGTCAGCATCAATCTTTCACCGGTGCAATTTCGCAAGCGGACTGTGCCGCTGCTGGTCGCCAAGGCGCTGGCAGATAGTGGATTGGACCCGGTGGCGCTGGACCTCGAATTGACCGAGGGCATCGTCATGCGCGACCTCGATAGCGTCGCCGCCGATTTGCAACAGCTCCTCGATCTGGGCGTCAGCATATCCATTGACGATTTCGGCACCGGATATTCGTCGTTGAACTATATCAAGCGGCTTCCCCTGACGCGGCTCAAAATCGACCAGTCCTTTGTGCGTGGATTGAGCAACGATCCCAACGATGCTGCGATCATCCGTGCGATTATCACCCTTGGCCACAGCCTCGACCTGTCCGTACTGGCGGAGGGTATTGAAACGCCAGAGCAGCTCAAGCGGCTGCGCGAAGAAGGCTGCGATGAGGCCCAGGGATATTACATCGGGCGGCCAATGCCGGCGGCGGATTTCAGGAAACTGGCAAGCCAGAGCGCCTGCATAGCAAAGCTGGCTTAGCCCCATGACCGCTTTTTTCCAGATCGAATCCGTCACGCAACCCACGGATGCTGCGCCAACTGGCTGGTTCGCGCGGATCCGCCGATTCTGCGACAGCCGGCAAGATCGAGAGCATGAAATCGCCTTCAATCGTCTGGCCATGTGCGTGATCGGTCTGGGGGTCATTTGGTCTGCCCGCTTTTTCGGCTTTCTGGAATGGACACGCCATGCATTCTGGCTCGATGCATATCTGATTGCCTATAGTTTCGGATTGGGTCTCCACTTGTGGAAGTGGCCTGGCGTTTGCCCCGGGCGTCGTATCCTGGGGATCGTCCTGGATCTGGTGGCGATATGCGTGCCCATGTATTTTGGCGGCGCGGCCGTCGCCTGCATGTACCCGTTGCTGCTATGGTCGATATTCGGCAATGGATTTTGTTTCGGAGTTACCTATCTTTTTATATCGACAGTAATTGCAAATATTCTGTTTGCACTCCTGATACTTAAATCGGAATTCTGGTCGGCTCAGTTATCTCTTAGTATTGGATTGCTTTTAGGGCTTATTGTTCTCCCCTTGTATACTTCGATATTGATTCGGCAGTTATCTGACGCCAAACGTCTCGCAGAGGAATCAAACAAAGCCAAAACACTCTTTTTGGCCAGCATCAGCCATGAGCTGCGGACGCCGCTGAATGCAATCATCGGCCTGAGCGATCTCCTGACGGAGACGCCGCTCGACGAAGAACAGATTGACATGTCGCGGGTCATTGGCCGGTCCGGCAGATCGCTTCTCTCGCTGATCAATTCCATTCTCGACGTTTCCCGTATGCAAGCCGTCCGCGCGCCGCCAAGGGTGGAAACGGTCGATCTCTTCTCTTTTCTCCGCAATATCCATGCGATGCTGGCGGTGCAGGCGCGCGCAAAGCATTTGAGGCTTAACCTTTACATCGACGAGGCCACGCCGCAGTTCCTTGATTTCAATCCACAATATGTTGAGGAAATTCTGGTGAACCTGGCGGGCAACGCCATCAAATTCACCGAGACCGGATATGTTACGATTCGCGTCAAACCCGCGCAGATCGATGGCGAGATTTGCAAGTTGCGGATTGACGTCATCGATACAGGCATCGGCATCGCCGCTGAAGCCAGGGTCCGGATTTTTGAACGCTTTACCCAGGCCGACGACTCGATCATGGACAGCTTTGGCGGGACGGGTCTCGGTCTGGCGATCGCCAAACAACTTGTTGAGGGAATGGGAGGCTGCATCGCGGTCGAAAGCGTCCTTGGCGCTGGCAGCGTCTTCAGCGCGGAAATTCCGTTCGCGCGCACTGACCGACCCGTTGCTAAAAGCTTTCTGGGCAGGGTTTATCTGATATCTGGCGACAGCGGTTTGCACGACCTGATCGCCGATACTGGCGCCATCGTGTCGCGTTTCGATCATCTTTCCGAATTTGGCCGGTTATTGGAAAGTGCTTTGGCTCCAGGAAAAGGTCGACCTGTTGTGCTGCTGGATGTGCGCAATCTGCCCGTCGCGGAGGCCGAGGGCGTAATCCGCGCGACATACGCGCGCATCGCAGGCGCAGACCTGCTTCTGGTCGCTCTGTTTAATGCGGATGGGTCCGAAGTTTCTCAGGAAATTGAGTCCATGCTACAGACGGGACTCCACGCGCCGCCGGATCGATCCTCGATTATCAGATTGCTGACAATCGTTGCGGTGGGCGGCGAAGGGCCCGAACAGGTCGCGCGCGTCGATAGCGATTTACCAAAAATCTCTCTTGAAATTCTGGTGGCGGAAGACAACCGGACCAATCAAATGGTCATCGGGAAAATACTCGAACGCGGCGGACATCGCGCGACCATCGTCGCCGATGGCGAACAGGCGCTTGAAGCTTTGAACGCCAAACATTTTGACCTCGCCTTCATCGATCTTAACATGCCTGTTCTCAACGGCATCGACGCGGCGAGGCTGTACCAGTTTTCAGCTCCGTCCGAGAGCCGGACTCCGCTGGTGGCCCTGACCGCCGACGCTACAGATGAGGCGCGGTGGCGCTGTCAGGAGGCAGGCATGATCGCCTGTATCACCAAACCAGTTGATGCAACGCAATTGCTCGCCTGGCTCACCGCCTTTGCGCATAGCAAATATTCCAGCGTTGACGATGCTGAAATAACCCGGGTCACAGCGACAGAAGCGCCAGCGGAAACAACGCCGATCGACGCGGTCGCTCTGGACGATCTCAAATCGCTGGGCGGCGACACGTTCGTCTCCGAAATTGTTGATCAATTTCTCGCCGACGCCGCAGGCGTTCTGCGCAATCTGCATGAAGCGGTTGCTGAGGGCGATGTGCAACGCTTCCGCGACGAAGCGCATGCGCTACGGAGCTGCGCGGCGAATGTCGGCGCGCAAAAGGTTTACAAACTCTGCCTTGATGTAAGGGCCATCGACGCGCGGGAACTCGCGATTGAAGGTGAATTGCGCATTCGCCGGCTGGAAACGGAATTCGAGCGGGCGCGCGAAGCGCTGGTCTGTTTCAAAAAATCCAGCGGCGCTTGTTGAAATCAGTCCACAGCTTGGCCCAGGTTGAAAGGCGAGCCTGGCGCGCGGCGCGCTTGCGCTTCCGTCAAATACGCCATTTTGCGAAGATCGGCAGGACCCAACTTCATCGTTGTTTCGACCCAGATGTCAGTCACATCGCGCAATTCGTCCATTGTAAGAGGATGGACCCGCTTTCGCACCCGGTCTAAAGCGGTCAACAAAGAATGACGGTTGCGATTGTCAGTCATAAATTGGCGGGCCGCTTCGCGCCCCTTTTTGGGTTCGGCGAGGATATCTACGATTCCGATTTCATAAAGCTGTTCGGCTGAATAGATTTTGCCGCCCAGAATCATTTTTTCGGCGCGCGCTGCATCCAGCTTGCGTGACAAAAAACTATATGCGCCCATTCCAGGAAATGTATTGAAGAGAACTTCCGGCATGCCCATCCTCACCCCGCGTTCGGCAATCAGAACATGCCCGCTTATGGCTGCCTCAAAGCCGCCGCCCAACGCGTCTCCTTCAACAACGGCAATGGAAATGCAGGGTACATTCATTCCATAGGCGCCCCTGTATGTGGCCTCGACGCAGGCGTGGGCGTATTGCCGCAATCGCGCGCGATCGTTGGCGCGGATGCAATCGAGAAACAGGTTGAGATCTCCGCCAAGATTGAAAATGCCGGGGATATCGGACGCCACAACCCAATAGCGGACAGGATTGGGGTCCCCCGGCTTCTGTTCGTCGTGCAAGCGGTGAACGAGTTCACTGGCGGTTTTCAAATCTTGCAACAGGCCAGGAGTGAAGCTTGGCGGGCCCTTGGGCCGCATGAGACACCACAGTGCGGCGTGGACGGGGTCGAGCGCCACATCGAGTTCCGAATACACCCCGAAATCGATTGCTGCAGGGAGTTTTCGCTTCGGCGCTTCTGACTGTTCCGCGATCGCGCCATCATGCGGCGTCTCAACGTCCAGGAACGGGGGACCGGTAGTCTTACGCATAACGCCAATGACCTGATTTGTATGAGAACGCTTGCACGGTAACGCAGCGTTTACGAAATGAAATGGTAAATTCTAAATGAATTCAGACGTGGTTAATGTGGCCGACCGGACGTCGCCGGGTAGTGGCGGGGGCGACCCGAAACGCCTATGCTGGATAATGCATCCCAGGCTTTTCCGCAAATGTTCGCCGGATAGCGATCGCTTTGCAATCCAGGCCGGTTCTCCAATCGGATGTCCATGACGTGTCTGAAGCGATTGACGATCGCGGGTGATCGGGTTGCAGGCGGCGCTGACCGTCGCAGCAATGGAAGGATATGGCCACCGGATCAAGAAATGAGGCTGAAAATAGAGCAAAATCTTATTTTTTGAAGGCCTGCAACCTGCTTGTATTTGTCCTGCCCTATCATTATGAATCCTGTCGGTTTTTTGCCCTGGCATCACGTAGCGATTCGTGGGGGAGACGACGGGTTGCCGAATGTGCGGCGCGGGATGGCGCAGACAAGACCAGA
Source organism: uncultured Hyphomicrobiales bacterium (assembly GCA_903931945.1). GTDB lineage: Bacteria > Pseudomonadota > Alphaproteobacteria > Rhizobiales > Beijerinckiaceae > Terripilifer. The sequence goes on along the minus strand of CAIZEI010000033.1, from coordinate 33,954 downwards.
AGCTGACGCGAGTTAAGAGGATAATGAATGCTTGATCGAAGCTCGGAACCGGCGGGCGGGGCGCCAGCAACAAACGATGCGCGGCAATGGCTGACAGTTCTTGCCCGTTATCGCGAGCCCAACGTCGGTCGTGGCCTGTTCGAACTGGCTGTGACCGTCGCCGCTTTCGCTGCGCTGTGGGCTATCATGTGGTGGAGTCTGTCGGTTTCCTATTTCCTGAGCCTGTTGATCGCGATCCCCGCCGCCGCGTTTATGGTCCGGCTGTTCGTGATCCAGCATGATTGCGGCCACGGCGCCTTTTTTCGCCAGAAGTCGCTGAACGATACGCTCGGGCGCGCGCTTGGCGTGATCACCATGACCCCTTACGACGTGTGGAAGCGGGCGCATGCCATCCATCACGCCACTTCCGGCAATCTCGACCGGCGGGGCGTTGGCGATATCACCACACTCACGGTGCGGGAATATGAGGCGCTCCCTTTCCGGAGCCGCATGGCCTACCGGTTTTACCGGCATCCCCTGGTGCTGTTCGGCATTGGACCAGCCTATATGTTTTTATTGCAGCACCGGCTGCCCGTGGGGTTTATGCGGAACGGCGTGACCCCCTGGGTCAGCGCGATGGCGACCAACCTTCTGATTTTGGCAATCGCCGCCGGCATGATGTGGCTGGTTGGGATCTGGCAATTCCTGATGATCCAGCTGCCGATTATAGCGCTGGGCGCGTCACTCGGCGTTTGGTTGTTTTACGTGCAACACCAGTTCGAAGACACAGTTTGGGAAAGCGGATCGGACTGGAACCTGTCCCATGCCGCGCTTTACGGGAGTTCGTTTTACGATTTGCCGGCGGCGCTGCATTGGTTGACAGCCTTTATCGGCTTTCACCACATTCATCATATGTGCAGCCGGATTCCTTTCTACAGGTTGAAACAGGTCATTCGCGACAATCCTGAATTGGCGGGAACCCGCCGCATCACACTGGTGGACAGTCTGGGTTGCGTGCGGTTGACGCTTTGGGACGAAGCGCGGCAAAAACTGGTCACCTTCCGCGATGCGCGCGCCAGCGCCAGACGCGGTTGATCGGCCTTGGCATTCCTGACGTTTTACCGCTAAACTGCGCAAAACAATCGGGAGGACGCCATGAGGGATCGCCGCGATTTCGTTCAAACCGCCGTCTGCGGCCTTGCTGCGCTGTCCCTGCCCATTGGCGCGAGCGCTGACGAAGTCTCTGGACAAACCGGCCGCGTCGCCAGCGGCGATGTCTCGATCTTCTACAGGCGTTTCGGGAAACCCGGCAAAACGCCGGTGATCGTCATGCATGGCGCCAATTATTTTGATTCCTACGACTGGATCGGCGTTTGCCAGAAAATATCCGGCGACCGAGAAGTCGTCGCATTCGATCATCGTGGATTTGGCGAATCCAGCTGGAGCCCGTCGAAGGATTATTCCATCGACGCCAAAATGAACGACATGCGCGCGCTGTTCGCCACATTTGGGTGGAAAAAACCCATCGTCATGGGGCATTCGGCATCAGGCCGTATCGCGACCTCCTATGCTGCGACCTATCCGGACGATCTCACCAGGCTGATCATCGTTGACAGCGGCTTTGATCGCGAGGAGGGGCCGGCAGGCGCCAAATTGCTTGGCGATTCGCCGATGGTTTTCCCCACGATCGAAGCTGCAATGGCGAATTTCGCCAGGCTGAAACAGGTGCCGCGGATCGGTCGGGATCGTGGCAGGGCAGAGCAGGCGTTGAAAAAGGTCGACGCCGGCTATCAACTCAAGCGCGATCCTGATTTCCGGAACCCGACCCCGATCGGCGGCGTTGCGGGCAAACGCGAAATCGAGGTGTGGGACGCTTTGCCGCTGATCAAGGTCCCTACGATGCTCGTGCGCGGATTGAAATCGGATCGTTATCCGCCCGAAACCGTCGCCAGGGTGCAGAAGGCGTTTCCACAATTCCAGTGGGCGAGCGCGGACTCGTATCACGACATCCCCTTCTATGCTCCGGACGAACTGGTCAACGCCGCGAACCGTTTCATTGCGGACGTGTGATCGCGGCCAATTGGCGATCACGCGGATATGACGTGATGCGTTCCCGTTGACGTGGTAGCCTTAAGCTTGGAAGGCAGCTGACGGCAACGAGGGGAACATGATCAGACACGGATTTGGATGGGTTGTCGCCGCGCTGCTGAACGCGGCATTTGTGCAGTCATCGTTTGCCCAGAACCCGGCGCCAGGCGCGCGCGTACAAATCAAGGGCGAGCTTGTTGACACCTGGTGCTCGGTCACCGGCATCATGTTTTCCGCAGGGACTGCACACCACCAATGCGCAGTCTGGTGTGCGGCCGGCGGCATTCCGGTCAGCATCAAGACGGCGGCTGGCGAATACTACATGGTGCTGCGGATCGGCGAGGACGACAATAGCGTTGCTGACAAATCATTCGTAAAAATTCAGTCGCATGAAGTCAATGTCGATGGGGAACTGATCGAGCGTGACGGGGTCAAATATTTATTTGTCAGCAAAGTGCTCGACGACGAGGGTGTGGTCGATCTGACACACGAGCAAAATCCCATTTCGCCATTTGGGGAGTGAGTCATGAAATATTTCTTCATACTCCTGCCGCTCGTCGCTTTCATCGCGGCGCCCGCCTTTGCTGCTGATGAATGGGGCATAGACCACGAGAAGGCGGCGCAGTTCACCGCCAAAGTTGTCGATCTCGCCTGCGCTCTGAAAGGCGATTGCCCCGCCAATTGTGGCGATGGCCACAGGCAGCTCGGCCTGTTGACGGAGGACGGAAAACTGCGCGCGGCAGTCAAGGGCAACACGGATTTTGCCGGCGCTGTTCATGATCTCCTACCCTATTGCGGCAAAACAATTGAAGTCGATGGACTGCTTATCGAAAATCCGGCGATTTCGATTTATATGACGCAGCGAATCCGCGAGACGCCAGACAAACCTTGGATCAAGACAACGGCTTTCCTGAAAGACTGGACCGCAAAAAATGGCAAGCCGAAACAATGGTTCCGCGAGGACCCTTTGGTGAAAGAAGTCATCGGAGAAGATGGCGTGCTTGGCATCAAGGGCCTCGCCCCGTCTGCGCCCAAATGATCTCGCGACGCCTTCTGCTGGCGGCGTGTTGCGCTGGTTTTGTCGGTGCAGTGCGGGCGCAAGCGCCAGATCCGCTTGCTGACCGGTTTGGAGGCCCGTTCAGCCTGACATCGCAAAATGGGCGGCGCGTCACCGATCGGGATTTTCCGGGCCGTTTTCTGCTGATCTATTTTGGCTATACGCATTGCCCGGATGTGTGCCCAGTCGATCTTCTGGTCATGTCTCAGGCGTTAGAAAAGTTGGGGAGCGAGGCCGAGCGTATCCAGCCGTTGTTCATCACTGTCGACCCCGAGCGCGATACGCCCTCTGTCGTGGGCGATTACGTCTCGAGTTTTTCACCGCGCCTGCTTGGCCTGACCGGCAGCAGCGTCGAAATCGACGCGGCGGTGCGCGCCTACAAAGTGCATCGCGTCAAATACATTCCCGCCAACGACCCGCAAAACTACGGTATCGACCATTCTTCATTGAACTATCTGATGGGTCTGGACGGGAAATTCCGCACGCTCATTCCGCACAACACACCGCCTGAACGGATGGCTGCGATCATCGCAAGCTATCTGGCGAAGGAATGATCCGCCTTCGTGAAAACGTATATTTGACATTGCTTGCGCCTTCCCCTATCCACCACGCACTTCGCGCGCCTTAAGGGCGCGTTGAGCGTTTGCACCCGTGGCGCCTCCGGATTCCGTGAGCCGCCTGTCGGCCCCAAAAGGGGCAGAGGAGGGCGCTTTCCCACGCCATGGCGGGGGGATTGCGGAACCGGAGCGCCTCGCGCCCACCGGCGCCTGTCCTCGCGCCCCATTTATTGAGGACAGCGATGACGAAGCGTGCAGAATCCAAGTATAAACTCGACCGGCGCATGGGCCAGAACATCTGGGGCCGCCCGAAGAGCCCGGTTAACCGCCGCGAATATGGGCCGGGCCAGCATGGCCAGCGCCGCAAGGGCAAAATGTCCGACTATGGCACGCAGCTGCGCGCCAAGCAGAAGCTCAAGGGCTATTACGGCAATATTTCCGAGCGTCAGTTCCGCAAATATTATGCTGAAGCCATCCGCATGAAAGGCGATTCCAGCGACAATCTCGTTGGCCTGCTGGAGCGCCGCCTCGATGCAGTGGTGTATCGCGCCAAGTTTGTCGCGACCGTGTTCGCCGCCCGCCAGTTCGTCAACCACGGCCATGTCAATGTCAACGGCCGCAAGGTCAACATCGCCTCCTATCAGGTGAAGGCTGGCGACGTGATTGAAGTTCGCGGCAAGGCCAAGGAAATGGCCGTCGTGATGGAAGCGGTGAAACTCGCCGAGCGCGATGTGCCCGACTATTACGAAGTCGATCACGGCAAGATGACCGCCAAGATGACGCGCGTGCCTGGCCCGAGCGAAGTTCCCTATCCTGTCGCAATGGAACCGAACCTCGTCATCGAATTTTATTCGCGCTGATTTTACGCAGCCTGTTTTCAGATCGGCGGCTCGCGCTTTGCGTCAGCCGCCGATTTATTTTGTCCGAACGCCTGCTGTCGAGACAGCTCGCGCCTCCCTGCTCTATAAAGGGGGAAACAAGCGACGCCTTCGAGGCGCATTTCGTCCAAACAAACCACAGGGAACGCCATGATCGATATCGACGAACTCAAAAACGAGCTGGTGCTCGCCAATCGCATTCTGGCCAGTCAGGGCGTCGTTGATGCTTTTGGACATGTCAGCGTGCGCAACCCCAACAATCCCAAGCGTTTCTTCCTGTCGCGGTCGCGCAGTCCGGAACTGGTTGAAATGTCGGACATTATGGAATTTGATTTTGAAGGCAATGTGACCGACGGGCGCACGGACCCCGGCTATCACGAACGGTTCATCCATTGCGGCGCATTCGAAGCCAATGACGAGGTCAACGCCGTCGTGCATTCGCATGCGCTTGAGGTGCTGCCGTTCAGCCTTTCGTCGGTCAAGTTGCGCGCTTGCATTCATACCGCCAGCGCTATGGGCGCCGACATTCCGGTCTGGGATATTGCGGACAGGTTTGGCGATACATCACTGCTGGTGGCCAATGTGGCGCAGGGCCGCGACCTCGCCAGAACGCTGGGCAAGAACCGCGTCGCGCTGATGCGCGGCCATGGCTTTACCGCCGCCGGGCGAACGCTCGGCGAGGTGTTGAAGATCTCGATCTATGTTCCGCAAAACGCCAAAGTGCAGAAGGAAGCGATGGCGCTCGGCGGCGAGTTCAAAGCGCTCACGCCGGGTGAAATTGCAGTGCGGGACGCCGATGGTCCCGGCGGCAAGGACCTCTTTCGCGCGATGCAATATTGGGCGAACAAGGCGGGCTGTTCGCACATGCTGGAATACAGGAAGAAGTAACGCTTCAGCCCTTTCTGGCCCGATCGAGCCAGGGGCAAACGCCTTCCATGAGATTGTAATTGCCTTCCATCACCTGCACCGGCTCCCTCATGCCATTTTTCGCATGTCCGAGCCGCAGCTTGCGGGCCGTCGCTTGCGCCTCGGGCGATAAAAACGAGCGGTCATGGCCCCACATGCTTGGGCCCGCGCTGCGCTCATAGGCCTGCCAGGTCGCGGGATCGATCGAGCGGGCGCCCCAGCCGGTTTCAATCATGAAGCCTGATGGATTCCACGAATAAAAAGAGGTGATGAAGTCGCTGGTATGGCGACCGAGCGTTGTCGCGATGCGACCGGGCTCGCCCAGCGCAATATCATAGGTTTGTCCGACATCGTCGAAACTGTAAACCTCCATCATGATGTGGTGCATTCCATTTTTCTCGCCGCGCACAAAGGCCATGGAATGATGGCGCGGATTCACATGCATGAAAAATGCGGTGAATGGACTGGAGTAATAATCTGTCAGACGGAAGCCCAGCATTGCGCTGTAAAATTGCATGAGGCTTTTGCAGAGATCGTCGCTGTCGACATTGTAGAGAATGTGTCCGAGACCAAGCGGCCCGGTGCGGAAACCCGAGATATTGCGTCCCGGCGTGAAGGGGTCGCCGGCGATCTCCGCGCCATGGAAAACCTCCAGCCGATTGCCTGCCGGATCGTCGAAAACAATCAGACCGGCGACATGGCGCTCGTCGGCCAGAGCGCGCGACCCGCGTGTGACCCTGACGCCTGCCTGGTCCAGTCGCGCGGCGATCGCCTCCATGCCCGCAGCGTCGCTCTCCCAGCCAAAATAACTGACGCCCTCGCCGCCGTCTGAATCGATCACCAGCCGTTGTTTGCGGTCATCCATGCGCATGGCGAGGCTTGAGCGGGTTTTGTCCACGCGCTGTAACCCGAGCAGGCCGCAGCCATAGGTTGACCAGTCCTCCAGATTTCTGGCGCGAACGCCGACGTATCCAAGTGAAAGAACAGCCATTGTTTCCTCGCGCGGCAAGCGGTGCGATAACTCCATGCCCGCATATACAACAACGCGTGAGGTTTTCGCGAATTTTCGACACGTTTCCCCGGCGGTCCCCGACGGCGAGGAGAGCTCCCTCCCAACTCGCCGGTCCCTATTCGCCGATGGCCATGCGCGCCAAACGCGGCGCGTCAAACCAGGCGCCGCAGGCGACAACCGCGACGTTTCCGGCGCCATAAAGAACGAGGCCCGAAGCCAAAGCGGCAAAGAGCGCCGAACTGCCTCCGAACATTTTGAGCGCCAACCAGCCCCCGCCTGCGGCGAGGAATACGCGCGCGATCGCGACCAACATGGCCCATCCAACCCGCCCGGCGCCCTGGGATGCGAAATACAAAAGAAGTCCGCCCCCGAAAAAGCCATAGAATGGACCGACGATCCGAAGGTAGCTCGTTCCAGCCTCGATCATTTCGGGATCGCTCCCGAATTGCGAGAGCCAGACATCGGGGAAAAGGGCGGCGGCCAAGCCAATGGCTTCTGACAGCACTGCTGCAATTGCTGCCCCGGTCCAGGCGACGCGAATGGCTCGCGCGCGAAGACCCGCGCCAATGCACGTCCCGACCATTGCGGCCACGGGAGCCCCCAAGCCAAACACCAACGGAATCAACAAATATTCAAGCCTTACGCCTGTGCCATAGCCAGCGACCGCCGCTGGCCCCACCATGCCTGCCAGACCAGTCGCTGTTGCAATGCTGACATTGGTTGACAGGCTGGAGACGGACGACGCCGCGCCAACCCTTAGAATTTCGCGAATGGGAGACCACACAAGGCGCGGGGGAACGAACGACGGCTTGAGAACGCCTCGTCCTGACCAGATGTGCCAGCCAAATACGCCGCAGCCTATTGAATAATAGAGAATCACCGCCATGGCGCCGCCAGCGATTCCCATTTTTGGAAAGGGGCCGACGCCAAAGATAAGCAGCGGAGAAAGCGGAATCAGGAAAACGGCTCCGACCGTAACAACCGCCGCCGGGAAAAGCATATTGCCCGTTCCGCGTATGATTGCGGCCAGGGAGTTGAACAACCACAGCGGAATGGCGCCGGCGAACACGATCGCGGAATATGTCGCTGCGGCTGTGAGCGAGCCTAACTCTCCTCCCATCAGCGCATAGAGTTTGGGCCCCAGAGTGAGCGCTCCAAGCGTGGTGAGGCCGCCAAGAATGATTGTGATAGCCACAGCAGACCAGACCAAGGTGTTGGCGAGATCCTGTCGTCCCGCCCCCAGGGCGCGGGCGATCGCGGAGAGGATTCCACCACCCATGGCGCCAGCGGAAACCATTTGCAGCAACATGAAGAGCGGAAACACCAACGCCATGCCCGCGAGCGCGTCGAGGCCAAGTTTGGCGACAAAATAGGTCTCGATGAGGCCAATGGAGGCCTGCACCGCCATGACAATCACATTGGGCAGCGCCAGGCGCACAATTGTCGGGACAACGGGCGCTTCCAGAAGCATTCGTGTGCGGGCGTCCATGCGGATCTCCCAGAGATTAAGTGCATATGCGCCTTTCTCTTGACCTGGATATGCGCATATGCGCCTATTGTCAATGCACGATGTCACGGACGCCTGAGCAAGGACCGAACGCCATGGAGTTCAAAGAACCGGAGACCGCAGAGCCGGCTCCCTGCAATTGCCTGGCGCTTCGCCAAGCGGCCAGGCGCGTCAGTCAACTCTACGATTTCCATTTGGGGGCCGCAGGGTTGCGGACGACGCAATACTCGATCCTGACGAAACTCAAGCGGCTGGGGCCTCTGTCTATCAATGAACTCGCGAAGTCCATGGTGATGGATCGCACGACTTTAGGCCGAGCGATCCGCCCCCTTGAACGAGATGGCCTATTGAAGATTGGCGCGGGCGATGACGCGCGGACGCGTCGTCTGGGATTAACGGCTGTGGGCCAAGCGCGTTTGACGATCGCGGCTGACAAATGGAACGATGCGCAGCGGGAGTTCGAGCAATCGTTCGGGAAAAACGATGCCGCGACTTTGCGAAGCGCATTGCTGCGCGTGACAACGCTTGACTTTGACGGGTCGCACCCGGCGTAAACAAGACGGATCGCCCCTCGCCGCTGCATTGAGATAAAGGTGGAACTCCAGCCTGAAGCCGATTAAATCACCCTGAACGATCCGGATTTCGGGAGGGTAACTTGACGCATTCGACATCGACCGAAGCATCCAGATGGGATCCCGACAAATTCCGCCTGCGCAGTCTCGTGGAAAAGTTCGCCGCCATTGGCGAACTCGAAACGCATGACGAACAGGTCAATCTCTCCGATCTCAGCGCCATCATCGAAGCAACGCCAAAAGCCGTGCTGTTCCGCAAGGCTGGTCCCGAACAAACCGAACTTCTCGCCACAGTCTCGGGCTCACGCAAGCGCCTTGCCGCCGCCATTGGCGTGCCGGAAAAGGACGCCCGCGAGGAATTGCAGCGCCGCATCGCCAATCCTAAAAGCTCGTTCGTCGTGTCATCGGGCGAAGCGCCGGCGCAGCAAGTTGTGCTGACTGGCGGGGATGTCGATCTGACAAAACTGCCCTTCCACGTGCAGCATGAATGGGACGGCGCACCCTATATTTCGAGTGGTATTGACTACACGCTCGATCCCTTGACCGGGCGCAGCAACGTTGGGTCACGCCGGCTGATGTTGCGCGGAAAGGATCGATGCGGCGTCAATGTCACCGCGCCGTCCGACTTGCGTGCGATGTACCTCGGCTGTGTCGAGCGCGGTGAAAAGCTGCCGATCAGTTTCACCATAGGCGCGCATCCCATGGACCTGATGGCGGCGACGACGCGTGGCGCGCCGGGCGATGAAATCAACCGTGTCGGCACCTTCCGGGGCGAGGATGTCCCTGTCGTCAAATGCGTGACCAACGATATTTACGTGCCTGCTGACGCGGAGGTCGTGCTCGAGGGCTATTTCGATGCGCGAGGCTATGTTGAGGATGAAGGCCCCTATGGCGAATACATGGGTTTTTACGGGCCCGTGCATGGCGACCCCATTTTCCATTGCACCGCCATCACGCATCGCCGCGATCCGCTCTACCAGACCATCAAACATGGCGTCGGCCGCAAACTCGCAGAATGCGACAGTGTGCCAATGCGACAGGTGTTGCTCGAAGCGGAGATTTTCACGCTGTTGCGGCAGGCGGGCCTCATGCCGACAGAAGTGCATATTCCCGGCGGGCCGGGCGCCAGCGGCCATGTTCGCGTAGCCATGCGCAAAAACAGCGATGGCGACGCCCGCGCCGCCATTGTGATGATTCTGGGCGCTATTCGGACCGCCAAACATGTATTTGTGACTGACCCCGATGTCGATGTGCGTTCGGATATGGAAATGGAATGGGCGATGTCGAGCCGGTTCCAGGCCGACAAGGATATCATTGTCCTGCCCAATATGCGGGTTATGCCGATGGACCCTTCGGCGCCCCAGCGCGGCATTGGCGCCAAGGCCGGTTTCGACCTGACATTTCCGTTGTCGCGCAAGCCGGGGGTCACCTCGCGCGTGCCTGAGGCGCCGAAGATCTCTGGTCCCGCCCGCTATCAGACAGTGCGGCAGGCGCTGGAAAGTAAGCCGATGCATTTTGCCGCCATTATGACAGCTGTGGGCAGCCGCGACGGGCGCGAAATTGTGCTTGAGATCGAGCGTTTGCGCGCAGAGAATCTCATTTCACGCAATGAGGACGGCGAATATTGCATCGGGAAGTAACGCTTCAGTCCCCGACAGGCAGCGTGCAAAACGCTTCACCGCGCGGTTATGGCGGCTCGTAGCGACAGCGGTTCGGCGATCTGTTTCAGCGTCTCGATACTGGCGCCCGACCCTTTGATCGAGATTTCGCCATAGTCGAAGATGCGACCCAGCAAGGATTGATCAACAGATACGGTTTCAATCTTGTCCATATTCATTTCCGCCGTGTAGCGCGATATCAGCCCGTGCTTGTAGATCACCCGCCGGTCTGTGACGCCGATCTCCGTGCCCCAGCGCAGCAATGCGGTTCGCAAAGCATAGGCAAAGCTCGCAATGGCTGCGATGACGGCTCCGATTTCAAACACCAGGCGCATGGACGGCGCCTGAGGCCGCAACAGGAGCAGGAGAATGGCGGGAATCAACCAGGCCAACGCGTGGCAATAGCCGATCCAGTGCAGCCGACCGCTCACCAGCAGCTTTTCGCCCGGCTGCAGAACATGACGAACATATGACATGAAAGCCCCTCGGAAAGCGCCGCGCAATGCTATATGGGGGAAGCCTTCGGAGCAAACCAGAGCTTGCAGTTTGCAGATCGACCCGATCATTTGCGGTTCGTTCGGGCGGGGTACAAGGATGCTGTGGCAATGACCCATGAAATTCCGTCTGAAAATCCCGCAGCCGCGCCTGCCCCGCGCCATCGCAGCATTGGCGTGCGAGTCGGCGAGGGCAAAGGATCGGTCATTGTCGGCGGTCAAGCCCCGATCGTCGTTCAATCCATGACGAACACTGACACAGCGGACGTTGCTTCGACGACGGCGCAGTGCGCCGCTCTGGCTCGCGCCGGATCGGAAATCGTGCGCATTACGGTTGACCGGGCCGAAGCGGCGGCCGCCGTGCCGCGTATCAAGGACAATCTGCTGGCGATGGGCGTCCATGCCCCCATTGTCGGGGACTTTCACTACAATGGGCATACGCTGCTCAAGGATTATCCCGATTGCGCAAAAGCGCTCGATAAATATCGCATAAATCCGGGCAATGTCGGCTTCAAGGACAAGAAAGACCAGCAATTCTCGGCCATCGTCGAACAGGCGATCCTGCACGGCAAATCCGTCCGCATCGGCGCCAACTGGGGCTCGCTCGATCAGGAATTGCTGACTGGCATGATGGATCAGAACGCCCGTTCAGCGCGTCCCCTCGACGCCCGCGCGATCACCCGCGAGGCGCTCGTCCGCTCGGCGATCTGGTCGGCGGAACGGGCGGAAGAGATAGGGCTTTCGCGTGACCGGATCATCCTGTCGGCCAAAGTTTCAGCGGTGCAGGATTTGATCGCCGTCTACCGGATGCTGGCCGCCCGTACGGATCATGCGCTGCATCTCGGCCTCACCGAGGCGGGTATGGGCTCAAAGGGCATTGTCGCGTCCTCCGCCGCTATGGGCGTCTTGCTGCAGGACGGCATTGGCGACACCATCCGGGTCTCGCTGACGCCGGAACCGGGCGGCGACCGCACGCAGGAAGTTCTTGTCGCGCAGGAATTGCTGCAGACCATGGGGTTTCGCACGTTCGTCCCGCAAGTCGCCGCTTGCCCGGGATGCGGGCGCACGACATCGACTGTTTTTCAGGAACTGGCGCGCGACATCCAGACCTATCTGCGCGATGAAATGCCGGGCTGGAAAGCACGTTATCCGGGCGTGGAAAATCTCAATGTCGCCGTCATGGGCTGCATCGTGAATGGCCCCGGCGAATCCAAACACGCCGATATCGGCATATCGCTGCCGGGCACAGGCGAAACGCCAATCGCGCCGGTTTTTGTCGATGGCAAGAAGGTTGCCACCCTGCGCGGCGCCGGCATTGCCGATGAATTCAAGGCCATGGTTTCGAGCTATATTGAGCAGAGATTTGGACGCGCGGGGGATGGCGATTAGGCTGTTGAAAGCATTGGCTCCTCTTGCCCTAAAAGTCAGGAGCACAACGCGATTTGATTTCTCTTGATTGCGTGTCTCAAAAGTGCAATAGTTGCACTAAATGAGAACCCAGCGCTCATGCCAACATTACATCGCTTTGGCTCCGTCTCCGTGCGAATGTACGCCGACGATCATCACCCCCCGCATTTCCACATCGTTGCGCCAGATTTTCAGGCGCTTGTGCGGATTTCGGATTTTATCGTGATCGCGGGCGACGCGCGACCGGCGCAAATCGCTGAAGCCTTGGCATGGGCGCGGGAACATCAAGACATGCTCGCCCGGGAATGGGCGACACTCAACAAACGAGGTTGATCATGCCGAGGAAAACCTTGCCGCGCATCGCTGCTGTATCCGCCGTGAAAAAGCCGCTGACGTTGCGCATTCGATGGACAACAGGCGAGGAAAGCCATGTGGATGTAGCGGGTCTTGTCGCAACATTCCGCGTCTATGAACCGTTGCGAAGCAACCTCGATTTATTCCGCGCTGTACGTGTTGGCGATGTGGGAACTGATGTTGTTTGGTCGGACGAAATCGATATGTCCGCGGATACGTTGTGGCGGCTTGCGCAGGAGCAAGCAGGAATTACCATGTCGCCTGCCGCATTCAAACATTGGCGCGAACGCAAGGCCTACACGCTTGACAACGCGGCCAAGGCTCTTGGATTAAGCCGCCGCATGGTGGCCTATTACGAGCAAGGGGCAAAACCTATTCCGCGCTTGGTCGCCCTGGCTGCGCGCGCGCTTGAACTGTCCTGATAGGAGCATTTGCTATCGATTGCCGCGCCCGCGCCAGATTGCGCGGCAAGCGCATGGGGCGACCGCCTGAAAGGATGGCGGCGCAAAAGCCGGAAGCGCGGTGGAGACACGATCCGTGGGAAAACTGCAACGCCAGAATCAATTTGATCAGAAATACTGCGGAGGTCTAAAAAACAGAAGTCTAAAATTTGCTCCCCAATCTGTGGTACAATGAAATTTGTTACTTGGAGGTACGTTTAGCCCAGTGGGTCAGGTGGGAGGATGCTTTATGAACGTCCGCGCCAATGTCTTGTCTCTGTTGCCCTTCTTAATCACAGCGTCCGCCCTTCTTGGGCTGGCGTGGTTCATCGAAATACTATCGATAAACATGAACAAGGAGAAAAACATGGAAAACAGACACACATCGACAATATCAAAACTCTCGATTGGCTTTCTCGCAACGCTCAAAACAATTTGGGCAGGAGGGACAAGCTTGGTGGCTTCAACCCTTTCAAAGGGCGAGGTCCTATCGGGCTAAGCGTATCCCCAAAATAGATCGAATGCCGAGCTTTCATAATTCAATCAGCCACCGACGCGTGTGATTCCTCGAAGCTTGATCGTAATCAGAACCGACAATACCCTTTCGGCTTCTCAGAACGTTCGCGTCTTCAATCCGAAATCCCTGTAACGAATGTGTTGATATCGCATTTCCCGCACCGCCCCTCCGCCTATCGCTCCGCCGACACAAAATAGAGTTCAAACGTCCAGATATTATTGCCGATGCGAGGATAGTTTGCAGCGCTCACGCGTTCATGGCGCAGACCCACGGCCTGCAAGACAGCGTTGACCGGCTCGCCCTCCGGCACAATGATCAGCCCGCCGGTTGGGCGACAGGGCGACAGGTCAGCTTCCCCATGCGGAGGCATGGGGAGATCGAAGACCAGCGGCGGGGGATCGAGATGCAGCATCGTTCCGAGCGCATACGACCGGTTCGGCATCTGCAAACATAATACGGGTCCGTTGTTTTGCTTGCGCCAGACGTTCTGGATGGACTCCGTCAGCTCAGCGCTGTCAAGCGAATAGGCGGTGACCGCATGGCCCGACCAAGCCCGGAAGAATAAAAACACAGCGAATGCAGCGGCATTGCAACAGGACACAAAGATCGCACGCCAGGCGATGGCGCGAGGCGCAACGCCCTCCCGTTCAGCCCTGAACATCAGCGCCAGTCCGATCGCCGACGCTGGAAACAGCGGGATCAACCAGCCCTGCCGCAGCACCTGCCCACTGAGAAACCCGAGACCGATCATGATCGCAATCGGGGTCGCCGCCAGCAGCAATCCGATGCGGAAAGGCAGGCCTTCGGCGCGTTGCGGATGGGGCCGCCCCAGCACAAGCCACGCCAGCGCAGGCCCGACGGCGCACATCAGCAGGCCGTCCAGCAATTCGTTGAGTCCGGCGGCAAAATCGGCCAGCGTTCGCAGTGGTCGATCCGACGAGGCATAGGCCAATGTCCGCCAGTTGTGCTCGTAATCCCACCAGACATGCGGCGCGAAAATCGTCAGCGCCAGCAACGCTGCGCCATATCCGCGAACATCGCGCCAAACCCAGCGATATCCAGGAATAACCGCAGCGATTGTAGCGAGCGTCATCAGGAAAAAAGCCGCCTGATATTTGGTTAGCAGGGCCAATCCGGCGGCAATCCCCAAAAGCAGCGCGTCAGAACTTTGCTTTTCTTCGAAAAAGCGCAGGCCAAAACAGCAAATGGCGATGCCGAACGGAATGACAATGGAATTGTGATTGACCTGCGTCGCAAAATAGGTCGCGGGCGGCGACGCCAGATAGATGACGACCGCCGTCAATGCTGCGCGCGGGCTCGCATAAATCCGCACGGTCCGCCAGATCAGGGCAGCGGACAGCAGAACGCTCGCCTGCGACAGGATCAGAAGGTTGACCATGCGCGACCCCGGCGCGCCGAGCAGCAACCTGAAAAGCCAGACAATCAGCGGAGGGTGCTTGAAATAGCCCCAGTCCCAATGTGTCGCCCAGGAGAGGACCTCGACTGTGTCGCTGTGCAGATTGCCGAAATAGATCGGCGGCGCGAAGCTCCAGACGAGCGCATGGATGCAGCAGGCGAAGGCCGCTGCCTTTGCTGCGCCGTGGTATTGCGCTGGCGCGGCGGTCCGGGATTGCATGGTGATCGAGCCTCTGCGGCGCGTTGGGGCGGCGACCGCTGGCGAGCCTTAGCCCCGCCAGCGGTCCTTGCGCAAGACGGTGCAACCGTCAAATTTCCATCTCGGGCGCTGGACAATGACGGCAGGGTCTGATATCCGCCCCCTTCACGTTTCAGGCGCTCCGTGACGCGCCGGTTTTCCTGTTTTCGATTTATTGCCGCATGCAGTCCGGAGCGTGCGCCTCAACGCAAGGAATAGCGAGTGCAGGTTCTCGTTCGCGACAACAATGTCGATCAGGCGCTGAAGGCGCTGAAGAAAAAAATGCAGCGGGAAGGCATCTTTCGCGAGATGAAGCTTCGCGACCATTACGAGAAGCCGTCGGAAAAGCGCGCCCGCGAGTCCGCTGAAGCCGTGCGCCGGGCGCGCAAGCTGGCCCGCAAGAAGATGCAGCGCGAAGGCCTGTTGCCGTCCAAGCCGAAACCTGAAGTGGGCGTTCGTCGCTAGGCTGGCTCTCCGGCTGTCCGCCGTCTTGGACCGATGATCCTCTGGCGCCCCTGCTTTGCCTGCGGGGCGCTGTCTTTGTTGGCAGGCTTTGTGTTATGGGTGTATCGATCAGTTTCAATCCGCCGGGTTGACCAGAGCGCCACCGCCAGCGAATGAACATGAGTCCCGTCTTGACGCCTTCGCCATTTCCAGAACTCCTGAAGATACCGCAGGCGGCGGCGCTTGCCGTGGTTTTCCTGGGCGGGCTCTTGCTAGCGGGTTGCGGCGGCGACGCCAGCGGCGCTTTGTCCGGCGGCCCGGGCATTGCCGAATTTGAAGCGCCGGACGCCTCTTTCGCCGATAACATCGCGTCGTTGTCGGATGTCATCAAGCGCAATCCTGGCAACGCTCAGGCCTATAATACGCGCGGAACGGCCTACGCGCGGGCGGGCCGCTATCAGGAAGCTATCGCCGATTTTACTGTGGCGATCAAACTCAACCCAGGCGATGCTGCGGCCTTCACAAACCGGGCGCTCGCTGAACGCCAGATCAATCAGAACGACGCCGCGCTTGCTGATTTCAGCCATGCGATTTCCGCCAACCCCAATCGCGCGCCGGCCTATCTGGGCCGCGCGAACCTGCTTCGCGCGCGCGGCAATTTGCAGGATGCGATGAGCGATCTTGATCAGGCGATCAAGCTCAACCCGGAGGGCGCACAGGCGTTTCATGCGCGTGGACTGATCTTTCAACGCAATGGCGATCACAATCGCGCAGTCACAGATTTCGACAATGCGATCGACCGCGATCCCTTTGCCGCCGCGCCTTATATTTCGCGAGGCCAGAGCCTGACAGAGCTTGGCAAATATGATCTGGCGATCGAAGATTTCAACGCCGCCCTGAATGTCAGCAACAAGAATGCGGACGCCTGGGCGGGGCTTGGCCTGGCCTATGAGAAGCAGGGCGATCGTGCAAAGGCCAGCGAATCCTACGGTCGCGCCCTCATAGTCGATCCTTCCAATAAACAGGCGCGCGATGGGCAGAGCCGCTCCGGCGGTCGCGCCTGAAGCCAGGCCGGAGTTCGGCGCCCTCGCCAACTGCTGTTCGCCTGGATTCATCGAAAAGGCTGCATTTCGACCAAAACCTGCATTGTTGCTCGAACGATCGCGCAGGCTTTCCTTCGCCGGCTGGACGCATTATATACCGCCATATATTTCGAACGAGGGCTGCAAAGTCCCATACGTGCGGAAGGGAACCGGACATGCTCGCATCGGACGACGATGTTCTCAACAGCGCATTGAGCTGGAAATCGCAGGGCAAGAAAGTCGCGATAGCGACAGTCGTCGAGACTTGGGGCTCGGCGCCTCGACCGGTTGGCAGCCACCTTGTGATCGATGGCGAGGGGAATTTTCTGGGTTCGGTTTCCGGCGGGTGCGTCGAGGGCGCGGTCGTGGCTGAGGCCGCCGAGGTGATTGCCGATGGCAAACCGCGCAGCATCGAATTTGGCGTTGCGGACGAGACGGCCTGGCGGGTGGGGCTGTCCTGCGGCGGGCGTATTCGCGTCTTCGTCGAGCGGGTGGATTGAGCCATGAGGCTCGATCTTCTGACGATTCTGAATATGGAACGCGCAGCGCGGCGCCCGACTGTGCTCATCACGGATATGGCGAGCGGCGCCCAGCGTCTCGTCAAAGGCGCTGACATCTCCAGCGATCCCATGGCCGACAGTCTCGATGCCGCCTTGCGGGCTGGCAAAAGCCGCAGCATGGAGCATGAGGGTCAAAATCTTTTTCTGACTGTGCAGGCGCCGCCGGTGCGGATTTTCTGTATTGGCGCTGTGCATATTTCGCAGGCGCTGGCGCCCATGGCGAAGCTTGCCGGATTCGACCTCACAATCATCGATCCGCGAACCGCTTTCGCAACGCCGGAACGTTTCCCGGATGTGACAGTGCTGGCGGACTGGCCGCAGAATGTCATTCCCTCGCTCGGGCTCGATCAATATACCGGCGTTTGCCTTCTGACTCATGATCCCAAGATCGACGATCCCGCTCTGGCGGCGGCGCTGAAAGCAGAGTGTTTTTACATCGGCGCTCTTGGTTCGCGAAAAACCCATGCGCGGAGGGTCGAACGCATGTTGGCGGAGGGATTTGGCGAGACCGCGCTCAAACGCATTCATGCGCCCATCGGGCTTGATATCGGCTCGGTTACGCCCGCAGAAATTGCTGTATCGATCCTTGGCGAAATCATAACAGCCCTGCGCAAGAAGCCTTTGCGTGCGGAGACCGCAGCTTGAAATTCGGCCCTGTTCGGGTGAGCAAAGCCTTGGGCGGGATCGTCGCCCACGCGGTGCGCCGCGATGGCCTGGTGCTGAAAAAAGGCGAAATCATTACTGAAGCGCGCATTGCCGCTTTGAAAGCTCATGGCGTCGCAGAGATCGTTGTTGCGCAGCTTGAACCCGGCGACATTGCCGAAGACGCCGCGGCCGGAATGCTCGCCGAAGCAATCGCAGGCGCCAATCTTCGCGCCGAAACGCCATTTACCGGACGGTCAAATTTATATGCGGAAAAGTCCGGCGTGCTGTTGCTTGACGCCGATGAACTCGATCGCATCAACGATATAGATGAGCGGGTCACCATTGCGACATTGCCCCCCAATCGCGCTGTTGTCGCGGGTGAGATGGTGGCGACCGTGAAGATCATTCCCTTTGCCGTCCCCGGACAAATTATTGCGCGCGCCGGAGAGCTCGCGCCTGGCGCGCGTTTGCGCATAGCGCCTTACAGGCCCGCGCGGGTCGGGGTTATATCAACTGTTTTGCCGGGTCTGAAACCGTCTGTCATTGCCAAGACCTTGCGGGTGCTTGAGGACAGGCTGGCGCCCGCTGGCGCCGGCGTCGCCATGGAACTGCGCGTCGAGCACAAATCGGCGGATCTCGCCGCTGCGATCCCAAGGGTTGCTGCGGAATGCGATCTCATCGTCATTTTTGGGGCCTCGGCAATTACCGACCGGCGCGATGTCATTCCGGCCGCCATAGAGGCGGCAGGCGGGACCATTGAACAATTCGGGATGCCCGTCGATCCTGGCAACCTGCTTCTGCTGGGTTCTGTCGCCGTGGGGAACCGGCGCAAGACGATTCTTGGCGCGCCAGGCTGCGCACGCTCGCCAAAGGAAAATGGTTTTGACTGGGTGCTGCAACGTTTATTGGCGGATGTGCCGGTCACCGCATCCGATATCAGGAAGATGGGCGCCGGCGGACTGCTGATGGAAATTATTTCGCGCGGGCAACGGCGCGCGGGCGACAGCCTCTCGACTGCGGAGCAGGAATGAGATGGGTGGAACAGCAGCAGTGGTTTTGGCCGCCGGTCTTTCGAGCCGATACCGCGCCGCCGCTGGACCCGCAGGGCCGAGCACAAAACTCGTCAGCGCACATGAGGGCAAACCGCTCGTCCGACGCGTTGCCGAGGCTGCGCTTGCATCTTCTGCGCGGCCTGTCATCGTCGTTACGGGCCACGCGCACAGCGATGTCGAGTCAGCTCTGGCGGGTCTGGACGCGAGCTTCGTTTACAACGCGCATTTTGCCAGCGGTCTTGCATCCAGCCTGCGCGCGGGCATTGCTGCGTTGCCGGCGTCGGCCGATGCGGCGATCATTCTGCTTGGCGATATGCCGCGCATCTCGGGCAAAGTCCTCGATAAGCTGATCGCAGCCTATGGCGTGCATCCCTCGGCCAGCGCTGTGATCCCCCTGTTCAGGGGCAAACGCGGCAATCCTGTCCTGCTGGCGCGCAGTCTCTTTGCGTTTGTTGAAAAGCTTGAGGGCGATTCTGGCGCCCGAGCCCTGTTGGCCCATGCCGGCGACGGCGTGGCGGAGGTCGAGATGGACGACCCCGCCATTCTTTTCGATATTGACACGCCCACGCCCTGACAAAGGATTATGCTGCGCCGGCGATTTTCTGGTCCGGTTCCGCGGCGTCCGACGAATCGATCGGTTTGGCTGGCGGCATAATAAATCCATTGGCGCAAATGCGCATAATATCCTCGGCAGGCACCGCTTTCGAGAACATGTAACCCTGCAGTTGATGCGCCCCGAGCGCTTGTAAGAATCGATGTTGTTCGCTCGTTTCGACGCCCTCGGCGACAACGGTCAAGCCCAGCGAGCGCCCGAGATGAACGACGGAATGCACGATGATGGCGCTTTCGCCCGTCGCCTCCATCGATTCCAGAAAGGATTTGTCGATCTTGATTTTATCGAACGCAAAGCGTCTGAGATAAATCAAACTCGAATAGCCCGTGCCAAAGTCGTCCAGCGCCAGCCGGATGCCCATGGAGCGAAGTTCGAACATGGCGTTTTCAGCGCTGTCAGCGTCGTCAATGACCACGCTTTCAGTCAATTCCAGTTCGAGCCGCGCAGGGTCGAGGCCAGTCTCCTCCAGGATGCGCTTCACGCTCTCAACGAAATTCGGATGCCTGAACTGTCCGGCCGAGACATTCACTGCAACCGGGATATCGGGCCACAACCGTGCGTCGCGACAGGCCTGACGCAGGATCATCTCGCCCAATGGAATGATCATGCCGCGCTTCTCTGCAATGCCGATGAATTCGAGCGGCGGAATCATGCCGCGCGTGGGATGGAACCAGCGCACCAGCGCTTCAACGCCAAGAAGCCGGCGTCCATCGATCGAGACAAGCGGTTGATAGAAAACTGAAATCGTTCCCTGATCGATGGCGTAGCGGAGGTCTTCCTCGAGCGACTGCAGTTTATCCGCGTGCAGGGCAAGATCACGCTGGAAGAAGGAATACCGGTTCCGTCCAGCTTTTTTGGCGCTGTAGAGCGCGAGGTCGGCGCAACGCATCAATTCTTCCCGATCTGTCGAATCCCTCGGGCTAAGGCTGATGCCGATCGAGGCCCCGATAAAGATCTGCTCGCCGTCGAGATCAAAGGGCTCGCGTAGAGCGCTCAGCAAGCGCTCCGACAACACCTGGCAATCGGAGGGGCTTTGTACCCCGCTCTGCAATATAGCGAATTCGTCGCCGCCCACCCGGGCGACGATATCGGCCGACCTGAGTCGGGACTGCAAGCGCTGCGCGACGGATACGATCACCTTGTCGCCAGCATCATGGCCGAAATCGTCATTGATGACCTTGAAGCGGTCAAGATCAATATAAAGCAACGCAAACGCGCGACCCTCGCGCTTGGCCTGACCCAAAGCGTTGTCAAGGACCCTGGTGAAAAGCAACCGGTTGGAAATTCCCGACAGCGCGTCTTGCCCAGCCAGATTCATTGCCGATAGCTCGGCCTGGGCCAGGAGTGTGGTCGTTCGCCATGCCAGCAATCCAGCGAACAAAGCGGCAAAACTGACAATGATACCGCCGACATTGCCCAGATTGCGATCGCCCGGACGATCGGCGCGCCATTCCAGAAACGCCTGTTCTCCATCTCCGCCAATGGGAAGCGTCGAGACAGACGGGTCGTCGGACGGCGCTCGCGACAAGGTGAGCGGCTTCACGCCAGATCCCGTCGCGATTCTGTTCAAAAACGAATCGAGGACGGGCCTGATGGCGACCACAACCAGGGTGCGTTTTTCCGCGTCCCGGACAGGGAGTCGCCTAAGCCCCGCAGGACTGAGCGGCACGACCGATATTGCATATCCGCTTTGGTCTGAAATGACAAAGCCATTGCGTCTGCCGAGCGTTTTGGCGCTCTGCGAACTTTCGGCGTCAAGGCTGTTTTCATCCAGACCGCCGCGAAGCCCGCCAGGCAAGGCATCCCGAACCTTGCCCAGAAATTCGCTCAGCGGCGCCCGCATGGGCTCAAAACCCGCAGCGGGCGAAAAGGGCGGCAGATTGATGACAGTGACCGGGTCGCCGAGATCGATCAGGTAAATGCCCTGAAAAATCAGACGCGCATTGTCCGATGGCGGTCGCTCTTCCAGCATGTCGTCGACGCTGTTTTCAAGGATGCGGCCCTGCAGCATCAATTCTTTCGTGACGCTCGCCGCAAGCCGCCCGCCGTCGTACAATTCGGCAGCCCGGTTGTTTCTGTCGCGGCCCCAGACCAGCACGAGGACCATCGTGACGAGTGTAATCGAAGTAACAAGCGACAGGCTGACAAGGCCCCGCATCTGACTTCCGTCATGTTTTTTAAAAAATTTCCGGAACCGCATTGCGTCTCGCCTGAATGTCGTCAAAGCAACGATATCCGAGGCAGGTTAAGAAGGACTTGACCGAAGGAAAGATTAGAATATCTTAACTATATTAATTTCAGCCCTTTAAAACTCGCGTGTCCCTGACGTCCAATTATAAGATGGTCATGCACCTCGATCCCCATCGGTTTACAAATAGAGATGATGTCATGGGTAACCTTGATATCGGCAGATGAAGGGGCTGGATCCCCGGAGGGATGGTTGTGAACGAGAATGAGGGCCGTTGCGCCCAGCTCCAAAGCGCGGCGCACCACCTCCCGTGGATAGACCGGAGTGTGATCGACCGTGCCGACGCCTTGCACTTCGTCACAAATGAGAAAATTGCGCTTGTCGAGAAACAGCAGCCGGAATTCTTCCCGATCCGAAAACGCCATAGCAGCCCGGCAATAATCAATGACGTCTTTCCACGATCCGAGTAATTGACGTTTTTGCACGGCGCCCCGGGCGAGCCGGCGCCCTGCCGCTTCGACGATCTTGATATCGAGCGCTGTAGCTTCGCCTACGCCAGGAACTTCCATCAACCGGTCGAGTTTCGCGCCAAGAGTTTCAGCGAACGAACCAAACCGCGCGATCAGTTCTTTTGCGAGCGGCTTGACGTCGCGGCGGGGAATTGATCGGTAGAGTAAGAGTTCGAGCAATTCATAATCTGGAATCGACTCGCCGCCCGCTTCCATAAAGCGTTGCCGCAAGCGATCGCGATGACCAAGAAAATGCGGCGGATTCTCGCCCGCGGGAACTTGGCTATCGCGGGCCTTCCCCATCAACTGCCGACGCCATAAACCGGCTGATCGAGACCGCGCGGGGAAAGAGTAAATATCTCAACCCCCGTCTCCGTAACGCCGACCGTATGTTCAAATTGCGCGGACAGGGAACGGTCGCGCGTCACCGCCGTCCAGCCATCCGGCAGAACCTTCACCGCAGCCCGGCCCAGATTGATCATGGGTTCGATGGTAAAAAACATTCCTGGCTTCAGCGGCGCGCCCTCGCCCTTGCGCCCGTAGTGAAGAATATTCGGCTCATCGTGAAATAATTGGCCGAGGCCGTGCCCGCAGAAATCGCGCACAACCGAGCAGCGTTCGGCCTCCGCATATTGCTGGATTGCGGCGCCAATATCGCCTGTTGTCGCGCCCGGCCTGACGGCGGCAATGCCGCGCATCAGCGACTCATAGGTGACAGCGACCAGACGCTGGGCGCGGCGCGGGGCCTCGCCGACCAGATACATGCGGCTGGAATCGCCATGCCATCCGTCGAGAATAAAAGTGACGTCTATGTTGACAATATCGCCGTCGCGCAAAGGTTTGTTGTCGGGAATTCCGTGGCAGACGACATGGTTGATCGATGTGCAGATGGATTTGCGGAAACCGCGATAGCCGAGCGGGGCGGGATAGGCTTTATGATCCATCGCGAACTGAAAAACGAAATCGTCAAGCGCCGCAGTCGTCACGCCGGGCTTGACCCGCTCTGTCAAAAGATCAAGCGCTTCGGCGGCAAGCCACCCGGCCTTGCGCATCGCCTCGAAAGCCGCGGCCCCGTGCAATTTGATCTGGCCTGTCTTGCGCCCATTGGCGAGACTGGCGTCAATAAAAGTCATCTATTCACCACCGGGAAAAGTCGGCTACGCCGCATTGTTTGCAACTCTCGCGCAGAACGCGTTATTTCGCAAATTCATGCCTCTCCGACAACTCGTATCTGGTGAAATCATCGATATCCGCCGAAATTTCAAGTCGCCAGGCGCCGGGAACGGGCACGAACATCGCTTTGACGTCAAAGCCGCCATCTGGACTGACGATGGCAGCAAACGTCCGTGGCTCGATGGCGCCATTTTCGGGCGCGATCGCCACTGTCACGCTCTTGGCGTCAAGCGGCCCGAGTTCGTCTGTGAGAAGGTCAATATGCACCCTGTTCAGACCGGCGCGGGCGGGCGAAATCGCCAGCATCGCCATCATCTTTTCGCCATGCATGTGGATGGTTTCCACATGCGCGGGCGTCGCGATCGCCAGAGCGCGCGGCGGCGGCGTCAGTCGCCATCCCGAAGCGAGGGCGAAAATTCCCAGAACGGCGACCATTTCCGCCAGGATCGTCCGGCTGAGCCACCGAAGCGCGCCGGGTTCGTTCCGGCCAGCGCCAGGCGACAGAATGAGCAAATTGACGCCTGCCAGCGCCAGCAGAAGCACAACTGCAATGAGCTTGCCCGACAAAATCCGGCCATAGGCAGTCGCCGTCAGATCGGCAATCGCCGTCAACTGGACGCTCGCCAAAATCACACCGGAAGCCAGAAGCAGCGGTACGCTGACCAGAGCCAGACGCGAGAAACGCCACAGGCAATTGGCCAACGCCGCGCGTCGCCCGAGTGTGAGCGCCGCCAGAGGGCCAAGAGCGCCCACCCAGATCGCCACGCAGGCTGCATGCACAAACACGGCAGGCCGCGTCAGCCCTTGCGGCGGGGCGCTCGAGGCGTGGCCGGTCGAAGCGGCGGCGGCGCCCAAGAGCGCAAGCGCGATGAGGCTCGTGGCGCGGCGCGAGAGCGGATTCCCCGCAGACAGGGATACAATGGCCAGGCCGGCGGACGCCGCCCGCAGGAGGCTTGCCATGCCAAATGTCCCGCTGGCGCCATCGAGCCAGACGCGCGGCGACGGCAGATCCCGCAGCGGGAGATCGTTCACATCCAGTCCCTGAACGCCCAGAGAAAGCAGGACAAACAGGCCGCCCGCCAGCAACAGACCCCGCAGAACCGGGCCGGCCACCGGCAGGTCGCCGGGCCCGGCGTTGAACGCCATAAAAAACGCGCCGCCGACGCCCGCCAACAAAGTCAAGGCGATCAGATATCCAGAGGCCCAGAGCGCAACATTCCGCGCCGCGTTTGGCAACGCTCCAGCGTCCGGCGTCCCGCCAGCCGCGCCGATCGAAAAGCTGACCGCGCCGCCAACCGGGTGACTATCGACCGATATGACCCGGTAACTCAGCGTCTGCGTGCCGCCGGGCAGGCCTTCGGGCAAAACGACCTCAATCACATCGTCATGGGCCGTTATGGAAACATCGGTGCGCGCAACTCCGCTCGAATCCACAAGACG
The DNA here is from genome assembly GCA_903931945.1 of uncultured Hyphomicrobiales bacterium. Taxonomy (GTDB): domain Bacteria; phylum Pseudomonadota; class Alphaproteobacteria; order Rhizobiales; family Beijerinckiaceae; genus Terripilifer. Next base: position 9,168 of record CAIZEI010000033.1, on the reverse strand, counting down.
CGCAAAAACCGGAGCAACGGGCTCGCTGAAATGCAGCACGACCCGCTGTGGCGTCGCCGGCAGCACGCTGCCATCGGCCGGCTCGCTTGAAACCAGCGCGGCATGCGCGTTTGCGCTTGCCGCGGGCCACAACAGCGCCAGACAGACAAGCAACCCCATGATGACCCGTATCGCGGCGCCCGGAACTCCGCCGCTCATTTGCCGGCGGGCGCCGTCAGCGTCAAAGCGGGTGCTGCCGATTTCAGGGAGTTTGCGGGCTTGTCCGCCGTGGGAATTTCGATCCAGCGCTCCGCGCCTTTTTCGCAATCCTGCACGGTCGGGAAATAGACGACGGCGCCAGGCGCCAGCGAGCTGGCAAACGTGCCGATGAAGACAAATTCGTCATAGTCTTCGTCCGGCAGATGACCGGCGCCCCACGAAATTTCTTTCACGCCTTCGGTCAGCTTGGCGTGATACAGCTCGTAGGTCTGGTCATATTTTCCCTTTGTGGTTTCGAGAATCCAGCCGGGCTTTGGCATTGGCTTCACGCCGACAAAGCCATCGGGGATACGCACCCGAACGCGCACCGTCGCCGATCCCGAGCAACCATGGGGAATCCGCATGACGGCTTTGTAAAATGCGCCTGGCGCAGCTTCAGTTTTTTCCAGAGTGGCGTGTGCGGAAGCAGCGCAGGGCAGCAGGCTGGCGGCAAAAATCGCGGCGCGCAACGCGCGTTCAAATTTAACAGACATGATAAGGCTCCGTTGAATCGAGATCGAGCAGGCGCCGTTTTGCGCCGCTATTGTCAGGATGAACTCAATGGATGTTCCGGTGGCCCACGTTGCGCCCGGGTCAGGTTCCACGCCTCTTCACTCGGGGGCCCGCGAATGTCATTTGAAGCCACGGGCGCAGCCAGGGCGAGGACTTTGGCGGCCGGCTCGGCAAGCCGGCTCGCCGTCGGTTCTGGCGCGACGGCGGCAATTGCTGTCAGGCAACAGGCGTCGCACACTGAGTGGAAGTCTATCGGCGCCCGGGGTTCCCCGCCCGCGTCCGGGAGTGCTTGCGACAGGCACAAAGCGTGCGGATCGTCGCCCATCCAGACGGCCGGCCCTGCCCAGGCGAAAGGGATCGCCAGGCGGAACACCAGCGCATAGGCGACGACAATCGCCAGAACGCGCGCAGAAGAAACATGTGTCGCAGCTTTCAGGCGCATTGAAGGAAACTAGCCCGATGATGGCTCGCTGTCCACGCGCCATCGCCCGGTCACAACGCCGCAGCGCTTGACGCAGGCGCAGACGCCGATGTGTATTCAGGTTAGGATGCGGATCTCTTGAAATGGCCAGCGCAATGACCCCACAGCCGGCGCGCGCGTCAAAAAACGCCGCACGTCTTGACGCCTTGCTGGCCGAGATTCGGGCCTGCCGGATTTGCCGCGACACGCCCTCAGGGCCTGCGCTGCCCCATGAACCGCGGCCTGTGCTGCGCGCCAGCGCCACGGCGCGATTGTTGATCGCGGGTCAGGCCCCCGGCGTCCGGGTCCATCAGTCCGGCGCGCCGTTCACTGATCCCTCCGGCGACCGCTTGCGGCAATGGATGGATGTCGATGTGGACACATTTTATGACGCGAGCCGCATTTCGATTGTCCCGATGGGCTTTTGCTTTCCCGGCTGGGACGCCAAAAAAGGCGACCTCCCGCCACGCTCCGAATGCCGCGCGCATTGGCACGATCGCCTGTTTGCGGCTCTGCCAGCCATAGAGACCATCCTGGTGGTTGGCGCATATGCCCGAGATTATCATTTCACCCGGCTTGGTCTTGACTGGAGCCGAAAGGAAACCCTCACGACCACCGTCAGGCGTTGGCGGGAATTCCAGCATTCCACACCCCGGATTATTCCCCTGCCGCATCCCTCCTGGCGCAATAGCGGCTGGCTAAAGGCCAATCGCTGGTTTGAATCCGAGCTGCTCCCTGTGCTGCGCCGCGAGGTTTTGCAGGCCGTCGGAAAGCGTGGCGGCGATTCTTGTATGCCGAATTGAACGGAGCTGCGCGCATATCCGTATTCCGGACTTGCTCACACCCCGCCGTCCGTGCAATTTGGAGCCTCAAGCTGCGATCCAGGGGTGGATGTCGCGGGGGAGGTTTCGCGCCAATGATCAGTGACAAGCATCGCGATTATTATGCCGGAGCGCTGGTGTTCCTTCTGGGGATCGGCACGGCTGTGATGGGGTCCACCTACACCGTGGGAACGCTGACCAAGATGGGTCCGGGCTTTTTCCCGACCGCGCTGGGTTTCCTGATGGCTTTCATGGGCGTCCTGGTGGCTGCGGCAAATTTTCTGGCGCGACACAAGGAAGCCGCGCCGGAAATCAATCATGGCGGCGGTATGCAAACCTCGCCCGATTGGCGCGGATGGGGCTGCATCATTGCGGCCGTCGTGAGCTTCATTCTGCTGGCGGAACATGCGGGCCTGGTATTCGCCACATTCATTTGCGTTTTCCTGGGCTGCTGGGGCGACAAAACCGCGCGATTGCAGGATAGCGCCTCGCTGGCTCTGGGCATCTCACTGTTCGGAATATTGCTGTTTTCGGATATTCTGCGCGTGCAATTGCCGGCCTATGTGGGCAATGTTCCGGCGGAGATACTCGCGCTGCTGGGCGTTTCGCTGTTCGGCTATATTCTGCGCGCGGAACAGGCGACAGTCCGGGATATCGTTTATGGCGTTTGCGTAACCGCCTGGGCATTGGCGATGACGCTGCTCGGCTTTGTCCTGTTCTTTTTTGCGGCGCGTCTGTTTTACGATCTCTTCAGCTCGCAGGCTTCAAATGTTCAAATACCCGGTTTCCAGGATATTTTCCTGATCTCGGGCCTTCTCGTGCTTGGGCTTCCGTTGTTTTCCGGTTTGCTCCGCTCGGGCGCCAATCTACGCATCGCAGGACCGCTCTTTGGCGCCCTATTAATGGCCTTCTCAGCGCTTGAAAGCGGAGCGCGCTCCCTGATCGGGAACAAATCGCAACCTTCAACTCCAGAGCGGCTGCAGGCGTCCGGCATGGCGGTCTATGGCCTGCTGTTCTACTTCTATGTCCTGCTGATGCAGATTTTTATCGTCCGGGGGATGTGAAATGAACGGCTTTGAAGGCATTTATCATGGCTTTTCCATCGCCCTGGAGCCGCAAAATCTTATGTGGTGCTTTGTCGGCGTCACAATCGGCAATCTTGTGGGCGTTTTGCCAGGCATGGGCGTGCTGTCGGCGGTTTCGATCCTGCTGCCGCTGACGTTCGGCATGAAGGAAGTGCCCGCGATTCTGATGCTCGCGGGCATTTTCTATGGCTCGCAATATGGCGGCGCGATCTGTTCGATCCTGCTCAACCTGCCGTGCCATCCTCCGCATGCCGTCACCTGTCTTGACGGCTACCCTATGACCAAACAGGGCAAGGGCGGGGTCGCGCTCGGCATCACAATGATGGGCGCTGCTTTCGGCGCGGCCTTCGGCATCGTGCAGATGATGTTTTTTGCGCCCTATATCGCCAAAGTCGCCTTCCAGTTCGGCGCGCCGGAGATCTGTTCGCTGATGTTGCTCGGCCTGCTTGCTGGCTCGACTCTTGCCAAGGGCTCGCCGCTCAAGGGCGTGGCGATGACGATTCTCGGTCTGTTGCTCGGTCTTGTGGGCACAGACATCAACACCGGCGTCGAACGCTTCACCTTCGGCATGATCGATCTGTCCGATGGCGTCGCGCTGGTCGGTCTTGCGCTGGGCATCTTCGGCATCGCCGAATTTTTGAAAAGCGTCAACAACACAGCGCCCGTCAATACTGCGTATACCAATGTGCGCATGAGGGACATGCGCCCGAGCAAGGCCGAAATGAAAGAGGCCGTGTTTCCGATTTTGCGCGGCACGCTGATCGGCAGTCTGTGTTCCTGCATTCCCGGCACCGGTCCGACCATTGCTTCTTTCGTCGCCTACGCGGCGGAAAAGAAAATATCGAAAACTCCGGAGAAATTCGGTCACGGCATGATCGCGGGCGTCGCCGCGCCGGAAACCTCCACCCACTCGTCGGTGCAGGGCGATTTTATCCCGACGATGAGTCTTGGCATTCCCGGCGACGCGGTGATGGCTTTGCTGCTGGGCGCGCTCATTATTCACGGCATCACGCCGGGACCGCGCCTGATTGTCGAGCACCCCGATATATTCTGGGGCCTGATCGCCAGCTTCTGGATCGGCAATCTGATGCTCATCGTCCTCAACGTGCCGATGATCGGCGTGTGGGTGAAGATGCTGATGGTGCCTTACAAGTTCCTTTTTCCGAGCGCGCTGTTCTTTATCTGCATCGGCGTTTACGCCGACAAGAATTCGATTTACGACGTCGGCGTGACGCTGTTTTTCGGAATCTTCGGCTATCTCCTGCTGATGCTGAAATTCGAACCGGCGCCAATCCTGCTCGGCTTCGTCCTCGGCCCGCGGTTTGAGGAAAACTTCCGCCGCGCCCTGATTATCTCGCGCGGCGACATGAATACCTTCGTCGATCGCTGGATCAGCGCAACGTTTCTGTCTCTTTGCGTTGTGCTCGTTTGCGGTCAGATGTATGTGCGCATCAAGGACAAGGCGCCTGTTCCTGCGACGATATTTGGTTTGGCGGCATTGGCGCTTGTCGGATATCTCAATATTTATGTCTTCGGGCTCATCGTATTCGGCATCGCCGCGAAATTCGCGATCGGCTCCATGACGAAAAAGCCTGCGGCCAGTGCGAAGCCAGCTGAGACGCCGACGGCCCGGATCGCGGGCGAATAGTGACAAGCGGAGGTCTTGATGAATAGCCATCGTCGCCAGGTGCTGGCGTGCGGCGCGTTGAGCGTTGCAGCTTTGGTCTGTGGAACGCCCGTGCGCGCCCAGGCGACATACCCGGACCGGCCCGTGCATGTATCGCTCGGTTTTTCGGCAGGCAGCGGCGCCGACATTCTCGCGCGCTATTATGCACACCAGCTCGAACTGCTCTCGAAACAGCCATGGATCATGGACAACAAGCCGGGCGCGACAGGCAATATCGCGGTCCGGTATGTCGCGCGGTCGGAACCTGATGGCTACAATGTGCTGTTTGTCGCCAATTCGAACATGGCGGGCAGTCGCTATCTCTTCAAGGACGTCCCGTTCGACTCGCTGGCGGATTTCAAACCGATCGCATCATTTGCACAAATCGCCTTCGTCCTCGTCGTCGCGCCAAATTCGCCGATCAACAGCATCCAGGAGCTGGTGGCGAAGCTGAAGGCCAAGAAGGACAATATTGCCGGATATACGAACCAGACCGCACAGCTCTCAACAGAGCTATTCAAGCAGATCAGCGGCGCGCCGGCGCGCGCAGTCGGCTACAAGACCGCCGCCGACGCCATGAAGGATATTACAGACGGTACGCTTGATTTTATGGTGCTCGACGGCACGTTTGCCGCCGGGCAAGTGCGTCAGGGAATGCTGAAGGCGCTGGCTGTGACGACCGCGATGCGTTCGCCGACCTTTCCCGATACGCCAACGATGCAGGAGGCGGGAGTCGCCGGCTTTGAATTCAGTCCGTGGTGGGCCGTCTATGTGCCGGCGAAAACGCCGCAAGCCATCGCCGACAAGCTTGAGGCGTGGATGCACGAAATCGCCAGAATGCCTGAGACGCCGAAGTTTCTGGAAACCGTGGGCTCCATCGTCAACGACGATACCGCCCGACAGGCTGACGCGCGATTGCGCGCCGAGCTTCCCAAATGGGAAGCCCTGGTCAAGGCGGCGGGGATAGAGCTGCAATAGCGGCCGGCGCGGGCGCTTCCTCAACGATAAAAACGCACGCCCGGATTCGCCCACCGCCCGGCCTGGCGGAAAATGTTCTCAAACTCGAAGACATGGCCGTAGGTCAGGGCCATCACCAGCAGGCAGGGCAGCGTCAGCGTCCAGCCAGCAAGATGCGTGCGCGCCCGCGACCAGTAAAAGCGCAGGTAGCAGGCGAGCAACAGGACGCCCAGCGTCAGGCCGCCGATCGCCTCGCTGGGACGATGTTGTGCAACCGCAACGCGAGAGACGGCGATCGCCAGGATCAACCCGGCAGCCAGAACATAGACCGCCCAGCGGCAGCCTGCGGGCCAGCCGCGCGCGACAATCGCCGCCAACGATCCGTAGATATAGGATGCGGCCAGCGAATGGCCGCTCATCGTGTAAAGCCTGATGCTCGACAACGAAAATCCACCGACATAGTAGAGCAGCTTCTGAGCCACCAGGAGGCTGCCGCCAAGAACGAGCAAGCCACCCCAGGCGAGCATGGTCCGCGCGCCGCAGGATCGCCACAGCCAGACAAGAACAATCAGTGCGAGGGGAACCATCATCAAGGGTTCGCCCAGTAGCGTGATGCGCCACCACTCATTGTCGAAGGTGCGGACGTATTCGGCGAATGACATTCGGAGCCCAGATCAAAGCCGGACGCCGACGCAGGCGTCCTGATTGCATCGCACAGTCAGCGGGACATATCATGGTCCGGACGCCGACGCCCCTTACGCGGGATGAAAATCGCATTTGTGATTAATTGCGCCAAATTCGCGACGCCAGGCGCCCTTGCGCAAAACGGCATTCGGGCGATAAATGCGATCGATAGAGAGAATTCCGGGGAGGTTTATATGGGCTTGGGCAAGGTCTTTCTGGCGGGGCTGGCGTTTGCTGGCGTCGCTGTTGCCACTGCGGGGCTGGCGCAGTCCGCCGGTCCGGATCTTCGCAAGCCCGCCGGCAAGGAGTGGCTGACCATCGGCGGCGACTGGCGCAATAGCCGCTATTCCACGTTGGCGAAGCTCACGCCGCAAAACGTCAAAAACCTGAAGGGCGCCTGGGTGACGCATCTGGGCTCTGGCCTTGGCGGCAAATATTCGCTGGAGGGCACGCCGATCGTCAAGGACGGGATCATGTATCTCGCCACCGGCAACGACGATGTCTTTGCGCTCGATGGCAAGACCGGCGCGCTGATCTGGGAGCGGCGTTCAGGCCTCAACCAGAGCATCGACACAGTTTGCTGCGGCTGGGACAATCGCGGCGTCGCGATCGGCGATGACCGCATTTACATCGGCCAACTCGATGGCGCGATGGTCGCGCTTGACCGGAAGACCGGCAAGGAACTCTGGAAAACACAGCTCGCCCGCTGGCAGGATGGATACACGATCACCGCCGCGCCGCTGTTCTATCATGGCGTGCTCTACACCGGCATTTCGGGCGGCGATCGCGCGGCGCGCGGCTTTGTCGCCGCTGTCGATGCGGCGACCGGCAAGGAAAAATGGCGCTGGTGGACAGTGCCTGCGCCGGGCGAACCGGGTTCAGACACCTGGCCCTCCCCCAACGATCCAGATCCGGAAAAAGCCAAAGCATGGTCGCAGGGCGGCGCGACCGTCTGGCAGACGCCAGCAATCGATCCTGACCTTGGCATGATTTACTTTACCACCGGCAACGCGGGTCCCATCGCTGGCGGCATCGGGCGCAACCGGCCGGGCGACAATCTCTACAGTTCCTCAATGATCGCGTTGACGCTGGAGGGCAAATACGCGTGGCATTACCAGATGGTGCATCACGATCTCTGGGATTTCGATTGCACCAGCCCGGTCGTCCTGTTTGAGCAAACCTATGATGGCGCCGTCCACAAGGGCGTTGCCGAAGCCTGCAAAACCGGCTGGATTTACATGTTCGATCGCGTCACCGGCAAGCCGCTCGTGGGCATCGACGAAAAGCCTGTCGAGCAGGACCCGCGCGTGGCCTCGGCCAAAACCCAGCCGTTTCCGCGCGGCGACGCCGTCATGCCGCAATGCCCCCAACCGCTTGCGGGCTGGGTGACGAAATGCATTTTCGGCGTGATCTACGATCAGCCGATTCTGATGTCGCCGGGCGGCAATGGCGGACCGAACTGGTCGCCCATGTCGTTCAGCCCGCGCACAGGTTATTTCTACGTGACTGCGGCCGACCGGCCGCAGAGCCGCATTGCCGCCGGCACCGGCAAATCGGTGGGCCCGGCGCTCGGGGCAAAATACGGCGGCACGCTGAGCGCAGTGGATTCGCGCACCAACAAGATCGTCTGGCAGCAGCGGCGGCCCTATTCGATCGGGCAGGGCTCGGGGGCGCTGACAACCGCGACGGATCTGCTGTTCCATGGCGAGCCGGACGGCAAGTTCCAGGCCTACAACGCCAGGAATGGCGATCTGCTCTGGGAGTTCCAGACTGGCGCCGGCGCGGATGCGCCCGCGATTACCTATGAGATTGATGGCGAACAATATGTTGCGATTCTCTCTGGCGGCGTGTCGATCCAGACCACCTCCTTCAACAGCGACATGGTTTGGGCGTTTTCGCTGAAGGGCCGACCGGATGGGCGCAAGATGGCGGATTTTGCGCCGCCGCCGCCGCCGCCCGCGAGCGTCAAGCTCGACGGGCCGCTGGTCGCCACATCGACTGTGAACCTGCTGGACTATTCCTATGCGCCGAGCCGCATTACCGTAAAGGCCGGAACGACAGTCACCTTCCTGAACAAGGGCCAGCAGGCGCATAATGCGGCGGGCTCTTCGGAGGGCGGCTGGGATACTGGCCTGATCGACGGCGGGCAATCGGTCCGCGTGACGTTCAACAAGCCCGGCTCCTATGCCTATAATTGTTCGCCGCATCCCTTCATGGTGGGCGAAGTGGTTGTCACGGGCGAGGCTGTGGCCGGCGCGGGCGTGGTGGTGGAGGCGCCGGGCGCGCCGGCGTCGGGCCACGCTATGGAGGGCATGGCGAAATAACAGGCTGCAATTCGCGTCAATCCGAAGCCCCCGAGGCCGATGGCGCCTCAAGATAATCCCCGGCGTCGAAGGTATAAGTTTTACGCTGCGGTCTTGACTGAAATTGTCATCGAGCGTCCGAGAACTCCGAACGCACGCTCGATGGCGTCGAGCCGCGAGGCGTGACGCAAATCGAGCAACCGGTCAATCTGTGGCAATGCAACGCCAAGCATCCGACCCAGCGCGGCCTTGCCGACGCCGTCAGCGCGCATAGCCCGGTAAAGTTCCACTTTGGCTGAAGTTAGAGCATCGTGCCTGAAAAAGGAATCGAAAGGGATTCCCGAATCGGCTTGAAAGTGATTCACCGTCATTGGAGGTGGATCATGGGTCACAGCTATTCGATGGACCTTCGCGAACGGGTCGTTGCGCGTGTGAATGAAGG
>CAIZEI010000032.1 GCA_903931945.1 uncultured Hyphomicrobiales bacterium | reverse complement strand
GGCGCCGGCAGCGCGGCGCTGGGGATCGCGGCCTCAATCATTGCAGGCGCGGCGATTGCGTTGATTTTCGCCTTCCTCACCCTGACAATGCAAGCCAATCAGGTGGCGACAGGACTGGCGCTGACAATTTTCGGGCGCGGGTTCAGTTCGCTGGTTGGCGCGGGCTTTGTCGGCATTGCCGGTCCTGTGCTGCCAAAGCTGCATATCCCTGTTCTGTCCGATATCCCTTTCATCGGGCCGGTGATCTTAAGCCACGACGTCCTGATCTATGCGTCGTTCGCAATTCTCGCCGCCACCGCCTGGTTCCTCTACCGCACGCATGGCGGCCTTATCCTGCGCGCGGTCGGCGACTCCCATGAAGCCGCCCACGCCATCGGCTACCCGGTCCTGCGCATCCGTTATTTCGCGGCCATGTTCGGCGGCGCGCTGGCGGGCCTGGCGGGCGGCTATATGTCGCTGTCCTACAGTCCCCTCTGGGCGGAAGATATGACGGCGGGGCGTGGCTGGATTGCGCTGGCGCTTGTCGTCTTTTCGGCATGGCGCCCGCTGTGGCTGCTTTTGGGCGCCTATCTGTTTGGCGGCATCATGTATCTTTCGCTTTATTTGCAGGGGCTTGGAGTGCCAGTCCCCTCGCCGGTGGTCTCCGCCCTGCCCTATGTCGGCACCATTGTTGTGCTGGTGCTGATTTCGCGCGATGTCAGACGCATCCGCCTCAACCAGCCCGCCAGCCTCGGCAAACCGTTCCACGCTGCGGGCTGAACGGCCGAAAAAAAGCCCGGGATCGCCCCGGGCTTCCTTTTTGGAACATCAGACACTTGCAATCAGCTGAGTTTGCCCTGCACGCCTTCCACCAGCCATTGCAGGCCGGACAAGGCGCCGTCGTCCATCACCGTTCCCGCCGGCACTTGCAGCTTGCCAGCCTGATCGGTGAGCGGGCCGACAAATATCTTGTTCTTGCCAGACTTGATATCGCTGACAGTCGTTTCCGCGAGCGCCTTCACGTCATCGGGCATGTTGGCGAATTTGGCCATTTCAAGCATGCCTGAATCGAAGCCGCCCCAGACATCCGCACTCGCCCACGTGCCGTCCAAGACAGCCTGAATGCGCTTGATGTAATAACCGCCCCAATTGTTGACGATGGCGCTCATCTGCATTTTGGGCGCAAATTTGCTCATATCGGTCGCTTCGCCAAAGGCTTTGACGCCACGGCTTTCGGCAACCTGCAACGGGCTTGGCGAATCCGTGTGCTGGGTGATGACATCACAACCCTGATCGATCAGCGCCTTGGCGGCGTCGCCTTCCTTGCCCGGATCGTACCAGGAGTTGATCATGATGAATTTCAGCACCGCCTTCGGATTGACGCTGCGCATACCCAGCAGAAACGCGTTCATGCCTTGCACAACTTCCGGCACCGGCACCGAGGCGATGTACCCCACAGTGTTGGACTTGGTCACCTTGCCTGCGATGACGCCCTGCACATAACGACCCTGATAGAAACGGATATTGTAAGTCGCGACATTCTTTTCGCGCTTGTAGCCGGTGCAATGCTCGAATTTCACATCCGGGAAATCCTTCGCCACTTTCAGCGTGTAGTTCATATAGCCGAACGACGTCGTGAAAATGAGTTTGGAGCCCTTGGTCGCGAGGTCGGCGATGACATGCTCGGAATCAGGCCCCTCGGGGACATTCTCGACAAACACGGTCGATATCTTGTCGCCGAAATGTTTGACCGCGTCCTTGCGCGCTTCGTCATGCTGGTAGGTCCAGCCAAAATCGCCGACCGGACCAAGATAGACGAATCCGACCTTCAGCGGGTCGGCGGCGCGCGCTATCCCGGAAAGCCCTGGCACAGCGGCGCTTGCGAGCCCCGCGCCGAGAATCTGATTAAACTGACGGCGATCCATGATGTGCTCCTTGTGAGGCATTTGATTGAATGAATGTAAATTCCAGGTCTGGCGTCAGAGCATTTTCGCAATTTCGCATTTTTTGTTTACGCGAACCGGTTCCCACTACTCCTGTAAACGCTGCATCGATCGGACCCGGCCTCGGGATGGCGGGCGCCCATCGCCGCCGATGCTCGCCTGTTTGGCAGACGCCGTCCAGCCGGCTGATAGGCTCGCCGGGATCGGATGCTAACGCAGCTCCCGCGAGTTCATAAGTCCAAAAAACGCCCGGACGCATCCAGCAGGATGCAGTCTGCCCATTTCATCGCCAGCCCTGGCGCATTATTTACGGCAGGCTGGCACGCCGTTCGGTTCCCCAATTGCGGATCACGCCCCGTTCCGCCTCTGTCATTTCGCTCAGATTATTGGGGGGCATGGCGCGTGTCACGCCGGCGAACATCTGAATTTCAGCTCTGTATCGCTCGATGAGCGCGGAATCGTCGAAGCGGAAGCCCTTGGGCGCCATGGCAAGCCCCGGCCAAGACGGCGTCTGCGCATGGCACATGACACAGCGCAGGCCGATGACTTCGGCAACTTTGACAGGCGCCTTGGGAAGACCGGCAGGCAGCCGGACGGGAGCGAGCGGCGCCAGCCCCAGCACATCACGCCCGGCAGGACTGGCCGGCATGGAAATCCAGATCGCCAAAGCCAGCGCCAGCGCTGCGACGGCCCACGTCCACCATTTATCGCCCAGGCCAAGATGCCGCTGATTGTAGAAATAGCGCACCAGTGCGCCCGCAACGAGCACCAGCCCCACCACGACAAAAGCGTAGCGGCTCGAATACGTCAGGGGATAATGCCCTGAAATCATGAGGAATATGACCGGCAACGTCAGGTAATTGTTGTGCGTCGAGCGGATTTTACCGACGATTCCATATTTCGGATCGGGCGTCTCGCCCTTGAGGAGCGCCGCCACGACCTTGCTCTGATTGGGAATGATGACGAAAAAAACATTGCCCGTCATCATGGTCGCCATCAGCGCGCCCGTGTGGACGAAAGCGCCACGCGCCGAAAACACCTGCTGGAACAGGAACGCCATCAGAATGACAAAACCAAATCCCACAGCCGCCAGGACGACATCGTTTTTGGAGAGCGGCGATCGGCACAAACGATCGTAAACGAGCCAGCCCAGCGCCAGGCCGCCGAGCCCGACGCAGGCGGCCACAGGAGGCGAAATCTGCCGCACCGCCGGATCGATCAGATAAATGTCCGCTGATAAATAATAGATCCAGATCAACAGAAAGAAGCCGGACAGCCAGGTCGAGTAGCTCTCCCATTTGTGCCACATCAACTCTTTGGGCAGGTTTTCGGGCGCGATGAGATATTTGCGAACGTAATAGAAGCCGCCGCCATGCACTTCCCAGGTTTCGCCGCCCTGCCCCATCGGAATGGTTGGACCTTCGCGCAACGCCGCGTCGAGATGCATGAAATAGAAAGACGAACCGATCCAGGCCATGCCCGTGATAATATGGAGCCAGCGCAATAGCAGGCTGCCCCATTCCATCGCAATCGCGTCCATGATGTCCCCGCTGCCAAACCAACCACGAAAGCCCCCAAGCAAGATTTCTGCCTTGCGCGCGCGCCCGAAATTCGTCAAGGCATTCATATTGCTTGCAGTGTCAATCCGCTTCGTTTCACGGGATCTGGAAAAATGGGCCGCCTTTCCACCCACGTTCTCGATACGCATTCAGGCCGCCCTGCTGCGGGGGTTCCCATCGCGCTTTTCGCCATTGACGCCAATGGCTCGGACACGCTGCTGAAGAGCGCTGTCACCAACGCCGATGGCCGCACGGATCAGCCCTTGCTGGCAGGGGCCGCCTTTTACACAGGCGTTTTTGAATTGCGCTTCTCGGTCGCCGGCTATTTCAGCGCCAACGGCGTTGCGATGACCCATCCGCCGTTTCTTGACACAATACCGATCCGCTTTGCGATGGCCGATCCCGAAGGACATTACCATGTGCCCCTGCTGGTTTCGCCATGGGCCTATTCCACCTATCGGGGGTCTTGATGGCCAATTATCCCCGGGATTTGCGCGGCTACGGACGCACGCCCCCGCACGCCAACTGGCCCGGCGGCGCGCGCATTGCCCTGCAATTCGTCCTGAATTGCGAAGAGGGCGGCGAGAACAATATTTTGCACGGCGACGCAGCATCGGAAGCCTTTTTATCCGAGATCGTTGGCGCGCAGCCCTGGCCCGGCCAGCGCCACATGAACATGGAATCCATCTACGAATATGGCTCGCGCGCCGGCTTCTGGCGCGTGCATCGGCTGTTTGCCGGACGCAAGCTTCCCCTGACCGTTTTTGGCGTTGCAACCGCCCTTGCCCGCACGCCCGAGGCTGTCGCCGGAATGAAAGAGGCGGGTTGGGAAATCGCCAGCCACGGCCTCAAATGGATCGATTACAAGGATTTTTCACGCGAGGATGAACGCGCGCATATTCTCGAATCCATCCGCATCCATTCTGACATCGCGGGCGAAAGACCGCTTGGCTTTTATCAGGGGCGGGCGTCGGAAAACACGCTCGCGCTGACCATGGAAGAAGGCGGCTTCCTGTACAGCGCGGATTCCTATGCCGACGACCTCCCCTACTGGAACGTCGGCGCCCATGGCCCGCTTCTGAGCGTGCCCTATACGCTGGACGCCAACGATATGCGCTTTGCTGTGGCGCAGGGATTCAACAGCGGCGATCAGTTCTACAGCTATCTGAAGGACTCTTTCGACGTTCTTTATGCGGAGGGCGCCGAGTCGCCGAAGATGCTGTCGATCGGCCTGCATAGCCGCCTTGTTGGTCGCCCCGGCCGCACGGCTGCGCTGGCGCGGTTTCTCGATTATGTGCAATCGCATTCGCACGTCTGGATCGCGCGGCGAATCGATATCGCCCGTCACTGGATCGCCCGCCATCCTCCCGACGGCGGCTATCGACCGAGCCAGACGCCACGCGGGCTTTTCATCGAAGTCTTTGGCGATATTTTCGAACATACGCCCGAGATCGCCGCCCGCGCCCATGCAGCCGGACTGACGTCCGCACAGGACACGGCCAGCGGTCTGCACACAGCATTGATCGCACACATGCGAAATATGAAGCAGGACGAAAAGCGCGCGCTGATCATGGCGCATCCGGACCTTGCGGGGCGTCTGGCGCTGGCGGGCGCGTTGACGGTGGATTCGGCGCGCGAACAGGGATCGGTCGGGCTCGACCGCCTCACGCCTGAGGAGCTTGCGCGCTTCACAGATATCAATGAACGCTACAAGGCGCGTTTTGGCGTTCCGTTTATCATGGCTGTGAAAGGCGCAACAAAAGAGGCTATTCTGGCGGCCTTCGAACGGCGAATCCACAATGACGCCGATACGGAATTCGCCGAAGCGCTGGCGCAAATCGAACGCATCGCGTTGTTGCGTCTGAGCGACAGGCTGCCTTCATGACCCAAGCCGTGGCGAATGAAACGATACTGACAGGCGAAGCCATCGCGCGACGCATCGACGATCTTGCGACCTTGAGCGACGATCCGGAGTGTCTGACGCGACTGACTTTGCGACCTGCGCACCGCAAGGCCGCCGGACGCGTCAGTCAATGGATGCGCGAAGCGGGCCTCGATGTGCGCATTGACGGACTTGGCACGGTCGTCGGACGTTATGCGAGCGCTGACCCCGGCGCGCCCACATTGCTGATCGGATCGCATATCGACACAGTCCGCGACGCCGGTCGCTACGACGGCAATTTCGGGGTGATTGCGGGGATCGCCGCACTCGACGAGATCAACCGAACCGGCGTGAAACTTCCGTTCGATATCGAGGTGCTTGCGTTCGGCGATGAGGAAGGCGTCCGGTTTGCCTCGACCCTGACAGGATCGCGAGCAGCTGCTGGCGTCTTCAATCCAGCGGCGCTCGACGATCTGGACGCAACCGGCCAATCGCGCCGCGAGGCTCTGCTGAGTTTCGGCGTCGATCCTGATCACGCGGAAGGTGAAGCGCGCAATCCCGCCAGGACGATTGGATACGTCGAACTGCACATCGAGCAGGGCCCGATTCTCGAAGCCAACAACCTGCCGATTGGAATTGTCACCGCCATCAATGGCGGCATTCGCGCGGAAATTGAAGCGCGCGGAGAATCAGGCCACGCGGGAACGCAGCCTATGAATATGCGCCGTGACGCCTTGACTGCGACAGCCGAACTCATGCTCGCCGTCGAGGCCATCGCACGCGCGCAAACACATGTGGTCGCGACCGTCGGTCGTGTCGAGGCGCTGCGCGGAGCGACCAATACGATACCGGGCCACGTGCGAATGTCGCTCGATATTCGCAGCCCGGATGACAGTCTGCGCAACGCCGCCATGCTCGATGTCCGGTCGGCCATGGCGCGCATCGGCGCGGCGCGGGGCGTTTCCTTCAAGCTTGAAACAAACTATGAAATGCCGGCCACGCCCTGCGATCTCACGCTGATGTCGCAACTTGAGGAGAGTATTCGCCGGCTTGGACAAACGCCGTTTTATCTACCCAGCGGCGCCGGTCATGACGCCATGTCGTTTCGCGGCATATTGCCGGTTGCGATGATATTTACGCGCTGCCGGGCGGGCATCAGTCACAATCCCCTTGAATTTGCGAGCCCCGCCGACATGGAAGTTTCAACCCGCGTCCTGTATGATTTCATTCTGTCGCTCGGAAAGCAGCCATGAAAATTGTAATCGATGGCCACACGCTTGCGCCCGCCGATGTCATCGCCGTTTCGCGCGCCGATTCCCGCGGAATGTATGCACAGGTCGAACTTGACGCTGGCGCCAGGGCGAAGATTACTGCGACGCGAAGCTGGCTCGATGCGAATTTCATGCATGATGACGCGCCGCTGATGTATTCGTTCAACACAGGCGTTGGTCTTTTCAAGGATCAGCGCGTGCTGATGAAGGATATGGCGGAATATCAGCGCAAGAGCGTTTACGCACATGCGACGGGCGTTGGCGAAGCCTTCGAACCTGACGTCGCGCGCGCAACCATGCTGCTGCGCGCCAATGCTTTTGCATCCAATTACTCTGGCCCCAGCGTTGCGCTGGTGGACAGGCTGCTTGACTGCCTCAATGCAGGTCTGTGCCCCGTCATTCCCAAAAAAGGTTCGGTCGGCGCCTCTGGCGATCTTGCTCCGCTTGCGCATATGTCCGGCGCGATCTGCGGATTTGAAGAGGCGCGCATGATCTGGCGGGGCAATGTTTTTCCCGCGAGAGAGGCGCTGGCGGCCGCCGGCCTGCCCCCGACGTTTGAACTGTCCGCCAAGGACGCCTCATGTCTGATCAATGGTTCGACGGTTTCGCTGGCTCTGGCGGCGCTCGCGCTTGAAGACGCGCGGCGCATTCTCAAACATGCCGACATTGCGCTCGCCTTGTCGCTCGAGTGTCTGCGCGGCGAGCTTGCAGCATTTCAACCTCGCATCCATGCTGCGCGTCCGCACAAGGGGCAAGCGGCAAGCGCGCGCAACGTTTTGCGCCTTGCAGGCGATTCCAGGCGCTGTTCGGAAGACGCCCGCAAAACATTGTTTCCCGATGAGGCGCGCGACCCCGCCAGGGTGCCGCCGCCACGCGTGCAGGATGTCTATTCGTTGCGCTGCGGTCCGCAGGTTCATGGCCCCGTGCGCGATGCGCTGGCCTATATTGGCGGCATTATCGAAACTGAAATCAATTCTGCGACCGACAATCCGCTGGTCTTTGACAACAATTCGGGAGGATATGAAATCATTTCGGGCGGTCATTTCCATGGGCAATATGTCGCGCAGGCCATGGATCTGCTCGCGATTGCGATGGCGGACCTTGGGTCCATCTGCGAACGGCGCCTCGCGCGTCTGATCGACCCGACAATGAGTTACGGCCTGCCGCGCAATTTGCTGGCGGGCAAACGCGGTCTCAACACCGGCTATGCAACTGTGCAATGCACATTGTCTGCGCTGGTGATGGAAAACCGCACGCTGGCGACACCCGGCTCCGTTGATTCCATTCCCGGGAAATCCAACGCCGAAGACCATGTTTCCAATTCTACATGGTGCGGACGCAAGGCGCGAACCATCGTTGAAAACACCGAACAGATTGTCGCAGGCGAAATCCTGCTGGCGGCGCAAGCCCTCTCGCTTGTCGCAGACCTGGCGCAGGCGCATCCCGTAGGAACGGGCTCACAGGCTGCGCTGGACGCCGTGCGCGAGACCATCGCGCCAGCGCTCGACGGCGACCGCTGGTACGCCACTGAAATGCAAATGGCGCTCGACCTCACACGATCGAACGCCATTGTCCGGAACGTCGAGGGCGCTGTTGGCGCCCTCGAATAAGGCCTTACGCAATTCATCCGCCGTAGAAAACGTTATCGCCAAGATCCTTCATTTCAAGAATGGCGGCATCGGCGCGGCCAGCCGGCGGTTTCATCAGATGGGCTTCCGTCACCTCGGCGACAACGATGTGGTGATCGCCACGCTCGACAATATCCGTCACAGCGCACTCAAGCGCGCCGGGAGCATCGGTCAGGATCGGCGCGCCATTGGCGGCAAGATGGTAGGGCTGGCCGCTGATCTTCCCCTCGGCCACGCTGCCGGGTTTGAAGAATGTGAAGGCAAGCGCTTTTTGATCCTTGCCCAGCATGTTGAGCACAAACTTCCGTGAAGCCGTGACTGATTTATAGGCTCCGGAGTCCGCCTTGATTGCAACGACAAGCAATGGTGGTCCGAAAGCGCTCTGCGTTACCCAGTTCACAGTCGCAGCGGAAATATTCCCCGCGCCATCGTCAGCGGTCAGGACGTAAATACCGTAGGGTATCATGCGCAAGACTATTTTCTTGGCGTCGGCGTTCATTGGTTGCTCCCCGGATCGAATTGCGGCCTGCAAGGCTGCGCGGAATGTGCGAGAAATCGTCCCCCTGTTCAAGGCGTATTTGGGGAGTCGTCCGGTCGCGGCGCCGCCCATCGTATCGCGACGGACCTTACGTTCGTCAATGCTTGACGTCACGCAAACAACTTCACGGCTTTTTAATAACGCCGTTCGATCAACTTCAATGAGTCATTTTCTTCGAAGTTTTGTAAATCTTTTTTTATATTGTTTCATTAGGATGAACTGATTAATTTTCGTTTAGCATTCAACGCGAGCCGCCCGACATGCAGGACCGTAATCTGGTTTCCAAGATTGCCGGCATTTCCTTCATCCTGATTTTTCTCGCGGCGCTCGCCAGCGGCCTGACCATCATGAAGTTGCGCGCAGACGCAATCGAGACCGCCAAAGACGGCGCAGGCAATATCGCGACCGTGCTGTCTCGCCAGACAAATTAGGCCGCGCGCACGCTCGACCTGGTGCTTGAAGATGTGCAAGCGCGGATCGCCAGCTTCAACCCGCGGACCCCCGAAGAGTTTTCAGCGTTGATCGCCCGCAGGGATATGCACGACTTCCTGATGGCGCGCCTCGCCAAATTGCCGCAGGCCGACGCGATCAACATTACCGACAGCAATGGCGTCATGCGCGCGTCCACCCGCGTTTTTCCTTCGCCTGTCATCGATCTATCCGACCGCGACACATACAGGCATTTGTCCACGACGCCGGACAGTCAGGTCTTTATCGGCGAACCCGTGTTCAGCAAGCTCACCGGCGTCTGGTCGATGTTTTTTGCGCGCCGGATCGAAAGCGCGGATGGCGTATTTCTGGGCGTGGCGCTGATTGGTTTGCAACCTTCGAAATTCATGAGTCTCTATAACGCCATAGGCGCCATTCCAGGCGCCTCTTCGCTTCTGCTCCGACGCGACGGGACGATTTATCTGCGGCACCCGGACGCGGTCGAGCGGGCCGGTGACAAATTGCCGGAAAGTCTGGCATGGTATGACGTGGTGAAAGATGGCGGCGGATATTTCCGCTCGACTGGCGTCTTCGATACCGAAAGCCGCTGGGTCGCCGTGCGCCCTGTCGAGCAATATCCGTTGGTCGTCAATGTCGCCATTTCTGAAGACATCGCGCTCGCAGTATGGCGATCGCGCGCAGCCATGATCGCGTTTGGCACGCTGCTGGCGATTGCTGTCATGACCGCCCTGCTCAGGCTCATCGTCGTTGGATATCGCAAAACGCTCGCATCCGAGGCCCTTCTGATCGAGCGAGAAACGCTGCTCGCCACGCAGGCCAACGAATTGACGCTCGCAAACATGCGATTTGGAACGGCGCTCGCGCACATGCGGCAGGCCCTCGCAATGTTCGACGCCAACGACTGCATCGTGATTCACAACAAGGGCTACGCCGATCTCTACGGACTATCGAGCGAGCAGATGCCGCCGGGAACTTCGCTGGAGCGCATCCTCGAATTGCGCGTGGCCAACGGCATGTACTCAAAGGATGGACCGGAAGCCTATCTGCGCCAGCATCGCAATCATTTCCACGGCAAGACATCCCATGTCGAACAGATGCATGACGGGCGCTTCATCCTGGTGACGCTTCAGAAAATGCCGGACGGCGGCTGGGTGACGACGCATGAAGATATCAGCGATCGCGAACGCGTGGTCGCCCAGATATCCCATATGGCGCATCACGATCCGCTCACCGATCTCGCCAACCGTTCGCTGTTCCTGGAGCACCTGGAAGCTTTGGGACGCCGCGCCGACGTGGGAGCCAACTACGCCGTCATGCTCGTCGATCTCGATCATTTCAAAGCCATCAACGACACTTACGGCCATCTTGCTGGCGATGCGCTGCTGTGGACTGTCGCCAACCGTATGCGCGAAACCGTCGGCGTCAATGGATTGATCGCCCGGCTCGGCGGCGATGAATTTGCGATTGCGCTCGACGTCCGGCAGTCGGACGACAGAAGCGACATTCTGCATCTGGCGACACAATTGCTGGAAGCTGTTGAAAAGCCATATTTCATCGAGAACAAACAATTGCGCGTTGGCGTGAGCATTGGCGTCGCCTTCTGTGACAATCAGTCAAGGACGCTGACTGAAATCATGAAACACGCCGATACCGCCCTGTATCGCGCCAAGGCTGAGGGTCGCAATTGCTGGCGGCTGTATTCGCTTGCGATGGAAAACGAAGTGGTGACGCGCAGCCAAATGGCGCAGGAACTTGACGCGGCGATTTCCGACGACCAACTTGAGGTGCATTATCAGCCGATCGTGGAAACCGGCGGCCTTGGCGTTCGCGTCATGGAGGCGCTGGCTCGCTGGCGTCATCCCACGCGCGGGCTTGTGCCGCCAGTCGAGTTCATATGCCTTGCCGAGGAATCCGGTCTCATTCACAAACTTGGCGCCTGGGTGCTGGAACAGGCGTGCCGCGACGCCGCGATTTGGCCGGACACTGTGAAGGTGGCTGTCAATGTCTCGAGTCTGCAACTCGCGTCCGGGAATCTGGTGGGCGACGTCCAGCGCGCGCTCACCCTGTCCGGCATTTCGCCAGCCCGGCTCGAACTTGAAATCACCGAATCGGTCGAGCTTGCCGATAACGTGCAGAACCTCGGCATTCTCCATGGTCTGCGTGAAATCGGCGTCTCGATCGTTCTGGATGATTTCGGAGCGGGTTATTCGTCGCTCAACTACCTCAACCGGTTTCCGTTTGACAAAATCAAAATCGATCGGTCCTTCATTCAGGGCCTCGGCGTTCATGCCAGTTCATCGGCGATTGTCCTGGCGACGACCAGCATCGCCCGTGCGCTCGGCGCCCAAACGGTCGCAGAGGGCATTGAAACCGAGCTGCAGTCGGAAATGCTGCGCGCCGCCGACGTATCCCAGATGCAGGGATACCTGTTCGGCAAGCCCCGCCCCGCCAGCGAATGGCGGTTTGTTGATGGTCACGCGGTCACGCTGGACACGTCCGCCGGCCAGAACCGCGCCGCCTGACCTGCATTCCCCCGGCTTAACCCTGCCCTCAACTTTAGACGCAAATGACACACAGGCATCCTTAACAGTTTGCGAATGGCGTCGCTTTCTGGCATGAGGCCCCGGCAGGAGGCCTCGGGCTGAGATACGATCCCGGCGGCGGCCACAAAATTACAAATTCGGGATGTCCGAAAACAAGAGGGCGCGGATCAAGATGAATCCTATCTGGCTGGTTATTCTGGGCGGCTTGCTGTCCATCATTTATGGCGGAGTCACCATCTCCCAATTGATGGCGGCGGACGCCGGCACCAAGCGAATGCAGGAGATTTCGGGCGCTGTGGCTGAAGGCGCCCAAGCCTATCTCAAGCGCCAGTACATCACCATCGCCATGGTCGGCGTGGTCATTTTCTTCCTCGTTGTCTGGTTGCTCGGCATCAAGGAAGGAATCGGCTTCCTGATTGGCTCCATCCTGTCAGGGCTTGCCGGGTTCATCGGCATGAACGTTTCGGTGCGCGCCAATGTGCGCACGGCGCAGGCGGCGACCCAATCGCTGGCCGGCGGCCTCGATATCGCGTTCAAAGCGGGCGCGATCACCGGAATGCTGGTGGCCGGCCTCGCGCTGTTGGGCGTGGCCGTCTATTTCTGGGTGCTGACCGGGCCAATGGGCCTCGCCCCGAATGACCGCTCGGTCATCGACGCGCTGGTGTCGCTGGGCTTCGGCGCTTCGCTGATTTCGATCTTCGCGCGTCTCGGCGGCGGCATTTTCACCAAAGGCGCCGATGTCGGCGCGGATCTTGTCGGCAAGGTCGAGGCCGGCATTCCTGAAGACGACCCGCGCAACCCCGCGACCATCGCCGATAACGTTGGCGATAACGTTGGCGACTGCGCCGGCATGGCCGCGGATCTGTTCGAAACCTATGCGGTGACGGTTGTCGCCACGATGGTGCTGGGATCGATTTTCTTCGCTTCCAGCGCGACCGCCCTGATTGCGGCGATGCTTTACCCGCTGATGATTTGCGCGGCCTGCATCGTCACCTCAATCGCCGGCACCTACGCCGTCAAGCTGGGCGCCAATGGCTCGATTATGGGCGCGCTCTACAAGGGCCTGATCGTGACTGGCGTGCTGTCGATCGGCGGTCTCGCGCTGGCGACGCAATTTGTCACCGGCTGGGGCGAATTCGGCACTGTCGCCGGTCTTGCAATCACGGGAACCAACCTGTTCATCTGTGGCCTCGTCGGCCTTCTGGTGACCGGACTTCTCGTGGTTATCACCGAATATTACACCGGCACGGGCAAGCGCCCGGTCGTCTCGATCGCCCAGGCTTCCGTCACCGGCCATGGCACCAACGTGATCCAGGGTCTGGCGATTTCGCTGGAATCGACCGCCCTGCCCGCGCTGGTGATTGTCGGCGGCATCCTGTCGACCTATCAGCTGGCCGGACTCTACGGCACGGCGATTGCGGTCACGACCATGCTCGGTCTGGCCGGGATGATCGTCGCGCTTGACGCCTTCGGTCCTGTCACCGACAACGCCGGCGGCATTGCCGAAATGGCGGGCCTGCCCAAGGAAGTGCGTCACGCCACCGACGCGCTTGATGCGGTCGGCAACACCACAAAGGCTGTCACCAAGGGCTACGCCATCGGTTCGGCGGGTCTTGGCGCGCTGGTGCTGTTCGCCGCCTATACCAACGATCTCAACGCCTTCACCAAGGCGGGTCTGCCCTATTTCAAGGGCATGGGCACGGTCTCGTTCGACCTGTCAAACCCCTATGTGGTGGCGGGGCTGATCTTTGGCGGCATGATCCCCTACCTCTTCGGCGGCATCGCAATGACCGCCGTCGGTCGCGCTGCGGGGTCCGTGGTTGAAGAAGTTCGCCGCCAGTTCAAGGAAAAGCCCGGCATCATGGCGGGCACGGAACGTCCCGACTACGCGCGCGCTGTCGATCTGCTCACCAAGGCCGCAATCAAGGAAATGATTATTCCCTCGCTGCTGCCGGTGCTGTCGCCGATTGTCGTTTACTTTGGCGTGCTGTGGATTTCCGGCTCCAAGGCCTCGGCCTTCGCAGCGCTCGGCGCTTCGCTGCTCGGCGTGATCGTCAATGGCCTGTTTGTCGCGATCTCGATGACCTCGGGCGGCGGCGCCTGGGACAACGCCAAAAAGAGCTTTGAGGACGGCTTCATCGACAAGGATGGGGCCACCCATCTCAAGGGCTCCGACGCCCACAAGGCCTCCGTCACCGGCGACACCGTCGGCGACCCCTACAAGGACACCGCTGGCCCGGCTGTAAACCCGGCCATCAAGATCACCAACATCGTGGCGCTGCTGCTTCTGGCCGTGCTGGCGCATGGCGGCTGAGGAACGACCAAATAGTGTGACGAACGAACGAACAAAGGCGGGGGAAACCCCGCCTTTTGCTTTGAGGCGACATCTGCGGCCTGTTCAGAGCTCGTCTTTGCTGGCGCTGTTCGCTTGCCCCGACGCATTCATGCCAAAGGCTTGCACCATGGCGCGCAATTCCGGTTCGTCGACGGCGGCAACCGGATCCTCCAGCGAAAACCAGCGCCGGGTGCGTTGAGATTTTTCCAGCCATGTCGGTCGTTCAAGCGTCACTTCGAAGGGATACACATCAACACGGCACATCCGGGTTGAGCCATTTTTCAACCGCTTGACATAGTGAAAAGCGCCAAGCGGCTCTTTCGCGATATTGCCGACAATCCCGGCTTCTTCCAGCGCTTCGCGCGCGGCGGCGGCATAGGCCTTGCGGCCTTTCATCGGCCAGCCCTTCGGCAAAACCCACCGCCTGGTCTCCCGGGAGGTGACAAGCAAAATTTCCAGTTTATCGGCGCGTCGCCAGGGCAAGGCAGCGATCTGCAATTGTGGTTTGGCGATAAAGCGGCCCGGCTTGTCCTTCATGACGAGGCCATCACTTTGACAGGGGCATAGGCCGCCGCTCCGATAATAACAGAAGACAGTCTGGCGACAACTTCGCAGGGAGCGCAAAACGCGTCTTCAGGCCGCCCCCGAGCGAACTGCAACACCGCAACGACGCCCATGGTCTTTTGTGCGCCATTGCCGCAATGTCCAATTGAAGGGCCTGAAACCAGCCGGGCATTCTTTACCCCGATCGAGCGGCGAATTCATGTTCCGAATCGCTCGATATCATCGGACACAATGGAGTGCGGTACAACACGCGCTCAGACGATGGCGTGCGCGCGAACTAGACCAAACATAGGCGAAACAGTCGCTCAGGCATGGCGCCCCCGCGCATTGATCGCCTGCGACGACCGCGCCGGGGGTGGCGCGCCGCCTCCGACGCCGCGTGTCGTCGTGTCCGGTATGGCGGCTGGCGTTGCTGCCTTCCGCCGCCGGCGATTTTGGCCTCTCGAAACGGTTGATCCGCGCCTCGTTTTGAGACGCCGGATTTGAGAACGGGTTTTGAGTGGCGCAGGCGGGTGGTTTTGGGCGGTTAAGTGGGCTGAGGTGGCGTATGTCAGAATTGTACGTTTTGGAGAAGCGTTGCAATACCATGAATTCGGTGATTATTTGTCTAGACGCAGATTTATAGGGGCTGGGAAAATGTCGATAGATTTTCTTCGGGAGTTGGTGAAGGATATTCGAGACTGGATACCAGATGTTGATGCTTCTGTAATTGTGTGGAAGATTGCATTAGGATGGGCAGTTCTTACAACGATTGTCTTTATGTTAATTGGCGTCGTATTGGATTTTTTTAGAATACGCCGAATGCAAGATGACATTAGAGTATGGGTTTATACTGTATTTATTGTTGGTTTATTGGGCGGTATTCCTGCGTGGTTTTTCAATATCATAAAAATTGACGTTAAAGACGCGGCCATAGCCACCTCAACGCGCAGTTTGGATAAAGCCGTTGAAAAAGCGGGTATTCCACCCGCCCCTCCCTCACCTCCACTTCCTCCGCCTCCGCCCCCCGCCTCTTTCCAAGCCAGCAACTTTAACGTGTTTGTCCAATTTGCAGGATATTTAGACCGTAACAAGCAAATCATCCCATTAAGCCAAAAACTCGCGCAAGATGGTTGGAACGTACAAGGTCTGGAAAGAGGCGGAGAGCGAACTTCTGCTGCGGCGGGCTATAACGAAGTTCGTTATTCTAAGGGTAACGAGGATGCCGCGCAGGCATTGGCTCGTACAATTCAGGCCCAAAACTTGACCTCTAAGGCCATCGGCCTGAGCCTAACTCCCTCCATACCTAAACAAAATCTGGAAGTGTGGATCAGTCGATAGCGGCGTCTCACAACACCCCATATTCTGAGGCTGAATGGCTAGTGCGTTTTTCTTACCTTCTGCACAAAAACTAACCGTTTAAACTTACTCACCGATTTCCGCGCATAAATCGCGCTCAAAAATCATCTGAAATCCTGGCAATTTATGGCGCGGACCGCTCAAAACATCCGAAAAACGCCGTTTTCCGGTCTGCGCAAAAGTCACGCGCATCATTCGGCGGGGTTCAGGAGCATCCGCGCCTGATCGCGCGCAGCCCCGGAAATCCGCTCCTGCGCGGCGCCACGGCGACGGTGGGACGACGCGCGGAGCTCTCCGCCCCGCGCCGCCAAATCACCCTCAATCCAGCTTGAACTTTTCCATCTCGCGATGTTCGGCCTGCACGCGGCGCACCGTGCCGGTGAAAGAGCGGTAGATCACGGTTTCGGTCTCGATAATGTCCTTGCCGAGGCGCACGCCCTTCAGCAAGGCGCCATCGGTGACGCCGGTCGCGCAAACGATGACATCGCCGGAGGCAAGCTCCTTCATGTCGTATTTCTTCTTCGGGTCGCGAATGCCCATTTTCAGGGCGCGTTCGCGCTTGGCCTCGCTGTCGAGAATGAGGCGCCCCTGCATCTGGCCGCCAACGCAGCGCAACGCGCCCGCCGCCAGCACGCCCTCCGGCGCGCCGCCGGTGCCGATATACATATCGACGCCCGTCTGCGCCGGCTGGGCGGTGAAAATGACGCCTGCAACGTCGCCATCGGTGATGAACATGACCGATGCGCCGGCCTTGCGGCAGCCCTCGATCAAATGGGCATGGCGGGGCCGGTCGAGAATGAGCACGGTGATATCGCTCGGCTTGACGCCCTTGGCCTTGGCCAGCGATCGCACATTTTCTTCTGCGCTCATGTCGAGATCGACCACCCCCGACGCGTAGCCCGGACCGATGGCGATCTTGTCCATATAGACATCGGGCGCGTTGAGGAGCGAGCCTGCCCGCGCCATCGCCATAACGGCGATGGAGCCTGGCATGTTCTTGGCGCAAAGCGTCGTGCCTTCCAGCGGATCGACGGCGATATCGACCTTCGGACCGT
Source organism: uncultured Hyphomicrobiales bacterium (assembly GCA_903931945.1). Lineage (GTDB taxonomy): Bacteria > Pseudomonadota > Alphaproteobacteria > Rhizobiales > Beijerinckiaceae > Terripilifer. The sequence continues at coordinate 6,195 of CAIZEI010000032.1, read as the reverse complement.
TGCCGGCGCCGACCTTTTCTCCGATGAACAGCATCGGAGCTTCGTCGCGCTCGCCCTCGCCAATAACAATGGTGCCCTCGATCGGCAGACGGTTCAGTTCGCGCCGCATCGCATCGACGGCGGCCTGATCGGCAGCTTTTTCATCGCCGCGTCCGCGCAGGCGGGCGGCAGAGACCGCCGCGCGTTCCGTCACCCGGACAAGCTCCATGGTGAGAATGCGCTCGATAATCTTTTCTTCCTGAATAATGAGGTCGGTCATGGCTTGTCCTTTATGCTGATGTGCAAGACCTGAAATGCGCTTTTCGTCGACTATTCCCGCTCAATGCGAATAACCTGCGGCGCGTGTGAGATAAAACCATCGCGCACGACATCGTCGAGCGCCTCGCGAATTTTCGTTTCAGTCGTCGCGTAGGTAATCAGTTTGACTGGCATGGGCTCGCCATCGCCGGAGGCGACCGGGCCTCCGCCGGTGCGATGCTGCATGATGCTTTCGAGCGAAATATTGCGCTCGGCCATACGCTTGGCGATCGACGCAAAGGCGCCGGGCCGGTTTTCAACGGACAGGCGGATGAAATAGCCGCCCTCGTGCCGCTGCATGGGCAGGCGCGCCGATTTGCCAAGCGCGGCGACGGGCAATCCAAAAGGCGCGCTGCGCACGCCGCGCGCGATATCGGCGATATCCGCCACGACAGCAGAGGCTGTGGCCTCGCCGCCTGCGCCCGGGCCGACGAGAGTCAGTTCCTTCACCGCATCCGCATCAATAGCCACAGCGTTGGTCACGCCCATGACGCGCGCAATAGCTGATGATTTTGGCACCATGGTCGGATGAACGCGCTGTTCGATCCCCAAAGGCGTGCGCTGGGCGACGCCCAGAAGCTTGATTCGATAGCCAAGTTCGTCCGCCGCCTTGAGGTCGGCCAGAGTGATGGCCTGAATGCCTTCGACATGGATTGCGCCCGGATCGACCGCCGCGCCAAAGGCCAGAGCGGACAGAATCGCCAGTTTGTGGGCGGTGTCAAAGCCGCCGATATCGAAGGTGGGATCAGCCTCGGCATAGCCGAGCTTTTGTGCGTCCGCGAGGCATTCCTCGAATGACAGCTCTTCCAGCTCCATCCGCGAGAGAATGTAATTGCAGGTGCCATTGAGAATGCCATAGACGCGAACGATCTGGTTGCCAGCCAGTCCCTCGCGCAGGGTTTTGACGACCGGGATGCCCCCCGCGACCGAAGCCTCGAACGCCAGCGCCACATGCTTTTCTTCAGCCAACGCCGCCAGCGCCATGCCATGCTCGGCCAACAGAGCCTTGTTGGCGGTCACAACCGGCTTTCTAGCCCGCAACGCCGCCTCAACCGCCGCTTTGGCCTTGCCTTCAGCGCCGCCAATCAATTCGACAAAAACGTCGATGCCATCCCAGCCCGCCAGATCAACGGGATCGTCAAACCAGCGGGCGCCGGCAAAATCAACGCCGCGGTCGCGGCTTTTGTCCAGCGCGCAGACGCCGGCAACCCTGATCGTCCGTCCTGTCCGGTTCGCAAGATCAACCGCCTGCCGCTCCAGCAGACGAAGGACAGAAGCGCCCACGGTGCCAAGACCGGCGACGCCGACGCGCAAATGTGTGCTCATGCCATCGCCAGCCATTGGCCCAAATCCGGGCGGCGCACGGCACAACGCCGCACCCCCGCCTTCTGCCTGAATTACCCGCGTCAATCAATTGCCGGCCGCAAAAGCCTGTGCGCGTGATTTATATTTTCCAATCAAAAGCGACGCCTGCATGAAAACCGCCGGAATCGACATCAGGATCGTCGCCCACAAGGGCGCGCCGGACCAGACGACTGCAGCCCCGGCGAGGGATGCGCCAACAGCGCCGCAGTCAAATCCACCCTCGGTCGAAAACTGGAACCGCAGGGGACAGGGCGCAGTCTGCACCGAAGAATAGACGATCGGCATGACGGCTGGCGCCGCAAGCCCGCCCACCAGGGCGGAGACAATCATCGCGGTGACGATCAGGGCGGGACGTCCGCCCGCCGTCGCCTCGAACAACAGCACCGCGGCGCCTGCTGAAAGGTTGATCAGAACCGCGCGGCGGGCATGGCCGAGATCGACCAGTTTGCCGATAAAAAATCCGCCAAAGGCGCCAAAGGCGCTGGCCGTGGCGAGGGCGGCGCCCAATGTGTCAAAGCGTTCGCCAAGGCCCGTAAAACAGATCATGGCCCAGGCTGTGCCAGCTCCGCAGATGACCCAGGCGTCCATCATGAAAATATAGGCCCCAAAAGCGCCCGCGCGATAGGCGCCCGCCGGCGGCTCGCGCGGAAATGGCGGATCTGTCACGCCAAGCAGCGGCAGGACAGAAGCCATCCTCAGGACAGCGGCAATGGCGAAGGCGATCGAAGGATCGAACCATGTGAGCAGCAATCCGCCGATCGGCGGGGCGGTGATGCTGGCGCCGGCAAAAACAAACTGTCGCAGGCTTGTCGCCCGCCCGAGTTTGGACCGGGCGCCGATGGCCGCAAACATGACGTGAAACAGCGTCCAGTAAATCACGTCGCCGATGGAGATTGTGATCACCAGCGCGACAAGCCAGAGGTCAACGCCGCGCAACTGCGCCAGCGCATAATATTGCGTGCAGGACAAGACCGTGCCGACCGCCATCGCGCCGCGCAGACCGAGTCCTTTCGCCAGCACAATGACCAGCGGGCGCATGACGAACCGCAGCGCGAAAATCGCGGCGATCGAAAGGAAGATCGCCACCGGCGGCACGCCCTGTTTCAGCATGAAGGCGATAAAAAAAACGCCCGCCAGATTGGCGGCGAAATTGAAAACGCCGGTGTGAAGGAGAAACCGCGCGAAATCGCCGCCCGGCGCTGGAATCGATACTGTTGCGCTCATCCCGCGACCATGGGGGGATTCGCTGGGGCCGGCAAGGAAAGCAGCGATCCTCAATCGACAAAGGTTGCCGCGGGCGTCCTGCAATTCGTCGGATTATGAAAACATTTTTGGAGGCCTCGCCCAGAATCGAACTGGGGTGCAAGGATTTGCAGTCCTCTGCGTAACCACTCCGCCACGAGGCCTCGGTTCTGTCGCCAGAACAAACGACGTATCAGTCCCCTGCCGGCGCGATGGCGGTCTTGCCGTTGAGGTCGCGCCCTATAGCAAACCTTTGCCGCCTGCTGCAAGGGCGCGCGGGCGCTTCATCCCGCTTTGGGAGAATTAATCCGTCGGCGCGATTAAGGCTTTGCATCCGCGCCGGGGTTTGCTATAGGCCCGCCACGCTGTTCAGCGATCCTCGATAGCTCAGTTGGTAGAGCATTCGACTGTTAATCGAATGGTCGCAGGTTCGAGTCCTGCTCGAGGAGCCAATCAAATCAATCGCTGTAACATGATAGGCGGCCCCGATTTCGGGCCGCTTTTTCGTTTGGGCTACGCCGGGGCTACGGATTTCCGGCAGGTGTTTTGGGCGGGTCGCATGGCGCTGGCGGATTGAAGCCGGAAAAGCCATCGAACTGCGCATCGGCGGGGTTTGCGCCCAGCCCTGTCCCGCCATCCCGCGCATATCGACGTGGCGACCTGTTCGACAAGCGGCGGCAGTTGATGACGGTTTGGGGTGACTAATGTCTGGGGATTTGAGGGGGAGCCCGGCTACACAGCCCAAACAGGCGTGAAGGGCAGCCCGTCGCCAACAGGCGAGGGTCGACGACGGGCCTATGACCGATGTCAGGCGACTACGCCGATCACTGGCCTCCTCGATACAAGGCGACCCTTGCGCCGGACTGACATCCAATTCGAGCGCCCATGAACAAAAAGCGCCTCGCCGTACATCCGGGCGAGGCGCTTTTCAATGCTTGTTGATTGAGGAGAAGCAATCAGTTGGAAGCGCTTGTTCCTAAGCAAGGCGCATGCCAACCGCGCGCTCAAACGTTCTCCACAGGGGCGGCTTGCTCGCGTTCAGCGTCAGGTCTATCGCGACCACAGCCCGTCGCGGTTTTCACAGGCGCCGCGCCGGGCCAGTGCGCCCCACGGTTTCAGAACCGCCGTGGGGCGTCATTTAAATTTCGGTCCGGCCAAGTCGCTGATACCCCCAGCGTCAGACATGCCGGGGCGCCGGCGTGGCGGGGCGGCGCTGTTCCGCTATGCGCCAATCGCGACACGATGCGGCGCCAAATTTACGTCTTGCAAAATCTGTAGAAGTCTTTCGTACATTGGCGCGGACGTAAGCTTGACGAGGTGTTGCCTCGACGGTTAATTAATCATTATCGGCGCCATCATTGCTTGTGGCAGCGGGGCTGGGGCAACCCGGAACCTAATAGTGGAATGGTGCGACATGACGCGCTTGGTTCGATTTATTGCTTGCGCTGCCTTTACCCTCTTGCTCCAGCTAGGGATAGGTGGGCAACAGGCATCGGCGCAGACCTATAACTTCAATTTCAATGGCGGAACTTTTGGGATATTCAGTGGAACATTTCAGATCACCGGCACAACAATTACGTCCGTATCAGGCACGGTTTCGGGCAGCATGGACGGGAACGGATCCCTCTCACTAGGGGCGGCGGCGGGCACATTTGACCCGTTATTCCCCAGCCGAGCAGTAACGTACACCTTGTTGTCCACGACCGCGAAGCCTTACTTACCGGACGGCGCTAATAGCGAACTAGAGTTAGTGGCGGGCGGCACGACGTATCGTTTGTACTCAAGCGGCGCGAATTACGGGGTGGCGGACTACGTCAATACAGCACAACTCATGAGCGCGGCGAACGAATCTCTCCAAGCGACCCCCGCACCAATACCCGGCGCAGGAACACTATCGTGGCTCGCTCTGGGACTTGGCATTGTTATCGTTCGCCGTAAGGGCATTTCAGCGACATTACGTTCGGCCTATTCGCGGATCGCCGGGCGCGCATCCGCCTGAGCCAAATCTCGCGCGGCTGATTGGACAGTTCACTCGTTTGACCATGACGGTTCAGGGTCACGAATGGACGAAACCGGTGGAAAACTCCCGCCGGTTTCCATGTCGCCGATCCCCCAGAAACCGGGCCACCACATAACTTTCAGCCCGGGAAGCTTACAAAAGACGCGATTCCCACAGCTTCAGACGCCGCCGGGCGGTCTCCAGGCGAAGTCGCCTCGTCGCTGAAGCGCCACTAGCGACATCCCCCGAACGCAGTGAAACAATTGTCCACAATGGACGCGCCCGCCCCCGGTCCCGATTCATCCTTGGCTTGACAATATGGCATCGATCCAATTCAAATGAAATTGATCGGGTGCGTTGTTACATATGATAACATTTCCGTGTCGCATCAAAGTTGCTCGCAGCGAGTTGGTTTTCATGTCGTCACGTTTTGTTCGATTGCTCATAACTGTTGGTTTCGCGGCGTCGGTCTGCCTGGCGAGCGGGACAGCAGTTCGCGCTTCTGTCCTCACATGGATTTTTGCGCCAGGCAGCACCGTGACACTAACAAATGGAATTACTGAGACTCTAGCCGGGTCGTTCACTTACGATCCAACGGGCGTGCTTGCTGCAGCTAATATAGCAGTAAGTGGCGCAACGTTTAATGCGACGTACACGTATTCGGATTGTGGCGTTTTCAGTTGCGGTATGAATTACTTTTTCACTGCAGCTAATGGGACTGGCGACACCGCAGGACCATATACACTCTTTACTTTTTCCAATGCATTGGACGGGAATACGGTTCCCGACGCACTGCGGCAAGGGAATGGAAATAACTACTTTTATAATGCCGCCGGCAATACCACCTATGTCGCGACATCCACCACCGCAAGTGTCAGTCCCACACCAGTTCCCGTCCCCGGCGCAGGCCTCTATTCATGGCTGGCGTTGATCGCAGGCGGTTTGTGGATCAACCGGAAGAAGATACAGGCGCTTGCAAAGGGAACCGCAGCACGGTCCGCCTGAGCATCAGGCAGCGCGAGACGGTTATGCCCCAGACCGGCCCGCGCCCAGCCCGTCCAGCGCCGCACATAGGCCCCAAGCAGCGGGGCCTTTTGAGGCTTCCGTCGCCCTCGCCATAAAGTCGCTTCGAAACGATGCTAAGGGTCATAGCACTAAATCGCTACGCGATAGCCCGCCGCGGCGGGCGGGGCGCCCACGGGCGTGGCGGCTGAATGAGCGAAGATCATAGCGGTCGGTGGGCCGTTTCCTGAGGATTGAGGCGTTCAACCTCGCTCAGGAGATTTCCCATG
>CAIZEI010000031.1 GCA_903931945.1 uncultured Hyphomicrobiales bacterium | reverse complement strand
AGCGCTTCGCGATGATCTTGCGCCTTGGCCCAGATCGCCGATGCAACCTGGTTCCCGGCGGCGATCATGTCTTGCTGAACCGCCGCGAGCGCCTCGCGATGTTCGTCCGCCCTGGCTGCAATCGTCGCCGCTGCCTGATCGCCGGCAGAGATGATATCGTTGTGAACGGCGACGAGCGCTTCGCGATGTTCACTGGCCCTGGCGGCGACAGCGTCTGCAATGCTGGCGCCTGCGCCAAGCAGATCGGCTTGCGTCACCGCAAGCGCATCGCGCTGCTGTTGCGCGCTCTGCGCGAACGCCGCAATAAATTGATCGCTCCGCGCTGCAAACTCCTCGTGCGATCCAGCAATCGCGCCAGCAATCTGGTCCTGTGCGGCGACGAGTTGATCGTGTGTCTGTTGAACCAGCGCATTGACTGCCTCGGCGCGCTCCTGAATCGCGCTGTGCCATGCTCCGCCCGTCTCGGCAAAATCTTGAATCGAATGCCGCGAGGCGTCTTTGAACAGGTTTGTGCGTTCCAAGAGCAAGGCCTCAAAGTCGGCGCCGGTTTGCGCAAGACCCGCCCGATGGGTCTCAATCTCGGCGGCAAGACCCGATTGCCGCTCTGCGAACAGAGCAGACAACGCTTTGGCGTGTTCGCCCAGCGTCGTATCGATGGAGGACTGCTGCTCAGCGAGCGTCTGTTGAAGCTTTTCAGCGTTATCGTTGAGATTGACGGCGAAATGTTCGCCGCGCGAGGAGACCGAGTCAGCGACACGCATCCCGGTTTCGTCGAGCCGTGCGACGATCTGGTCGCCGCGCAAGCCGAGATCGGCGAGAATCGTTTCCCCGGCCTCGCGCATCCGCCGGTCGATATCCGTCGAATGCGACTGCATGGCTGATGTCAACGCGGCGCTGGCCCGTTCAAGACTCTCGCGCACGCCCTGCCCCGCGCCCAGCAACGCGCCGCTGATTTCCTCGCCCCTGGCGCCAAGCGAAAGAGTCACGCGTCCGCCCGCTTCGCTGATGTCCTGCGCAATACGCTCGCCCGCAGCGCCCAGATCGCGCGCCAGCCCTTCATGCGAAGCGTTGATGGATTGGCGCACGCGCTCAGCGTTCGCGACAAGCGCCTCGCGTTCGGACGACAGCTCGTCGATCAGCGAACGCATCCGGCGCTCGTTGCCAATATAGGAATTTTCGAGGCTGGCGACTTCGGCGCGCACATGGGTTTCAAGCTCGGAGGCGCGAGCAAGCGCGCGCTCAAGACCATCGCCCATCGATGCGACCTCACGGCGGATCTCCTGTGACAGGGTGACAACCTGATCGCCGACAAATGTTTCGGGATTGGCGAGTCGCGCCGCAACTTCTGTCATCGCGCGCGCAGTGGCGCGCATTTCCTGAATGCGCCGCGCAAGCGCGCCCGTGACAAAAAAGAATACGACGGGGCCAAGCCCGGCCAGCGCAAGCGCCGCCAGACGCGCGGGGTCAAGGGGCGTCTCAGCCTTTTGCGCCATCGCGTAGTAAACAATGAGTGCGAGCCAGACCAGCGAACCGACGCCAGCAATCGCCAAGGGCATCCTGCTCGGACGAAATTGCAGGGCCTGAATGATTTGCCCGACAGACCTCAAATCGTCATTTGCAGCCGGCGCAGGAGCGGTTGGCGCAGCCTTCGCGCGCGCGGACCGTTTTGGAATCGCCGCAGCGACCGGCGGGGCCAATGTCTGCTTTGACTCAAAATCAAAGGCTCCAATATCCGGCAGCCGGGCGCCGGGCGCATCGCTGGCGGGCTCCGGATGAGCGGGCTCCTGGGCCACAACTGCGGGCGCCGCGTCTGCTTGTTTTGGCTCGCTCGCAGGTCCGGCTTGCGCCTCCAATTCGCCGAGGTTCAGCGCATTCTCAATCGCTGAAAGCGCTGCAATCGCTGGATCGACAGCCTGCGAGTTATTAGCCATTTTCCGCCTCATATTACACGGCGCAAGCGCCCTTACGCATTCAGACCGACGCGCCGGGTCCGGCCTCTCCAGCGCGCATACGTCCGTTAACTATTCGTCAATCTACTCCCGGAGGACGGTAAATGATACCGACCCCGGCCCGAATTCACAAACAGGGTTAACGCCGGCGATGGGGGGCGATGGCAGGCGCGCAACGGGTTAAACAGGCCACGGAGAATGACGGCAATGATCGTTGAGAATGACAAGGGCCTTTGGCGCGCGCGCCCTACCCCACCAATTCCTCCCTTAAAAACCCGGTGGCTTCCTGCGCGGGCCGGTCGGAATAGCTGAAAATGACGCATTCCTCCCGCGCGCTGAACGCGGTTTCGCACCACGAGGGCGCGACGAAAATATCGTGCGGGTTGAAATCGAAGGCCTCGCCTGCGATCACAACCCGCCCCGCGCCCTCGGCGACATTGAACACCGTGTTTTCCGTGCTGCGGTATTTTTTGCCGGCAAAACCTTTCGGCAACAGGCGCATGAACGCCGCCATGGTCGGGAAGGGGTATTTGCCGTTGGCGGGGTTGGCGTAGCGGAGCATCGCGCCATGCGCGGCATGAAGCGGCTGGTTTTGGGCCAGATGCGCCAGAGCTTCGCGCGTTCGCTCATAAGGGTAGCGCAACAACGGCGAGGGTCCCTCGCCGGGCTTGATATCGACCGGCAGCAACGACGACCCGTAGCTTGCCGCCGATGCCCCCTCCGGCAAATACAGCGGCTGGGTTTCAGAGGGATAGTCCTCGCGGAAGGTGGCGCCAAAAAACCGGGTGAAGGCGCTATCGAGTCCGTCCATCCACACCACGGGTCCATGGCCGATATTGCCATGATCGTGCCACGACCAGTTCGGCGTGACGATGAAATCTCCGGGATGCATCATGGCGCGCTCGCCGGCCACCGCCGTATAGGCGCCCTCGCCTTTCACCACAAAACGCAGCGCGTTTGGCGTATGCCGATGCGCAGCCGCGACTTCGCCGGGCATGATGATCTGCAATCCGGTAAAAAGCGTGTTGGCGATAAAACTCTGGCCACGCAGGACCGGATTTTCCAGCATCAGGACGCGGCGTTCGGCGTTTTTCTTGTCGATCAGATCGCAGGATTTCAGCAGCAGCGGCTCAAGCTCCTCCCAGCGCCAATGGTAAGGCACGCAAGGCGTGCCGGGCTTTTGCGAAACGGTGCGCTCCCACAGCGGCGAGAGTTCAAGCCCGCGAATGTTTTTCGAAAAAGCCTGCAATTCAGGCGTCTGCGTAGCGTCATTGGACATGTGGGCTCCCTGCGGCGCTGATCGCCTTGCATCGGGTTTGGGGGACTGGACACGGACGGCGGCAGGCCAGTCGATAATGTGGTTTGTCGCCTAGAATTTTCCCATGGCTGTGGTGCGGTCTTCGGGGTCGATCTCAATCTGCATGGCGCGGATGAATACCCCGGTCGCCCAATAGGTCGTCGAGGTATGGGTGAGTTCGACAATCTCCTGCGGCGAGAAATATCTGGCGAGTTCTGCAAACACATCGTCCGGGACATCGCCGCGCTTCAGGCAAAGGCAATCGACATAGGCCAGCAGCGCGCGCTCAGCCGGCTCGAAATGTTCCTCGCGCCAGTCGCCCATGGCGGCCTTCACCTGCGCTTCGGTAAACCCGCATTGCAGCGCCATGGGATAGTGATGCTTCAACTCGTAGGGCTGCTCGCACAGCGCAGCCGTGCGCACAATGACCAGTTCACGCATTTTTCGCGTGGCCTTGCATTCATTGCGGAGCGCATAGGTCATCTTGCGCTTGGCGTCGGCAAGCCTGGGCGCATGGGCGTTGACCAGGTGCATATTCAGGATGTGGCCGCCGCGCGCATGTTGCTCATCGAACATCTTCTGGGTGATCGGGTCGGGCGGCAGCGGCATCGGCGGCAATCGCGAAACTTTGCTTTTGATATGGTTCTCGTGGTCGTTGGCGCCGCTCATGGAATTGCCCCAGTCTGGAATTTCGCGCACATTCGCGCGCCCGGCTGCAAAGCGCAAGCGCGTCAAAGTGGAACATTGACACAGCGCAAAGACGGGGACTAGCCTCTGCAATCAACACGTCCTATTGCCGCCAGGGGAAACGTCCGTGACCATCCACACGCCAGCGCCGACGCAGGCCAACCGCAACACGTTCTATAGCGACAACAAGTTCATTATCGGTCTGTTTGGCGCCAATTGCTCCTCCGGGCGGGCGGTCACGACCGTGGACGAGCGCTGGCTCGGCTCCTGGCGCGAAAGCAAACAGCTTGCGCAACTGGCCGACGACGCGGGCATCGACTTCATGCTGCCCATCGGGCGCTGGAAGGGGTATGGCGGCGACACAGATTATCAGGGCGCGACGCTCGAAACCTTCAACTGGGCCTCCGGCCTGCTCGCCTGCACCAAACGCATCACGGTTTTTGGCACCATTCATGCGCCCCTGTTCAATCCGATCATGGCGGCCAAAATGGGCGTCACCGCAGATCACATCGGCGAGGGGCGTTTTGGCCTCAATATCGTGTGCGGCTGGAACGAGGGCGAATTCGAGATGTTTGGCGTCTCCCAGCGCGACCATGACAACCGCTACAAATATGCGCAGGAATGGGTGGATGTGCTGAAACTCTGCTGGGGTGGAAAAGATGATTTTTCCTATGACGGCGAGTTCCTCCACCACAAATTGACCCGCGCCAAGCCCAAACCCTGGGGCGGGTCGCGACCCGTCATCATGAACGCCGGCGCCTCGAACGATGGCAAGGCTTTTGCCGTGCGCAATTGCGACGCTTTTTTCACTCAGGCGACGCGCGACAGCGTCGAAACCATGCAGGCCCGCGTCCGCGACATCAAGGCCGATGCGCGCGCGCTCGGTCGCGAGATGGAAATCTACACGGTTGGCGTCGTCACATGCCGCGCCACGATGAAGGAAGCGCAGGATTATTATCACTACGCTGCTGTAGAGAAAGCCGACTGGTCCGCCGTGGACAGCATTATGGCGATCAAGGGACTGACACCGGAAAATATGGGCAAGGAGGCTTTTGAATTGCGCCGCACGCAATTTGCCAATGGCATGGGGGGGCTGCCCATCGTCGGCGATCCTGACCATGTCGCGGGCCAGCTCGCGCGCCTTGCGGAAGGCGGTTTGCGCGGCCTTGCCTGCTCAATGGTGAATTACAGTCTGGAGCTGCCCTACTTCGCGCAGGAAGTGCTGCCACGGTTGGAACGTCTGGGCCTGCGCGCGAAGGTGAAGGGGTGAACGCAGTCAATCCGGAAAAGATCGGCCCACGCGTCTAGCCGCGCGGCCTCTGTTCTTCACGCAGCGCACAAAGCAATCTTTGCTTGGGCTCCATAGATTCGTGGAGCACACGCAAGACGATCAGTTCTGGGCCGTTTTCATCGGCTGACGTTGAAATGCAAAACAGACTGTGCGAGGCGCCGCGATGGCGACCAGCTGCATGTTCAAGATGCAGGGACATAACACCGCGCCCCAATTCCTCACGCTTCAGCACCGCCGGACGATCCGGCAGTTCCACAATCATGCCAATTCCTTTTTCTATAGTGGCTGAGTAGCTGGAGACCTGACTTCGACCGAAAGATTTCAGTGTATTGCGTTATGCCTCGAAAACATCAGTCTCTGCGAGCTGCGTAAGCCGGCAGCTCATGCATTCGCTTCCTAGAGGACATGATCCGCGATTTCGCGCACATTGAGAGAAGAGAAATCCTTGCTCGTCGCCTGTACAATGGCCAGATCGATTTCCTGCTTGAGCGCCGCCGCCTTTGCGGCCTCGTTTGCTAGTTTCAGCCGTAACAGGACAATGGCTTCGGCCACGAGTTCATCACTGCTTGAAAAACCACCTGATTTAAGTTCGCTGGCGACAAAATCGGCGTTGTCCAATGTCAGCTTGATATTTAGGGTGGCCATGGCAAACTCCGTTTGTCCAATGATGGAATTTAGGCACGGATTGTCAAGTTAAGAAGAAAAGGCGCCCCTCCCATGCTATCGCTTCAAATTCGCGCGGATTGCCTGGCTGGCGCAGCATTCTTGGCTGGCGCGCTTCTTCTCAATGCGCCAAGCGTTCGCGCCGAAGATGACGCCGCTGTCGCCGCATTCTACAAGGACAAGCAGATCAAGCTGGTCATCGGGTCTGCGGCCGGTTCGGGCTACGACATCGGCGGGCGTCTGGTCGCGCGTTATCTGCAAAACTATATCCCGGGGCATCCCGCCATCATCATCCAGAACCAGCCGGGCGCCGCCAGCGCCGCCATGACCGCATCGCTCTATAATACTGCGCCGCGCGACGGAACGGTCCTGGGCGCGGCCATCAACGGCATGCCGACAATGCCCTTGCTGGAGCCCGGCGGCGCGCGCTTTGATCCCACCAAACTTGTCTGGCTTGGCAGCGTCAACCGCGAAGTCCAGGTGACCTATGTCTGGCATACTGCGCCGGTTCAAAAACTGACCGATCTCCTCGATCGCGAATTGATTGTCGGCGCAACAACGCCGGGCACGACGCAGGTCGATTTCCCGGTTGTGGCGCGGGCTATCCTCGGGCTGAAGTTCAAGGTCATCAGCGGCTACGAAGGCTCGGCGCAAATCCATAAGGCCATGGAGGCGGGCGAGGTGCAGGGCGTCGGCTCAAACGCCTATCCCAGCCTGCGGGCCATGGCGCAGAACTGGCTTGACGATGGACGCGTCAAGGTGATCGCGCAATGGGGGCTGCGCCGCCACAAGCTGTTGCCCGATACGCCAGCAATTCTTGACATGGCGAAAACGGATGACGATCGCGCGGCGCTGAAACTGATGCTGGCGCGGCTGGAATATGGCCGGCCTTTTTTTGCGCCGCCCGGAATACCTGAGCCGCGCGCAACAGCGCTCCGGCAAGCATTTGCGGCTGTCATGGTCGACCCCGCTTTCGTCGCCGAGGCAGAAAAACTCAATCTCGATGTCGACCCGGTGTCGGGGCCTGAGGTCGCCAAACTGGTCACGGACGTCAGCGCCACGCCGCCTGATGTCGTGGCTCGGGTGAAGGCGGCGCTTGGCGGTCAGTAAATGCGCCGCGGGCGCAAGCCCAAAGAAAATTATTGCTGACGAAATATGAATTCTTTTATTTCACAAACGATATCAAAATCTTGAGTAACCCTCCGGGTGCGCTTCAAACAGGCGTTTTGCGCCCTTGCAGGGTGCTTTTAACGGGAAGCATGGCAAATTGGACGCAGGTCTTAACTTTATTTGAATTTCCCTCCGTCTATCTTCACGTGTTCAAATCATCGGACGTGCGCGATCGTCCGAGATGCCGGTTGAATTTTACGGTGGCCCCGGTTAGTGAGACAGATTTCTAGGAATCTAAGAGAAAGTCTCTGCCCTTGGTTGACCTACCTCTACCCGCAGAGCGTGTGAGGCGATGACGGATTGTATCAGTTCTTTTTGATCATGTGAATCTCCTTT
>CAIZEI010000030.1 GCA_903931945.1 uncultured Hyphomicrobiales bacterium | reverse complement strand
ATTGATGTTTGCAATATTGAAGCAATTAGCGGCGCGTGACATCGAAATAATTGGGGAGGGGGTCGTTGAAGTTCTTTCGGACGGCTTTGGATACTTAAGATCACCCGATGCAAACTATCTTGCCGGTCCCGACGATATTTACGTGTCGCCGTCGCAAATCCGGCGATTTGGTCTTCGCACAGGTGATACGGTTGAAGGATTGATTCGAAGTCCTAAAGAAGGCGAGCGCTATTTTGCACTGCTTAAAGTTAATTCGATCAATTTCGAAGACCCTGAGAAAGTTCGACATAAGGTTCATTTTGATAACCTTACGCCACTTTATCCAGATGAAAGGTTAAAACTGGAAGTGGATGATCCGACCAAGCGCGATCTTTCGTCGAGAATCATCGATATTGTCGCTCCGATCGGTAAGGGGCAACGCGCGCTGATTGTTGCTCCGCCGCGCACGGGAAAGACGGTTCTCTTACAGAATATCGCGCAGTCCATTACAAATAATCATCCGGGTTGTTATCTGATTGTATTGCTCATTGACGAGCGACCGGAGGAAGTGACCGATATGCAACGATCCGTCAAAGGTGAGGTGGTATCCTCGACCTTCGATGAACCGGCTGTCCGTCATGTGCAAGTCGCGGAAATGGTAATCGAAAAGGCGAAACGCCTTGTGGAGCACGGACGCGACGTGGTCATTTTGCTCGATTCGATCACTCGACTTGGAAGGGCCTATAATACTGTCGTACCCTCTTCAGGGAAGGTGTTGACCGGCGGCGTTGACGCGAATGCGCTCCAGCGTCCGAAGCGGTTCTTTGGCGCTGCGCGAAATATCGAGGAGGGCGGTTCATTGACAATTATTGCCACGGCTCTCATCGAAACCGGTTCTCGAATGGATGAAGTCATTTTCGAAGAGTTCAAGGGCACCGGCAATTCGGAAATTATCCTTGACCGTAAGGTCTCGGATAAACGTGTGTTCCCGGCGATCGACATTACAAAATCCGGCACACGCAAGGAAGAGCTCCTTGTCCCAGCTGATGTATTAAAGAAAATGTACGTATTACGCAGGATTTTGAACCCGATGGGTACCGTCGACGCAATTGAGTTCTTGTTGGGAAAATTGAGAGAGACGCCAAAAGGAAACGCATCGTTCTTCGATTCGATGAATACCTGACGAGAATTAATTTGTGGTGACGCCTTGTGTTGTAGGGGCATCGTGTGGATACAATTTTTGCGCTAACAAGCGGTGCGCCGCCCTGCGCTATAGCTGTCGTGCGTGTTTCCGGGCCCAGTGCGGGAAGTGTGGCAGAACGGCTGACTGGCCGCGCATTGATCCCGCGCGTTGCAGTTTTGACCAACCTGAAAATCATTGATTCCAGCGAATTGATAGATCGCGGGTTGATGCTTTGGTTTCCATCGCCAAATAGCTTTACGGGTGAGGACTGCGTCGAATTTCACGTGCATGGAAGTCGCGCAGTCATTGGGTGCCTTTTTGAAACCTTGAGTAAATTCCCAAACTGCAGGCCTGCGGCGGCAGGTGAATTCAGCAGGCGGGCGTATGTTAACGGTAAGCTGGATTTAACGCGGCTTGAAGGGTTGGGCGATCTCATAAATTCAGACACTGACGCGCAGCGCCGTCAGGCCATTGGCGTGATGATGGGTGGACTGAAATCAACCGCTGAGGCCTGGCGCGTGAAATTGATTGATATTTTGACTTTGGTTGAAGCTGATATCGATTTCTCAGACGAAGGCGATGTGCTGCATGAGAACAATTCTGACATCCGGAAGCTACTGGAGGAGATTAAAGAAGAGTTTCATCAAGCGATTTTGCGAGCACGAACCGGAGTTAAAGTCCGCGACGGGTTTTCAGTTGTCATTTTGGGGCCTCCGAATGCCGGAAAATCGGCATTGCTAAATTGGATAACGCAACGCGAGATTGCAATTGTTTCGCCGCAGCCAGGGACGACGAGGGACGTTCTTGAAGCAAATATTGACTTGAAGGGGCTCCCTGTTTCATTTTTTGACACCGCCGGCGTTCGAGATGGCGAAGATTTGATTGAAGTTGAAGGGGTGCGGCGAGCGTTTGTGCGGGCAAAATCTGCAGATTTGGCAATCTGGCTGACCGAATTTAGTAACGATCAGAGAATTCCAGATGAACTTATTGGAACAAACGTGCTTGAGGTCCGCTCTAAAGCAGACCTGTGCGAGAATTGGCACCAAGAGCATCCACATGATCTCGCTGTTTCATCTCATACAGGCATTGGGCTACGCGAATTGTTGGATGCTATTTATCATAATCTTTGTGAACGCGAACCTTCGTTCGAACCGGCACTCATCAGTCGCTCGCGGCAGGTGTCACAAATTTCGGCTGCACATCGCTTGCTGCAATGCGCGTGCGAAGCAGACATTGCCCCTGAATTGATCGCAGATGATTTAAGGTGTGCTGTGCGATGCATTGAAGAATTGAGTGGAAAGATCGATTCAGAAGATGTTCTGGATAGCCTCTTTTCGAGTTTCTGCATCGGGAAATAAATGTTCCACGTGAAACATTTGTCGTTGAACGAACGGCACAAGTTTAGCTCCTCCCGGAAAAGCGAACTTAATAAACTTTTAGAACCCGTGGCAGGCGGTCTCTCCTGTCATTGAAGTTTCATATCACGCCAAAGGGTGCAACCTTTGGCAAGCGCGAATTCGAGATCGCGGCGCCGCGAAGAACATTTGAAATGGCCCGAACGGTCACTGCAAACGACCTTTGGTATGAATTAAAGCTAGCGCCCTTTGGTATCAGCATTTCTTGCGGCAATTAAGAAGTCGGGACAGACGGCAATTCGTGCGTTGAGGCTACGAGGAGCTTTTCGAGATCCAGCCTTAATGGATGCTAGATATTTGGTCCCGGCTTTGGTCAGTGCGGATTGAGCTTGAATCCATTTGGCTTTGAAGCCCTGCATTTGTAGATGAACTCTTATGGCGTGAGACCTTTCAGAGCCTTGAGACGCCAGCTGTAATTGTAGGCGTTCATGAAGTCGGCGAGGTGCGTCCCGAGCTGCTGGTGGCTGTCGTAATGGTAGCGCTTGACGATGGCTTTCTTGATTGTTCGGTTCATTCGCTTCACTTGGCCGTTCGTCCATGGATGCTTGACCTTGGTCAGCCGGTGCTCGCTGCCGTTCGCGCGGCAACGCATATCGAACATATGCGTCATGCGCCTGGCTGTCGGTCCATCTGCGTAGCGTGGCGGGAAGGCAAACTGAATGCCGTTATCGGTGAGCACAGTGTGGATTTTGCGGGGAATGGCCCCGATCCAAGTCATCCGGAACGCGGAGGCTGAAGTTCGCCCGGTCTTTTTGACCAACTGGACGAAAGCGAATTTATTCGCGCGAACAAACACGACGTAAAGTCAGAGCTTTCCTTCGGCTGTCTGCGCCCCGGTAATACCGATGTGAAAGGAGCCGATCGGATAGGATTTAAACTTCTTCCTGTCCAGCTTGTCGCCGTCAACCTCCGGCGGCCTGGAAATACTGCGGCGTTGCAGAAAGCGATACAGGCTTGAGCGGGTCTGACGCGGGATCGTGGCCTGCAGGCTATAGAGACAATCGTCCAAGGGAAGCAGCGTGTGCCTCCGGAACGCAATGACAAGAGCCTCTTCCTCAACTGACAAGACTGCCGACCTCGGCTGCTTCGGCCGGCTGGCTAATCCGCGAGTGAGCTTGGCTTCTTCCACTTTGCCACGGTCGCCTGGTTGATCCCGTAACGCACTGTCAGAGCTCTCAGGCTTGATTGACTATGCTTTATCGCTAGACGGACCGCCTCCGTCGTTGTGGCGCTGCCGTGAAGAATTTGGCCTGTAGCGCATCCTTCTATCGTAGGGAAAATATTTCACCATCAAAATCCGGGATCAAACAGCTAGGTCGCTACGGGAGTTTCCATAAGCCAATGGCGCAAGGTTGCCGATCCGTTGCTGTCAACAATTGGCAAGCTCGCCTCCTTCATGGATGGCGCCGGAATTGATGAACTTGCCTAGATGTCTTTGCCAAAAAACGATTGGAGCAAAATCTATTCGACATTCCGATCGAGCAGCCCAACGGCGAAATCAAGTGACGCACCAACGCGTCTACATATTCCCCAGCGAATCCGCCACCTGCCATTTCATCGGCGTGATCCTGGTCAAACAGAACGACGAATGGGCGGTTCGGAGGCGGTCTCAAATGGAGCTGGAAGCGATCACGCCTTTGAGCGCCACTCCGATTGTCGGATTGCACGCCGTGGAAACCTGACCGGCCCAGCCATGCCGGCGAAAACCGTGACCAAACCCGGCTTGTTAAACCACGCCAGGGGTACGATCGCACGATCTACCGATTGGCTTGACTTCCCCAACGAAACTCTGCCAACGTCAGGCGCGCAGTCTCCAGGAAGCGTTAATCTTGCTTGCCTAAATCGACTCGGCATTCGAAGTGTGTTCTTGAAGGAAATTACTTTCCGATGAAAATGTATGACGTTGTCGTGATTGGAGCCGGGCATTCGGGATGCGAGGCCGCAGCGGCTGCAGCTCGTTTGGGCGCAGATACTCTTTTGGTTACTTACTCAAGGAATGATATTGGGACAATGTCTTGCAACCCTGCAATTGGCGGGTTGGGCAAGGGCCATCTGGTGCGCGAAATTGACGCTCTCGACGGACTAATGGGGCGTGCTGCGGATCTTGCGGGGATACAATTCAGGCTCTTGAACCGCTCCAAAGGGCCGGCCGTGCGGGGCCATCGCGCACAAATCGATAGGAAACTCTATCGGCTTCATATGAATATTCTGATCGAACAACAGAAGAATCTCAGCGTTACATATAACGGTGTCGAGGACGTTTTAATCAAGAATGACCGCGTTGCAGGAATTCTTCTTTCAGACGGCAACAAGATAGTATGCACATCAGTTGTCATTACCACAGGCACTTTTTTGCGTGGACTTATGCATACTGGCGATATTCAGACCCATGGCGGTCGCCTGGGCGCGTTACGGAGTGTTGGTCTGGCTGAGAGCCTTTTACAGCACGGATTTTCTTTGGGGCGGCTGAAGACCGGTACGCCAGCCCGGCTTGATGGGAAGACGATTAATTGGTCTCGGACTCAACTTCAACCTGGCGACGATGTGCCTGAGCCTTTTTCCTTCCTGACTCAAGAAATTACACAAACGCAGGTACCTTGCCATATCACGAGCACCACACCTGAGACTCATCGCGTTATCGCTGAAAATATCCAGCTCTCTCCCATGTATGGTGGCTCGATAAAAGGCCGTGGACCCAGATATTGTCCTTCTGTGGAGGATAAGGTTTTTCGGTTTCCAGACCGCGATGGGCATCAAATATTTTTGGAGCCGGAAGGGTTGGATACTGATGTTATTTATCCAAACGGAATTTCAACGTCCCTACCGATTGAAATTCAATCGAGATTTATTCGAACGATCCCGGGTCTCGAACAGGTAAAAATTTTACAACCTGGTTATGCAGTCGAATATGATTTTATTGATCCAAGAGAATTAAAAGCGACACTTGAAACGAAGAAAATTTCCGGGTTATTTCTGGCCGGGCAGATTAACGGCACGACGGGCTATGAGGAAGCGGCTGCGCAGGGGCTGCTTGCTGGTCTGAATGCAGGAAAGTTCGCCGCTAGGCAGTCATGTATCCAATTTTCTAGGTCCGAAAGTTATATTGGAGTAATGGTCGATGATCTGATATTGCGCGGCGTGACTGAACCCTATCGCATGTTTACGTCGCGGTCCGAATTCAGATTAAGCTTGCGTGCCGATAATGCTGACCAAAGGTTGACCCCAAAAGGCATCGAAGTTGGCTGCGTTGGGGAGCTTCGAGCGTCTGTATTTCGGGAAAAGCACAATAAGCTGTTGCATAGCATTAAGCTGTTAAAATCCCTCACCGCAACGCCAAATGAGCTATTGAGGTATGGAATTGAAATTAACCGGGACGGAATGCGGCGCGATGCGTTTGCTCTCTTGAGTTTCACACATGTGAGCTTTGAAAACCTTTCAAGAGCATGGCCTGAGTTGATAAAAATTGACCCGGAAATCAGAGCCCAGATAGAGTGCGAAGCGAAATACTTTGTTTATATTGAGAGACAACGGAGGGAATTCCAAGATCAACAGAAATATGAAGAGTCTTCAATTCCCCAAGAAATCGATTACTCTGTCATTAGCGGGCTATCGAACGAGATACTGGAAAGACTGAACAAGTTACGCCCATCGAATCTGGCGCAGGCAGGGCGGATTGAGGGGATGACACCGGTTGGCGTTAGTCTTATCTTGGCCGAAATCGCACGTCGGCAGTTCGTGAAGCGGCGCAATGTGGACAGGACCGTTAATGGTTAAAGTTGACGATTTTGAACTAGCGAATGGTGTTTATGTTTCACGTGAAACTCATGAGTCGTTAGAGCTTTATGCTGGCATTCTAAAGCGCTGGCAGACGAAGATAAATTTGGTGTCGCCGAGTTCGCTATCTGAGCTTTGGATCAGGCACTTTGCGGATTCTGCCCAAGTCCTTGCCTTTGCACCAAAAGCCAAAACTTGGGTGGACTTTGGCACGGGCGCAGGGTTTCCCGGCATAGTGCTTGCGTTGCAATTGCGGTCTCTTGGGGGCGCCGTTCATTTGGTCGAAATCAATGCCAAGAAATGCGCTTTTTTGCGCGAGGTCATTCGTGCAACTGGGGCGCCTGCATTCGTGCACCATTGCCGGATCGAAGATATCGTTGACGATCTCGAAGTTGAAGTGGTAACCGCCCGCGCGTTGACTTCAATCGAGCGGTTGCTCAAGCTTTCCGACCCTTTATTAACGAAAGGAGCCGTAGGTGTTTTTCTCCGCGGCAAAAGTCTTGCGAATGAATTGACGTCGCCAGCTCTTAGCGATAGGTTCCTTATGGAATGTTATCCGAGCAAGACGGAATCGACAGGCAACATAGTCGTCGTCCGTGTACGATGAACCAACCTAGCCTAAACATTCGATCTGGTGGGAAAACACTGTGCAAAACGACTTACGAGTCAGGATTCTGGTCATCGCGAATCAAAAAGGCGGTGTTGGGAAAACGACAACAACGATAAACCTTGGCACCGCGCTGGCGGCGATCGGTGAGGAAGTGCTGATTGTGGATCTCGATCCGCAGGGGAATGCATCGACGGGCTTGGGGATTGACCGCAAGTCAAGGACAGTTTCAACCTACGATGTGCTGACAGGTGCGAAGGCTCTATCAGATTCTGTCTTGCCGACTGCAGTGCCTCGTTTGCATATCGCTCCGTCGACCTTGGATCTTTTGGGTGTTGAACTCGAAATATCATCGCATTCAGATCGCACCCACAAAATGGAACAGGCTATTACGAAACTTCTGGAGCGACCTGGGGCCTCAATACCAAAGTTTACCTATGTTCTGATCGATTGCCCGCCGTCATTAAATTTATTGACAATCAATGCATTGGTTGCGGCAGATAGCATTGTTGTTCCTATGCAATGTGAATTTTTTGCACTCGAGGGCTTATCGCAATTGATTTCAACGGTCGAACAAGTCAGGCGATCATTGAACCCCAGGCTTTCAATTCACGGCGTGGTCCTAACTATGTTTGACCCCAGGAATAATCTTGCCGCTCAGGTTGTTGCTGATGTCCGAGAGTTCATGGGAGATAAGGTCTACGATACAGTCATTCCACGAAATGTGCGTGTTTCAGAAGCGCCGTCACACGGGAAGCCTGTTTTGCTTTACGATCTGAAATGTTCTGGTAGTCAAGCTTATCTCAAATTGGCATCGGAAGTTATTCAAAGAGAACATAAGATGCGTGCGGCATGAAGTACGCATCAGGCAGGTGAAACACCAATGGCAGAAGAACATCGGCCCCGCTTGGGTAGAGGCTTAGCCGCATTGCTGGGCGAATCCGCTCTGGATCCTAAAAAATCCGATCGAAACCCGCAACGCGTTCCGATTGAATTTGTTACGCCGAACGCTCAAAATCCGCGAAAGTTCTTTGATGATGTCGAGCTGGAAGAGCTGACATCTTCGATAAGGGAAAAGGGAATTATTCAACCCTTGCTCGTGCGTTCGTTGCCTACAGCGCCAGACCGTTTTGAGATTATCGCCGGCGAACGTCGTTGGCGTGCTGCACAAAAAGCCGGGCTTTTTGAAGTGCCGGTTATCATTGTCGTAGCGACTGACCAGGAGTCGCTTGAACTCGCAATTATCGAAAATGTCCAGCGGACTGACCTGAATCAGATTGATGAAGCACGCGGTTACGAACAGCTCATTAATGAGTACAATTATACGCAACTTGATCTAAGTAAAATAATCGGGAAAAGTCGAAGTCACGTTGCGAATACGCTGCGTCTGTTATCCTTGCCAGATTCCGTGAAGGAAATGGTCCAATCCGGTGCGCTTACTGCAGGCCATGGCCGTGCCCTCCTGGGATTTCCAGACCCCGAAGCGGTCGCTCGAAAAATATTGTCTGAATCTCTCAATGTACGGGACGTTGAGAGCCTTGCGCGGGCCTCGATTAGCAATCAAGCGCCGAAGTCTTCAAACGTCGACGAAAAATGCGAGAAGTCAAGAGATCCGAACATTGTTGAAATTGAAAATAAGCTTTCGAATGCACTCGGGATCAAAATAAGCATTCGGCACAACGGAAATTCTGGCGTTCTGAACATTAAATACTCAAGTATCGATCAATTAGATGGCATTTGTACTCTACTGAGCGGCAGCGATAGCCGCTTGGAGCCAGGCCTGAATTTTGTCGAACGGCATCGCGGTGCTTGATTTCTTGTGTTTGCGATGCCTTTCGTACATTCGCGGGCCAGAGATACCCAGAGATACAATGTCACCGCGTGAGGCGTCGAGCAACCTGGGCGCGTCGTTCAAGCTTGACCAGATCAACATTCACCAGCATTTCGTTCAAGAGGGTGATCCAGTTTGGCGATCGCCGACCACAGGTTAATTGAATCATGCCCGCAACTGTCGTTCGCTTTGCGCCTTCACCCACTGGCCATATACATATTGGCAATGCCCGTCCTGCGTTATTCAACTATCTTTACGCGCGTCAAAACGACGGTCGTTTTATCCTGCGCTTCGATGACACCGATGTCGAGCGTTCGCGTGCTGAATATGTTGATTCAATCAAAATCGATCTGGCTTGGCTTGGAATCGCTCCCGATCTTGTTGTCCGCCAATCTGAAAGATTTACACTTTACGCGGCTGCAGCTGAAAAGCTGAAAAGCCTTGGCCGCCTCTACCCCTGTTACGAGACGGCGGAAGAGCTTGATCGACGCCGGAAACGCCAAATTGCACGTGGACTGCCACCGGTTTATGATCGAGCAGCTCTGGCTTTAAGTGCAGCCGACCGGATGGCTCTCGAAGCACAAGGCCGCCGACCTCATTGGCGCTTCCAGCTCGTGCCACGCATTGTGCGTTGGGACGATATGGTGCGCGGACTTAGTCATATAGACACAGCGTCACTTTCAGACCCCGTGCTGATTCGTGAAAATGGCACCTGGCTTTATACGCTGCCGTCAGTGGTCGATGATGTTGACCTTGGCGTCACGCATATCATTCGCGGGGAAGATCATGTGACGAATACAGCTGTGCAGATCGAATTATTTGAAGCGTTGGCAGGACCAGGCGCCGCACCCCGCTTCGGCCATCACAATCTTCTCACCACCGCGTCAGGCGAAGGCCTGTCGAAACGCAGCGGTGCGTTGTCCATTGGTTCGCTCCGGGAAATGGGCGTCGAATCCTTGGCGGTCTGCGCTCTTGCAGTTTTGACGGGCTCGTCGGCGAGCG
Source organism: uncultured Hyphomicrobiales bacterium (assembly GCA_903931945.1). Taxonomy (GTDB): domain Bacteria; phylum Pseudomonadota; class Alphaproteobacteria; order Rhizobiales; family Beijerinckiaceae; genus Terripilifer. The sequence goes on along the minus strand of CAIZEI010000030.1, from coordinate 24,965 downwards.
TACGACCCGTGCAATCGCTCCAGGAATTGATGAGTCTGTTTGACCTTGCCCACACCTCACGTCAGGCGGCGCGGTTTGACGCCCATGATTTGACGGGTCTCAGTGCTAAAACTCTCCATGGCATGGAGTTTGAGGCTGCCCGTGAACGGCTTGTGTCGCTTGGCGCATCTGGTTCAAGGATGGAAGCTTTCTGGCTGGCTGTGCGTGGCAATCTCTTAGAATTTTCGGATGCGGCAAATTGGCTGCAGGTGGTTAACGGCGATATCGAGACGTCAACCGCTGATCCGGTATTTTTCGCGCAGGCGCGCGCTGCTTTGCCAGCGGAACCATGGGATGCAAAGACTTTTAGCCTTTGGACTACTACGATACGCGACGCCACAGGACGGAAGGGCAAAGACTTGTTTCATCCTCTGCGTCTAGCGCTCACTGGCCGCGATAAAGGGCCCGAGATGGCGGCGTTGCTACCTCTGATTGGAAGGGCTAAAGTTTTGGCCCGACTATCCTGATCGTCCGGCCATCCATGCCAGTGGGCGCTTTTGCGATTGGATCAGGGCTTTCAATGCGATCCGGCGCCGAAGCTGTGGGCGCCGCTGCTGGCCCATGATCAGCCGACTTTCGCCCTTTGTCTTTACCGTCAGGTAGCGCGGCGCCGCGCAGGAGCGCCCGGATTTTGTCCGGCGAGAGCGACTGAGTACGCGGGCGAGACAATTCATCAGCTTTCTCGGCGGTGACAAAAATATCCGTGTTGGGTCTACTGTCGAGCATCGCCTCGGCCTGCGCCAGCGCATCAACCCAAGATTTGTTTGCCGGCTTGCAGGAGCACTTTGCGTTGAAGTTTTTGCGAAACTTGTCCGCATTTGGCAGATCGGAATATGGTTCCCCATCCGTTGAGACCGCCTGGTCGATGTCGCCAGACGCAGGCATTGTGTAAAGCGCCGCCTCCGCGCCAGGACATTGCGCTCTGCACAACTCGCCCAGTTCAAAATAGCGGGATGGTCGCGCGGAATAACTCACTGGGAAGTAACCGCCATCGCAGGTCCGCACACACACCGCCAGCGATCCATTGCGTGGCTTATCGGGATCCAGCGATTCAAAAGGCATTCTGTCAGCATCGCTGAAATCTCCGATCGGGACTTGTTGCCGCTCTCCGAAGAGCGCATCAAACGGGCCGCCGCGCCCCCGGCATGCGGTATCGTAACGGGTCTGCAAGGCTTCCCGATTTGCGCCGCCGTCTGCCGCCTGAGCGCGCGCCTGGAGAGCCTGAAATTGTGCGCGCATTCTGCTGATCTGTGCTTCAATGCCACCGCATTGTGGTGGCGGCGGACTGCCGAAAATCAGAAATTGCCTGTTGTCACAACCAATCGAATGCGCGTAGGCGGAGGTCCGTTCGATATCTGCACGTTGTTTTTGCGCGGCGGCGGCGTATTGCGCGGCCGCTTTTGAATTTCCCGCCCGGATGGTTTCAATCTGGCTGCGCAGCCGGTCGCAATCGTAGGTTTGGGACAGCGCGTGCCCCGCGAGAGCGGTCAGCGCCGCTACCGCCGCCGAGAGGCTGAGAACGGCGTGGACAGAGCGTGAAATGACCGTGACCATGACCCGCATACCAGCCTCAAAATTGCGCTGCAACCCGCTGCGGCTCAGAACGACTGTCAGCGCATTGCATGAAGGCCTCCCAATGTCAGACCGAACACATGCAGCTTGATTGAAATTCATTAAATCATTCTCTCGACGAGTTCCATGGCAGGATCAAGGCGCTCCATTGTGCGCAGCCCCGGGATACCCCATATCCCGGCAGCGGGAAAATTGCCCGCTTTGGAGACCCGCCATGCCCAGCGCTTTGACCGCTTTCTGTTTCGCTTTTTTGTCGGTTTTTGGGTCGTTCGCCGCACAAGCCGCAGATGGCGAGCCCGAACTTATTTTTCGCAAATCAACAGTGTTCAATTTGCTGACGCCGAATGACAAACTCGCAACATATGCGATTGACGATCCTGATGTTGAAGGCGTTGCCTGCGACTACACCGTGCCCGAAAAGGGTGGCCTTGCAGGCGCATTCGGGGTGGCGGAACAAACCTCCGACGTTTCGCTCGCATGTCGGCAGTACGCGGCAATTAAATTCAAGAACAAATTCGCTCAGGGCGATGTGGTGTTTCGCGAACGCCGCTCGCTCATCTTCAAGCGGATGCAGATTGTGCGGGGCTGCGATGCCAAGCGCAACACACTCGTTTATATGGCTTACTCAGATAAGCTGATTGACGGCTCGCCGAAGAACTCTACCTCGACTGTGCCGGTCATGCCTTGGGGCGGGCAGAACGACGCGCCAAAATGTGGCGATTGGCTGAAAGAATAGCTTGGCCGCTAAGAATTAACGGCAGCGACGGGTTTTTCTTGCCAAACCGACAAACTTTTGGCAATGAAGCGAGGTCAGGTTCATCTGATTGCCTTTGCAGGGGCTTAGCTCAGCTGGTTAGAGCGGTGGTCTCCAAAACCACAGGTCGAGAGTTCGAATCCCTCAGCCCCTGCCATTTTAACCGTTTTGATCCCAGGCGTTGGAAGCCTTGTCGCGTGAACCGGCGGCGGTCCGGATATTCGCAAACAAGCATGGCAGGCTCAGAGTTGGCTATGCTTGAAGAGATTTCCCGATCGCTGAAGCGTTCAGGACACTCTTATGATTTCGCGAAACGAGGCTGACGCAATGAAAAACCGCCAGGTTCTTCATTCCGCTTTGATCCCCGCTTTGACAACAACGGGCCCCCACTTGACAAGTTCCTCGTGCGTCAATTTGCCAAGCTCGTCCGGTCCTTCCGGCGTCACCTCGACGCCAAGGGCCGCAAGTTTCGCCGCAATTTCGGGCGTCTTGAGAATTGCGGTGATTTCCGCGTTGAGCTTTTGAACAATCACCGGTTGCGTTCCTTTTGGCGCATAGGCAGCAAACCAAAAGCCGGAGACAAGTTCCGGAAATCCGGATTCACTGACAGTCGGCACGTCGGGTAGCAATGGCGACCGCTTGCCACTCGTGGTCGCCAGTGCGCGCAACTGCCCGTCGCGGATGTGCGGCAATGCAGTCAATTGCAGATCGAACATGGCCGGTACGCGCCCGGCGATGACATCGATTTCAGCAATCGGATTAGCGCGAAACGGCACATGCACAAGGTCAATCCCCGCCAGGGACTTGAAAAACTCCATGCGCAGATGATTGCCGCTGCCATAGCCCGCCGACGCGTAGGAAATTTGCCCGGGTTGTGTTTTTACCAACGCAACGAACTCTGAAACTGTCGTTACCGGCATCGACGGATGCACAACGAGCACGTCCGGGATGAGTCCGAACAGCGTGACAGGCGCAAAGTCTTTCTCGGGATCGAAACTCAGTCTGGTGTAAAATGCTGGCGCCAGCGCAAAAGAATTCGGCGTCACCAGCAATGTGTATCCATCGGGCGGGGCATGGGCGACGAAATCGGCGCCTATATTTCCGCCCGCGCCGGTTTTGTTTTCGACGATAAAACTTTGCCCGAGCCGATTCTGCAACTCCTGCCCGACCAAACGCGCCAATGTGTCGGCGGAGCCCCCCGCGCCAAAATTGACGATGATCTTTACAGGACGAACGGGGTATTCTTGCGCCAATGTGAGCGGCGGCGTCAGGAATATGAACACGCTAAAGCAAAATCCGGTAATTAGTGAAATCGCCTTCATCGAACGCCCTCCAATTATTTGGAGGTAGAATAGCAGAAATTCCACTCGACGGCATTTTCCCTGGCGCTGACCTATTTCGGCGGCGTCTCGGTTTGTTTCCTGGGCTGACGGATGCGTTTGCGCGTTTGTACATCGTTCCGCGGCCCCTCGACCAGTCGCACCATCGCTCCGCGCAAGGTTCGCACATCCTGTTCGGTCAGCTCTATACGATGAAAAATATTGCGCAGATTACGCCGCATGCCTGGCGCTTTGCCTTCCGGGCGGAAGAAGCCGTTTTCTTCCAGCGCGCCTTCCAGAAACTCAAAGAACGAGAGAATCATTTCGCGCGAGGCTGGCGGCGAGTAACTCGCCAGTTGGAACGGCGGCGTATCTCCTCTGCTCGCACGCATCCATTCATAACCTACTAGGAGCACAGCTTGCGCCAGGTTAAGTGAAGCATAAGCAGGATTGACGGGGAACGTGATGATCCCGTCCGCAAAGCTAATCTCATCATTATCAAGTCCTGTACGCTCGGGACCAAATAGGATTCCGAGCCTTTCGCCGCGCGTGATCCGTTCGAAGAACTCGTTCATGGCTTCAAAGGGAGGATGGATGCGCTTGCCCTGTCCGCGTTCGCGTGCTGTCGTCGCAAAAACGAGATTGAGGTCAGCTACGGCGTCTCGCAAATTCTCATGGATTTTGGCGCCCTCCAGCAGGTGGCTGGCGCCAGCAGCCGCAGCGAAGGCTATATCCCGGTATTTGTCCGCTGGAGGCCAACCCTCGCGAGGCGCCACAATCCGCAGATCGCTGAGCCCGAAATTCACCATCGCGCGGGCGCACATGCCAATGTTGACCGCCAGCTGCGGGCGCACGAGCACAATGGCAGGTCCGCCAGAAATGCTTTCCTTTGTGCTGTCTGTGCCTGCGCCAACCATGGTTCCCTCAGAAATGGAAGCTGTGACGGGCTTGCAGGGGGATTGCAAGCCCCGCTTTGCATCGTTTGGTCTTGTCTGTAGATATCTTGCAACGGAGGAGACCTGACAATGCGATTTACAGGAACGTGGACGACTGCACCGCAACCGCTGGACGAACCGCCGTTCGGCGATTGTACGCTTCGGATGAACGTGAGAACGAGTATCGCGGGCAAAAAATTGCGCGTACGATTTTCAAACGCGCATGGCGACGGGCCGCTCCATATTGCGAATAGTAATATCGCCCTGCGCGAGGGCGAGATGCGCATTGATGTTTCAAGCCGCCGTATGCTGACTTTCGGGGGCGAGAAACACGTCAGAATTGCCCCGGGAGCTTTGGTTGTGAGCGATCCGGTCGACTTCGATTTGCATGCGCTCGCGGACGTGGCGATCACCTATTACTTGCCTGGAACGGTTGACGCCTCGACTGGTCACGGCGGCGCCAGGCAGACGAATTACATTTCCACGAAGGGTAATCATGCCTTAGCCACTGACTTGCCCATTGCCCGATCAATCGATTCCTGGTTTTTCGTGACTTGTATCGAGGTCGAATCGTCACCCGCGACTCGAGGAATTGTAACACTGGGCGATAGTCTGACCGACGCCAACATATCGACCCCTAACGCCAATTGTCGTTGGCCCGATCAGCTCGCGCGCCGCCTCGTGGCTGCAAAAGGTTCCCAATTCGGGGGGGTGATGAATCAGGGCATTGGCGGCAATCGTATTCTGCATGACAATCCCAACGCCTATTCCGGGCAGCGACGTTTCGATCGCGATGTGATTGCGCAACCGGGCGTGACACATCTGATCGTCCTGCTCGGGACAAATGATCTGCGCAACCGCCGGGGCAATGCCTCCGAGGAAGCTAATGCGTCCGATATGATAGCGGGTCTCAAACAATTCTCAGAGCGAGCAAGAGCTGCGGGAATCAAGGCCATTATCGGTACTCTGATGCCCTATGAAAACGAGATTTTTGTACCTGGCTGCTGGACGCCGGCCAGGGAAACAGTCCGCCTCGTTGTCAATGAATGGATTCGCGGCAATACCGCTTTCGATTCAGTTATCGATTTCGAACAGGCGCTACGAGACCGCGATAACCCCTCCAGACTTCTACCCGTTTGGGATTGTGGCGACCACCTTCACCCTAGCGATGCCGGCTACAATCACATGGGCGACTGCATTGATTTGGGTTTGTTCGACTAGGAGTCTCCTCATGGGAGCGAACGGCTTCAAGGCAAAGCTCAAGGGGTTTTCGCGGCGTGTCGGTCCCGGAATCGAAATGCGTCGCGGCAACGGAAATGTCCCTGCTAGCTATTGGGGTGGAGATAGCAGTTCCAAATCAATTTCCACGGTACAATCTATGCTTCCAAAGCTCGCACTCAAACGTTCATGCGTGCCACTTGCGCGGTCAAGCGAGACGCCCCATGTGAGTGCCGCAACCCGGAGTTCCGCCATGCCATCTTTTCGTAGCCCAATCTTTGAAGATGTCTCACGCCTGATGAGCGATGCGGTTGGCGTCGCTCAAGGCGCTCGCCGCGAGGCGGAAACCCTTGCAAAGTCGCAGATTGAGCGGGTTCTATCAAAGATGAATGTCGTCACCCGTGAAGAGTTTGAGGCAGTGCGCGACATGGCGACGCTGGCGCGCGAAGAAAATGAACGTTTGGAAAAGCGGATCGCGGAACTTGAGTCAAAACTTACGAAATAGGCGCCAATGTGAGCGGGACGGGTTGCTATTTGCTTGCGGGCGGATCTCCGGTTTGATGGTCTGAGGTCTGCGGCCTGTCTGGATAGACTGCGGCGATCATAGCTTGCGCCAGCGCCCGAAAGGGCGCAGTCAAGCGATGCAGGTTTTCCGCCCGTCCAACCATTGCTTCTCCCCGTGTCAATTCATGGTCGAGCGCAGCCAGGGTTGCGGGAAATGCCGGTTCCTCGTCTGTAAACCAGACATCGAGTACGCGAGCAAAGGCGATCACAAGACCCTGCAATTTCAAGGCGCCAACCATGCCATCGGCGCCAATCCCGGCCGCCTCCAGCATGAAACGCATGGAATTCAGAGACTCACGATTGAGTGCGGCGGCAGAAAGCGGCTCGCGTCGCGCCCAATGCGCGATGCCTTGCATACCAGAGCGGAAAGGCGCCATTGCATCAAGGCGCCGCATCAAAACTTCAAACAGCCGTTCCTTGGCTGGTTCGCCGTCGAGCGTATCGCTTGCGCCCGAAAGAACAATTCGATCAATCCGTCGGTTAAAAGCGCCTAGAACAGCGCCCTTTGAGGGGAACGAATCACGAAAGTCAGCCAAACTCACCCCAGCGCGCGTTGCAATGTCCGTGATCGATATCGATTCAAATACGCGCTCGCCCGAAAGTTCCATCAAGGCGTCAATGATTCTTCCCTTTTTGTCGGTCGAAGGCGTAGACAGCGCTGTTTCAGACATTGATGGCTCCCTTCGGGACGAAGCCAATTCCTAGGCCTCAACCATGGCGCCGACAAGGCGTCGGCCTAGCCTGCGAGTTCTTCAGCGCGCCTTTTTGCGGCCAAAATAGCGCGCTCGATCAATAGCGCGAGGCCATCGTCCGCCATCAACACCTCAAGCGCCGCAGCTGTCGTTCCGCCTGGCGAGGTCACATTGACGCGCAATTGCTGGGCTGACGTCCTGGAATCACAAAACAGCAACTCTCCTGAACCTTCGACAGTCGCCCGGGCAAGCCTCATCGCGATGTCTTCGGGCAATCCCGCCGCTACGCCCGCCGCAGCCATACACTCGACAAGATAAAACACATATGCAGGACCAGAGCCGGAGACAGCTGTCACTGCGTTGATTAACTCCTCACGGTCGACCCATTCGATACTGCCGATCGCTTGCAATAATGCGCTTGCCATTGCGCGTTGCTCTGGACTGACGGCAGCGCTGGCGGCGGCGCCTGTAATCCCGCGTCCGACCGATGCAGGCGTATTCGGCATCGCCCGCACGATGGCCTTTACGGGCAACCGCGCGGCAATATCGGCGATGGTTTTTCCCGCCATAATCGACATAAGCAGCGTGCGGGCGTCAACAATATCTGCGAGGCCTGGCGCAACCGTCTCAAAACTTTGTGGTTTGATTGCCAGCACAAGAGTTTCCGCCGGATACAAATCTGTGACGGGTGGGTTCACTCTGACGCCTCTGGCAGAACAAATGGCCACCATTTGACGGCTGATATAGGGGTCCAGAACCGCAATTCGCGACGTTCCAAGGTCAAGCTTGAGCCAGCCCTCCAGCATCGCGCCGCCCATTTTGCCTGCGCCTACAAGAACTAGCGAATTTGGCAAACGATCCAAGGTTTCAGGCTTCCCCAACGGTTTCGAACAAAGCTGATTCCATGGCCTCGCGTGCGCCCCGTCCCGCCCAGATGACAAACTGGAACGCCTGATAATAACGTTCGCAGGCTTCAATGGCGACCCTCAGCGAGGCTTCGCACTGGTCTCGATTGGGCCTGACTCCACCACTCAAAAGGATTGCGTGTCGAAAAATGATGACGCCGTCCTTGTCCCAGAGCCCAAAATGACCAACCCAGAGCTGTTCGTTGATAAGCGCGATGAGATTGAGCAATTCTGGCCTGCGACGTTCGCTGACCTTGATATCGAAGGCGCAGCCAAGATGCAGCGCCTCCATTTCGCCGAGCCACGTGAAAGCAACATGATAGTCAGCCCAGCCGCCCGACACAGAAATTGACAATTCATCGTCGTCAGAGCGCTCAAAGGACCATTCGTTCAGCGCGGCCATTTGTTCGACGACATCGAGCGGGTGCGATTCAAGCTCCCGCGCGGATTCGGAAATCTGCATATCTAGCCTCTGGCGCTGAATTGGAACACGGTGGCACAACTGGAACACGACCGCTCAACCAAACCCTCGCGCCAAACTCCGGCGCAAGGGACAGGTCCCGAATCCCCGGCGAATCAACACAATAACAACATATAGGCTCAGAGTATGACGGCAAGTAGCGTGCCGGCAACCTCAAGGATTCGCGGCCTTTAAGCAATGGCGAAGGCGCGCGAATCCACAGGCTTGTCGTGGGTCACGCGTTCAAAGCAGGAGACAGAGCCTCGCGCCCGCGAATGATGTCTGCGGCTTTTTCGGCCATCATCAGGACGCAAGCGTTGATATGCGCACCAACCATATCTGGCATTGCGGACGCATCGACAACGCGCAGACGCTCAATTCCTCTGACTCGCAATTGAGGATCGAGAACGCTTTCGGATGCAATGCCCATGGGACATGTGCCTGCAGGGTGATGCGCTGTGATGACGGTGCGCCGGATCCAGGCGTCAATTTCGGCGTCGCTCTGCACCTTGCCGCCCGGCGATTTTTCCACGCCGCGATAGGGCGCCAGCGCTTTATCAGCTGCAATCTGGCGGGCGAGTTTAAACCCATCGCGCAATTTTGGCAGGTCTCCGGCAGCCGAGAAAAAATTATATTTGATTCGGGGGGGCGCGAACGGGTCCGACGAGGCAAGCAAAACTTCGCCCCGACTGTCAGGATGCAGCAAGGCGGGACGAATGCCATAACCGTCGTCATAGGCCTTCCTGATCCCGGGGAACCACATCGTGGCGTCTGTCGGCAGTCCCCGGAACATGAATTCGACATCGGGGACCGCATATTCCGGGCTCGTTTTGATGAAGGCGTGCAGACCGCCCGGAACGACCACGCCAGCGCCGGAACCTGTGAAATAGGCCTGGATCATCGCAACGGCCATGCGATCTAAGCGCATGGTGTCCCGGAAGGGGCTGGTATTGGCGGGCCGTGTGTACATATTGAGTACAGCAAGATGATCTTGCAGATTGCGGCCAACCGGTAAATCGATCACTGGTTTAATGCCCGTAGTCTCCAAATGGGCGGCCGGACCGATGCCCGACAGCATCAGCAATTGTGGCGTATAGACTGTGCCTCCGCACAGAATTGTCTCAACGCGCGCTTCAGCTTCAAATTTCAATCCGTCTTTGGCATAAGCGACACCCCTCGCTTTCGCTCCGTTGAGCAGCACGCCTGTTGTATGTGCGCCGGTTTCGATTGTGAGATTGCGGCGTTTGCGTGCCGGCTTGAGATAGGCGACTGCAGATGACGAGCGCCGACCATTGCCAATGGTGTATTGGCTGCGGCCAAAACCTTCGCCCTGCTTTCCATTGTAGTCGTCCGTAACCGGTAGGCCCTGATTACGGGCAGCCTCGCACCAGGCGTCAAAAAGGGGATCGCGCGTGCGTGCGAACTCCACTTTTATCGGGCCGTCGCCGCCACGCCAGACGTCGTCGCCACCTGCAAATGTTTCGCCTCGGCGGAAATAGGGCAAAACGTCGGCATAAGACCATCCAAGGCAGCCTTTCTGCGCCCAGCGATCATAATCGCCGCGATGACCGCGGGTATAGGCCATGACATTGATCGATGAAGAACCGCCCAGCACTTTTCCCCGGGCGGCCTCAATCCGGCGCCCACCAAGATTCGGTTCGGGTTCGGTGTGGTAGCCCCAATCATGGAGACCCCATTCGTGAATTTTGCCCATGCCGAGCGGAATGTGGATCAACGGGTTGCGGTCGCGGCCCCCTGCTTCCAGCAAAAGCACGGTTGCAGCGCTATCTTCGCTAAGGCGGTTGGCCAGAACGCAACCGGCAGAACCTGCGCCCACAATAATATAGTCATAACTTGCGCGCGCAGCCATTGTTCCTCCGGGATGGTCTCATGGTTGTTTCTAGCGAAGCTCTGTTGCGCTGTCAGCCCTTGCACGCTGAGTGCGTCGAATTTCTCGAATCCATTGACATTCCGGTGGCAAACGTGTTCCTGACCTGCCGCATCGCAACAGGACACGAGATCATGGGTTACAAGGTCGCTGTCGTCGGTGCCACGGGCAACGTGGGCCGCGAAATGCTTGCTATTCTTTCTGAACGTCGCTTCCCCGCGGACGAGGTTGTGGCGCTTGCCTCGTCACGCTCCATTGGCAGGGAGGTGAGTTTTGGCGACAGGACGATCAAGTGCAAACATCTGGATACCTATGATTTCAGCGATACAGATATTTGCCTGATGTCGGCTGGCGGCGGCCCGTCGAAGGAATGGTCGCCGCGGATCGCCGCGCAGAACTGCGTCGTGATCGATAATTCAGCCGCCTGGCGCTATGATTCGGATATCCCCCTGATCGTGCCGGAAGTAAATGCTGAGGCCATTGTTGGCTTCAGAAAAAAGAACATCATCGCCAACCCGAATTGCTCGACTGCGCAACTTGTCGTGGCGTTAAAGCCACTGCATGACTATGCCAAAATCACGCGCGTTGTCGTCTCGACCTATCAATCGGTGTCTGGCGCCGGCAAAGAGGGCATGGATGAACTCGACCGCCAGACCAAGGCCCTCTACTCGCTCGGCGATGTGCAGGTGAAGAAGTTCACCAAACGCATTGCGTTCAATCTTATTCCGCATATCGATGTTTTCATGGAAGACGGATATACAAAGGAAGAATGGAAGATGATGGCCGAGACCAAAAAAATTCTCGACCCGAAAATCAAGTTGACTGCCACTTGTGTGCGCGTGCCGGTTTTCATCAGCCATTCGGAATCTGTCAATGTCGAATTTGAACGACCAATTTCTGCCGATGAAGCACGGGAAATTCTGCGCGCAGCGCCCGGCGTGCTGGTGATCGATAAGCACGAAAATGGCGGTTACATCACTCCGCACGAGGCTGCGGGTGAAGACGCAATCTATATCTCACGCATTCGCGAGGATGCTACGGTTGAAAATGGTCTCGCGTTCTGGTGTGTGTCCGACAATCTGCGCAAGGGCGCCGCGCTCAACGCTGTGCAGATCGCCGAGGCGCTGATCAACCGCAAACTGATTCAGCCAAAGAAGAAAGCAGCCTAGTCTTTTGGCTGCGCTCGGCGCTCCTGAAATTTTTGACCGCGCGCTGCTGCTTCAACGGCTGGCGCGCGCTGTCGCTTCCGGTCCCGCTGATTTTTTGCTTGCGCGCGCGGCGCAGGACCTGGGCGATCGTCTTGCGTTGGTGACTCGGCGGTTCAATGCAATTCTCGATTTTGGCACACCTGGCCCGCATTTGGCGTCTGCGCTGGCGCAGCAAAATCCCGCGGGATTGCGCCGGATTGCGCCGATTCTCGTAGTCGCGGGGGATGGTTCGTGGCGCGCCGAAATTCCCACCGGTGAGACTCTGGATGCCGCGCCGGAAAGTTTTGACCTCATTGTTTCAGCGCTATCCCTTCAATTCGTTAACGATTTACCTGGCGTGCTATCTCAAGCTCGTCGGGCTTTAAAGCCGGATGGGCTATTTCTCGCTTGTCTTGTGGGTGGGCGCAGCCTGCATGAATTGCGCGACGCGATGACGCAGGCTGAACTGGAAGTTCGCGGCGGGGCGAGCCCGCGAGTAGCGCCTTTCGCCGACATCAGAGATATGGGCGGGTTGCTGCAGCGGGCTGGCTTTGCCTTGCCAGTCACGGATGTCGACACGCTCACTCTTAGATATGACGGTATGTCCGCTTTGGCGCACGATTTACGCGCAATGGGCGCCGGCAATGCGCTGGTGGCGCGAGACAGGCGCCCTTTGACCCGAAAGATATTCAAAATCGCCGCCGAAATTTATGCTCGAAATTATAGCGACGCCGATGGGCGGGTGCGCGCGACGATCGAGATCGTCTGGCTTTCCGGATGGGCGCCGCATGATGGACAGCAAAAGCCTCTCAAGCCCGGCTCGGCAGAGATCCGGCTGGCGGATGCGCTCGGCGTCAAGGAACAAAAATTAAGGTCTTGATTTTTCAGCTCGGCGCCCGCAAGTTGCCAATAGTTCAAAAATGAGGCGTTCGATGCGTTTGCGTCCCCTGAGTGCGCTTGCGGTGCTGCTGGTTTGTACAGCTTGCCAAACAATCGCTCGCATCGAAAATCCAGCGCCATTTGACGCCAATGAAGCCGCCTTCATCAAGAAGGAAGGCAAGGTGACCGTTTCCGGCCACGCTTTTGTTACAAACAGCAACGGAGGGGTGACAAATGCCGCCGGTCAGCAAGTCTATCTGATTCCAGTCACCGCCTATTCCAGCCAGCGTATTGCGGCCATTTTTGGCGGTCGCAAATCAATACGCGCGCGCGAAATCAGGCGCATGGAATCCGACCCCGATTACATAAACTACACCCGAATTGAGAAAGCCGATTCCGGTGGGAAATTCAGTTTTGAGAAAGTTGGCCCGGGGTCGTATTACCTTGTCTCTCAGATGACCTGGAAAAAGGAAGAGCAATTGTTCCCTGACGGCGCCGAAATGTATGAGACTGCCAAAGTGACAGGCGCAGAAAAAGACGATGTCGAAGTTGTGCTGTCTGGCAATGCCTCGGGGACCTGAGATGCGTCTGTTGCTCGTCGTCGCGGTTGCTTTGATTGATGGGGATGGCCGCGTTCTGATCGCACAACGCCCGCCAGGCAAGCACCTGGCGGGTCTATGGGAATTTCCGGGCGGCAAGGTGGAAACGGGAGAGCGACCGGAACAATCGCTGATCCGCGAGTTATCGGAAGAACTCGGCATTTCGGTGAAAGAGGAGTGCCTCGCGCCACTGACTTTCGCCAGTCACGCATATGAGGATTTTCACCTGCTTATGCCGCTCTACGTTTGCCGCCGTTGGGAAGGTTTTGTGCAATCTCATGAAGGGCAAACGTTGAAATGGGTCTTTGTGCGCGATTTACGAAATTACCCCATGCCCCCCGCCGACGAACCGTTGCTGCCCGCGCTGGTGGAATTGCTCGGATAGAGCATGGCCAACGCGGGGCTGCTCAGACCCCGTCGTAAAGTTTCTGTTCCATCCGCACCGGCACTCCCTCTTTCTTCATGTAGTCCTCAAATTCCTTGCGGATGAAGGGGTCTTCGTCGCTATAGGGAATGGCGACGCCGCCCTTTTTGATATCGATGGCCCATTTGTCGGTCATCGCCTCGCCGGGCAGTCCCGGTTTGCGCGCGGGATGGTTGTTGGGTCCGAACCAGGCGGTAACGCGCAGAGGGTCTTTCGTGACGCCGAAATGTTGATGATACCAATCGCCCGACATGGGCGCTGCCGAGACCATGCCGCCCGCCACATAATCCTGACGCAAAATTTTGTCGGCATGGCCGGATTCCCACGGACGCGAGCCCAGCACGGCCGGCCATGTGTAGGTGTAACCGGCCCCTTTGACACAAATCACTATGGCGCAGGATTCATGCGCATGCGCCTTGGAATAGCGACCCGTCTCGTGCTGGCCGATCCAGAGATGAAAACGCTGGCCCGCCATTTCAGGCTCGATTCGGCGGTAGCCGGGCGAACGTCGGTTATCAAGCGGCAGTTCACAACCGATAATATCCGGCATGAAATTGGTTTTGCGCATTGCAAGGCCGCGCACGGGATCGGGTTCCAGATCGTCGCGGTTGGAAAAATAGTCTTCTTCGCCGGAGTAGCGGTCCGAAAAGTCAAACGGGCATTCAAAGACAAAACGCGGGTTGTCGACGAGGTTCATGATGTTTGGCGCCGCAGTCCCGCAGAGAATAATGGCGGGCGCATTTGTGGCGTTCACAAAACGGTGCCACGCGTTCAGCGGGATGGAAAACAGCGAGCCCTTGGCCCATTCAAAAGTCTGCTTTTTCGTTTGGCCTTCGCGCCAGACTTCGGTCGATCCGCGACCTTCAACAATATAGCACTGCTTTTCGTACAGGTGATGTTCGATATTCAGCGCGCCGCCGGGCGGAACCTCGACGACATACATGCCCCACAGGCCTTCTGTGCCGTAAAGCTGGATATAGGTTCCCCGCCCGCCAAGCCGTTTCCATGGCGCCATTGGCAGGTCAAGAACCGTCCGGCAGCCAATCCCGCGATGAACCGGGACGCCTTCGGCTTCCATAAAGCGGTCATAGGGCATAGCCGGGCGTTTGAACTTGCCAAAGCCAGCATTTTCGCCGGCCTTGGGTTCGTGCCAGTGTGACCGGGTTTCGTCGTGCGGCATGGAATTCCTCCGTGTCAGTGTATGTATCCTCGCAGAAACGGCGGGGAGGGTGGCAGATCGATAAATCGATCAGGGTCTGTGCTCCGCCTTGGCGCTTTTGGTCGACTTTTTCCGTCGGCTACAAGTAGGATTTCAGTTGCTTATTTAAGCCGTTCCTAAAACCGGTATAACCGCGCTGGATTGTCCACCAGCAGCTTGCGCTGCTTTTCGGGGTCCTGCGTCATCAGCGGAATCAAATCGACGAGCTCGCCATCGTTGGGCATGACCTTGACATTGGGATGCGGCCAGTCGGTGCCCCAGAGCACGCGATCGGGAATCGTCTCGATCAGTTTTGCCGCAAACGGAACAGCATCATGGAAGGGTGCGCCCAATGCCGAGGCGCGCTCAAGCCCGGTGCACTTGACCCAGCATTTTTCGTCACGCCGGGCCAGATCAAGCAGCGCGTGAAAATTCGGCTGGTCGAGCCCTTTTCCCGCGTTCACAGTGCCCATGTGGTCAATGATGTAGCTCACAGGCAGGGCGCTCAGAATGGGTGCGAAATCAGCGACGGTTTCAGGATCGAGATAAATCACGACATGCCATTTGAAGGCTTTGATCTTGTCAACGACGCGATGGAATGCGGTCATGTCAGGCGTGCGACCCAAACGCTTGAGGAAGGTAAAACGGCAGCCATGAACGCCGCCCTGGTCGAGCGCCTCGATTTGTTTTTCTGTAAATGTGTCATCGACATTGCCGACGCCCTTATAGCGTCCGCCGCTTGCTGCGATCGCATCGGTGACAGGCCGGTTGTCGAGCCCATGACAGGAAGCGTTGACGATAACTGCTCGCTCAATGCCAATCGATTCATGCAGCCAGTTGAACATGTCCAGGCCGCAATCGTGCGGTACATAGCTGGCGTCCGGCGCATAAGGATATATCGCATCCGGTCCGAAAATATGTGTGTGGGCGTCGCAGCTCAAAGGGGGCGCCTTGAATGAGGGCTTTTTGGGATGCGGGTCGGGCGCCATGATTGTGGGCGTGCGGGACATCGGTGTTCCTCTGGATTTAAATTCGGCTCGAAAGCTCCAACGGCTATTAGACCCGCTGGCGCCATTTGAACAGTCTCCTTGACACCAGGCTAAACAGCGAAATGATCTGTCGCCTCAACCAGACCGCGAGCAATGCCGGGCTCGCTCGTGGCGTGCCCGGCGTTGGCCACAATATCGAGCCGCGATGCTGGCCAGAGACGATGCACGGCGTGTGCGGTGGCGGGCGGCGTCACCACGTCATAGCGGCCCTGCACGATGATGCCGGGAATGACACGAATTGCTTCCATATTTGAGAGAATCTGTCCCTCGCCTAAAAAAGAATCGTTGACGAAATAATGCGCTTCTATGCGGGCGAGTGTGCGGGTGTGTTCGCCGCCTCCCGCGCTGAAACCGGGGGACCGCGGCGCGATGGACATAAGTGAGGATTCCCATGTGCACCAGGCTCTGGCCGCTTCAATTTCCATGTCGCGGTCTCCGCTGAACAGACGGCGATGATAGGCGGCAACAAGATCGTCACTCTCGGCGCTCGAAATAAAGCCTTTAAACGTCGCCCAGCGCTCCGGGAATAATTCGGATGCGCCATAGCGGTATAGCCAGTCAATCTCTTGCCGTCGGGCGGTAAATACACCCCGTAACACGAGCGCGTGGATACGGTCTGGAAAGGCTTGTGCGTAGAGCAAAGCCAGCGCGGCGCCCCACGAGCCGCCAAGCACGACAAAACGATCAATTCCAAGATGCGTGCGCAGCAGTTCGATATCGGCAACCAATTTCGCGCTTGTATTGGCCTCAATCCCCGATTGCGGTCGAGATTTTCCACACCCTCGCTGATCGAACAACACGATCCTGTAGCGCCGGGGATTGAATAGCCTGCGGTAATCGGCGATGCAGCCGCCCCCAGGGCCGCCATGCAGAAACAGTGCGGGTCGGCCAGCAGGGTTTCCATTGACTTCAAAATAGATTTGATGGCCATCGCCCACGTCCAGCATTCCACTCTCGTGCGGCTGGATCGGCGGGTACAAAGGACTTGCTGCTGACGTCGTCCCTTTGGTCACCCGGCGCGCTCCGCTTCAATCTTGCCCAACGCGGAAGAGGTCGGAAACACCAGCGACTTGATGACGACCGGCACAGCGCCGGATGATTCGAGCATTGCGCCTATGTCAATAAAGTCAAACTCTTTCAATATGATACCATCAATTGAGACGATCGCGTTGGGGAGCTTCGCCTCTTCATGCGCGTGAATGCCGACCAGGCCGCCAATATCTCCGTCGCCCACCAGAACCAGCGGATGATTGTGCGCGAGCTGCGCAGACAGTCCCTTGGCGATCCCCTTGCAAAAATCATCCAGGCGGCGAAATGTCGCCGACCCGCCCCAACGATAGCAGACTGCAACCGGTTGCTCGCCTTCGTGCAGGTCAAGGCGTCGCAAGGCGGATTTGACTGATGCGGCTATTGCGTCCTGATCGAGTTCGTCCGCATCCAGTGTGAGATCGGGCGTAATGACCGGAATATTTCGTAAAGGCAGCGTTTCCAGCGGCGCGACGAAAATTGTGCTTCCGCTGACCTGGATTGTATATTGCGAGGCTCCAACCACGGTCGCCCGGATGCCTTCATCCGGGCGGGCAATGCGCGGCCCCCAGGCGTCAACCCGTTTTTTGATAGCGCGCGCCAGCAGCGGTCCAAGATCCCCAAAACCACTATCCTGCCGATTGTAAATGTATTCCGAGACGCCGCCCGAAAAGGTCACGACGTCAGGCCTCCGTTGGTTTTTGAGGGGATCGAGACGCAGCAGCCCAGCTGTTTCAGCGGAGAGATGGGCGGCGGAAATGGTTTCAAAGAGCCGACTCGCCATAAGCTCGACCATTCGCTCAAGTTCGCCGGCGGCAGGTGTTAATCCGATTTCCAACTTTAATCCTGCATCTGCAGCAAAACGCCGCCCGGCTTCCTCCAGGCGCGTTACGACGCCTGTCTTGTCCAGAGCGACGATCCGCGCGCCAACATCGACCGCAGTCATTTCGACGATTTCACCCGCTTCACAAACGGCAATCTTTGACGTTCCGCCGCCAATATCGATATTCATCACCCGGTTGGCCTCGCGAATCGAACGTGCGGCGGCGCCGGAACCGAAAGCCGCTAAAGTCGTTTCCAACCCGTCGCCGGCGGAAACCGAGACGAATTTTCCTGCTTGTGCAGCAAATAGGTCCCCGATCGCGCGCGCGTTGGAGCGTCGCACTGCGACACCCGTCAAAATCAGCGCGCCGGTATCAATGGCTGTGGGGTCAAGCAGCGCCATTTCATACTGGCGGTTGATGAAGGCGCCCAGCGCTCTCGCGTCGATTGTCATGTCATCGGCATAGGGCGTCAGCAGCACGTCCGATTCATGCACAATTTCACGCTGCGAAACGACGTAGCGGTTGTCGAGCCGTTCCAGAACCAGACGCGAAAACACAAGATGCGAGGTGGAGGAGCCAATATCGACGCCAACGCTGACAAGGCGAATTTCGTCTTCTTCCTCAAGGCTGCGCCGGACATTCGAGAAAAATATACGCCCGCCGGCGGGTTCATCGGTCATTTGAAGGACTCCCTGTTACCGGTTCTATTCCATGACGCGTGGGGAAGTGGCAAGTGGACGCAGATGTGGATAGGCTCTCCCATCGGAGAATTTTTGTCTCGCCGCCAATGGAGTCTTGCTTTCAAGGGGCGCTCCGAGATGGATTAAATCTTGCGATGTCGAGAATTGACGATTTGCGGGCCGATGGCTTATGATTGGTAGTGAAAAATGCCGCCCCGGAGGCGGCGTTTTGATTTTTCAGACCGATATTTTGCGAGCCAAACATCATGGCGGACCAGGCAAACCACTCCGTTTCAACGGAATCATCGCTGCTTCCAACCTATGCGCGAGCGCCTGTCGCTTTTGAGCGAGGCGAGGGGGCCTGGCTGATTGCGACGGATGGCGCCCGCTATCTCGATTTTGGCGCCGGGATTGCGGTTTGCTCGCTCGGCCATTCGCATCCCCATATGATCAATGCGCTGACGGAGCAGGCGCAAAAGCTCTGGCATGTCTCGAATCTGTTCCAGATTCCGCAGGCCGAACGTCTGGCAAAACGTCTCGTTGAAAGCACTTTCGCTGACTTCGTGTTCTTCACAAACTCTGGCGCAGAGGCGCTTGAGGGGGCCATTAAAACGGCGCGGAAATATCAGGCCGCCAGCGGCCGCCCGGAAAAATTCCGGTTGGTGACTTTCGAAGGCGCATTCCATGGCCGTACGCTGGCGACCATCGCGGCAGGCGGCAATCCGAAATATATTGAGGGTTTCGGTCCAAAGGTCGAGGGTTTCGATCAGGCGCCATGGGGCGATCTAGAGGCGGTCAGGTCCCTGATTGGTCCCGCCACAGCCGGCATATTGGTGGAGCCGATTCAGGGCGAGGGAGGTGTGCGTGTGCCGCCGCCGGGGTTTTTGCGCGCATTACGTAACTTGTGTGACGAGCACGCCCTGATGCTTGTTTTTGATGAAGTCCAGTCAGGCGTTGGACGAACGGGCAAATTTTTTGCCTATGAAATTTATGGCGTGACGCCCGACATCATGGCCATTGCCAAGGGGATCGGCGGCGGCTTTCCACTTGGCGCGTTCCTGACAACCCGCGAGGCCGGCAAGGGCATGGTGGTGGGTTCGCATGGAACGACTTTTGGCGGTAATCCGCTGGCGACCGCCTGCGGCAACGCTGTCCTTGATGTTGTGCTCAGCGAGGGGTTTATTGGTGAGGTATCGCGCAAGGGCCTTTTGCTCAGGCAGCGACTTGCCCGATTGCAGGATGCGCATCCGAAAGTCATTGCCGAGATTCGCGGAGAAGGTCTCTTTATAGGTCTGCGTCTCCATACTTCCAACTCAGAATTTACTGTCCTGGCCCGTGACCATCATATGTTGGTGATTCCCGCGCTTGATAATGTGGTGCGTCTGTTGCCGGCGCTGACTGTCACCGATCAGGAAATAGACGAAGCGGTGATCAGGCTCGATTGCGCCTGCGTAGAAGCTGAACGCAGGCTTGAAACTGCGGAGAATGCGTCATCATGAGCATCGCCCGACATTTTCTAGACCTGAACGAAGTTTCCGCGAGCGATTTGCGGACTATTCTTGATGGCGCAGCGCGTATAAAATCCGCATGGCGCAAGGGCGAGCGCCCGGCGTCGCGTCCGCTGGAAGGCAAGACGCTGGCGATGATCTTCGACCGGCCTTCGACGCGCACGCGCGTGTCGTTTGATATCGGTATGCGACAACTCGGCGGCGAAACAATCATGTTAACGGGCGCCGAAATGCAGCTCGGTCGAGGCGAAACCATCGCTGATACGGCCCGGGTGTTGTCGCGCTACGTCGACGCCATCATGATCCGGATTCTCGACCACAGCGATCTTCAGGAATTAGCGCAAAGCGCCACTGTTCCTGTGATCAACGGGCTGACCAAGCGCTCACATCCCTGTCAGGCAATGGCTGACGTATTGACATTCGAAGAACATCGCGGACCGATCAAGGGCAAGACAATTGCCTGGACAGGCGACTCTAATAATGTGCTCGCAAGCTGGGTTCACGCGGCGCATAGTTTTGATTTCAATCTCAATGTGGCGACGCCGCCCGAACTTGCGCCGCCCGCTCGATTGGTGGATTGGGCGCGTCAGAGCGGTGTTCGGTTGACGCTCACCAATGATCCCTTCGCTGCAGTGAAGGACGCCTCAGCGGTTATCTCGGATTGCTGGGTGTCCATGGGCGATGAGGAAGAAGCGCGCCACCGGCACAATCTGTTGCAGCCCTATCAGGTTAATTCGAAATTGATGGCTGCCGCCGGCAAGGAGGCGGTTTTCATGCATTGTTTGCCTGCCCATCGCGGCGAAGAAGTCACCGACGAGGTTATCGACGGGCCACAGTCAGTTGTTTTTGATGAAGCGGAAAACCGGATGCACGCCCAGAAGGGCATCCTTGCCTGGTGTCTGGACGCCTTGCCGGCATGAGCGGCGAAATGCATCCAGTTTCCGATCCGGCGCATGATGACTATGTCCTGCCATTTGCTATCGACGCGCTCGATACGCGCGGACGGCTCGCGCGGCTGGGTCCGTCTATTGACGCGATTTTGACACGTCATGCCTATCCCGCGCCTGTGGCGCGTCTGCTTGGAGAAGCGGCGGCGCTGACCTCTGTTCTGGCGACTGCATTGAAAATTGAAGGACGCTTTCAATTGCAGACGCGGAGCGATGGCCCCGTCGATATGATTGTTGTCGATTTCGATTTTCCAGATCGTTTGCGCGCATTCGCAAGATACGATGCGAAGCGCCTTGCGGAAGGACGCTTTATTGAGGGTTTGCGTCCGGATCTGCTGGGAAGCGGTCATCTCGCGCTCACGGTTGAACAGGGCGAAGAGCACACGCGATATCAGGGCATTGTGGTTCTGGAGGGTCAGGGCCTTGAAGCAGCCGCGCACGAATATTTCCGTCAATCCGAACAGATTCCGACCTTTGTGCGGCTGGCTGTTGCGCAGGCAATCACGCCATCGGGCGCTCAATGGCGGGCGGGCGCTCTGCTGGTTCAATTCCTTCCGGATTCGCCGGAACGTCGTCGCATTGTCGATATGGACCCCGGCGATGCGCCAGACGGCGTTTTTGTTCCGGAATCCGATGAGGATAATGCCTGGACCGAGGCGCGATTGCTTGCGGCGACTGTTGAAGATCATGAACTTGTCGATCCCACCTTGTCCAGCGAACGCTTGCTTTTCCGTCTGTTCCATGAGCGCGGGGTGAAGGTTTTTGAGGCAGCGGGTGTATTGGATCGCTGTCGATGCTCGGATGGGCGGGTCCGCGCCATGTTGGAGGGATTTTCGGCATCTGACCGCAAGGACATGATTGGGGATGACGGCAAGATAGGCGTCACCTGCGAATTTTGTTCGACAAAACGAGTCTATGAACCTTCTGAATTCGGACCCGCAGATTAGCGCAGGCGCATGCGTCCATTGAGTTCAGCATAGCTTCGACCTACACTCTGCCCCGATAATCAGGGAGCGAAGCAAATGACCGCCGAAGTCGAACGAATTGGTGTTCCGATGGGCGTCTATGTCGATGTCAACAACATGCCATGGACGCCGTCGCGCACACCGGGCTCCATGCAGAAGACTCTATTTTCGGATCCGGAAACCGGTCGATCTACAGTGATGTTCAAAATTGCGCCGGGCGGGGTCATTCCCTATCACGAGCATCCAGAACTCGAACAGACCTTTGTGCTGGAAGGCTCGCTGGAAGATGACGCGGGTATCTGCATGGCTGGCAATTTCGTCTGGCGTCCGGCTGGCAGCCGGCATGAAGCGCGCAGCCCCAACGGCGCTACAATGATTGTCGTGTTCATGAAGCCGCCGGTGCGGATGACGCCGCCGACCTGAAACAGACCCCGGCGCTACAATACCCACGATTGCGGGCCTGGATCGTTTGACGCAAACGGCGTTTGCCAGTACCTCTTGAAAGGCTTTCAAAAGTGTGCGGCGCCAGTCGCAAGAAATCAAACATCGGCGCCAGATGTCCCGTTTGGGGGGATTGGAGGGGAGATCGTGCATCGTTCAAAGTCAAAGACGAACATGGCCTGCAATACGCCGGGCGCGCCATGACAGCCGTTGCGACAGCTTCCTCCGCTGCTTTGTCCGGTGGGATCAAAATCCGCATCAAGAATCTGAGTAAGGTCTTTGATACGCGGAACGGGCCTTTCACTGCTCTGGACACGATTAATCTGGACATCCCGGCGGGGTGCTTTTTCATGATTGTCGGGCCCTCGGGTTGCGGCAAGACGACACTGTTGCGCATTCTTGCCGGACTTGAAGAGCATACCAGCGGCACAGTTGAAATTGCGGCGCCCGCAATGGGCCGTCCAGGCAACTCCATGGTGTTTCAAGGCGATTCCCTTTTTCCCTGGATGACGGTTTGGGAGAATGCAGCTTATGGCTTGACGATACGCGGGCTCCCCAAATCGCAGATCAAGGACAGCGTTGGCCATTATCTTAACCGCGCCGGACTGTCGAAATTCCACGATTCCTATCCACATCAATTATCGGGCGGTATGCGGCAACGCGTGTCTCTTGCCCGCGCTTTTGCCAATGATCCCGATATTCTTTTGATGGACGAACCTTTTTCTGCTCTGGATGAGCAAAACAAGGTTCTGCTGCAGGAAGAATTACTCCGGATATGGGAAGAAACCCGAAAAACTGTTATGTTTATTACCCATTCGGTCGATGAGGCGGTGACGCTCGGCGACCGCATTATGGTGATGACAGCGCATCCAGGTCGCACCAAATTCATGATAGATGTTCCGTTTGAGCGCCCCCGCCGGGTGCTGGAACTACGGGCGCAACCAGCTTATGGGGAACTCGTCTATAATATCTGGGGCCAGTTGCGCGATGAAGTGCAGGCTGCGCGAGCGCAGGACGAAGGGAGAGGGAAATGACCGATGCTGTCCAGACCACTGTCCCTAGCGAGATTCGCACCGCCCGCCCGCCCGCCCGCATCGCTGCGTCCATGAGTCGTAGTTCGGCGGAACGACTCATGAATATCATTTCTCCGTTGGCGCTGATTGGCGTCTGGGAACTCTGCGCCCGGTTTGGTTTCATCGATGTGCGTTTTTTTCCGCCGCCATCGAAAATATTTGGCGTGATGTGGACAATGATCCAGAATGGTCTTCTGGAAAAACACGTCTGGGCAAGTCTGCAACGCCTGTTCTGGGGTATTCTATGGGGTGGCATTCCCGCGCTCGCGCTTGGCGTGGCGATGGGGATGTTCCGCACGTTGCGCATGATTGTTGAGCCGATTATCGCAGCAACCTACCCGATCCCTAAAAGCGCCATCCTGCCGCTGATATTGTTGATTTTTGGCCTCGGGGAATCGTCGAAAGTCGTTATGGTCGCGACGGGCGTTTTCTTTCCAATTCTTATCAATTCGATGGCGGGCGTGCTCGAGATCAACAAGATTTATTTTGATGTTGGCCGTAATTTCGGGGCCAGTGGTTTTCAGGTGTTTCGCACTGTCGCCTTCCCCGGCTCGCTCCCGCTGATCATGACCGGCGTCAAGCTTGGCGTCGGGCTGGGGCTGGTGTTGATCGCAATTGCTGAAATGGTCGGCGCGAAGAGCGGCCTCGGCTATATGATCTGGAACGCGTGGGAGATACTTTCTGTGGAGACGATGTATGTCGGGCTCATCACCATCGCCGTTCTCGGCCTTTTGTTTACGCTGATACTGAATGAAATCGAGCGGCTGATCGTGCCGTGGAAAGCAGGCCGCTAGGGCGGCGAAAAGGGAAGTCGGACTGGAATGAGCGTGGCGGACGCGAAGGCTTCGGACGGCTATGTTGCGTTCCGCTACCGGGATTTCAGGCTGCATTGCACAGCGCGCATGATTTATGGAATCGCGCTGTCTTCGCAAGCGGTGGCGATTGGCTGGTACATCTATTCGGTTACGCATAGCGCGTTGGCGCTCGGCCTGACCGGCCTTTCGTCCTTTCTGCCGAACGTCATTATGTCATTGTTCACGGGGCATTTCGCCGACACCTACAATCGGCGGATCATCCTTTCATCAGCTTACGCGGTCTCTGCGATGGCGACCTTTGCGCTGTTTCTCATCGCTTATTTCGGCGTTGGCAATGTCACCGCGATTTACGGCTGCGTGTTTATCGGAGGCGTCGCGCGCTCTTTCGCCAATCCGTCTGCGCAGGCGATGACCCCCAATCTTGTGCCTAAAGAGCATTTTGCCAATGCCATCACCTGGTATTCTTCGGCGTGGTCCGCCTCGCGCATTGCCGGGCCCTCCATGGGAGGGCTGCTCTATATTCTGGGACCGTCGGTTCCCTTCTTCGTCGCGTTCCTGTTTGTCGCTTCGGCGGCAATCTGCGTTTTTCTCATTCGAAACCCCGGCCCGCCGCGCAAGGGCGCAGGGGCGATCACCTGGGCGACGCTGAGCGCTGGCTTGCGGTTCATCTATTCGCGCAAGGTCATCCTGGGCGGCATCTCGCTGGATTTGTTCGGCGTGTTGTTTGGCGGCGCCACTGCGCTCTTGCCCGCAGTCACTCAGGATATTTTGCATACAGGACCCTGGGGGCTTGGACTGTTGCGCTCTTCGCCTGCGATCGGCGCAATTCTGATGGGCGCCTTTCTCGCGCATTCGCCCATCCGGGGCGGCGCTGGCAAGAAGATGCTGATCGCTGTTGCTTGCTATGGCTTTGCGACCATATTGTTTGGTTTCAGCCAAAACCTGTTTCTGTCAATGGCGTTGCTTGCCATGGTCGGCGCATCCGATCAAATCAGCGTCATCGT
>CAIZEI010000029.1 GCA_903931945.1 uncultured Hyphomicrobiales bacterium | reverse complement strand
CGCCGCCCGAGGCGCGGCCCGCGCCCGCAGCTGCGCGCGGCCCGGGGTGGATCACCGACCTGCTCGCGCGGGCTTCGCGCGACGAGGTCGCGCCGCCCCGCCCGCCGGCCCGGCCGGCCCAATCGCTCGACACGATATCGCTCGACATATCGCGGATGGTGATCCCGGCGGTGGCGCAAGCCGCCTGGGAAAGATATTACCGGGGCGATCAGGGCGCTTTTACCCCGGATCTCTATACGGCCAAGGGTCTGTCGACGTTCGAGGAAATCAGCCGCCGCTATGTCAGCGACGCCAGTTTCCGCGAAACCGTGGATCGTTACAGTCGTGAATTCGAGCGCATTCTTGGCGACGCCGCGCGCGATGACAAGGACGGGAGCCGGATTCGCGCCTATCTGGCATCGGACAGCGGCAAGGTTTACACGCTGCTTGCGCACGCGACAGGCCGCCTTGATTAATGGCGCCAGTCCGGGGCGACGGCAGTCCGCCGGGCGCTTCGCTCGCGTGATTGTGATCCAGTCCGGGCAGGGATTCGTCGCGCAGCCAGCCAATCCCCGCCTGGATTCTTTGCAATGACGGCATTCCAACGGAAATCTGCGGGATGCTTTTCCGAAATCCTGCCAGGCGCAGGTTTAAATGTGTGCGGCGGTCCAGGCCGTCATGTCGCGCAGGATCTTGCCCAAAGCCGCGTCGAGCGCCATGGCCGCCCGCGCGCTGTCATTTGCCGATGCCGGCTCGCGCGCCGTGAAAACTTTGCTTGCCACGACGCGGCCCGAGCCGGCGGTCGCGAGTTTGGTGGATATCTCAACCACCGCCTCATTGGCCGCGACATCGATGGTGAACTGCCGGATATCGGATATCAGCGTGTGCGTGGCTTCAAAGCTCGCGCCCGCTTTGCCGGCGGCCAATAGCAAATGGCTGTTCTCGAAGCTGTCGATCAGCCGCGCCTGAACGAGGCCGGGCAGGTTCTCGGCCCATTGCGCGCCTTTCAGAGTCGCAATCGTATCGGGCGTTGGACGCACGGCGAGGCGATCTGAATTGATCGGCGCGATCGCTGTCGGTATTTCCACCGCAAGCTGCCCACGCGCGCGCCGCGCGCCAGCCGGGAAAGTCGCCGCTGTGAGATTAAACGTTTCAGGCGGCGCGCCGCCGCAGGCTGCGAGCGGCGCCAGCGCCAACATCGCAAAGATCGCGCGGCGCGAAAGGCGGCCGGACGCTTGCGCCCCGAACGTCTCACCCTTGATGGCCTTTGCCAATTCCAACTCCAGACCCGATCCGCAGAAACGCGACAGGCGTCCGGTTCCGGCGCCTCAACTACGAAAACACCAGTGCGACGACAGACGCAAGGGCGATCCTGCGTTTATCGGGGGGCGTGTTCTTGTTGCATCGCCGCGTGGCAGCCTCGACTCGGGCAAGGTCAGGCGCTATGGGATCGTGCAGCGCTCTCGGGGGCGCGCGAGCGATGGCGCGCGACGCCTGTTCCGCTCCCCGGGGAGCGTTGTTGTTGAACCATGGGCGAAGGCGAGCCGGCGAAGCGCTGGTTTCGCAGCGTCTGCCCCTTGAGGCGTCGGAATGTCCGCCAATCCATCGTTTTCTACAGAGGACACGGACGGCGGTCTGCTTTTGCGACTGACAGGGACATGGACTGTCAATGCCGACGGCGTGGAGGTCCGCGCGGCGGAGATAACCGCTGCGGGGCGGGAGCGGACGAATGTCGCTCTGGACCTTTCTGCAATTGACGCGATGGATACTGCAGGCGCCTGGCTTATCAATCGGTCGCAGGCGCAAATTGCTGAAGGTCAGGGCAAAGCGCGGATCGAGGGCGCCCGTCAGGAGCATGCAATCCTGTTGCACGAGACGGCTTATCGCGTTTTCGAACAGACAGCCAAGCCGCGCACCAATTTCGCGATTGACTTTCTGGCGCAGGTCGGACGCGATGTGTGGGTGGGTTTCCGCGATCTGTTCAATGGCGTCGGATTCCTCGGCCAGGTCGTGGCGTCGCTGGCAAGTTCGATGGCGCAACCCTGGCGGTTGCGCGGACGCTCGATTGTGTTCCACATCGAGAGCTTTGCCTTTCATGGCGTGCCGATCATTGCGCTGATCAATTTTATTGTCGGGTGCATCGTCGCCCAGCAGGGCATTTACCAGTTGAATCGTTTCGGCGCGCCGACCTATGCGATCGATCTCATCGGTATTCTGGTGCTGCGCGAACTTGGCGTCCTGTTGACGTCCATCATGGTTGCCGGACGCACGGGCTCCGCGATCACCGCTGAAATCGGCTCGATGAAAATGCGCGAGGAAATCGACGCGCTGAGGGTCATGGGTCTCGACCCGCTGGAAGTGCTCGTCGCGCCGCGCATTATTGCGCTGCTCATCAGCCTGCCGATCGTCACTTTCATTGGGGACATGACCGCGCTGTTTGGCGGCCTGCTGGTCTGTTGGGGGTATGGCGACATCAATCCGCAAGCGTTCGCCGAACTGCTGAAAGACGCGATCGGCGTGAACACCTTTCTCGTGGGTCTGATCAAGGCGCCCTTCATGGCGCTGGTGATCGGCGTGATTGCCGCGATCGAGGGCTTTGCCGTGCAGGGTTCCGCCGAATCTCTCGGTCGGCAGGTCACGGCCTCGGTCGTCAAGTCGATCTTCATGATCATTGTTCTGGATGGCCTGTTCGCCGTCTATTTCGTAGCCATCCACTATTGAGGTTGCGATGAACGAGGGCGAACGACAGACTGGTCCGGCGAACCCAAGGCGGTTTGCGATCCGGGTGCGCAATATCGAGGTCGGGTTTAGTGGCAAGCAGGTTCTCAAGGGCCTTGATCTGGATGTTTACCGGGGTGAGGTTCTGGGCTTCGTCGGCGGCTCGGGACAAGGCAAATCCGTACTCACGCGCGCCATTCTCGGATTGGTGGAAAAGCAGGCGGGGACCATCGAGGTGTTCGGCCAGCCGATGGCCGAGGCGACGCGCGCGCAGCGGCTGGCCATTGACCGGCGTTTTGGCGTCCTGTTTCAGCAGGGCGCGCTGTTTTCAGGCCTCACCGTGTTGCAGAACATCCAGCTGCCGATGCGCGAATATCTGAAAATCTCGCGTGGATTGATGGATGAACTCGCAATGCTCAAGATCGAATTGGCCGGTTTGCCACGCGACGCCGCTGATAAATTCCCGTCCGAGCTCTCCGGCGGCATGATCAAGCGCGCCTCGCTTGCGCGAGCGCTCGCGCTTGACCCGGAAATTCTGTTTCTGGACGAACCGACCTCCGGTCTTGACCCCATTGGCGCGGCCGAATTCGACAAGCTCATCGCCACATTGCAACGGACGCTCGGACTGACAGTGTTCATGGTGACGCATGATCTCGATAGCCTCTATTCCATCTGCGATCGCATCGCGGCGCTGGCCGATGGCCGGGTGGTCGCAACCGGAACAGTCGCGGAAATGCTCGAATGCCAGCAACCCTGGGTGAAATCCTATTTTCACGGCGACCGCGCCCGGCGGCTTGAAGTTTCCCCGCAGTCGCAGAGTCCCCCAGCAATCCCAGCCACGGCCCAGCCGGCCCGGAGCCCTTGACCATGGAAACCCGCGCGAATTACGCCCTGATCGGCGCTTTCACCCTGGCGGTGATCGCTGGAGCGTTTGGCTTTGTCTACTGGTTCTCCTCGGCCGATCGCGAAGCTGCGCGCAAAACCTATCGTCTGGTGTTTACGTCGTCGGTTTCCGGTCTGTCCCGCGGCGCCTCGGTGCTTTTCAACGGGTTGAAAGTGGGCGAGGTCAAATCCGTTGCGCTGGCCGAGGATCCGCGGATCGTCAACGCCATTATTGATGTCGACGCCCGTACGCCGATCAAAAGCGACTCCAAAGCAAAGCTTGAACTGACAACTGTCACGGGCGTTGCGTCGGTCGCGTTTTCGGGCGGAACTGCGGAGGCGCCGCCGCTGGTTGGCGGCGCCGATGGCTCGATTCCGACAATTTACGCCGAGCGGTCTGAATTGCAGAATATGCTCGACACGTTGCAAGGCCTGTCGGGCAAAGTCGATGGCCTTATTACGCGCGTCGACACCCTGATCGGCGACAATTCACAATCGATCACCAATACATTGAAGAATGTCGAGAAGTTTTCCGCCGTCTTCGCCGATAATTCCGACGGCGTGAAAGACCTGCTGGCCAACCTTGCCAGCATCGGGAAGGACATCAAACCCTTCACTCAGTCGCTCAGCCGCAATTCCGGCTCGATCGACTATATCGCGCAAAACGCCCGTGAGCTGAGCGCCAAGCTCAATACGTCCGCTGACAAGATTGACAGCGTTCTGGCGAGCGCGCAGGCGTTTTTAGGGGAGCCTGGCCTAAGGGGCGGGGCTGACGAAATTGCCGACGCCGCCCGCGCGATCCGCAAACTGGCCGATAACCTCGACGCCCGCGTCAAGGAAATTACAGCGGGTTTCAACAAGTTGACCGGACAGGGGCTGCGGTCCATCGACGGGCTGGTGTCAGATAGCCGCCGGGCGATTGACGAGGTCAATCGCGCCACGCAATCGATTCAGAAAAACCCGCAGCAATTCATTTTTGGGCCAAAGCCCGCAATGCCGGAATATTCTCCGAAATAGTTATAGCCCGGGACTGAGCATTTCCTCATGCCTCCGGGCAAGCGCCTGCGCGCGCGCCAGGTATCCCGGCATTTATTCCATCACGGCTGCGCGCAGAATGCACACCAGCACAGCCCGCGCCGGCTTCCTGCTGCGGTTGCGGATGACGTGCGGTCTGTCGCAGCGATAGCGCAGGGTATCGCCGAGCGCCGCTGTATCCACAGCCCCGCCAACCTCAACCTCCAGTTCGCCCTCCAGAATGGAGAGGCATTCAATCGAGCCGGGCTGATGCGGTTCGGACGCGAGTTCGCCGCCGGGTTCTGCTGAAAAATCATACCATTGCAGCCATTCGACGGTCTTGATCCAGCCGATGATGGCCAGTTTGCAACGCCCGTCTTCGGAGACCAGATGGGGGGTGTCGCCCCGTGCGGACTTCTCGATAAAGGGCTCGTCGTCGCTGCCGCGCAATACCCGCTCGACCGGCACGTCGAGCGCCTGCGCCAGCCGCCAGATGGTGGAGAGCGTGGGATTGGTCTCATTGCGCTCGATCTGGCTGATAATCGATTTGGCGACGCCCGATTGCTCCGATAGCTCGGCCAATGACATGTTGCTGGCTTTGCGGAGTTTCAGCACAGAGCGACCGAGAAACCCCGAAATAGCATGAGCGCCCGCCTCAAGCGCCTTGACCCTGTCCTTGCCCTCGACGCCCATGGCCCGTCCTTGATAGTGGAACGAACGGGACATTAGTCGATTTCGTTAGGAATATCGAACGAAAAGCTGGGCGCCTGCTCGATTTCTCTGAAAGGTTTTGAGCAGGCGAAAGACGCTGCACGACAGGTCGCTGGCAAAGCTGGCGCGGAATTTGCTTTTAAATTCAAGCCAGATCTGGTTCGATCCGGGGGGCAATATGGCGGTCGTTCGAGCGGAACCCTACGACTTCGCATTCGATCCGGCGCAGGCGGCGCTGCTGATCATCGACATGCAACGCGACTTTCTTGAGCCCGGCGGCTTTGGCGAAATGCTTGGCAACGATGTCGGGCAATTGCGTCGCGCCATCGAACCAAACCGGCGTTTGCTCGCCGCCTGGCGCGCGGCTGGCCTTCCGGTCATTCACACACGCGAGGGCCACCGGCCCGACCTCTCCGATTTGCCGCCTGCCAAAAAAGTGCGCGGGGGCGGCAAGACGACCATCGGCGATCCCGGCCCGATGGGCCGCATTCTGGTTCGCGGCGAGGCGGGACACGACATTATTCCGGAACTCTATCCAATCGCCGGCGAACCGGTCGTCGACAAGCCGGGCAAAGGCGCATTCTTCGCGACAGATCTCGAAGCCATTCTCAAACATCGCGGCGTCAAACAGCTCGTTGTGACCGGGGTAACGACGGAGGTCTGCGTCAATACAACGGTGCGCGAGGCCAATGACAGGGGCTTTGATTGCCTCGTCCTGGCCGATTGCACCGGCTCATATTTTCCTGAATTTCACGCGATGGGCCTGAACATGATCAAGGCGCAGGGCGGCATCTTCGGTTGGGTCGGCGATTCCGCCGATCTGATTGCAACACTCGGAGCGTCCGGGATGAAGTAGCAAGCAAGGGGAGCGTGAAATGAGCATGGCTTCGACAACACGTGGACCAATGAAGTTCTGGGTCGCTGGCGACTGGAACGCATTCTTCGGATTCGGCACCAATATTCTCGTCAATCTGCTTGTTTTGACAGGACTTTTGCGCTTCGTGCTGAAAATGCCGGACAGTCTCGTCTTCGGTCGCATTCTGCCCGCGCTTGGTGTGATGCTATGCCTGAGCACCTGCTATTATGCCTGGCTTGCTTATAAACTGGCTCAAGAGACCGGACGCACCGATGTGTGCGCGCTGCCGTCGGGCGTCAGCGTGCCGCATATGTTTGTTGTCACATTTGTGGTCATGCTGCCCATCTTGTTGGCGACAAAGGATCCGGTGCAGGCATGGGAAGCCGGTCTGACCTGGGTCTTCGTGCAAAGCTTCGTGCTGATGATCGGCGGATTTGTGGGGCCGGTCATTCGAAAAATCACGCCACGCGCCGCGCTGCTGGGCTCGCTCGCGGGCATATCGATCACGTTCATTTCCATGAGCCCGGCGGCGCAGGTGTTTTCAACGCCGGTGATTGGCGTGGTGTGCTTTGCCGTGATCCTCGCCAACTGGTTTGGCGGCGTGCGCTATTTCGGCGGCGTTCCCGGCGGACTGGTGGCGATCGCGGCGGGCACCGTCATCGCGTGGGGCTCAAACCTATTGGGGCTGGGCTATGGCGAATTGACGCTGGCCAAGCTGGGCGGCTCCTTTGCGAACTTTGGTTTTGAAATTCCGATCCCGGCGATCGGACATGTTTTCTCCGGGTTCAAATTCCTGGGCGTGATCCTTGTGACAGCGATTCCGTTCGGCATCTACGACCTCATCGAGGCGCTGGACAACGTCGAGAGCGCTGCGGCGGCCGGCGATTCCTTTCCCACAACGCGTGTGTTGACCGCCGATGGCGTGATCAGCCTCATCGGTTGCCTGCTCGGCAACCCCTTTATCAACGCCGTCTATATCGGTCATCCCGGCTGGAAGGCCATGGGCGGGCGCATCGGCTATTCCGCCGGCACCGGAATTCTGGTGCTTGTGCTGACGACCTTCGGGATTATCTCGCTGATGATGGCGTTGATTCCGGTTGTCGCGATCCTGCCCATCCTGCTCTACATCGGCATGTTGATCGGATCGCAAGCCTTTCAGGAAACTCCGCACCGCCATGCGCCGGCCATTATCCTGGCGCTGCTGCCGCAAATTGCAGCTTGGGGAAAGACGCTGGTCGACGGCGCGCTCGGCGCGGCGGGAACCAGCGCCGGCGCCGTTGGCGTCGACAAGCTCGCGCAGGTGGGCGTGCTTTACAAGGGGCTTGAAACGCTCGGCGGCGGCGCGACGCTGGCGGGTATCATCCTGGGCGCGGTGACTGTTTATATTATCGACCGGGAGTTCGTGAAGGCCGCAGCCTTCGCCGCAGCTGGCGCGGTGTTCACATTCTTCGGGTTCATCCACGGCGAGGCGATCGGCATTGCAAGCTCGCCGGCGGTGGCTTTCGCCTATGCTGGCGTCGCGATGATCCTCTTTGCCTGCGCGAAATACGCGGAGTTTGAGCCGCTGGCCGCCGGGCATGGATCGGACGGGGACAGGGAGATGCGCATGGCGGCGCCCGCCGAGTAACTTGAGAAAATGGTCGCCGCGTCCGGATCGGGCAAACGGGCGCGGCGGTGGAATTCTATGTCAGTCGCTCCCAAACCAGTTCATTTTTGTTGTTGACCGGTCGCAGGATCACCCGGTTCAGCCCGTCAAATTCATAGGCGCGAACGAAGTCGGGATGCCGTTCCCAACCGGGCGAAACGCTCCCCTTGCGCTGATGCGTCACCGTTTTGGCTACGGGATCGACGACAAATGTTCCAAAATAGGCGGTGTAGCCATAGAGCGCCGCCAGCGCTTCCTCGCCTGTCGGCCTGTCGCCCTGCATCGGCGTCGGCGCCCGGTCAGGCTGGATTTGCGCGGCCATCCAGCCGCTTTCGTGATAGGTGATGAGCCCCGTCGGTTGGGCTCCGCGGTCATGCCGGATTTTGCCGTCGGAGGTGATCGCCACAAGGCGCCAGGTTCCAATGAATTTGTCGAAATCTGCGTTCATCCCGCTGGCCTCCTCATCCATCCCCGTTCGCTCAGCACCACCATAACGCCAGCGGCCGCCACGATGGAAGCGCCGGTCAGGACAATGGCGGAGGGCGTCTCGGCAAAGAACAGCGCGCCGAACAGCAGCGCCCAGATCATCGACGTATAGTCAAAACAGGCGATGATGGAGGCGTCGGTCAGTTTATAGCTCGATGTCATCAGGATTTGTCCTGCGCCGCCGAGCAGGCCCGCAGCGATCAGCGGCGCCCAATCCCAGGGTTTTGGCGTGATCCAGGCTTGCGCATGCACGAAATCGGCGACCGGCCCGGCGCCGGGCCAGAGCGCCGCCGCCGCCATGATCAACACGGCGAAAAACGAGCCGGTGGATTGAAAATAGAACACCACCGCGCCCATATTCTCGCTGCGCATCAGGCGCCTTGTCTGGATCATGGCGATCGATACGAAAAATGCGTTGCCAAGCGCGCACAGGGCGCCAAGAGCGCCGCGCTCGCCGTAGCCGGATCCCGAGCCCAGATGCTCCCACAGCATCAGCAGAACGCCGCCCGACCCCAGCGCCACCGCCGCCCAGCGCGCCGGGCCAATCCGCTCATGCAGCAAGAGCCCGGCCATGACGACAATGAACAAAGGCCCCGCGTAGCCGATGGCGGTGGCGTCCGCGAGCGGCAGCAGCGCGTAGGACGAGAAACTGAGGATCAGGCTCGCCGTGCCCGCCAGCGAACGCAGGAGATGGCCGGACAGCCAGCCGGTGTGGAGAGCTCGCGGAAATTCGCTGCGCGCGGCAAGCCAGACCAGGAGCACCGCGATGGCGAAAAACGAGCGAAAGAATACCAGTTCGGCAATCGGGTAGGAGCCCGAACCGAATTTGACCAGCGCGATCATGCCCGAAAACACGCAGGTCGAGGCGACTTTCAGACCGACGCCGGCCAGCACGCCCGGTCTGAACGAGCGGGACAGGGCTTTCAAGGGACTGGCGGGGAGCGTTTCCGTCACGCGAACAATGTCCTCTCGCGGCGCAAACGCCGTTTTTCACAACGCGCTTGAAATCGCGCCGCCGTCAATCAGCAGGTTCTGACCGGTGATATAGCCGGCCCGGGGGCTGGCCAGAAAGCAGCAGAATGCGCCGAATTCCTCCGGTTCGCCCAGCCGCCGCGCCGGAATGGTCAAAAGGCGTTCAGCGCTTTGCTCTTCAAACGTTTTGCCGGATTTTTGCGCCGCGCCGCGCACGATCGATTTCAGCCGGTCAGTATTGAAAGCGCCGGGCATGACGCAATTGATGGTCACGCCTTGAGCTGCGACCTGTCGCGCAACGCCTGCGACAAAAGAGGTCAGGCCCGCGCGCGCCCCCGAGGACAGGTCGAGATTGGGCAGCGGCGCCTTCACGCTGCTGGACGTGATGTTGACGATGCGCCCATAGCCGCGCGCGGCCATGCCATCGATGACCGCCTGAATGAGCGCGATGGGCGTAAACATATTCGCTTCGAGCCCGGCGGCGAGATCGGCTGGCGAAAGCAGCCGGAAATCCTTTGGCGGCGGGCCGCCATTGTTGTTGATGAGAATATCCGGCGTCGGGCAGGCTGCGAGCAGGGCGGCGCGACCCTCCGGCGCGCCGACATCGGCGGCGACGGCAATGACTTTTGCGCCCGTCGACGCCCGGATTTCGTCGGCGGTTTTTTGCAGCGTGGCGTCGTCGCGGCCATTGATGACGACCTCGCAGCCCTCGCGCGCCAGGGCAATGGCCGTGGCTTTCCCAAGGCCCCGGCTGGAGGCGCAGACAATCGCGCGTTTGCCGGCCAATCCGAGATCCATGTTCGTTTCCTCTTGGTTCCGGGCGACCGGGTTCAGGCGAAGAAGGCGAGGCTTTCGCGCGTGCTCATCAGGTCGAAAGGCGCAAGCGCGAGGACAGCGCTTTGGCGCCAATCGGGAGGGGGCGCAACCCATGGGGCGGCTGCGGGCTCGGGAGCGAGGGTGCGCGCGGCCTCCACAAGGGGCGGCGGCGCTTCGATCTCGACAGCGTCTGCTTCAGGCTCAGGCTCGGGCAGGGGCGCAGCGATGGCGCGCGTTGTTTCGATGCGCGGCGCGCTCGCAGCCTCGGCGCCGGGGTCTGGCGTGGGGTCGCAGCCTTCGCGAAGGGCCGCCGCCAGCGCGCCGAGCGAGCGCGCTTCCTTTTCAATCAGCGCGCAGATGTCGCCGTCATAGCCCCGTTCGCGCAGCATCCACGCGATGTCGGCAAATCGCACCTGCCGCTCTTCGAGTTCGCGCGCATGTTGATTTTGCGTGAGCGGCTGCGAGAGATCGCGAGAGCGCAACATATCCTCAATGCGGGAAATCGATTGCATCAGGCGCGATGTGTCGGCGGCGCGGGCGCGGCGGGCGAATTCGCGCAGAAACCAGCGACCCCGCGCTGTTTCCAGCACAGCGTCCTCGATGGTGTCAAAATCGCTGTCCTCGAGCCCCGCCGGCAGGTTCGCCATCGCCTCTCTCCATGCGCGAATCGCATTTTTGCAGTGTCGGCGCGGGCGAGCAGAATGCAAGAGGGGGGATGGCTATAGGGTGGCTTGAGTGTCGGCGTTCTCGTTCAAGGTGAGAGGCGGGGGACATAGCTGGAAGGGCGAGGTTTGCGCCAATGCGAGGCATACAATTGGAATTTCGATTGTGAATTTTTTTGAGAATTTGCGTTGGCCCTTGCGCTGCAAGGGCTTATGCTTCCCGAAAGATATGTCTGAAAGTTGGGCGCTGGCCCCGGAGAGGCCAAGGATTGTAGCCACGGGTGGAGCGCAGCGAAACCCGTGGTGATCTGGTTTCAACTCGCATCAGCCCCGGAGGGGCGGAGGAATTTCATTGAGACTCCCGCTCAATCGAACACGTATGTCTCGTCGAACGCGATGCCGTGAGCGCGCAGAAGGCGCAAGAGCTCGGACCTGAGATCTGCGGTCCTGTGATGCTCGGCCGGCCCCCGGATATATGTCTTCAGCTCAGCCTCCTGCGACTTGCTGACGGAGAACACGCTGTAGCCCTCCTGCCACGCGAAGCTTGCCAGTTCGGGAAACGTCTCGCGCATCCACTTGCTCGACCGCGCCTTCACCACGCGCATCTGGTCGGACAACCTGCCGTCGGGCCACCACCTGAGATAGAGATGCACATAGTCCTCGGCGAGGCCGATCCGATAGAGCGAGCCCTTTTCCGCCCGGACGACGCCGCCGATGCAGGGATAAAGCCGCTCCGCGGCCTCAGGTGAAATCCAGGGCGCGCGCCCCTTTGTCGATGTGACGACATGAAGGAGAAGCTGCGAATACGCACCCGGCATCCAGAGTCCTTCGCCCCACCGGCGCTACGCTTTGGGGAAAACGTCAACCCACGGGTTCCGCTGCGCTCCACCCGTGGCTACCATCCATGGCTCCTCCAGGGCCGGGATGACGCCACTTGAAAATGGCACTCCGGGCGCCAGAGCGCAATCAGAGCGTCCGGTCCGCGCTTTTCGCGTTTCGTCAAAAAGATCATTTTCACGGGCGGGCAATTTCCCGACCTCGCGGACCCGTGGGTGGACACATCGACCAGCACGC
Organism: uncultured Hyphomicrobiales bacterium; assembly: GCA_903931945.1. Lineage (GTDB taxonomy): Bacteria > Pseudomonadota > Alphaproteobacteria > Rhizobiales > Beijerinckiaceae > Terripilifer. The sequence goes on along the minus strand of CAIZEI010000029.1, from coordinate 16,493 downwards.
GGCGGTTGACGATCGCTGCGCCTGGCGGGCTGGCGCGTGGAGAAGATTCTCCGCGCGGCGGCGGCGAAGGCCGCGCCAAATCGCGTAGCCAGCATATGGGGCGACCGCTGAACATGACGGCGGCGCAGAAACGGGAAGCGCGGCAAAGGCGCGCGATCGTATGGGTGTCGTCAGCGGCGATTTACAGATGCGCGGCGGCGGCATGACCGCTTATCGACCTATCGCTGACGGAATGGATTTCCACCGCTCTCACTCTTCAGAAAATGAAACTATGGTTTGGGGAGGGGAGCATTCGCCCCCCCACTTATTATTCGGCGGGCTGAAAGGCGGGCAGCGTGTCATTCGTGATGTCTACAGAGACGTTGCCTGCGAGAACATCGCGAGCGAGCGGCAAGTCCAGGTCCTTTTCCCATGCGGCGATAACGACCGTTGCGACACAATTGCCGATCAGATTGCCCAGTGCGCGGGCCATGCCAATGAACCAATCAACCGACAAGACAAGCACAAGGCCGATTGCAGGAATTTCTGGCACGGCGTTGAGCGTGGCCGCTAAAATCACGATCGCAGAGCCTGGCACCCCGTGTGCGCCCTTTGACGTGACCAGCGATATGCCAAGCACCAACAACAAATCCCCAAAGGATAGTGGCGTGTTGGTAGCCTGCGCGATAAACACCGTCGCAAGCGTCAGATAAATAGAGAACGCATCGAGGTTGAATGAATAGCCGGTTGGAACGACCAAACCGACGACGGATGGCTTTACCCCCATGCGTTCGAGCTTGCGCATGATCTGTGGCAGCACGGCGTCGGAGGAGGCCGTTGCTAGAACAATGGTCAATTCCTCCCGGAAATATGCGAGAAAGCGGAGGATATTCAAACCAGTCGCGACCTTCATGACTGCGCCCAGCACGACGAGCACAAAAACCGCGACCGCGATCCAGAACACCACCACCAACGAAGCGAGTTGCTCAAGCGAGCGCACGCCGTATTGGCCAACCGTGTAGGCGACGGCTCCCAAAACGCCCAGCGGCGCCAGCCGCACGATGAGCCCCATCGCGCGAAAAAGCACCTTCGAGACGTTGTCCACGAAAGTGGTGATTGGCTTTCCGTCCTCGCCGACCAACGCCAGGCTGGTTCCAAACAAGATCGCGAAGAACAGAACCTGCAGCACATCGTTTCGTGACAACGCATCGAACGAAGTTGTCGGGATGATATTCAGAATGAAGCTGCCAATGCCGCCGCCTTGCAGCTTATGCGCGTTGTCCGCGTAGGTGGCGAGCGCCTTCGCATCAAGATTGGCCGGGTTGATGTTCATCCCGACGCCGGGATGGATGACATACGCCAGGATCAGCCCAACAACCAGCGCGACCGTCGTCATCACTTCGAAGTAAAGCAAGGCCTTGCCGCCAACACGCCCAACTTTCTTGAGGTCTCCCGCGCCCGCGATGCCGTGCACGACGACGCAAAAGACGATGGGCGCGACGATCATGGAAATAAGCTTGAGGAACGCGTCGCTGAAAAACTTCAGGCCAATTGCGAAGCCTGGCGCGAGCGCGCCAAGCGCGATACCGAGCAACAGGCCAGCGACAACCTGCAAGAACAGGGATTTGTAAAGCGGGGTTCGGACGGCTGGAGTCGTCGCGGAGGCTGTCATGTGAGTCATCCTTTCCGGTGCTGGTTGCGAGGTCGGCTGAACATACTTACCTCGGTGGATTTGGGCCCGGCGGAATTCGCAGAGCTTGCCGAAGATCAAGCAGGGGATCGTTGTCGATGCGCTTGGTCAGGCCCGCCTCGACGTGGCCGATGTGCGCCGTCATCAGCAGCGCGGCTCCGTCGAGATTTCCCGTTGCCAACAAACCCATGATTTGCTCGTGCTCGTCGCACGATTCCGAGGCATCATGTGTGGATTGATAAAGAGCTGAAATCAGAACAGTGCGGGCCGTCAGATCGCGCAGGATATCCGCGAGGAGTCGATTGCCAAAAGCCTCGACCATGCAGACGTGAAAATCGCCTAGCAAATAACTGCGCGCGCCAACGTCGCCTGATTTGATGGCCTCGCGCTCTTGCTGGATATGAACACGCAAAATTTCTATGACTGTCGGTTTAACGATCGTGATTGCGCGCAATATGCCCATTTCTATAGCGCATCGCGCCTGAAATGCTTCCTGAGCTTCCTCTAGGGATGGTTCAATAACGAACCAACCTCTTCGCGGGCTAACTTGAAGAATTCCTCGGGCTTCCAGCCTTATTAGCGCCTCACGCACGCTTGTTCGAGATACTTTAAACAGCGCTGCAAGAGCTTGTTCGCCGAGTCGCATACCAGCGCGAATGCGGCCTGAAAGAACCGCATCGACAATCACGCGATCGATTGAGGGTGAGGGCTGATCCAATTTTGACGCCGCCTGTCAACTACGCATATCAAACTTGTATGCAAGTCGTTTGCCAGGCATTCTCGGCATTATCGAGATTTGACGGCGAGCATTCTCAAAGGTGATTTTCGACAAACCGAAGCCTGCCACCCAGCACGCCGCAATCCATCCGCCAGCCTAGATCTCCGCTGCAACCGGCCTTTGCGCATAGCCAAGCCGCGCATTCAGGTCGTCCAGCAATTGCTCCGCCGCCTCCACAACAACTGTTCCGGGTGGAAAGATGGCGCTGGCGCCCGCTGCGCGCAGTGCGTCGAAATCGCCGGGCGGGATCACGCCGCCCACAACAATCATGATGTCCTGGCGACCCGCCTTGATCAAGGCGTCGCGCAGGGCCGGCACGAGGCTGAGATGTCCTGCGGCCAGAGAACTGACGCCGATGATATGTACATTGTTTGTGACCGCCTGCTGCGCGGCTTCTTCAGGCGTTGCAAACAGCGGCCCGATATCCACATCGAATCCGAGATCGCCGAAAGCCGACGCAATGACTTTCTGCCCGCGATCATGGCCATCCTGCCCGACCTTGGCGACCAGAATACGGGGTTTGCGGCCCTCGTTCTCAGCAAAGCCGCGCGTCATTTCGCGCACGCGGGTAATGTCGACAGCGTTTTCCCCCGCCTCCTCAGCGTAAACGCCCGAGACCGTATTCGGATGCGCGACATGACGCGAGAAGATTTTTTCAAGCGCCAGCGACATTTCGCCGACCGTCGCCTTTTGTCGCGCGGCTTCAATGGCGAGCGCCAGAAGGTTGCCGCCGCCCGCGGCGCCAGCGGTCATGGCGTCAAGCGCGCGCTGTGTCGCAAGGGGATCGCGCGAGGCCCGCAAGCGCTGCAATTTGGCGATCTGGCTGGCGCGCACGGCGGCGTTATCGACAGTGCGCACGGCGATCGGCGCCTCGTGTTCGGGTCGGTACTTGTTGACGCCGATCACAACCTGCTGTCCGGTGTCGATGCGCGCCTGCGTGCGGGCGGCGGCTTCCTCGATCCGGCGTTTGGGTACGCCCGCCTCGATGGCTTTGGCCATGCCGCCAAGCGCCTCGACTTCCTCGATATGGCGCCATGCGCGGACCGCAAGGTCCTGCGTCAGGCGTTCGACGTAATAGGATCCGCCCCAGGGGTCGATAATGCGTGTTGTGCCGCTCTCGCGTTGCAGGACGAGTTGGGTGTCGCGGGCGATGCGGGCGGAAAAATCGGTCGGCAAGGCCAGCGCCTCATCGAAGGCGTTGGTGTGCAGGCTCTGCGTGTGCCCTTGCGTTGCGGCCATCGCCTCAAGGCAGGTGCGCGTGACGTTGTTGTACACATCCTGCGCCGTCAGCGACCAGCCTGATGTCTGGCAATGCGTCCGCAAGGGCAGGGATTTCTCCGATTTCGGATCAAAGCTATTGACGATGCGCGCCCACAACAAACGCGCGGCGCGCAGCTTTGCGACCTCCATGAAAAAGTTCATGCCGATCGCCCAGAAGAACGACAGGCGCGGCGCAAAGGAGTCGATGTCAATGCCCGCAGCGACGCCCGCGCGCAGATACTCAAGACCGTCTGCAAGCGTATAGGCGAGTTCAAGGTCCTGTGTCGCGCCGGCTTCCTGCATGTGATAACCGGAGATCGAAATCGAGTTGAATTTCGGCATGTTCTGCGATGTGTAGGCGAAAATGTCCGAGACGATCCGCATCGAATGTTTTGGCGGATAGATATAGGTGTTGCGCACCATGAACTCTTTCAGAATATCGTTCTGGATGGTGCCAGTGAGTTTCGCCTGCGCCACGCCCTGTTCTTCGGCCGCGACGATATAGAGCGCCAGAATGGGTAGAACGGCGCCATTCATGGTCATCGATACGCTCATCGTGTCGAGTGGAATGCCCGAAAACAATGTGCGCATATCGAGGATGGAATCGATCGCCACGCCCGCCATGCCCACATCGCCGCTGACGCGGGGATGATCGCTGTCATAGCCGCGATGGGTGGCCAGATCGAAGGCGACCGACAGCCCCTTTTGCCCGGCGGCAAGATTGCGCCGGTAAAAGGCGTTGGACTCTTCGGCCGTGGAGAATCCTGCATATTGCCGGATCGTCCAGGGCTGATTGACATACATCGTGGGGTAGGGGCCGCGCACATAGGGTGCGATGCCGGGAAAACTGTCGATGAAATCGATGCCTTCGATATCGGCGGGACTGTAGGACGATTTTACGGGGATTTCCTCCGGCGTCATCCAGAGCGCGCCCGCCGGCAGCGGCGGCGCCGGCGCCAAAGCGAAGGGGATGTTTGCAAAGGAAGGAATGCGAGACATGATCGCGCCATGACATGAGACAGCGTGGCACTCTATCCCGCGCGCGCGCCTCGCGCCATTCGCCCTTCAGACGAGGCGGCCCGGCGTTATCCCTTCCGCTTCGCGTTCCAGCGCCCACCGCAATAGGCGGTGTTTGACGACCAGGCGCCCGAGGCCGTGGCGCCATGCACGCGCCCGCTGCCGCGCGCCATGCCGATGTCGGCGGTCAGTCGCGCCCAGACAGCGCCACTGTTATCGATCGAGCCAATGGCCTGCGCTACGCCGCCGCTCGCCTCGACGATATCGTTGTTCTGAACCTTGACCTCGCCGGCGAATGTTTTGGAGCAGGGACCGACATCGGTCGTTCCTTCAACCGTCCACAGTCCGTCATGCGAGGGCGTGGCGGCGGAGAGGGCGGCGGTGGCCACAGCCGCCAGGAACAGGCCGGACAAAATCAAGACACGCATTGAAAATGGAACTCCGTCGCAATCTGTTGCCGCCAAATGTATGTTTCGCAATGTCACCGCATTTCAAGCCCGCGATCCTGCCAGGGGGCGATTTGCCGCGCCTGACCGCACGATGCATAAACGATTCGCTGCTGGCGGGACAAGCGTGGCCTGTCGAAGGGCCTGGAGAAAACATGCAGGAAACCTCGAATGCCGGCGCAAGGGGCCATGGCGTCACCCAGCGGGAAGCTTTCGCCGTCTGGCTGCGCGTCGCGGCCTTGAGTTTTGGCGGACCGGCAGGGCAGATCGCCGTCATGCACCGGATCATAGTCGAGGAGAAGAAATGGGTTTCTGAAAGCCGTTTTCTTCACGCGCTCAATTACTGCATGTTGCTGCCGGGCCCCGAGGCGCAACAACTGGCGACCTATCTCGGCTGGCTGATGCACCGCACACGGGGCGGGCTGATCGCCGGCGGATTGTTCATTCTGCCGGGCGCAGCGGCTATCATGGCCCTGAGCTTTGTCTACGCGCTCTGGGGCGAAACGGGGATCGTATCGTCGATCTTTTTCGGCCTGAAATCGGCGGTGCTCGCCATCGTTGTCGAGGCGATGCTGCGGGTTGGCAAGCGCGCGCTGAAGTCAGGCGCCATGCGCGCGCTGGCGGCGACGGCTTTTGCGATGATTTTCTTTTTTGCGGTTCCCTTTCCGGCCATCGTGCTGGCGGCCGGTCTCATCGGGTTTTTCGCCGCGCGCGCTGGACATCCCGCTTTTCTCCCGGCGGGCGACAAGGCGGCGGCCTCCGACGCCGGCAGCCTGCTGGGCAGCGACACGCCTGAGCACACAAGGCCATCGCCTGCCCGCGCCATCGGCGCCGCCGCAGTCTGGCTGGCCGCCTGGCTGGCGCCAGTGGCCACCATTGCGATCTTTGCCGGGCCGGAAAGCGTTTTCACCCATATCGGGCTTTTCTTCAGCAAAATGGCGGTTGTGACCTTCGGCGGCGCCTACGCCATTCTGGCCTATGCCGCGCAGCAGGCGGTCACGACCTTTCACTGGGTGAGCGCCGCCGAAATGCTGAACGGGCTGGGCATGGCCGAGACGACGCCGGGCCCGCTGATCATGGTGCTGCAATATGTGGGCTTCATGGCGGCGTTCCGCTCGCCCGGCGACCTGCCGCCGCTGCTGGCCGGCGCTTTTGGCGGGTTGCTGACGACCTGGGCGACCTTTGCGCCCTGCTTTTTGTGGATTTTTGTCGGAGGCCCCTATATCGAGCAATTGCGCGCGAACAGGGCCCTGTCAGGCGCGCTCGCCGCGATCACCGCCGCCATCGCCGGGGTGATCCTCAATCTTGCGCTGTGGTTTGCGATCCACACCCTGTTCCGGCAGACGACGCATGTCGGCGCATACGGCCTGTCGTTCGACTCCCCGTTTTTGGTCAGCGCAGATCTGTGGAGTTTTGTCCTTGCGGGCGCCGCCGCGCTGGCGGTCTTTCGCTTCAAGGCCGGAACGTTTGTGACGCTGGCGGGATGCTGCGCTGCGGGCCTCGCATTGTATTTTGCCGGCGCGCTGTAGGGGATGCTTGACTGGCGCGGCGGGAGCGCGGCGTCGTCGGCTTGTCAGGCCGCTAATCCCGCCCGTTCCGGCAAAACTTTGATCTCCACAGAACGACCAAGGCGACCGGCGATCCGCACAAGGCGGTCGATGGTGAAGCGCGACAGGTCGGCGTTGCGAATGCGCTGAATGTCGGCGGCGTCCACCCTGGCGGCTTTCGCGCCCGCGCGGGCCATTAGACCGCGTTTGTTCAGCGTGGCGATGATTTCAGCCGCAATGCCCGCCTTCATCTTCTTGGCTTCGGCATCCGCGTCGTCGAAATCGGCAAACACATTGTCGCTGCCGCGCATCACGTCGAGGTCGTCGGTCATGGTCACCTTTTCCCAAACAGCTCATCGAACAGCTTTTGCGACGCCTTCACCTGATCGCCCGAGAGCGCGATCGGCAGCACTTTTGCCGCGGTGAGTTTTGGCACAGCGTCGGGCGGGTTGGCCGGCGTGTCGGGCCGCGTCGGGATGCGTCCGGTTTTGGCGGCAAAAGCCTGCGCTTCAGCGCTCAGCATAAAGTTTGCCGCCAGCAGAGCAGCTTTGGGATGCGGCGCTTTCGGATTGATCGCCACCTGTCCAAAAAACAGCGCCACCGGGTCCATCGCCCAGAAATCCGTCGGCGCGCCGGCGAGTTTCAGATTGAGCGTCAGCATTGTGTATTGATTCAGCAGCACGGCGTATTCGCCCGCCGCGACCTGGCGCCCGGCGGCGAGGTGCCCGTCCAGCACCACGGGTTTCAGCGTCGCCACAAGGTCCTGTATGAGCTTTTTGCCCTTGTCCGCGCCATATTGGGTGAAAATGGCGTTCATCCATTCATTGTCGGTGCCTTCGATCGCGACGCGCCCCACCCAGTCTTTCTTCTCCAGAAAGCCTTCATAGGTTTTCGGCAGATCGGCTGGCTTCACGAGGTTCGTGTTATAGGCGGGCGAATTGTAATTGGCGTAGACGCCATACCAGCGGCCTTCTGGCCCATGCGCCGATTCCATGATGTTCCTGGCTTCCGGCGGGTTGAACGAGGCCATCAGCGCGGTTGGCAGCTGGTTGGCCGTAGGCGTATTGATGAGGTCCCAGCTCTGCTGGCCGCTGCGCGCTTCCAGAGCGATCTTGCCCATAAGGGCGGCGTCTGCGGCGCGGACGTAATTGACTTTTACACCCGTGGCGTCCTCGAAGATTTTCCACAACGGCAGGCCTTCGCCCTCGTTGGTGGAGGAATAGACGGTGATCTGGCCCTCGGCTTTCGCAGCATCAAGGATATCGGTCGTCAGCCAAGGGTGGGCGGGGGCCTGCGCGAAGGCGGTTGCGCCGGACAGGGCGAGCAGGCCCAGCCCCAAAATGCCAGAAATTTTCATGCCATCCTCCCGCGCGGTCACGTATGCCGTATCGTGAAGGTCGCGCGCACTGCGGTCAAGCGCATGTTGCTTTGATCATCGCCCTCCGGCTAAATAACGGCGGAGGAAATCACCATGGCCAATCTCAAGATCAGTTTTGCTTGCGGACCTTACGACCGCATGGACGCCATCCGCGACGGCTCTGTGCGCGCCGAGGGCATCGATATCGACTACATCTCGATTTCATCGCCGCGCGAATTGTTCGATCGCATGGTGTTCAAGAAGGAGTTCGACGCCTCGGAGATGTCGTCGTCCGAGACGATTGTGCATTTTTGTTCCGGCCATTCGCCTTTTGTGGCGCTGCCGGTGTTTCCCTCGCGCGTCTTTCGCCACGGCAATATTTTTGTCAGCGTGAAAAACGGCATCCGCAAGCCGAAAGACTTTGAAGGCAAGCGGATTGGCGTGCCGCTTTACGCGATGACGGCGGCCATCTGCATCAAGGGCCTGCTTGAGGACGATTACGGGGTCGATCTTTCCGGGATCACCTGGGTGCAGGGGGCTGGCGATCATCTGGGCGCGCATGGCGAGGACCGCCCGCCGCTTGATATCCCCGGCGTGAAAATCGAGCAGAACCAGACGAACAAGACATTGTTCGAGATGCTCGAGGATGGCGACATCGATGCCTATATTGGCACCGGCGCGCCCAAAAATCTGGGGCAGGGCAAAATCGAGCGACTGTTCCCGAACCACGTCGAAATCGAGAAGGATTATTTCCGGCGCACCGGCATTCACCCGATCATGCATCTGGTGGCGATCCGCCGCGAGGTGTATGAACGCAACCCGTGGATCGCCAAACCTCTCTACAGGGCGTTTGTGGAGTCCAAAAACCGCGCGTGGATGGACTATCATAACACTGGCGCCAACCGGAGCATGTTTCCGTGGGTCTATGACCATGTGCGGGAGACCGAGGCGATCATGGGCAAAGATGTCTGGCCCTATGGTATCGAGGCCAATCGCAAGACGCTGGAAACGCTGGTGCGCAATCTGCGACGCCAGGGTCTCATCAACCGCGAGCCGAAGCTCGAGGACATTTTTATCCCTGTGGATTGATCCACGCGATTGAAGGAATGCAACAGTGGCTGCGGAAAATCCTTTGACATTGGCCGCAGCTCTCAAGACGCTCGGCGCGGCGCAGGGCGAATTGCCGGATTACGAACTGTGCTGGCTGCGCGACCAATGGGATGTGGCGGCGCCAGCCTTGACGCAGGTGCTGGCGCGCTTTGCCCGCGACCCGGAAAAGGCCAGCGACCCTGACGCGCTGATTGCCTGGTTTGCGCTGTTTCTGCTGGCGGAACACCGCGAAACCAGCGCCATGCCGCTGTTGCGCATTCTGCTGAAAACGCCCGATGGCGCCGGGTCCATCTTCGCTGACGATGGCTCGATGGCGCTGTCGCGCATCATTATTTCATTGTTCGACGGCGATCTGGAGGGATTACAGGCGGTTGTCGAATATCCCAAAGTCGACGCCTTCATTCGCGAAGTCACGCTGGAGGCGATGGGCTATCTTGCAGCTGCAGGCGCGACCGATCGCGCGGCGTTCGAAAGCTGGCTAGCGACCGTGCCTGAAAAACTGTCCACCCATGACGATACCGATGGCGCGATGCTAGCCTGGGGCTTTGTCGTGGCGAGGCTGGGCATGGTCAAATCCGTTGAAATCGCCAAACAGGCGCTTGAAAGCATGGGCGATGAAGATGGCGTCGCCGGCGATGAACTCGACATTTTGTGCCAGATGGCGCGCGAGGACAGCGATCCGCTGGCCGCCTTCACGCGCGATGGCATTGAACCGGTGGACGATGCGCTCGCCGACCTGCATCGAGTTGGCGAGATTCAGGAAGCGCTTGAGGCGGCGATGGAGGATGAGGACGAGGATATCGTTGCGCCTGAAGTCAATCTCCATCGCGATGTCGGACGCAATGATCCCTGTCCCTGCGGGAGTGGAAAAAAGTTCAAGAAATGCTGTCTGGCGGCGTGAGCTAAGCAATCACTCACAACCATCTCGAATGTCGTCAAACGTCAAAGAAGGATGCGCTTGATACTGCCTGGACAGGTATCGCTGCGCTGGCTCGGAACGCTCGGTCGGCGTCAACGCGCGCGCGTTGTCGAACTTCGCGGCGTTCGACACGATCACGTCACGGATTGCATCCTCGACCGTTCGACCTTTGCGCAGCGCTTGGCCGCGATAGAATTCGAAAAGCGCGTCGTCAATCTCGAACAGGACATCCGCCATGGAAAGCTCACGGTCCGTCGAATGGGAAACGCGAAGCATTTCTGCCTGCCGTCCAATGTTTCAGGGCTGCTCCACCACCTGCTTACACCGGCAGGACGACCACCTTCGTTTTGACCGGCGTTCGTGAATAGAGGTCGATCATGTCCTGACTGAGGAGACCGGTGCAGCCGCTCGTGAGGTTGGTGCCGATCGTCTCGGGGTCGCTGGTGCTGTAAATCGTGTAGAGCGTGTAAACGCCTTTCTGATAGAGATAGAGCGTGCGGGCGCCGAGCGGATTGTCGAGACCTCCGGGCATGCCGCGGGCATATTTGCCCGCCTCCGGCTGGCGTTTGATCATCTCTGCGGGCGGTGTCCAGACGGGCCATTCGGCCTTCCGACCGACATAAGCCTCACCACTCCACAGGAATCCCTGGCGGCCGACGTTGGCGCCATAGCGCGTGGCGTTTCCATCGCCCTCAATGCGGTAAACGTAGTAATTGGCGGGATCGACGACAATCGTGCCCGGCTCTTCCTTGCTGTCGTAGCGCACGGTCTGGCGATAATATTTCGGATCGATCTTGCTGACATCAACCGCCGGAATCGGGAATTTCTCGTCGGGCGCCGGCCCGTACATCTTCTCCGCCTCGGCGAGGCTGACGCCGTTTGTCGCGCAACCGGCCAAGCCCAGCGCGCTGACGCCGATGGCGCCGCCGAACAAAAATGATCTGCGATTGAGAAGCCGCGATTGAAGCTCAGGCAGAGCGCGTTCGTCCATCGCGCCCGCATTGGCAATTTCAATGTCCAGGATCATGTTCTGGAATTTCCCTGTCTCGTTGTTCGACCAGAGAAAACTCCGGCACACTTACGCTGAACGTTATTCCTGAGCCGAGATTGCCTTCACCCGGCTCGGTTGGCAAGCGCGGGCCTTCGCTGCACGGGGTTTGCATGCGCCATTCTTGCCTCTGGACGACTTTTGCATCGCGCAATCGCGGCAGATACGCCAAAGGCGCGGAGAGCTCGCGACGATCGGCCAGAACGAGATCCATTCAAGTCGCGTCAAAGTTCACGTTTGTCGCAATGGGGGTAAGCTTTGCCTTCACTTCATGGTCGGTATCGAGAACTCCGCGCCGTCCTTCACGCCGCTGGGCCAGCGCGCCGTCACGGTTTTGGTGCGGGTGTAAAACCTGAATGCATCCGGGCCATGCTGGTTCAGATCGCCAAACACCGAGCGCTTCCAGCCGCCAAACGTGTAATAGGCGAGCGGCACCGGGATCGGCAGATTGACGCCGATCATGCCGACTTTCACGCGGGCGGCGAAATCGCGCGCCGCATCGCCGTCGCGCGTGAAAATGGCGACGCCGTTGCCATATTCGTGGTCATTGCAGAGCGCCAGCGCGTCCTCGTAGGTCTTGGCGCGCACAACCGCCAGCACCGGCCCGAAAATCTCTTCCTTGTAGATGCGCATGTCCCTGGTCACGCCATCGAACAGGCAGCCGCCCAGGTAATAGCCGTTTTCATAGCCCTGCATTTTGAAGCTGCGGCCATCCACAAGCAGTTTTGCGCCTTCTTTCACGCCGAGATCGACATATGATGTCACGCGTTCAAGCGCCTGGGCGGTGATCAGCGGGCCATAATCGGCGCTGGCGTCGGTGGAGGGCCCGATCTTCAGCGCTTCGACGCGCGGGATCAGGCGTCGCACCAGCTCATCCGCAGTCTTTTCGCCGACCGGCACGGCGACGGAAATCGCCATGCAGCGCTCGCCCGCCGAGCCATAGCCGGCGCCAATCAACGCATCGACGGTCTGGTCCATGTCGGCGTCGGGCATAACAACGAGATGGTTCTTGGCGCCGCCAAAACATTGCGCGCGTTTTCCCGACGCCGTCGCCCGCGCGTAAACATATTCGGCGATCGGCGTCGAGCCGACAAAGCCGATTGCCTGAATATCGGGATCGTCGAGCAGGGCGTCGACCGCCTCCTTGTCGCCATTGACAACATTGAGAATGCCAGGCGGCAGGCCCGCTTCGATCATCAGCTCAGCGAACATCAGCGGCGCCGAAACGTCGCGCTCGGAGGGTTTCAGGATAAACGCATTGCCGCAAGCGATGGCCGGCCCGAATTTCCACATCGGGATCATCGCCGGAAAGTTGAAGGGCGTAATGCCGGCGACAACGCCGAGCGGCTGGCGCATCGAATAAATATCGATGCCCGGACCTGCGCCTTCGGTGTATTCGCCCTTCATCAGTTGCGGCGCGCCCAGACAAAATTCGATCACCTCGACGCCGCGCTGGATGTCTCCCCTGGCGTCCGGGATGTTCTTTCCGTGTTCGCGCGCAATGGTTTCGGCGATTTTTTCATTGTCGCGGGCGACGAGGTCGAGGAATTTCATCAATACGCGTGCGCGGCGTTGCGGATTGGTCGCGCCCCAGCCCGGCTGCGCCGCCAGGGCGTTTTCGACCGCACCGCGAACTTCCGCCCTGGAAGCCAGGGGAACCCGCGTAATCGCCTCGCCCGTCATGGGTTGAAAACCCTCGGCAAAGCGGCCGGAGGTTCCCTGAATATGTTTGCCGCCGATAAAATGGGTGAGTTCGCGCATGGAGTTTCCTCGGATGGTGTTCTGTCTGTCGTTCATACAAGCCGGACCGGGCAACGCCAGTTGGCTTATCGTCGCGGAGGTTTGGCGCCTATTTCCCTTCGATCAGCGCCTGCGCATCGCGACGCAGCGCGACCCGTGAGGCGTCCCGCGCATACATCATATGGCCGCCGGGGTAGACCTGAAATCGCAGGCGATCGGCAGGCCCGACGAACGGGATCTGATCGAGCAGAAATCGGGTCATGTAATAGGGCACAGCGGTGTCCGTCAGCCCCTGGGCGATCAAGACGCGCAAACCGGGATCCAGCGCGAGGGCTTTGCGCAGATCGCCGATGGATTCGGGAGGAAGTCGACCATAATCCCATTGCCGCGCCGCCTGATCATTGGCGAAAATGTAACGCCCGTTTTCGACAACCCATTTCAGACGGCTGTGGTACATATCGACCATGGCCTCGATCATGGGCGCGTTCAGGCCCGCGCTCATTTGATCAGGCGTGTTGCTGCGGTCGCCGTTCGGGTCAGGGTCGAATCCTGGAACGCTGAGGTCATAGCGGCTGCCAACGCGCTCCGTTGCGCGATCGGCCTCGCGCGCGAAAACCTGTGTCGGGACACGCCCGGCCAGTCGCGTCACGAGGCCGGGATCGAGACCGGTGAATTCGGCGACCTTGGCGGAAATGCGCGCGACGGCGTCCTTGTCATTGGGGCCTTTCATCAGATCGGCGATGAAGGGGCCGGACGCATAATTTTCAACGTCCTTCATGCCCTCACGCGTGATGGGGCCTTTGCTTTCCCGATGGGCGGCGGCCATGGTCGGCAGGCGACCGGCCACTCCCATAACCGAGGCGTCTGCGCCCAGCGACCGTAAATCGAGCGCGGGCGATATCAGGACAAGACCATTGACGCCGACGCCCTGATCGGTCTGCAACTGGCTGACGATTTTAGGTCCGCGCAAACCGCCATAACTTTCGCCCGTAATGAATTTGGGCGATAGCATCCTGTCGTTGGCCTCTGTCCAGCGGCGGATGGCGGTTGCCACCGCACTGACATCGCCGCTGACGCTCCACAATTGCTTGCGGATTTCCTCGCCACCGATGATGCGGCTGTAGCCGGTCCCCGGTGGATCGATAAACACAAGGTCGGTGAAATCCAGCCAGGTATCGGCGTTATCGATCAGGGTCGGCGGCGCCGAGGGTCGCACGGCGTCGCCACTGATGGGCAGACGCCAGGGTCCGAGGGCGCCCGCATTGAGCCAGCCGGACGCGCTGCCGGGGCCGCCATTAAAAGCAAAGGTCACGGGGCGTGTACGCGGATCGGAATCGGCCTTGAGAAATGCAATGTAAGCGATATCCGCGCGCGGGGCGCCGCTTTCCGCGTCGCTGAGCCGGATGACGCCAGCGGTCGCGGTGAAATTCAACGTCCGGTCCGGCAGGCTCAGGACGTGGCTGGTTCGGGAGTCCGCAGGCAGCGGCGGCAAGCCCGGGGCAGGCGTATTCGTCGCCGGTCCCGAGCGGCCTGGCCCAGCGTTCTGCCCCTGACTGCCGGCCCCCTGATTGGCTTGTCCCTGTCGTCCCGCCGGGGCCTGAGCCAGCGCCAGCGCAGGAAAGAGCAAGGCGCCCACGAGCGCGAGTGCTGAAAGTTTGCCGATCATGGCGTTCATCCCGGGTATTGTTCGAGCGCCGCAAGATTACCGGATCGCCGCCAAAACGCCAGCGTCGCGGATGAAAATGACGGTTTGAGACGCAAGGTCACAGTCTATGCAGCAGTGCGCGTACGCTGATGTCCAGCACCCGGATCTTTTTTATCGGCGTCGGAGCTGGTGTTCATCATGGGCAACGCATCGATGACGCGCTCGGGCGGCAGGACAACGACGACTTCGGTGCCGATGCGCACCTCCGATTTCAGCGTAAATGTTCCCCCGAGCAATTCGACGAGACCCTTGACGATCGGCAAGCCAAGACCTGTGCCTTCCTCCGCGTTTTTCTGCGCGAGGGATCCCCGCCCGAAGGACGACATGATCACCGGAATTTCCGCCTCCGGAATGCCCGGGCCCGTGTCGCGAATGGAGAGATATTGCCCGCCTGCCGCCGTGAGCCCGACCTTGATCGTGATTGTGCCATCGGGTGGGGTGAATTTGATCGCGTTGGTCAGCAGGTTGAGCGTGATCTGGCGCATGGCGCGCTCATCGGCCCAGACGCGCGGCATATCGGGCTGAATGTTCGAAACCACCGTAATGCCGCGATTTTTGGCGCGCAGGCTTAAAAGATGCGAGCAGTCGTCAACGACATGAGGAACCGACATGGTTTCCTCCTTGAGCTCGTAACGTCCAGCCTCGACGCGCGAGAGATCGAGAATCTCGTTGATCAACATCAGAAGGTGCTGGCCGCTGCCATGGATGTCGTTGGAGTATTCCCTGTACACGGGCACTTTATGCTGGCCGAGCATTTCGGTTTTCATGATTTCGGAAAAGCCGAGGATGGCGTTCAGCGGCGTTCGCAATTCATGGGACATGGTGGCCAGAAAGCGGGATTTGGCGAGGTTGGCTTCTTCCGCGCGCCGCCGCGCCTCGTCCGAATTGAGTTTGGCCTGTTCAAGTTCGGCGATCAGCGCTTCTTTTTCCATGCTGAGCGAAATCGTCGCCAGCGACGTCGAATACAGACGCCGCGCCAGAATGATGAAATAGAGTTGCGCGCCGCCCGCCATCAACGTGACTGGCAGGTTCTGGAGCCCATCCTGCAACGGGAGAAAGGCCAGGGTCGCAAGAGTCACTGGCGCCAATCCAGCGTAAACCGCCGATGGCACCGGCGCCGAGACCATCGCAGTCATCGCGGCGACCAGCAACAACACGAAAAGCACAAAGGTGCGCGTAATGTTGCTGGGATCAAGCAACAACAGAATTACGATCAGTCCCCAGACGCAACCGCGCAAGGCTTCTATCGCCATTAACTTATGACGCCAGGCGCGTGGCGCAATGTCAGGCTCCGGCATGGTCAGAAGGCGAGCGCAAACGAACTGCTGCATCCAGAGGCCGGCGCCAATCAGCGCCATCCAGCCCATGACATCGGTGATCTGAAGCCACATCAGCGACAAGCCGCCAACAGAGGCGGCCAGCAGGGTAATCACGGGCCAGGCGCCGCAATGGCTCTGGGCGTAAAGCCGCAACAATTCGACATCGAATATGCGCCGGCCCGCGCCGTCAGACGCCAGTTTCTCACGCGTTTGCTGGATTTCGACCGCGCGCTTGCGACGCGCCTGAGCCGTGGCCGGTTCCAGGCCGCGGCCCTTCTGGATCATTTCTGCGGTAACTTCACCCATAAACGCAAAACCGGATTTGACGCAACGGAACGCGGACGCGACCACTCTCGCATGAGAGTCTTAACGGTGGCCTGACAGAAGCCAATCGCGCTTTCATCTGGCGTTGCGGCATCCAGTCGGGAAGATATAAGTCTCATCATGATAAACGATTAATTTTCATCATAGTATTTGCCGATCAATAAATCTAAAACTTTCAACGCCTGAAAGCACAAAAGCCGCTCGCCAGCTCATTCGGAAACTGACGGGGCAAGCTGGCCGCAATTTGAGATCGT
>CAIZEI010000028.1 GCA_903931945.1 uncultured Hyphomicrobiales bacterium | reverse complement strand
TCTGCGCAAGGCCGCGGCCCGCACCTTCGACGCGCTCTGGCGCGCGCTCGGCGACATTTGCGCACTGTTCGAACCCGCCGAATGCTGGAATTTCTTCAAGCACGCCAAATACGCTTCCGATTAAGCGTACGATGCTCTAGTCGCTTATCACGCGCTTAGCAGGCGCGTGAGACTTGAGACCTGTTCGAGCTTTTCGAGATTGTGGCAAATATCAAGAGTATCGTCCGCCCGTCCTTTGCCCAGAATTGGCGCCGCAAATTGCATGAATTTGCCGGTCAAAGCCTCCGGCGACATCGGACGACGCGGATCGCCGTCGGGGATATCGACGCGTTTTTCAAAGGCTTGTCCGCTGGCTGTGACCACACGCACATTGGCGCCAGCGCCACGCGGCAGGTCGGCGATGGCGTCAACCCGGATTTTGCTGGCAAGTTCGAGCGCATCGGGCGCTTGCCAGCGGCCCTCATCGAATTGTTTGACGGTGACATCGCCATCCAGCAGCGCCATCGCGAGGCACAGAGGCAGGCTATGGTCGGCGGTTTCTTTGGTTTTGGGGCGATATCGCGAGGGATCGGCGGTTTTTTCCTTTGCTGAAGGCGTCGTCTCGACAATGATGTTTTGGATGCCCGATACATCCGATTTCATCGCCTTGCGAATTTCAACGCCGGCCTCCGCGATGATCTGCAATTCAAATTGCAGCGGGAAGCGTTTCAATCCGACATTCAACAGCCGGAATTTTGCCGGATCGAGTTCAAGATTCAGGTCCGATGGCTTTGCGCCGCCATGCGCCAGAAACCATTCGAGGACGCCCGAGGCGCCGGTAAATCCGCCTTTGGCCATGCGCGCTGCGAAAATCCCGTCCATCGCGCCGCTTGGAAATCCAAATGCCTTCATCATACTGATCGGGCCGGCGTTGATGGCGAGCAATGTCAATTGCTTCGGGCCGCTGATCCCCACCGCATTGGCCATTTGCGCTTGCGTGAGGCCGAGGAGCTTCCCTGCAATCAGCGGTGTGGTGAACCCCGCCGCCGTGAGACTGTGCAAGCCGCGCGCGTCAAAGGGCACAGCCTCGACCAGCGCGAGTTGCGTTTCATAGCCGACGGCTATGGCGGTCAGGAGGTCGCGACCGCTTCGGCTCGCCTCCTCGCAGCAGGCCAGAGCCGTCGGAATGCACTCGCTGGGATGGGCGGGCGCGGCCCCCGCATAAATATCGTTGAAATCGAGATAGCGCACGAGCACGCCATTGATGAGCGCTGCGCCCTCGGCTGAAACAGGCGCCTTGCCGCCGATGAGCGTTGCGACGGCCGGGCCGCCGAAACTGGCGCGAAAAGTCTTCTCGGCAATGGCGGCGGGCTCGCAACCCACGGCGCCAAAGGCGCAGGCGAGCGTGTCGATCAAAAGCCGCTTGAGCGCGGCGATGACGTCAGGCGGCAGTTTGTCGAAGGTCAGCGCGTCCGCATAGGCGGCCAGCCGGGCTTCGGAGGAAAGCGCGCCTTGTGCGCAAGCGGGCAGGGCTCGCAACGCCAGCGCAGAGGCTGCGCTCCCCCATGCGAATTGCCGTCTGTTCATGGCCTTTCCCCCGGTGCTTTTATGTCAGCGGCTCCATGCCTGGCATATTGGGCCAACTCACGGATTTCGGCCAGCGCTTGCGGCTGTGACGATATTTCATCCCCGCGAACATCGCAGCGAGGCGGATCGGCGCGCCGATGCCTTCAACGACAGGCACGCCAAGTTCGCTGCTCAGCCAGTCGGGATCCATATGGATGGGGCATTGCGTGATGCCTCTGGGGATGATGACATCGGCGCCATCCTGATCGATGAGTTTTCGCGCCGCAGCCAGAAAGCTTGTCCGCATCTGTTCTTTCCTGTCGCTCATCGTGCGCAGCCAGGTGCCGCAATCGGCGTAGCCGGCGATAAAATGCTCCATTCCGTAATTGCGGATATGAATGCGGCCCTTGGGCGTGCTTTGTGCGGTGTAGCTCAGAATGCCAAAACGCTCGCCGAGCAGGGCGGCGATGTGCAAGGAGGCCTGAAACGGGCCGATGACCGGAATATCGACGAGCGAGCGCCCGCCCTCAACGCCAAGATCGAGCATTCCCAAGGGCACGACAGCGTCATAGCCCTCCTTTTCCGCCTGCAAAAACGCCTGATGGAAATAGGGCGCGGCCTGCTGCTGCTCGGCGGGCAGCAATTCGTTGAAGGGCGCCAGCGGCACCGAGATGAATCCGACCTTGATATCATCGGTCTCGTAGCGCCTGGCCGCATCCTCGCGCAGTTTGCGCTCGGCAGGCGGATATTGGCCGATGACAAAGGCTATTTTCAGCGCCATGATCTCTCTCCTTGCGGTTATGTTAATCGAGGCTTGCGCAAGGCGATAGGTGGGCGGGGGGCGATAATGCCAATCCGCGACGCTTATGATATTGTTGGAAAGCTGGCGGCCCGACGGCGGTACGATCTCATGTGGCATTATGACTATTATCAATATGTCGATCATGTCGGCCGGGGTCCGGCGCTGCTGCTGCTGGCGCTCTATTTTGCGCCGGCGATTATGGCTTTCCTGCGCGGCCACCTCTCGCGCTGGGCGATCCTGATCCTGAACCTCGTCTTCGGCTGGACATTCATCGGCTGGATTGTGGCCTTGATCTGGTCGCTGACGGGGAACACGGAGCGCAATCGCGGCCTTCGGAGTTAGGGCGCCCTGTTCCGCCTTCCCGCACGCCCCGTATTGAAGTCGCATTGTGTATACATTAGGTATATAAAATCCTATGTTCGAATAGGATGAAGCCAAGCGACGCAAGTGCATCGGGGAGCGAAATCTCGATTTCCCTGACGCAGTGACGGTTTTCGACGGGCGTGCCGTGATGACAGCGCCATCGGTTTTTCCGTCGGAGGAAAAGTTCGTTTCGACGGCCATGATGGATGACGGGAAATTCTATTCCGTTGTCTGGATGTGGCGCGGCGACACCCGCCGCATTATCTCGCTCAGGAGGGCCTGGCATGGCGAAGAAAGAAAATATCGTGCGGTATTTGGATGAGGAATTGCGCGCCAAGCGCGCGCGGCGAGAGCAGGACCGATTGGGCAAAAGCCGCCGCGATGACTGACGCGGAACTCGAAGCCTTGATTGCCGGGGACCCGGACGAAGCGGGCATGGTTGTGGACTGGTCGAAAGTGACAATCGGCATCCCCGCGCCCAAGGCGGTTCTCAACATGCGGGTTGACCGCGACGTGCTGGACTACTTCCGGCGCGAGGGGCGCGGCTACCAGACCAGAATCAACGCCGTGTTGCGCTCCTATGTCGAGCAGATGGGCAGGCACGGCGGGGGATGAAAAAAAGCGCTACGCAATACGCAGGCAGGATAAACGCCGAATATGTTATTGCATTTTCTGCAAACGACGGTTGTGCGCCAAAGCGCCGTTATATGGTCGCCGCCCAACGCGCGCATCGTTTCATATCGCAATTTCCTTTGACTGTTCTGTTCTCTCTCCCTGCGCCCGTGGTATCCCATGCGCCAGCGTAAGCAAAAACAATGATGTTGGGAGGGATGGAATGTCAGGATATCGGGGGTGCATTCCGGGCCTGTTTGCAGCCGCCATCGCGCTCGCCCCCGCCCATGCCGCCTCGCCTGACCTCATCGCCGCCGCACAAAAGGAAGGGCAGGTCGTCTGGCTTGGCACGCAGGCGGTCGACGATCTCGCGCGGCCTCTGATCGAGGCGTTTGAGGCCAGATATGGCGTCAGAATTCTCTACAATCGCAACACCGTCACCGACATCATCCTGAAAGTGTCGGCGGAGGCCGCCGCCGGCGCGCAGCAGGTTGATTTTGTCGACGGCACTTTCACGTCGCAGGCGCTGAAGAAAAAGGGTGTTTTGCTCGACTGGCTGCCGGAGTCCGTCGCCCGCTTCCCCAAAGAGCTGGTCGATGCGGAACGCCAGTGGGTGGCGATGAACCTCTATTTTGCAACGCCCGCTTTCAACACCGATTTGATCGCGAATGGAACCGAACCGCGCACGCTCGACGATCTTCTCGATCCGAAATGGCGCGGCAAGATCGCCTGGAGTTCGGTGGCGGGCAGCGCGTCGGGCGCCGGTTTTATCGGGACCGTGCTGCGAGAGCGCGGCCAGGACAGGGGGATGGATTTTCTGCGCGCCCTCGCCCGGCAAAATCCGATCGGCGTGCCGGTGCAGGCGCGCGCGCTGCTCGATCAGGTGATGTCAGGCGAATACGCCATGGAAATGCAGAATTTCAATTCGCAGGTTGTCGTCGCAAAAGCCAAGGGCGCGCCGGTGGACTGGATTCCGATGAATCCTGCGACCGGCGTTTTGATTGTGGGGTCGGTGGTGAAGGCGTCGCCGCATCCCAACGCCGCAAAACTGCTGCTGGATTTTCTGGTTTCGCCGGAGGGGCAGGGCGTATTCCGCGACCATGATTACATCCCCGCCGATCCCGCGATCCCCCCGAAGGACGTTTCGGCGCGTCCCGATGGCAAAACGTTCAGGGCGCTGCTGTTTCAGCCGGAGGAGGTGGAGGCCTCGATGCCAAAATGGCTGGCGATTTTTGCGGAGTTGTTCCGGTAGGATTACGTCGCCGTTTCCGGAAACAACGCCGAGCGCGGCCAATGTTTTCGGGAATGTTTCAGCCCGAGCCCCGCAAACAGCGCGGCGAGGCGGATCGGCGCCCCGATGCCCTCAACCACGGGCACGCCAAGCTCCTTGCTGAGCCAGTCGGGGTTCACATGCACGGGGCATTGCGTAATGCCCATCGGCAGGATCACGTCGCAATCATGCTCCTCCACCAGCGCGCGGGCGTTGGCGAGAAAATTGGCTTTTGTCGCCTCCGCGTTCGCGGCGATATCGGGCAGGTGGAACCCGCTCTGGCGAAACCCCGCCACCTTGCCCTCCATGCCGTATTGCCGGACGATTCTGCGGCACAGCACCAGCGACGTGTGCGAATAGACCAGCAGGCCAAAACGGCTGCCCAGCATGCAGGCGATGTGCAGCATCGCCTCGGCTGGCCCGATGATCGGGATGTCGACGCAGGAGCGTCCGGCGTCCACAGCCAGATCGAGCGTGCCGAGCGGCACAACAGCGTCGTAGCCCTCCGCCTCGGCGCGCCGGTAGGCGTCGACGAAGGCGGGAACCACAAGCGCGGTCTCGGCGGGCGAATTGCCGCGATTATAGGCTGTCGTCGCGACCGGCACGAGGCCGACCTCAATGTCCGCCGTCGCATAGGACAAAGCGACATCGCCGCGCCGGCGCAATTCCTCAGCCGGATAATCGCCAATGCAAAAAGCGATGCGCGTGCGTTTGGTCATGGTTCGTCCTCCCTGACACGATGGATTGCGTAATCATGGCCAGAATGCCGGGCAGGCGCGGAGAAGTCGAATCGTGTGAAGGGCGCGCTTCGCGTCAAGCAGCTTTTGCGAGCGATGATCGCAACCACGCTGAAATCGCCTTGCGGCGAACAATGAAAACGCCAAGCGCTAACGCCAGCCATGACAAGGTTCCTGCGCCGGGGATCGGGGCGGGGGTGACGGCGGTCATCGTCGCTGTGCCAACAGCGAACAGGCCCGACGGCACGTCATTGATGGAGGACATGTTCGCGCCATTGCTCAGCGCCAGCTGATCGCGATCGCCGCCGGCGGCTGTCGCAAAGAATGCGGTCGCAAAGTTGCTCGGCGAGATATACGCAAAGGACGTCGAACTAAAAAACGCCAGGGAGCCTGCGCCAGCAGGGTTTGCGGCCCAGGTAAACGTGCCCGATACGGATGTGACATTGCCCCCGGATACGACCAGAACGCCATTGAGGATATTGTCGCCGACGTAGGCTCCCGTGCCCGTAAACGTGAAATTAAAGGTTTGCGCCTGAGCGGAAGCGGCTCCCATCGCGATAAGCCCGGCTGCCCCGAAGCCTGCGATAATCGCGAATTTCGAAATGGCTGCTTTCAGAGATTGCGCATCCTTAAACATCGGGACCCCCTTTTGAACCGCTTCGCGATTGCTGGAAGCAATCTGGATCATGTTACGCGTCCGTTTCCGATTCAATAGTATGAATATTATCGCGCGTATTCAGAAAAAGCAAAACTGCTGTCCACCCTGGATTACGCCACCAGAAGGGCGTGCGGAATGTCGGTCCGCGATCAACCCCAATTACCCACCCGAAACCAGTGGCCCTATTGTAACTTAGAAGCGTTCTATCGGCACGGCAAGCCGGGGATGCGGACGCAACCGGGCAGGTTGCGATGTCGGCTGTCAGGGGGATCGCCGACATGAAAACCGGCGAGAGTTTTCCACCGGTTTCGTCCGCTCGTGTGCAGGTTTCTCGGACGCCCTCGCTACGGCTGCGGGCGGGCGCGCCTGGCCGTGCGTCCGAGAAGCGCC
>CAIZEI010000027.1 GCA_903931945.1 uncultured Hyphomicrobiales bacterium | reverse complement strand
GGAAGCGGGCGCCTATATCCGCAATTATTTCGAGAGTTTTCCGGGCATCCGCGACTATATGGAATCGACGAAAAAGTTCTGCCGCGAGAATGGTTATGTGACAACGATTTTCGGTCGCAAGTGCCACTATCCCAGGATTACAGCGTCCAATCCATCCGAACGCGCGTTCAACGAGCGCGCGGCGATCAACGCGCCGATTCAGGGCTCGGCCTCGGACATTATTCGCCGCGCCATGATCCGCATGGACTCCGCGCTGGCGCAAAAAAATCTCGGCGCTCAAATGTTGTTGCAGGTGCATGACGAACTGGTGTTCGAGGTTCCGGACAATGAAATCGATGCAACCATCGACACAGTGCGCCATGTGATGGTCGAGGCGCCGCATCCCGCGCTTGTGTTGAAAACACCGCTGAAGGTTGATGCAAGGGCGGCGCATAACTGGGATGAGGCGCATTGAGAGCGGGCTTGCCGACATAGGGGCCGCGCCCTATATTTTAACCAGACCGGTCAGAACGAGGCCTCCAATGAACCATCATCCCCGCTGGAGCTTGCAGGACGCCAAATCCCGCTTTAGCGAACTTGTGCGCCGCGCGGGCGAGGAAGGGCCGCAGCACGTAACCGTTCATGGCAGGGAAAAGGTTGTGGTCATTGCGACGGAAGAATACGCGCGCCTCAACCCTTCGCCGCCGTCGGTAAAGTCCGGGCGTAGTCTGATCGACATTATGCAGGATCCTCGCGCGCGTGGTCTCAAGTTCGGTCGCGACTCCGTGCGCTCGCCGATTCGGGACACTGCGAATTTTGACGAAATGGCATCGGATGTTCCTCCGCGACACAAACGTCATAAGTGAGTTGTATCGGCTCCAACCCAATTCGGAGGTTCGTAGCTTTGTGCTCGACAAAAATCCGGAGGAACTGTTTGTCAGCGACGTGAGGCTTGCAGAAATCCGTTTTGGCATTGAGGCGGTCACGAACGTTGCGCGCCGGGAGATTATGCAGGCCTGGATGCTAGACGATGTGCGACCATTTTTCGGCAGCCGCGTCCTCTCCGCCGATGAAGACGTTTGGGTCCTGTGGAAATCGCTGGAACACGAGGCCCCCCCTGCTCGCCACACATTCCCGCAACCTGATCTTGTTATCGCTGCAATCGCATTGCGCCGTGGGCTCACGGTCGTCACCCGCGATACCGAGCCATTCCGGCGCGCAAATGTCCCGTTTGTGAACCCGTGGAAGGGCGCTACATCTTGACCGCCCATGCCGCCGCCATCGACGGCGCCTCCCTTTCCCTTCTCTGGGCGGCGCCTTTTGCAGGCGTATTGCTGACCATCGCGCTGGCGCCCTTGCTCGCGGCGCGATGGTGGCATCCGCATTATGAGAAAGCGGCGGCCTTCTGGGCTTTGGCGACCATAGGCCCAATGATGGCCGCCTACGGCGCCGAAGCCACAGCCACAGCTATTTTCCACACGCTGGCGCTGGAATATGCGCCCTTCATCATCATGTTGTTTGCGCTGTTCACGACGGCAGGCGGCCTGCTCATTCGCGGCGGCGCGACAGGAAGGCCGCTCTCCAATGCGCTTGTCCTGGCCTTTGGAGCGGTCATCGCCAACGCCATTGGCACGATGGGCGCGGCGATGATTTTATTGCGGCCATTATTGCGCGCCAATGCATCCCGTCGGCGCAATGCGCATGTGGCGGTGTTTTTCATTTTCCTTGTCGCCAATATCGGCGGCGTATTGACCCCGTTGGGCGATCCGCCGCTGTTTCTCGGGTTCCTGCGCGGCGTCGATTTCTTCTGGCCGGCGCGCAATCTCTTGGCGCCCATGGCCTTTGCTGCGGGCGTCCTGCTGGCGATATTTATCGCGATCGATTGCTGGCTGTGGTCGAGGGAAGAGACGTTGCCCGACATCGATGGCGAAAATTTCTCGGTTGGCGGCAAAATCAATCTGGCGTTGCTTGCAATTGCAGTGGGCGCAATTGCGGTCAGCGGCGTCTGGACGCCGGGCTCCGGATTTACGATTCTCGGCGTCCGGCTTGAGACGCAAAATGTCGTTCGCGATGTGCTCTTGATCGCGGTTGGCCTGGCGTCGTTGGCGCTTACGCCCACGCAAATCCGCGCCGCCACAGGTTTTGAATGGGCGCCGCTGCTCGAAGTCGCCATATTATTTGCGGCGATCTTCATCTGCATCACGCCCGTTGTCGCGATGCTGAACGCGGGCGCGGATGGCGCATTCGGGCCGCTGGTCGCATTGACATCGAGACCCGACGGCGGCGCGAACAATATTGTATTTTTCTGGCTGTCAGGATTGCTGTCAGGTTTTCTTGATAGCGCTCCGGCCTATCTCGTGTTTTTTGAAATTGCGGGCGGCGATCCTGTCGCGTTGATG
Organism: uncultured Hyphomicrobiales bacterium; assembly: GCA_903931945.1. GTDB lineage: Bacteria > Pseudomonadota > Alphaproteobacteria > Rhizobiales > Beijerinckiaceae > Terripilifer. The sequence continues at coordinate 19,798 of CAIZEI010000027.1, read as the reverse complement.
GGACCTCAGGCGCCCACCCTTGTCGCGATTTCGTTGGGAACGGTCTTTCTGGGCGGTCTCACCTATATCGGCAATGCGCCGAATTTCATCGTTTACGCCATTGCGCGCGACGCGGGCGTCAGGATGCCCGGCTTTTTTGGCTATCTGCTCTGGGCGGCTGTCTTTCTGCTGCCGCTGTTCGGCGCCGTGACCTATCTGTTCATCCGTTGAACGCGTTTGCATCGCTTCTGCATTCGGGCCATGTTCGCGCGTTTCAATGGGAGCGACTCATGTCCGAACAGAGCAAATTGAAGCCCGGCCTCGACCCTCGATTTCTCGGCACGTGGAGGCTCGCCAGCGTCGATCGCGAGGATGCGGCGACAGGTCAGGCGCTGGATGTTGGCGTGAAGAGCGATGGCTACATCAGCTATCAGCCAGATGGCCATATGAGCGTCGTCATTTCGCGGGAGGAACCCGGCAAGCCTGTCGGCATCACCTGCTATGCCGCCAAATGGAGCCTCGATGGCGATAAGGTCTATCACGATATCTCGATTTCGGCGCGCCCGCAGTGGGTCGGCACGCGGCAGGTCAGGCATTTCACGTTCCACGGCGACATGCTGACCTTGCGTCCGCCCGAATCGCCCGACGTTGTTCATGGCAAAGTCACCCGCCGCGCGCTGCACTGGCGCAAGGTGGTTTAGGGATTCCATTGTGTCTGCGAACGAACAAGCGCCCGCCACCAACGCGCCCGAACTTTCGGTGTCCGAACTGTCGGGCGCGCTGAAACGCACCATCGAGGATCGTTTCGGCTTCGTGCGGGTGCGCGGCGAGGTTTCGGGCTGGCGCGGGCCGCACTCATCCGGGCACTGCTATTTCTCCTTGAAGGATGCGAGCGCGCGCATCGACGCGGTGATCTGGAAGGGCGTTTACGGGCGCATGCGTTTCAAGCCGCAAGAAGGCCTTGAGGTTATTGCAACCGGCAAGATCACAACTTTCCCCGGAAAGTCAGCCTATCAGATTATTGTCGAATCGGTTGAGCCTGCCGGCGTTGGCGCGCTCATGGCGCTGCTTGAGGAACGCCGCAGGAAGCTTGCCGCAGAGGGTCTGTTCGACGCTGCGCGCAAGCAATTGATCCCCTACTTGCCAGATGTCATCGGGGTGATCACCTCGCCCACAGGCGCTGTTATCCGCGATATCCTGCATCGCATTGCAGACCGCTTTCCACGCCGCGTGATCGTCTGGCCCGTGCGCGTGCAGGGCGAAGGCAGCGCGGCGGAAGTCGCGCGCGCCATCGAGGGTTTCAATGCTCTGCCAGAAGGCGGCAAAATCCCCCGGCCTTCCGTGCTGATCGTGGCGCGCGGCGGCGGCTCGATTGAAGACCTCTGGGGCTTTAACGAGGAAGAGGTTGTTCGCGCAGCCGCCGAAAGCGACATTCCACTGGTCTCCGCCATCGGCCATGAGACCGATTGGACCTTGCTCGATCATGTCGCCGATCTGCGGGCGCCAACGCCGACGGGCGCAGCCGAAATGTGCGTGCCGGTGCGCGCTGATCTCATGTCCGGGCTGGCGGACCTTGCCCGCCGCCACGCGGGCGCAATGCGGCGTCTGCTGGACAGGCGCCGGAGCGAGCTGCGGGCGGCAAGTCGCAGTCTTCCTGCAGGCGAGGCTTTGCTTGGGCAACCCCGCCAGCGCCTTGACCGCGCCGGGGAGCGTCTTGCGGGCCGTGTCCGGGCGGCGATGGCCGAGCAGCGCCTGCGGCTCGGTCGGGCGGCGCAGACGCTCGAAAAGCACTCTCCGCGCGCCGAATATGCGCGCCTGCGAGAAAAGCTGGGCAATCTTGGCCAACGCTTGCAGGCGGGGCTCGCCGCGCGCGCGCGTCTGGCTGCGCGCGATCATCACACGAGCGCAATGCGGCTTGGCGAATTGCACCGGCGACTTCAGCCTGCGCTCGATCGCGCGAACCATCGCAGGGCCGAACGTTTGCAGGCGTTGGGTCAGTTGCTCGCCTCCTACTCCTACCGCAATGTGCTGGCGCGCGGATTCGCGCTGGTGCGCGATGGCGATGGCGCCCCGATCCGCGCAGCCGCTTCCATCGCGCCCGGCGCCCTTCTGTCGATTGAATTTGCCGACGGGCGGCGGCAGGCGATCGCAGATGGCGGCGGAACCCCGCGCCCTGCCCAACCCGCCAGACCCCGCGTCGCCCGTCAGGCGAAGGAAAGCGGTCAGGGCAGCCTGTTTTGACGGGCAGGTTCAGAATTGAAATGGAATTCGCGCCCGAGGGGCTTATGTTTTGATGCTGTCACCGGCGCCGCCCGCCAGGTCCGCCACAGTGACCTCCACGCGCTCGACGATCAAATCTGCTGGCGGCGTCGCGCGCAGGGCCAGCGCCAGTTGAAACCCCGCCTCATGGGCGCAAAGCGCCAGCGCCCATTGGCGGAGCGGCTGTAACTCAGGCCCGGCGCGCAGAAGCTGCGGTGGGTCGAGGCCGACTTCAAAACTCCCCGAGTCCAGCTGTAGTCCCAGACCCGTGGCTTTGATCACGGCCTCCTTCAAGGTCCAGATTTTCAGAAAATCCCGGTTCTGCGTCCCGGTTGGCGCCGCAGCGAGCAATTCCTGCTCTGCCTGCGCAAAATGGTTCCGCGCAATGAGAAGCGCGTCGGCAACCGGCCCGGCGGGTTCGGCGTCAACGCCGATGTCGCCTATCTGGCAGATGGCGCAAGCGACCAGACCCCTCGTATGGGTGATGCTGAACCGGAGGCCGCCCGCAAGCAGGCGCGGCTTGCCGAACGCCCCGAGTTCAAATTCAGGCGCTGGATTTGCATAATCGCTGCGCAGGGCATGGCGCAAAAGGGCGTGGGCGGCGGCGAAGTCAAATGCAGCGCCGGGCTGGCGGATTTTGTCGGCTCTCTCGCGCTCCTCCGCGTTCAAATGCAGCCTCAGAGCCGCTAGCACATGGGGGTCCGCGGCGCCGGTGACAGCGGTATAGAGACGGACTTTCGATGGCATCGCGGTCGTGAATCCATGATTGCGGCGCTCATTGCTGCGACCCGCATTTCCATCATAGCGGAAAATGCTTTAGAAGCGCGCCATGATCAGCTCAGCCCTTATGAATGTGATGACCGCAGCCGCCCTCAAGGCAGGTCGCAGCCTCAAGCGCGATTTCGGCGAGATCGAGAATCTTGTGGTATCGCTGAAGGGGCCGGGGGATTTTGTCACCGCCGCCGACGAACGCGCGGAAAAAGTCCTGTTTCAGGAATTGTCCAAGGCGAGACCGGGCTATGGCTTCCTGATGGAGGAGAGTGGCGTCGTCGAGGGCTCCGACAAGAGCCACCGCTGGCTGATCGACCCGCTCGATGGCACCACCAATTTTCTGCATGGCCTGCCGCTGTTCGCCATCTCCATTGCGCTGGAGCGCGAGGGGCAATTGTTTGCCGGGCTGGTCTATAACCCGGCCACGGACGACATGTTTGTCGCTGAAAAAGGTCAGGGCGCCTGGCACAACAACCGCCGCCTGCGCGTCGCGCCGAAATCGCAGATTTCAGACGCGCTGATCGCCTGCGGCATTCCCCATCTTGGTAAGGCAAAGCAACATCCGAAGTTCAAGGCCGAACTTGCCGCTGTCATGGCGCGGGCGGGCGGCTTGCGGCGGCTTGGCGCTGCGGCGCTTGATCTGGCCTATACGGCGGCGGGGCGGTTTGACGCCTACTGGGAGCGCGACCTGAGACCCTGGGACATCGGCGCCGGCGTCGTGCTGGTGCGCGAGGCCGGCGGCTTTGTCAGCGATCTCGACGACGGCGACGAAATGCTCGACAAAGGCGATATCTGCGCGGGCAATGACGCCATGCGCAAGGCTGTGCTGGCGCTGGTGCGCGGCGTCTAGGGCGGGGCAGGACCTGCGGATCTCGCTGCGTTTGGTTTGCGTTTCCACGCTGGCGCAAAGACGTTCAGCGTCCGACGTCCTGGCCTGCGGGGCGGAACCCTGGTCGCAATTGACGCAGAGGCGGCTTTGCGGCTTCCAGTATTCGGATAAGCTGATAGCTTGCGCGCGGCGAACGACTCGCCCTTGCTTCGGGGTGCCTTATGGCGAACGCATCGCAAACTCCGCGTCTGACCCCGCCGCGCATCTTTCTGGTGCGCATGGCTGTTTTTCTTGTGCTGGCCGGGTTTATGGCCGCCATTCTCTATCGCCAGATTCGGACCGCATTCATGGCCAATCCCGGCCTCAACGGACTGATTCTGGGCGTGTTATTGATCGGCATTCTGATTACGATCCAGCAGGTTGTCCGGCTGTTTCCGGAAATCCGCTGGGTCAATGCGCTGGAGGCGGGATCGGCGGGCAAGGCGAGATCGCCTGTGTTGCTGGCCTCCGTCGCGGCGATTCTAGGCGCAGGCGTCGGCCCGCGCGGCATTTCCACCACGACGCTGCGCGCGGTGCTCGATTCGATCGGGTCGCGGCTGGATGAATCCCGCGAAATCTCCCGCTACATCACGGGCCTGCTGGTGTTCCTCGGACTGCTTGGAACGTTCTGGGGCTTGCTTGAAACGGTCGGCTCGATCGGCGGCGTCATCAATTCCATGCAAACCGGCGGCGAGGCCGCCGTGATGTTTGACGATCTCAAGAATGGTCTGGCCGCGCCGATCGCGGGGATGTCGATCTCTTTCACATCCTCGCTGTTCGGTCTGGCGGGATCGTTGATTGTCGGGTTTCTCGACCTGCAGGCGGGGCAAGCGCAGAACCGCTTTTACACCGAACTTGAGGACAGCCTGTCGCAGCGTGTGATCGATACGCCGCAGTCCGCGACGCTGGCGGCGATTTCTGTAATGTCTGAGCCGGCGCCGGCGACCGAGTCGCCGCGCGCCGCCACCGCCGCCATGGCCAATCTGGCGGAGGGCATACAGGGGCTCGTGCAGCACATGCGTAAGGAGCAACAGATGATCCGCGACTGGGTCGAGGCGCAGGCCGAACAGCAGAAGGATATCAAAAAGCTGCTGGAGCGGTTGGCGTCAATGCCGGAGAAAGACTGATGGCGCTCGGGCGCGCGCGCCGCGCCAATCGCGGCTTTGACTATTGGCCGGGCTTTGTCGATGCGCTGTCGACGATGCTGCTGACGATGATCTTTCTGCTGTCGGTGTTCATGCTGGCGCAGTTTTTCCTGTCTCAGGAAGTCACCGGCAAGGATACCGCGCTGGCCAAACTCAACCGGCAGGTCGAAGATCTCACAGCCCTGCTGGCGCTCACGCGCGCGCAAAAATCCGATGCGCAGACGGATCTGTCCTCTCTGCAGGCGACGCTTGAAGTCGCCAATGCCGACAAGGCGCGCTTGCAGGGCCAGCTTGACCGCAACAGTGCTGCCGCCGCCAGCGCCGGCGGGCAAGCCGATGCTGCGACGCAAGCGCTCGACGCGGAAAAACAGCTGTCGCAGCGGGCGCAAGCTCAGGTCGATATCCTCAATCAGCAGATCAATGCGCTGCGCCGGCAGCTTGCGGCGCTGGAGGATGCGCTGAACGCCAGCGAGCAGCGCGACCGCGAAAGTCAGACGCAGATCGCCGATCTCGGTTCGCGTCTCAACGCCGCATTGGCGCGCACGGTGCAGGAGCTCAGCCGCTACCGTTCGGACTTCTTTGGCCGGTTGCGTGAAATTCTCGGACAGCGGCCCGGCGTGCATATTGTCGGCGACCGCTTCGTCTTTGAAAGCGAAGTCCTGTTCGATTCCGGCAAGGCCGAAATCAAGCCGGCGGGCCGGGCGCAAATGGATCAACTCGCTGGCGCCATCGAGGATCTCGAGCGCGAAATCCCGCCCGAAATCCCGTGGATCATACGAGTGGACGGACATACCGATAAACGCCCGCCGGCGGCGGCCGGCCAATATAAATCGAATTGGGAATTGTCGAGCGCACGCGCCATTTCTGTTGTGCAATATCTTGTGTCAAAGGGCGTTGAGCCGCAACATCTCGTGGCGGCGGGCTTTGGCGAGTTTCAGCCAATCGATACCGGCGATAGCGAGGAGGTCCTGCAGCGCAACCGGCGGATCGAACTGAAGTTGACTGAACGCTAGCAGGCCGCACTTTTGCGTTACGCAGCCTTTTCAGGCGCAAAACGGGTGTAGAAACTCTCGCCTTTGGCGGCCATTTCGCGCAAGAGCTTTGGCGGGGCAAAGCGGTCGCCATATCTGGCCGCCAACCTGTCGCACAGAGCCACAAACGTTTTGGCGCCCATACCGTCGATATAACTGAGGGTGCCGCCGGTGAAGGGCGCAAATCCAAAGCCAAGGATCGAGCCAACATCGGCTTCGCGCGGGTCCGTAATAACGCCCTCCTCCACTGTTCGCGCAGCCTCGACCGACTGGGTAACGAGGAACCTTTGTTTCAATTCTTCGACGTCGATCAGGTCAGGATCGAGTTTAACCGGTTGCAGCGCTGCAAGGCCGGGCCAGAGCTTTTTCGGCCCTTTTTCAGGATAGTCGTAGAAACCCTTGCCATTCTTGCGACCGAAGCGCTGCTGCTTGTTATAGAGTTCGTCGAGAATACGCTCCTCGCGCGGATCGACCGCCTGCGGCCCAAGATCCTTTTTCGTCGCCTGCACGATCTTCCACGCCAGATCGATCGCGACCTCGTCATTCAGCGACAGGGGACCGACCGGCATGCCGGCCATACGCGCCGTTGTTTCAATCATCGCTGGCGGCACGCCTTCATCGAGCATGATGTGACCTTCACGAATGTAATTCAAAACACAGCGGTTGGCGTAGAACCCTCTGGTGTCATTGACGACGATCGGCGTCTTTCTGATCTGGCGGACGAAATCCAGCGCATGCGCAAGCGCTTTCGAGCCGGTCTTCTGCCCAACTATGACTTCCACCAGCATCATGCGCTCGACCGGCGAGAAAAAGTGAATGCCGATGAAATCTTCGTGGCGCGTGAAATTTTCCGCCAGCGACGTGATCGGAAGCGTTGAGGTGTTGCTGGCGAAAATGATGTCTTTGCCCATCGCGGCTTCAGCCTTTTTGATCGTGGCCGCCTTGATGTCGCGATCTTCGAACACAGCCTCGATCACCAGATCGACGCCGCCAAGCTTGCTGTAATCGTCGCTCGCCTCGATGCGCGCCAACAGGGCGTCACGGTCCGCCGTTGAGGCGCGTCCGCGATTGATCTGTTGCGTGATGAGATTTCGCGATACATCCCGGCCCTTGTCGGCGGCCGCCTGATCGCGATCGATCAACACGACGTCGATTCCCGCCATGGCGCTGACATAGCCAATGCTGGCGCCCATAAAACCCGCGCCGATAATGCCAAGTTTCTTCACCTTGGCGACGGGCTCGGCTTTCGGCCGCCGGGCGCCCTTGTTGAGTTCGCCGAGGGATACGAACAGCGAGCGAATCATTGCAGCTGCTTCCTTCGAGCGCAGAATATGCGCGAACCAGCGGCTCTCCACCTGCAACGCGAGATCCATCGGCAATTGCAGACCTTCATAGACCGCATGCAATATCGCCTTGGCGGCAGGATAATTATCCATCGTCTCGCGGCGGTAGATCGCATTGGCTGCTGGCCAGATCATCATCCCGGCAGGCGAAAAAACCTTGCCGGATGGCAGGCGGAAATCCTTGCGGTCCCATGGCGCGACCGGAGAACCGCCCGCCAAAATCCACGCTTTGGCTTTGGCGACGATATCGGCGGCAGGCGCGACTTCGTTGACAAGCCCCATTTTCAGCGCGACATCGCCGCGCAACTGTTCGCCCTTGAACATCATTTGCAAGGCGTCTCCGGTCGGCATCAGGCGCGATATGCGCTGCGATCCGCCGGCGCCGGGAAACAGGCCAATCTTGATTTCCGGCAAACCAACGCGGGTTTTCTCGCCTTCAGCAACCACGCGGTAATGACAGGCGAGCGCAAGCTCAAACGCGCCGCCTAGGCAAACGCCGCTGATGGCGGCAGCCCATGGTTTTCCGGACGTTTCGAGCTTGCGATAGAGTTGCGAAAGCTTGCGTGAGCCGTCGAAAAATGTCTGCATCGCCTTTTCTTCGCCTTCGGCTTTTGCGAGATTTGCAAACTGCCGTGAAAATCCTTCCAGCATCGCGAGATCTGCGCCACCGGAAAAGCTATCCTTGCCCGAGGTCACCACACAACCCTTGATGGCGGGGTCAGCCGAAACCTTGTCGATAACCTCTTCAAGTTCGCGCATCACCTCCAACGTGATGACATTCATCGAGCGGCCCGCCATATCCCAGGTGAGCAGGGCGACGCCGTCAGCGTCGATTTCGAAACGGAAGCTCTGGACGTTCATGATTGCGTTCCTCGATGCGGTCGGTTCATTCGGATTCATGGAGACGAATAGCCTGCGACGATGACCATGCGGCGCGACAGTTCCTCTAAGTGCGACGCCGCGGGCATCAGATGCAGGCGCGCCGCCATCGCCCCGGGGTCGAGTATGAGCGATTGCACGCCCGCCTTCAGCCAGTCCCTGTCCTTGTCGCGCCAGGCGGCCATATTCGACAGGGCGATGTCATTGATGTCGGGGACGATGACCTCGACGCCGGCGGGCGCGATATCGGGTTCTGGCCTTGCGCGGTCCCGCCAGTCCGACGGCATGGACGCTGTGTTCGGCGATACGCCGTCGCCGAAGTAATTGTAGGTCCGGTCGAACTGTGAGCCCCGGCCAATCGTGCCGTCGATGAGATCGGAGAACATGTCTGGATCGGCGGCATCAGGCGCATAGACGTCGATTTCGTTCGTGTTGAACATGGCGGCGGGAATGTGCTTGGCCCGGAACAGGACTGTCGCGGAGCCCACCAGGACGAGCGTATTCTCGCCGCTGATCGTCGCGATAGCGCGAAGAAGATGCATCGCCTTCTGCCGGTTCATCATGGCGGCGAGGCCTCGCGGCGTGCGTCAGCCAGATAAAGGGCGCGCTCTGGCGGGGTCAGTGCGACATAAGGTGGAAAGCTCTCTCGGGCCTCCTCGGCCTCTGGCGTCGCGTCGAGAAAGGCGGCGCAAAAGGCTTCAGTCGGCAGGCGCGCCAACTTTCGCCAGATGCCCAGCGAACGTGCTTTCGATGGGTCGCCGGACCAGGCGCGCTCGGCGGCGTCGGCGATTTCCGCCAGCATTTCCGGCCTCGCCTCGATCTTACGCGCGATGGCGCGCGCCATAAACCAGTTGCGCCGTTTGCTGCCGTCCCAGAATTGAATTTCCGCGCTCATGCCATGCTCCCGCCGCGCCGTCTTTTCACACCCTCTCAATAATTGTCGCTGTGCCCATGCCTCCGCCGATGCACAGGGTAATCAGGGCCGTCGATTTGCCGGAGCGTTCGAGTTCGTCGAGCGCAGTGCCCAGAATCATCGCGCCTGTCGCGCCCAGCGGATGGCCGAGCGCAATTGCGCCGCCATTGACGTTGACCTTGGCGTCGGAGAGATCGAACGCTTGCAAAAAGCGCAGCACGACCGCAGCGAAGGCTTCGTTGACCTCGAAAAGATCGATGTCGGATATGGTCATACCCGCGCGGGCAAGAACCTTCTTTGTCACATCGACCGGGCCTGTCAGCATGATGGCGGGTTCAGAACCGATATTGGCGAAAGCGCGAATTCTGGCCCTTGGCTTGAGGCCGGCGGCTTTCCCGGCGCTGGCGTTGCCGATCAGAACAGCAGCGGCGCCATCGACAATACCGGAGGAATTACCGGCGTGATGAACGTGGTTGAGGGTCTCGATTTCGGGGTGCGCCTGAATTGCGACAGCGCCAAAGCCGCCCTGTTCGGCCATCATCACAAAAGACGGTTTCAACGCGGCCAGCGACTGCATGTCGGTGGATGGTCGCATGTGTTCGTCTCTGGCGAGAATCGTCAGACCATTCACATCCCTGACCGGAACGATGGATCGGGCGAAACGACCCTCTTCCCACGATTTGCCGGCGCGTATTTGCGATTGCACGGCATAGGCGTCGACATCGTCGCGTGAAAAACCATATTTCGTGGCGATCAGATCCGCCGATACGCCCTGCGGCACGAAATAGGCGGGGATTGCGATTGTGGGATCGACAGGCCATGCGCCGCCCGAGGCGCCAATGCCCACACGACTCATGCTTTCGACGCCGCCGCCAATGGTCATATCGTGCTGACCGGCCATCACTTGCGCAGCTGCAAAATTGACGGAATCGAGGCCCGAAGCGCAGAAACGGTTGATCTGTACACCCGGCACATGATTGCCATAGCCTGCCGTCAGCGCAGCCATCCGGGCGATATCGCCGCCGGCTTCTCCAACCGGGTCGACGCAACCCATGATCACATCGTCTACAAGATGCGTGTCGAGAGTGTTGCGCGTGCGGATCGCCTTCAGCGCGGTTGTTGCAAGGCCGAGCGTTGAGACTTCATGCAAGGAGCCATCGGGCTTGCCGCGTCCGCGCGGCGTGCGCACAGCGTCATAGATAAAAGCGTCGGTCATCGGGGCTCCATTCATTAACAGCAGGCGAAGCAGCAATTCCAGTGATCAAAACATCTCCGCCGTCATGCTCATCATCACGTCGGCGCCGCTTTGGATGCGGGCGAAATGCGCGGCCGTTTCGGGCATCTTGCGCTGCATAAAATAGCGGCCTGCGATCAACTTGGCGTCCATCGCAGCGGCCTGCGCGGGATCCGCAGTCTTCTGTTCCATCGCCGCGCGGGCGATGCGTCCCCACATATAGCCGAGCGCAACCAGCCCGAACAGATGCATATAGTCGTAAGACCCGGCGCCAGCGTTGTCGGGCTTCGCCATCGCGTTTTGCATGAACCACAGTGTCGCCTGCTGCAGATCGCCGACGCCTTTTTTCAATCCCTCGAGATAGGGCGCCAAATCGGCGCTGGCGGCGTTTTCCTTGATAAACGCCTGCACTTCCCCCAGAAACGCGGTCATCGCGCGGCCGCCGTCCCTGGGCAACTTGCGACCGACAAGATCGAGCGCCTGAATGCCATTGGCGCCTTCGTAGATCATGGCGATGCGGGCGTCGCGCACAAACTGCTCCATGCCCCATTCTGCGATGTAGCCGTGGCCGCCAAACACCTGCTGCGCCTTGACGGTGTTTTCGAATCCTACGTCTGTCAGCACGCCCTTCAACACCGGGGTCATAAGCCCCAGCAAATCGTCGGATGACTGACGCTCCTTTGCATCAGGCGCGCGGCGCGCGAGGTCGGCGTGCAGGGCGCTCCAGATCACCAGCGCGTGCGCAGCCTCGTTGAAGCTGCGGATATCGAGCAGCATTCGCCTGACATCCGGGTGCACAAGAATGGAATCAGCCGGTTTCTCCGGCGATTTCGGGCCTGTCAAGGCGCGGCCCTGCAAGCGGTCCCGCGCATAGGCGGCCGCGTTCTGATAGGCGGCTTCGGATTGGGCGAGGCCTTGGACGGCGACTCCAAGTCGGGCTTCGTTCATCATCACGAACATGGCGTTCAGGCCTTTATTGGCCTCGCCAATCAAAAAGCCCCTGGCGTCGTCGTAATTCATCACGCAGGTGGAGTTGGCGTGAATGCCCATCTTATGCTCGATCGAGCCGCAAGAAAGCGTATTGCGGGCGCCGTTCGCTCCATCGGCGTCGGGCAGGAACTTTGGCACAATAAAGAGCGAGATTCCGCGGGTGCCGGCAGGCGCTCCCTCAATTCGGGCCAGCACGAGATGCACGATATTTTCCGCCAGATCGTGCTCGCCGGCGGAGATGAAAATCTTCTGGCCCGAAATCGCATAGGCGCCATCGCCGAGCGGTTTGGCGCGGGTTTTCAACAGACCGAGATCCGTGCCGCAATGCGGCTCGGTCAGGTTCATTGTGCCAGTCCATTCGCCCGAAATCAATTTGGGTAGATAGGCCTGTTTCAATTCGACGGACGCGTGTTCAACTATGGCTGCAATGGCGCTTTGCGTCAGGCCTGGATACATGGTGAAGGCCATATTGGCTGAGGCGGAATAGGCGTTGATCATCGCCGCCAGCGTATAGGGCAGGCCCTGTCCGCCATATTCGGTTGGCGCGGCCAGGCCGATCCAGCCACCCTCGCGATAGGCTTTGTAGGCCTCCTTAAATCCTTTCGGCGTTGTCACTGAACCGTCAGGGAGCCGAACGCATCCTTCCTTGTCGCCAGTGATATTGAGGGGTTGCAGAACCTCCTCACACAGGCGACCGCCTTCTTCGAGTATTGCTTCGACAATGTCGGAGGTCGTATCCGCAAATCCGGGCAAATTGCCGTACTTCGGCCAGTCGAAAACCGAGTTCAGCAAGAACATCGTGTCAGCAACAGGCGCCTTGTAAGCCGGCATGGCGATCTCCAATCGGGACAGGCGGTCGAGCATATCAGCTTTGGAGCTGATTGTGCGCGGCTCGACGCAAAGAGCTCATTTAGTTCATATATAAACCAAATGAGCATGAACCGCAAGATAACCTGCTGTCCGGGCGCCCCATTGATCCTGTGATTGGCGCGCGGCAATACCAACGCGCTCATGAGGAACAAGTCCGCAATGCCTGATGGGTGCGAAACCGGGCGACCTTAGGCTGTGCCCCCGTCGAGCAATCGCGCGGCGCCCTCAATGCGCGCCGCAGCGTCATCGATCGCCTGCGCGATCTGGCGGGCGGAATCCTCGGCCAGCATGGTGACGCCGCGCGATGATTCGCGCACCCGCGCCAAATCCTCTTCGGTCCGCGCCACACGCGCCAGCGCATCGGCGCGCTCGTCCGCGATACTCAGCGCCGCCATCACAACCAGGCGCTGGTCGCCGATTTCCCCAAACGATTGGCGCATATCGCCAATTCGGGCGTCAAGACCCGCAGCAAGCCCGGTCAGATGCTCCTCCTGACCATCTTCGCAGGCCATGCGGTAGGCGCGACCGGCAATCGTGACAGAGACCTGCGCCATCAGCCCCCTCCAGTCTCAATGGCGTCGTCGCCATCTTCGCCCAGCGCGACCTGTATCGCCTCGCTGGCCCGATCGATGCGTCTGATCGCCTCGTCGCTGGCGCGCTCAAGTCGGCCAAGCCGCGCCAGCGCGCCGTCAAGTTCAAGCGCAAGGCGCGAACGGTCATCGCGCATAATGGCGTATTCCTCGGCGGCGTCTGCGCGCGCGGCGCGTGCGCCGGCGGACCGCTCAGCCGCCGCGTCGAGATGATCGAGGGCCGAGGCCAACCGTTTGAGGGCAGCCTCGATGGGGCCTGGAACGCTCATGAAGCTCACAACGGACACGAAAATTGTCCACCAACCTTTTGCAGCCAAGCAGGTTCCTCGTCAACGCAGAGCTTGCGCGCAGCACGGGAAAACCTGCCTGGAATTCATGGGATATAGCATATTTACGCACCCTGCCTGCGTTGACAGGGGGCGTCAGGTGTTATCAAACCCCCCGAAATCGCAGCGGGCTGGCGTTTGGCGCGGAATCGGCCCCTTCCAAAGGAACCAGCGGTATGACTGTAGCCCCGGACGAGATGGCCAACGCGATCCGCGCGCTTGCGATGGATGCGGTCGAAAAAGCGAAATCCGGTCATCCGGGTCTGCCGATGGGCGCCGCAGATATTGCGACTGTCCTGTTCACGCAGGCGATGAAATACGATATCGCCGATACAAAATGGCCAGACCGCGACCGCTTCGTTCTGTCAGCCGGTCATGGCTCGATGTTGCTCTATGCGGTGCTTTACCTCACCGGAGAGCCCGCGATGACGGTTGAGGAAATCAGGAATTTCAGGCAGTTGGGCTCGCTGACGCCCGGCCATCCTGAAGCCGGCCATACGCCGGGGGTTGAGACCACCACAGGTCCGCTGGGGCAGGGCCTGGCGACAGCGGTTGGCATGGCGCTGGCGGAGCGGATGCTGGCGGCGGAATTCGGCGATATCGTCGATCATCGCACCTATGTGCTTGTGGGAGATGGCGATCTGATGGAGGGCGTGTCGCAGGAGGCGATTGCGATCGCCGGCCATCTCAAGCTTTCGCGTATGATTGTGCTGCACGATGACAACGGTATTTCCATCGACGGGCCGCTGTCCATTGCCGATTCCGTCGATCAGGCGATGCGCTTTGAATCCTGCGGCTGGCGCGCCGAAAGAGTCGACGGGCACGATCAGAAAGCCATTCTCGCGGCGATCGATCGCGCAAAGGCCTCTGACAAGCCAAGCTATATCGCGTGCAAGACCGTCATCGGATTTGGCGCGCCAACACGCGCCGGCACGGCAAAAGCCCATGGCGAGGCGCTCGGTAAGGATGAAATCGCCGGGGCCCGGAAAAATCTGAACTGGCCGTATGAGCCCTTCGTTATTCCCGAACATATTTTGTCGGCATGGCGCGAGGCGGGCGCCCGCAGCCGCCCTGCGCGCAATCGCTGGATTGCCGATCTGGCGGCGATGGATCCGGCGCGCCGCGCGGAATTTGAGCGCCGTCTTGCCGGCGTCCTGCCTGCCAGTTTTGCTGGTGTGATCGAAGCGTTCAAGCGCGCGGTCGCGGATGACGCTTCCGAAGTCGCGACCCGCAAGGCGTCCGAAGCTGTCATAGCGGCAATAGCGCCTGCCGTTCCCGAACTGATCACCGGTTCAGCCGATCTGACAGGTTCGAACAATACGAAAGTCGCAGCGACGCCGGCAATTTCGCCCGGCCATTTTGCCGGTCGCTATATCCATTGGGGGATTCGCGAACATGGGATGGCGGCGGCGGTGAACGGCATGGCGTTGCATGGCGGGTTCATTCCATCCGATGCAACCTTCCTGGCGTTTGCCGATTATTGCCGCCCCGCGTTGCGCCTCGGCGCATTGATGGGCGTTCGTGCGATCCATGTGATGACCCACGATTCCATCGGGCTTGGCGAGGACGGGCCGACGCATCAACCGGTGGAGCAAATCGCCAGTCTGCGTGCGATCCCCAATCTGCTGGTGTTCCGCCCCGCCGACCGCACCGAGACGGTCGAATGTTGGCAGGCCGCGCTGGAGGCGCGCCATTCGCCCTCAATATTGGCGCTGACCCGGCAAAATCTGCCGCGTGTGCGCAAACGTTTTGTCGCTGAAAATCTTTCGGCGCGCGGCGCTTATGAATTGTCGCCTTCAAATGGTTCGGCCCAGGTTTCAATTTTTGCGTCCGGCTCCGAGATCGCGATTGCGATCGACGCGCAAAGCCTGCTGGCGGAGAAGGGGATTGCGGCTCGCGTTGTTTCGGTTCCATGCCTTGATCTGTTCGAGAAACAGGATCATGCCTATCGCTCAACAACCATTGGAATGGCGCCCGTCAAGGTCGCTGTAGAGGCTGGCGTGCGACAGGGGTGGGACGCCATCATTGGCGCAGATGGCGTGTTTGTCGGAATGTCGAGCTTTGGCGCGAGCGCGCCTTACCAAAAACTTTACGAACATTTTGGTATTACGGCGGCGCATGTAGCTAATGCAGCTTTAAAAAGGCTAAAATAGTCTTTATTGCGCCGGTCATGACGCCTGCAGCGGACTTCCACAATTAAGACAAGGGGACAAGAAATGACGGTCAAGGTTGCGATCAACGGGTTCGGTCGTATCGGGCGCAATGTGCTGCGCGCGATCATGGAGTCGGGCCGTAGAGATATCGAGGTCGTCGCGATCAACGATCTTGGTCCGGTGGAGACCAATGCGCATCTTTTTCGCTTCGATTCGGTGCATGGCCGGTTCAATGGCGAAGTCAAAGTGGCTGGCGACACGATTGATGTCGGTCGCGGTCCAATCAAGGTGACCGCTATCCGCAACCCCGCCGAACTCCCGCACAAGGCGCTGGGCGTCGATATCGCCATGGAATGCACCGGCATATTTACGACGAAGGAAAAGGCGATGGCGCATCTTGCCGCCGGCGCCAGGCGCGTGCTGGTTTCCGCGCCCTGCGACGATGCCGATCTGACGGTCGTCTACGGCGTCAACCACGACAGGCTGACGAAAGAGCATCTCATTGTCTCTAACGCGTCCTGCACAACGAACTGCCTGTCGCCCGTCGCAAAAGTGTTGAACGATACGATTGGCATCGAACATGGTTTCATGACGACGATTCATTCCTACACCGGCGATCAGCCGACGCTCGACACCATGCACAAGGATCTCTATCGCGGTCGCGCTGCGGCGCTATCCATGATCCCGACCTCGACAGGCGCCGCCAAGGCTGTTGGCCTTGTGCTGCCCGAACTCAATGGCAAGCTTGATGGCGCGGCGATCCGGGTGCCGACGCCGAATGTGTCGGTCGTGGATCTCACGTTCACCGCCAAGCGCAAGACAACGAAGGATGAGATCAACGCCGCCATCAAGCGCGCCGCGAGCCAGGACTTGAAGGGGATTCTGGGCTATACCGAGCAACCCAATGTCTCGATCGACTTCAACCACGACAGCCATTCCTCGGTGTTCCACATGGACCAGACCAAGGTCATCGACGGCACCTTCGTGCGCATCCTGTCATGGTACGACAATGAATGGGGCTTTTCGAGCCGCATGAGCGATACGGCGGTCGCCATGGCGAAGCTGATTTGATAGGATAGCGATGAAAGGAAAGCAGCATGGAGCAGGCAGAACCGGTCTTTAAGGAGCTTAAAGGGCTCGTGGACAAGGCTCTGCCCGATTTGCGCTGCCTTCGTTGCGGGACGAGTAAATTCCTTTTGGATATAGAACGTCCCTTGCGTATGCAAATGCTCGATCCAATAGATGAGCTTCCCGCCACAGCCAAAAGTGGGCTCGCTCATTGCACGTTGACTTGCGCCCGTCGCGGGTTCGTTGAACGGCACAATATTCGGGTTCTGGCGAACCAACATTCGGCAGAGTCGGTGTAGCCGATGGCTGGCGATGTAGTCCCTATGCGACCCGGGGCGGGGGGCGGAACTGATGGCAGCGGCGGCCCACCGGAAGATCCCATGCTCGACCAGCGCGTAACTCTATTCGAAGAAAAATTCGACCGAGTCGAAGCTAGCCTTGCGCGGTTTGAGAGAGCTGTGAGCGAAATAGCGCTGACCAACGCCAAGCAGGCCGATCTTCACAATGTCGAGATAAGAGTCACGGAATTGTCCCTTACCGGCGCCAGACAAGCCGACCTTGTAAAGTTACAGCTTGATGTGGCTGAAATGAAGGGCCGCATCTCAGGCCTCGACGCCCGCATCGCGGCCCTCCCCACCACCTGGACTTTGCATGGCGTTGTCTTCACCACCTGGGCGCTGGGTTCGGGCATTCTCATCTTCGCCATGAATTTCCTGAAGCGCTGACATGCCCATCGATAAATCCGGCGACTTCTGGAAAAGCCCCGACGCCGCCGACATCTTCCCCTTCCTCAAAGACCTCGCGCGGGAGGAGGGGACTATCCCGATCAATCAATATCGCGCCGCGACATGCACTTGCGGATCGAACCGGTTCCGGTTGACCGGCGACGACGAGGAAGGTTGCGCGCGGCGCGATTGCGCCCAATGCAAGACCTCGCATTTTATCTGCGACAGCGGCGACTACTGGGGCGAGGCGGAGCCAGCAAAGCTGATATGTCATGGCTGCGCGGGCGATATTTTCAACGCTGGCGCCGGATTTTCTCTCGAAAAAGGAAAAGGTCCGGACGTGCAATGGGTCACGATTGGCCAGCGTTGCGTACGATGCGGCATTCTGGGGTCTTTTACTGACTGGAAGATCAGCTATAGCCCTTCCTCCCACCTTATCGATCAGGTCTGAGACATGTCTTTCAAAACGCTCAACGTCCTTCCGGCAGCTGGCAAACGCGTGCTGCTGCGCCTTGATCTCAACGTGCCGATGGAGAACGGCCGTATTTCTGACACGACGCGCATCGATCGCGCCCTGCCGACCCTGCGCGAGCTCATGACGATGGGCGCCAAAACGATCGTTCTGTCGCATTTCGGACGTCCGAAGGGCGGACCGGACAAGGAGAATTCGCTTAGCGGACTGGCCGTCGCCCTGTCCACGCATTTGGGAACGCCTGTCGCTTTTGCCAGCGATTGCATCGGCCCGTTGGCGGCGCAAGCTGTCGCAGCCATGAAAAACGGCGATGTGCTGCTGCTCGAAAATACCCGTTTCCACAAGGGCGAGGAAAAGAACGACCCGACTTTTGCAGGCGAACTGGCAAAACTTGGCGACTTCTATGTCAACGACGCCTTCTCGGCCGCGCATCGCGCCCATGCCTCGACCGAAGGCGTTGCGCATCTTTTGCCCGCCTACGCCGGTCGGGGAATGCAGGCCGAGCTGGAGGCATTGTCGGCGGCGCTCGAAAATCCCGAACGACCGGTGGCGGCCATCGTCGGCGGCGCAAAAGTATCCTCGAAACTCGAACTTCTCGGCAATCTGACAAAAAAAGTCGATTATCTGATTATCGGCGGCGGCATGGCCAATACGTTTCTTGCCGCACAGGGCAAAAACGTCGGTAAATCGCTCTGCGAGAAGGACCTTCTGGGCGCTGCACAGGCAATCGTAGAGAATGCCGCAGCCGCAAAGTGTCGGATCGTGCTGCCGGTCGACGCAATCGTCGCCAAGGAATTCAAAGCGGGAGCCGCCCACCGCATCACCGGACTTGACGATATCGAAGCGGACGAAATGATCCTTGATATTGGGCCGGCATCGACGGCTGCGGTGGAAAAGCTGCTCGACGAAATCAAAACGCTGGTCTGGAACGGTCCCTTTGGCGCCTTCGAGTATCCGCCCTTTGACGCGGGCACCAACGCAGTTGCGCGCGCCGCCGCCAGGCTGACGGACGCTGGCAAATTGCTGACTGTGGCGGGCGGAGGCGACACCGTGTCCGCATTGAATCAGGCTGGCGTCGGCGAGCGATTCACGTATATTTCGACCGCAGGCGGCGCTTTCCTTGAATGGCTCGAAGGCAAGGCCCTGCCAGGCGTCGATGCGTTGAGGGTTTAACGAAAAATCAGGCTCGATCGGGCATACACGGCCCGCTTCAGGAGGACATCATGGCCCGGATTACAATGCGTCAGCTTCTCGATCACGCCGCCGAACAGGGCTATGGCGTGCCAGCTTTCAATATCAACAATATGGAACAGGCGCTGGCGATCGGCGAGGCCTGCAACAAGCTCGACGCGCCTGTTATCATTCAGGCGTCACGCGGCGCGCGCGCCTACGCCAACGACATCATGCTGAAGCATATGATGGATGCCTTGACCGAAATGTATCCGCATATTCCGATTTGCGTGCATCTGGACCATGGCAATGTCGAGGCCACCTGCATGACCGCCATCCAGTCGGGCTTCACATCGGTGATGATGGACGGCTCGCTGAAAGCGGATGGAGCGACGCCCGCCGATTATGCTTATAACGTTGACGTCACCAGGCGCGTTGCCGATATTGCGCATATGGGCGGCGTTTCGGTCGAGGGAGAACTCGGTGTTCTGGGTTCGCTCGAGACCGGCATGGGCGACAAGGAAGATGGCCACGGCGCGGAAGGCAAGCTGAGCCATGACCAGCTACTCACCGATCCGGACGAGGCCGTGAAATTCGTCAAGGCGACGAAGGTCGATGCATTGGCGGTCGCAATGGGAACCTCGCATGGCGCCTACAAATTCTCTCGCAAACCGGACGGCGCGGTGCTGGCGATGAATGTAATTGAGGAAATTCACAAAAAGATGCCAAACGTGCATCTTGTCATGCATGGGTCGTCATCCGTGCCACAGGAATTGCAGGACATCATCAATCGGTTCGGCGGCAAGATGAAGCCGACCTGGGGCGTGCCGGTTGAAGAAATCCAGCGCGGCATCAAGCACGGCGTGCGCAAGATCAATATCGATACCGACAATCGCATGGCGATCACCGGTCAAATTCGTAAAATCCTGACCGAGCACCCCGGCGAGTTCGACCCGCGCAAATATCTGAAGCCCGCGCTCGAAGCCATGTCGAAAATCTGCAAGGCGCGTCT
>CAIZEI010000026.1 GCA_903931945.1 uncultured Hyphomicrobiales bacterium | reverse complement strand
CGGTTTTTCAACGAAAACATCAAAGGCAAGGCTCATGGCGGCGGCTCCCCGAATCAAACCGCTCCATGGAATCACGCAAAACGCAATCCGTTAAGGCCCGTTAACTTGAGTTCGGTGCCCTGCACTCCGGCGCGGCCGACTTGCCAACACGCCGGGGCTCCCGTATAAGCCGCGTCCTTGACCGCCCGGCCGAAGGGCTGCCGTGGCGGTCAATTTCGCTCACACCGATGCGAACCGGTCTCCCCCTTCAGGGCGCGGGACCGGCTGACCCAAACTGCGGGCGTAAGCCCCATGGAGAGCCAAATGCCCAAGCTGAAGACCAAATCGGGCGCTAAAAAGCGCTTTAAAGTGACTGGAACAGGCAAAGTGGTTTACGCCCAGAGCGGCAAACGCCACGGCATGATCAAACGGACCAACAAGCAGATTCGGAACTTGCGCGGCACAAGCACGCTGTTCAAGACGGATGGGGACAATATCAAGAAATACTTCCTCCCCAACAGCTGATCCAGCTTCGTTTTTCTCATTCCAGTTCCAGGAGATCAATCATGGCTCGTGTTAAACGCGGTGTCACCGCTCACGCCAAACACAAGAAAGTTTATGACGCCGCCAAGGGCTTCCGTGGCCGCCGCAAGAACACTATTCGCGCCGCCAAGGCCGCTGTCGACAAGGCGATGCAGTATTCGTATCGCGACCGCAAAAACAGGAAGCGCACGATCCGCGCTCTCTGGATTCAGCGCCTGAACGCCGCCGTGCGGGAATTCGGCCTGACCTATAGCCGCTTCATCGACGGGCTCAACAAATCGGGCATCGAAATCGACCGCAAGGTTTTGTCCGAGCTCGCCATCCACGAGCCGGCGACGTTCAAGGCGATTGTTGAAAAGGCCAAGGCTGCGTTGCCTGCTGCGCCGGTCGCCGCCGCCGCCTGATGCGATTTGCCGGATTGTCGAAAAACCCGCCTTCTCAGGCGGGTTTTTTGTTCGCTGCGGATCTGATTGACAGGCGGATTGAGCGTCTCATAGTGGCGCATGAGCGTTTTCCAGCGAAGTGGATGCCGGTTCGCGTACAGAAAACGCGTAAAATTGTGACCCCGGAGACATTTTTCGATCCTATCGGATCGGAAAATGCTCTGGCGCATGCGGAGACAACGCCATGCAATACCGGAAATCGGACGCCAAGGACTATTCGCGCCAAACGATGAAGGGAATCTGGGCGGCGGCCGCAACGCCGTTTCATCCGGGCGATCTGACAATCGACGAGACCGGGCTTCGCAGCAATCTTCGCCATTGGATCGACGATCTCAAAATCGATGGACTGTTCATTGCCGGCAAACAGGGCGAATTTTTTTCGATGTCTTTGCCCGAGCGCAAACGGGTGATGGAAATCGCCGTCGAGGAAGCCAGGCGCAGCGGCGCAAAACGCCAGGCGCAGACGATCATGTCGGCGTCAGATCAAAACATCGACGTTGTGATCGATCTGGCGCGCCACGCGCAAGCGATTGGCGGCGATTACATTGTCGTTCATGCGCCGACGCTGCATTTCCATGCCGCGCATGATCAATGTGTGCTTGAATATTACCGTCACATCGCCGCGCAGGTTGATATTGGCATCGCTTTGTGGAGCCATCCTGACAACGGCTATCTGATGAGCCCGGAACTCTGCGCCGAGCTTGCCAATATTCCCAATGTGGTCGCCATCAAATATTCGGTGCCACGCGACATGTATGCAAGGCTGACGCGGCTGGCCGGCGACAGGATCATTGTCTCGACGGCGTCCGAAGATGAGTGGTTCGACAACATCGTCGAACTCGGCTGGCAATTGTATCTGTGCTCGTCCCCGCCCTACACATTGCAGACGGCCTGCGATCTGCGGATGCGCGAATATACCGATCTCGCCCTTGCCGGACATATTGCGGAGGCGCGGCGCGTGCGCGACAGTCTCAATCCGGTGCGCGAGGCGATCCGTAAAACGAAGCCTGCGGACAAGCCCTATGCGCATCAGAAATACTGGCAGGAACTGCTTGGCCAGGTGGGCGGGCCGGTGCGGCGTCCGCTGCTGGAATTGACGACGGCGGAAAAAGCGGCGGTCAAGGCCGCCTTTGAAACCTGTGGTCTCACATTGCCCGCGCGCAATCCGGCGCAGGCTGCAGCGGAGTAACGCCCATGACTGCGCATCCCCGTTTCAAACCGTTCCATTTCCAGCGCTGGATTGCCGAAAATCAGCAATTCCTCAAGCCGCCGGTCAGCAACAAGCAATTGTTCGATCACAAGACCGGCATGGTCGTGATGATCGTCGGAGGCCCCAACAGCCGCGTCGATTTTCACGATGATCCCGTTGAGGAATTCTTCTACCAGTTGAAGGGCGATATGCTGCTGAAAATCGCCGAGGGCGGCAAGATTTACAACGTTCCGGTGCGCGAGGGCGAGGTGTTTCTGTTGCGGCCCCATGCGCGCCATTCGCCGCAACGGCCCGTGCCGGGCTCGGTGGGTCTGGTTGTCGAAGGAACGCGCCGCAAAGGCGATATCGACGGCTTTGAATGGTATTGCTTTGGCTGCGGCGGCCTCGTGCATCGCGTCGAGGTGGAGCTCAATGATATCGTCAAGGACCTGCCGCCGCTTTACACCGCGTTTTATGCAGACGAGACGGCGCGAACCTGCAAGGCCTGCGGACAGTTGCATCCGGGCAAGGAGCCCCCGGCGGGATGGGCGGAGGTTTAGGGCTGGGGGTCAGGAGGGCAGAACCGCCGGAACCGTCCTCTGATGCAGCTGCCGCGTGGGGTTGCTTTCAAATCGAAATGGGGGTTGACTGACCACCAGCGAAGAGCGTTGGCAGCGAATGGCGATCGAAGTTGGGGAATTCTACCGATTCAGTAAAACCATCGCGGCTGTGCCGAACTGGTATATCCAAGATTCAATATGGCTGGGATTCTCCTGCCCGCTTGATGTCGACGGTGTGACACTTGAGGGATTCAGGCTCCAGGCAAAGGCGATGCTTCGGCAACCGGATAGGCATGTCGTAATGCAGCTTGAGCATCTGCCCCATACGGATAAAGGCGGCGCGATCTGTCGGTTGGAATGGCGACCATTCAATGGGCACAACAACAAGGGAATCGGGCCGACCCATTTGAGGTTTAAAGAAATACTAACCTCGCACCATCATCCTTTTGACTTGAATTGGAGCGAGTGTGAGAAGTCGGTCAGGCGCGGTCAGTTGCCTTTGGCGGTTCCGCTGGATCCCGACCCTCCAAACTATCGAGAGTTCCTTGCAGTAGTTGGAAGGGAGTTTAGAATTGATAATATCCAATGCATTGAGGTTCCGCCGTGGCAACCTGTAATCATATGAGATGGTGATGTTGAAGGATTCCGACAATAGCTTCAAGCGTATGATAGGCGGGATTGCGCAGCAACTCGTACACGCGGAGCATGGCGTTGGCAATTCAGTCATCAGGCTGCCGCTTCTCTATCCGAGCGGCGCCAATGTCGTTGTGCGAGTTGAAGGCGCGGAAGATAGATATTTTGTTTCTGACTCTGGATTCGGCTACCACGAGGCAGATCTCATGGGAGCAACGCTCATTTATGCGCGGCATGGCAAGTCGATAGCCGATAACGCAGGAGTACGCTTCGATAACCAAGCATTTTTTGTCATTGAGGCGTCACGCGATCAACTTCCAGGAGCAGTTGTTACAATCGCAAATTGCTCGCAAGAGGCTGCTACTCTATCTGCCTACAAACTCGCGGAGCGTAAATCTGTTGATGAAGGCGATGCGCTTTACGAGCGCCTTATTACAGTGTTCCCGCGACAAGATGTGGTAAAACACGCCGAGATAATTGGTTCGTCTGAAACAAAATGGCCAGTCGCCGCTTTGGTAACGGTTCCGTCTTTCTCGCAAAAATCCATATTTGAGCCGGTGACAAAATTTCATGCATCCGTCGTGAATGCGGCCGCAAAATTCCATGACATATCCCGCCTCGAAAATGCTCCAGCTCGCATCGTAGTTATCCGCAAGAAAGCAGAGTTTGGTCCGTGGCTGGGACTACTCTCCCAAGCGGCGAGCGTTATCGATGCAGAAGTACCCAATGCGACGTTACGCAAGCTAGCGGAGGCTGCATGATATTGGCACTCGGCAAAGCATTGATAATGGGCCGCTTGTCCAATGGCAGCACGTACCATTGGCACGATTGACCAATCCGAGTCCGATATCCTGACTGCGACGTGATCCGAGGCTCTGCAATCAGGAGTTCCAAAATTGCATTGAACCGCCCCACAAATACTGAAGCCCACGCCCGCACCTGTTCGTGATGCGCCTCAAATCCGGCACAACGCACTTGTTCCCAATCCCCCTCATTTGACGCTGGCCCGCGCCCCTGCCAAAAGCCTGCGATGTCTCACACAGGCCATATACAAATGAATGCAATCGGGATCGCCAGCGTTTCGGCGCTTGTCTGCTGCCTTGCCGCCCCGCGCGCTGCGAGCGCTGATCCGGTTGAGGATTTTTATCGCGGCAAGAGCATCGATCTGGTCATCGGCTATACGCCGGGCGGCACCTACGATCTCTATGCGCGGCTGGTCGGGCGATTCCTCGGCGAATTCATTCCGGGCAAACCGCGCATCGTCATCCGCAACATGCCCGGCGGCGGCAGCCGCGTGGCGGCGGGTTTCGTCTACAGTATCGGGCCGAAGGATGGCACGGTCATCGCGACAGCCGATCAATCGCTCGCGGTGGAGCAGGCGATGGGCGACAAAACCCTGACGATTGATGTCAACCGTTTCCAGTATATCGGCAGCCCCATCGCCGAGAACAACACCACCGTCACCTGGTACACCAGCGGCGTCAAAACCATCGAGGACGCCAAATTGCGCGAAGTGCCGATGGGCGCCACCGGCGGCAGCACATCTTCGCAATATCCAAAGGCGATGAATGCGCTGCTCGGCACGAAGTTCAAAATTGTCGCGGGCTATCCCGGCGGCAATGACATCAGCCTTGCCATGGAAAAAGGCGAGGTGATGGGGCGCGGCTCCAACGCCTGGGGCGCATGGAAGGCGACGCACAGCGACTGGCTGCGCGACCACAAGCTGAACATCCTCGTGCAGATCGGTCTGTCCAAGGCGCCTGATCTGCCTGACGTTCCATTGCTGATGGATCTCGCGACAAACGACGGGGATCGCGCGGTGCTGAAACTTCTTTCGGCGTCCGGCTCCATCGGGCGACCCCTGTTCGTGGCTCCAGGCGTGCCGGCCGAGCGCGTTGCAGCCCTGCGCGACGCTTTTGACCGCATGACGAAGGACAAGGCGTTTCTCGACGCAGCAGCGGCGGGCGGGTTCGAAGTTCTGCCCGTTGAGGGCGCTGAGTTGCAGCGCATCGTGGACGAGATTACCTCGACTCCCAAACCCATTGCGGACAGGCTGACGGAGATCATCGGCGGGATTGAACAGAACACGCGTTGAGCGGCCATGGGCGTGACCGCAGGGCGAGGCAAGGCTGCCGCGTCAGCGTGCTGCGTCTTCAGTCCGGAGGCTTGAAACCATCACGCGCGACTTTCCCGCCTCGCAAAATCGGTCGCCGACCTACGGGCGTCAATGATTGCCGGGCCAGCCGCTCCAGCGCGCGCTCACGCCTGCAGCCGCACCGACTGGAAGAAGGTCGGCGCGAGTTCGGGCCCCCATTGCGCGAGATTTTCCTGAATTGCCGGGTAGTCGCCGGGCGGAACGTCCGACGTCAGTAAATCGCCATCGGCGTAATGCTCGAATATATGGCCGAACGGGCTGCGCCAGTAGTCAAACACCTGACTGCCGAGCAGGTGGCGTCCAACGCCCCATTCCGCCACATAGCCCTTCGAGGCGAGCCATTGATTGCCGATGTGAACCGCGTCGGGGTCCTGCACCTCGTAGGCGGAATGGTGCATATCGACATCGCCGGGATGCGCCTGAAGCGCAAAGAGTGTGTGATGGTCTGCGGGATCGGAGCCGCGGTCGCAGCGCATGAATGTTCCGAGCGTTTGTTTGGGGTTGCCAGGTTCGTGCAGCCGGTCAGTCGGCAACATGCCCAGCGTTTCCCGCAACCAGTTCGCAGCGCCGTCGCCATCGCTGAATTTCAGCACGCAATGGCCAAGCCTGGCGATTTGCGCGGGCTCGAACGCCGGGCGTTGCAAATCCTTGATGCGCTGTTTGCGCCAGGCGAAATTCACTGTGAGGGGGTCGCGCACCGGCAATTCCGCCACACGCTCCATGCCGTGGACGAGATCGAAACGGTAGTTGTCAGGGCCCTGGAGGCATACGCGTTTGCCGCCGCCCGGCGCATCAATGGTCTCGACAGACGAAGCGCCCGGCAGCTTCGCAGCGGCGTGGAGATCAGCCTCCGACCCCGCCAGCATTCCGACCGAGCGAAAGCCTGCCGGCCCCATTTCGATGACGTTGATATAGGGATAGGCGCCGGCGCCGCGCATGTACAGCGTTTGCCCTGTCCGCCCGTTCTCGACCATGCCAAAATCGGTGAGGAATTCAGCCATCCTATCAAGATCGGGGGCGCCAAAAGCGCAATAGACAATATCCTGAACCTTGATCATGGCGACCCCTCCTGCCAATTTATTGGAGTCTAAGCAGGATTTCGGAAATGTGTCACGAAGTTTTGGATCAAGATCCCGCCATACAAATCCCGCGAGGCCGGCGTTGAAATATTCGGTCGCGCGCACGAGCCCTGTTGCACTGGCGCGTTGGCATTGACAGTGGGGCTGGCGCCGGCGACCATGCGACCTGCATCTTCGGAGGAAAGCGCATTGAAGGGCAAGATCGCCATTGAAGAACATTTCGCCATACCGGAAACCAATGGCGTCAAAAACCGCGTCGCGTCAGCCTATTGGGATGGGCTCAACGCCAAGCTGCTCGACTTTGAAAATCAGCGTCTCGAGGAAATGGATCGGGGCGGCGTTGAACTGGCGATTGTGTCGCTGAACGCGCCTGCAGTGCAGGGCGTCGATAACGTCGTGCAAGCTGTTTCCATCGCCCGCCGCGCCAATGATGCGCTGGCCGAACAGGTGCGCCGCCGCCCGAACCGCTTTCAGGGCTTTGCAGCGCTCCCCTTGCAGGACCCGGACGCCGCCGCGCGCGAGCTGCAGCGCTGTGTGAAAGACTTCGGGTTCAAGGGCGCGCTCGTCAACGGCTTTTCCAATGGGCCGGATGGCAAGTCCGGGCTCTATTACGATGCGCCGATGTTTCGACCCTTCTGGGCCGAGGTGGAAAAACTTGGCGTGCCTTTCTATCTGCATCCCCGCGATCCCCTGCCAAGCGATCGGTACACGGGCGTCCCCTGGCTGGTCGGCTCGGCCTGGAGTTTTGCAGAGGAGACAGCGCTTCACGCGTTGCGACTGCTGAGCGGCGGTCTGTTTGACGACCATCCCCGCCTGCAACTGATTCTGGGCCATCTGGGCGAGCGCATTCCCTATGACATCTGGCGACTTGAACATCGGCTCAAATACCGTCCCGACTGCCCGGCGAAAAAGCCGCTATCGCAATATCTGCGCGAGAATGTGTGGCTGACGACCTCGGGTCATTTCCGCACGCAAACATTGCTGAACGCCATGCTGGAAATCGGCGCGGACCGCATCCTGTTTTCGGTGGATTATCCCTATGAGGAGACGCAGCCGGGGACGGACTGGTTCGACGGCGCTGAAATCGCCGAAACAGACCGGATTAAAATCGGTCGCACGAATGCGATGAAACTGTTCAATCTCAAATAAACACAGTCAGGGGAGAGAGATATGCGCAAGGGATCGTGGGCGATTGCATCCATTCTGGCGGTCTGTGCGGGCGCCGCCGCCGCCGCCGATCTGAAAGTGCTGACCGTGGGCGGCCTGCAAAAGCCGATTGCCCGGATTGCGGAGGACTTTGAGAAATCGAGCGGCAGTCATGTCTCTTTCACATTCACCAACCCCGCCGAGCTTGAAAAGACATTGTCGGGCGCCGCCTATGATGTGATTGTGGTGGCGGATGGTCCGGTCAACGATCTTGTCAAAACCGGCGCGATCGCCGCCGCCTCCCATGCGAAGATCGTTCGCGGCGGCATTGGCGTGGCTGTGAAGGAAGGCTCCAAATTCCCCGATGTCTCCAGTCCTGAAGCGCTGAAAGCAACCCTGCTTGCAGCCAAATCCATCGCCTATACGGATCCGGCGACGCCCAACGGCAGCGGTGAAAAGACCAAAGCGATTCTTGAAGGACTTGGCGTCTGGGACGCCGTTGTCGCCAAGGGCAAGAAAATGAGTCTGGGGCCGGGCAAGGAGGCCGTCGCCAAAGGCGAGCTTGAAATAGGCCTTTTCAACGCCAGTGAATCCGAGGCGCCGGGCTGCGTGCTGGCCGGCCTCGTTCCGACGTCGATCCAGCGCTACACCAATTACGATGCGGGGGTCACGGGCGCCTCAGCCAATGCTGCGGCGGCAGGCGAATTCGTGAAGTTCATGACAGGCGCGTCAGCAGCTGCGCG